>NZ_CP075339.1:1201394-1802091 GCF_024399335.1 Leucobacter aridicollis
GCAGGGCTTCCTGCTCGACAGCGTGCACCTTCGCCGAGCCCGTTGAGGGCGCAGCCGACGCCGCACGCGAGACAACTCGAATGCGGTCGTTCGCCAGGTGCTTCGCGAGCACGAGCGAGATGAAGGGCCACGCACCCTGGTTCTCAGGCTCGTCCTGAACCCAGACGAGCTCGGCGTTCGGGTAGGTCGCGATGATGCGAGTAAGGTCGATGACCGGCATCGGGTAGTACTGCTCGACTCGCACAATTGCGACGCGGGAGTCGGGATTCTTCGCGAGCGCACCCTCGAGGTCGTAGTAGACCTTGCCGGAGGTGAGGATCACGCGCTGAACCGCATCGCGATCCTGCACGTTCGGGTCATCGATCACGGGCTTGAAGCTGCCCGTCGTGAAGTCCTCGACGCTCGAGGTCGCGCCACGCAGTCGCAGCATCGACTTCGGGGTGAAGACGATGAGCGGCTTGCGCGGACGGGCGTACGCCTGGCGGCGAAGCAGGTGGAAGTAGTTCGCGGGCGTCGACGGACGCGCGACGATCATGTTGTCTTCTGCACACAGCTGCAGGAAACGCTCGATGCGGGCCGACGAGTGGTCGGGGCCTTGGCCTTCGTAGCCGTGGGGGAGCAGCATGACGACGGACGACTGCTGGCCCCACTTCTGCTCGGCCGCGGCGACATACTCGTCGATGACTGCCTGCGCGGTGTTCACGAAGTCACCGAACTGCGCCTCCCACAGTACGAGTGCATCCTCACGCTGCAGCGAGTAGCCGTACTCGAATGCGAGCGCCGCGTACTCAGAGAGCAGCGAATCGTAGATCCAGAAGCGGGCCTGATCCTCGGAGAGGTTCAGGAGCGGCAGCCATTCCTGGCCGTTCGCCCGGTCGTGGAAGACTGCGTGGCGCTGCGTGAACGTACCGCGGCGGGCGTCCTGGCCAGCGAAGCGCACGGGGGTGCCCTCCATGAGCAGCGAACCGAGCGCGAGGAGCTCGCCGAAGCCCCAGTCGATTTCACCGGAGCGGCTCATCTCAACGCGCTTGGCAAGGAGCTGCTGCAGCTTGCGGTGCACGGTGAAGCCCTCAGGGGTGTTGCCGTGTGCGTCACCGATGCGGTGGATGACTTCCGTCGATACTGCGGTGTCGAGCACCTCGCCAGTCAGCTGACCGGGCTCTTCGCGCTCGGCGATGCCTGACTGATCGATCACGGGGATCGAGCCGGTCTGCGCGGCGTGTGTCTCCATGAACGCCTGCTCGAGGCGGTCTTGGAAGTCTTGCTTTGCAGTCTCGTATTGCTCCTGCGTGATATCGCCACGGCCGACGAGGCCCTCGGTGTAGAGGCGCCTCGTCGAGCGCTTCGCCTCGATCAGGTCAGTCATGAGCGGCTGGGTCATCGACGGGTCGTCGCCCTCGTTGTGCCCGCGGCGGCGGTAGCAGATGAGGTCGATGATGACGTCTTTATGGAACTTCTGACGGAACTCGTATGCGAGCTGCGCCACGCGCACGACAGACTCGGGGTCGTCGCCGTTCACGTGGAAGATCGGCGACTGGATCACCTTGCCGACATCTGACGAGTAGACACCCGTGCGGGAGTCGAGCGGCAGCGTCGTGAAGCCGACCTGGTTGTTGATGATGATGTGAATCGTGCCGCCGGTGCGGTAGCCGCGCAGCTGCGACATCTGGAGCGTCTCGTAGACGACGCCCTGACCAGCCATCGCTGCGTCGCCGTGAATGAGCAGCGGCAGCGTGGTGAACGAGCCGATCGGCTTGAGATCCTGCTTCGCGCGGACGATGCCCTCGAGCACACCGTTCACAGTCTCAAGGTGCGACGGGTTCGCGGCGAGGTGGATCGGGACCTGCGTGCCGTTCGGTGCCGTGAAGACGCCAGACGTGCCGAGGTGGTACTTCACGTCGCCCGAGCCTGTCTTCTGCGCGGTCCCCTCGAACTCGCGGAAGATCTGGCCGTACGTCTTCCCGGCGATGTTCGAGAGCACGTTCAGGCGGCCACGGTGCGCCATACCGATGTCGACAGAGTCCACGCCATCTTCTGCGGCGTCGATGAGCATCGCGTCGAGCAGCGGAATGACTGACTCGCCGCCCTCCAGGCTAAAGCGCTTCTGCCCGACGTACTTGGTCTGCAGGAATGTCTCGAAGGCTTCCGCCTCGTTGAGCTTCTCGAGGATGCGCATCTGCTCCTCGCTTGTCGGCTTCGCGTAGGTCACCTCGAGCTGGTCGCGCAACCAGATCCGCTCTTCCGGATCCTGGATGTGCATGTACTCGACGCCGATCTTTCGGCAGTAGGTGTCGCGGAGCACGCCGAGAATGTCGCGCAGCTTCATTGTCGGCTTGCCGCCGATGCCGCCGGTGACGAACTCGCGGTCGAGATCCCAGAACGTCAGTCCGTGGCTCTCGATCTCGAGGTCGGGGTGCGTGCGCTGCACGTACTCGAGCGGGTCGACGTCGGCCATGAGGTGGCCGCGCACGCGGAAGGCGTTGATGAGCTCCTGCACGCGCGCTGACTTGCCGATCGCGCCCGAGACGTCAACATGGATGTCTTTCGCCCACTGGATGGGCTTGTAGGGGATGCGGAGCGCCGCGAAGACGTCTTCGTAGAAGTTGTGCCCGCCGGCGAGGAGCTCGTGGACGTACTTCAGGAACTCGCCGGAGCCCGCGCCCTGGATGACGCGGTGGTCGTAGGTGCTCGTCAGGGTGATCGTCTTCGAGATGCCGAGGTTCGAGAGCACCTCTTCAGAAGCGCCCTGGAACTCTGCGGGGTACTCGAGCGCGCCAGCGCCGATGATCGAGCCCTGCCCGTTCATGAGGCGGGGGACCGAGTGCACGGTGCCGATGCCGCCCGGGTTTGTGAGCGAGATCGTGGTGCCCTGGAAGTCGCTCGCGGTGAGCTTGTTCTCGCGCGAGCGCTTCACGAGGTCTTCGTATGCCGCGAGGTACTCGTTAAAGTCGAGCGTCTCCGCGTACTTGATTGCGGGGACCATGAGCGAGCGGCTGCCATCTGCCTTCTGCACGTCGACGGCGATGCCGAGACCCACGTGTGCTGGCACGACGACGCCGGGCTTGCCGTCGACCTCGGTGTAGAAGACGTTCTGCGCCGGATGCGCCTTGAGTGCCTGGATGAGCGCCCAACCGATGAGGTGAGTGAACGACACCTTGCCGCCGCGGCTCCGGCGCAGGTGACTGTTGATCACGATGCGATTGTCGATGAGGAGCTTCGCGGGGACCGTGCGAACGCTCGTCGCTGTGGGAACAGTGAGGCTCGCGTCCATGTTCTTGGACAGAGTGCGCGCCATGCCCTTGAACACGCTGAACTCGTCGGTTGCCGTATCGTCTGCTGCCGCCTGCGGGGTGACGGGCGTCTTGCGCGGCGCGTCAGCAGGGATCGGGGCGGTGCGAGGCGCGACATTCGTGGTGCGGGCGGGCTGCGTTGCAGGCCCGGTGCCCGGCGCTGCGTGTGCCGCGACCGGCGTGGTGGAAGCCGTCGCAGGTGCCGACGGCGGTGCCGCGGGCGCTGACTGAGACTGAACTGCTGACTGAGTGGCCGCAAACTTCTCGAGCGTCGGCCACCAGGCCGGGTCTACCGAGTTCTTGTCGACGACGTACTGTTTGTACATCTCATCGACAAGCCAAGCGTTCGCACCAAAATCTTCTGCGGAACCATCCTGTGAGGTGGTTTCCGAGCGCTCTGCCAAAGCGACTTCCTCTCCCGTGAGTAATGTTGTCTCGTGCGAAAGTGCCGCTGTATCCGGCGGCACGACCCGCGATAACGGTTCGCCATCGCACACTGTATAAGCCTACGCCGTTCCCGCTCCGAAAACGCCAATCTCGCTGATAAAGTAGAGCAATCATGGAAGCGGACCCCCGAAGACCCTCAGACCCTCCGAGTATCAGCCGCGCAGAAGCGCGGACTTCGCCCAGGAATTCGGTTCTCGTATGAACGAGTGGCTGCAACTTTCTCTCGGCATTCTCCTCACGTTTGGAACAGGTGTGTTCGTCGCGGCGGAGTTCTCGCTCGTCGCGCTCGATAGGCAAGATCTCGAGCGGCGCCGGGGGAGCGGAGAACGCGGCCTCGACCGCGTCATTCGCGGGCTTTCCCACACGTCGACTCACCTGTCGAGCGCCCAGCTTGGCATCACGCTTACAACGCTGCTCGCCGGCTACCTGCTTGAACCAGTCATTAGCGGGGCCCTCGGCGGTCCGCTCACAGCGATCGGTCTGCCGCGGGAACTCCTCGGTGTCGTGACGGTTCCGGTGGCAGTTGCAGTCGCGACGATCTTTTCGATGATCGTTGGTGAACTTGTGCCGAAGAACTTCGCGATCTCGATGCCGCTCGCCACAGCGAAGCTCGTAATGCCGCTGCAGGCGGGCTTCACCGCGGTCTTTAAACCCGCGGTGAGGGTGCTGAACGGCAGTGCCAATGGGATTCTTCGCTGGATTGGTATCGAGCCGAAGGAGGAGCTCTCCGGCGCCCGCTCGGCCCAAGAGCTCTCGTCGCTCGTCCGCCACTCGGCGAGCGCTGGCTTGCTCGAAGCTGACACGGCGACGCTGCTCGACAGAACCCTGCACTTCGCAGAGCTCACTGCAGCGGACGTGATGACGCCCAGGCTGCGCATGGAGAGTATTCAGCGTCTGGAGCCTGCGCAGGCGGTGCTCGAACTGTCTGGGCGCACAGGGTTTTCGCGATTCCCGGTCATCGATGAGGATCGCGATGACGTCGTCGGGGTGGTTCACGTGAAGCAGGCCGTCGCGGTTCCGCGTCCGAAGCGCGCTGAGGTGCCTGTCGCGGCGTTGGCGGAGGAGTCACTCCGGGTGCCTGAGACGTTGCGGGTTGACCAGCTGCTTGAACAGCTGCGCGCCTCCGGCTATCAGGTCGCGATCGTCGTGGATGAATACGGTGGCACTGCGGGCCTTGTGACGCTTGAGGATCTCGTTGAGGAGATCATCGGTGAGGTCTCTGATGAGCACGATCGTTCTGCCGCCGGTGTGATTGGCACCGCGAACGAGATGACCTTCCCGGCTGACCTCAGGCCAGACGAGCTGCGCGAGCAGACAGGGATCGAGATTCCAGAATCTGACGACTATGACACTGCCGCAGGGTTCGTGCTGTTCCAACTCGGAGCCATTCCTCTGGTAGGCGACGAGGTCGAGCTGCCAGATGGCGCGACGCTTCGGGTGGAGCGGATGGACGGGAGACGCATTGCCAGGTTGCGGTTCTTCGCTGCGCCAGAGGATGAAGCTCTCGAGGAATCGGGCCACGGCGAAGGGGAACGCGCATGAGTGACTGGCTCGGAATTCTCTGGCTCGTGCTGCTGCTCGCCGCGAACGCCTTCTTTGTCGCCGCGGAGTTCGCGGTGATCTCGGCACGGCGGTCGCAGATCGAACCACGCGCGGAAGCTGGCTCTAAGAGCGCGAAGACAGCCTTGTTCGCGATGGAACATGCGACGCTGATGCTCGCGACGTGCCAGCTTGGTATTACGGTCTGCTCGCTCGTGATCCTGAACGTATCGGAGCCCGCGATCCACCACCTGCTCGCCGGTCCGCTTGAGTGGACAGGGATGAGTGTCGAGGTCGCTGGTATTACCGCGTTTGCACTGACGCTGCTTCTCGTTACCTACCTTCACGTTGTCTTCGGCGAGATGGTTCCGAAGAATGCCGCGTTCACCCTCCCTGATCGCGCCGTGCTGTTGCTTGCACCACCGCTCGTGGCGATCTCACGCGTGCTCCGTCCGATCATCACCGCGCTCAACGCGATCGCAAACGGCGTGCTTCGCATGTTCGGCGTCGAGCCGAAGTCTGAGACGACAAGCACGTTCACGCTTGAAGAGGTCGCGAGTATCGTCGACCACTCGCGTCGGGAGGGAGTGCTTGAGGATCGCTCTGGCGCGCTGACCGCGGCCTTCGAGTTCACCTCGAAGCGTGCAGGCGACGTGCTCGTGCCGATCGATAGGCTTGTTGTGCTCCCTCCGGGGTCGACCCCGGCCGACGTCGAGGCAGCGGTGGCCCGTCACGGGTTCTCGCGCTACCCGATCGTTGACGCCGAGGGCGCGCTCGTCGGCTACGCGCACATCAAGGACCTTGTGCGCATCGGCGAGAGCTGGATCAACGAGCCGATCCCGCCAAAGCGGGTGCGTGAGATTGTCACGATGCGCGTCGATTCGGAGCTTGAGGACGTGCTCTCGCACATGCAGCGTCGCGGCATTCACATGGCGCGTGTTGTCGATGCCCAAGGCGTCGAGCTCGGAGCCGTCTTCCTTGAAGACGTCATCGAGGAGCTCGTCGGCGAGATCCAGGATGCGACGAGGCGCCAACGCTACGAGGAATAGTTGGGTTGGCGTGTCGCCGGGGTGCGATACTTGACGCATGACACGGATGACTGGCCAGACGCTCGGACTCGGAAGTCTGCGGCTTGACGCCGCCTACTGCCTGATCCTTGGCGTGGCAGTCGCGGCGGCGGCAGGCAAGATCGCGGGAGTCATCGCGCTCCCGGAGTCGCTCTTGTTCGCGACCGGTGGCATCGTCGTCGTCTGGGCTGGTCTCGTGTTCTGGATGGCTGGGCGAGTCCCCATGAAGATCGCCTTGCGCGTCGTGATGGGAGTGAACATTGTCGCGACAGCGCTCGTTGCGGCTGCATCAGTCACTGCCGCAAGCTGGTTTGTCGTCGCCGTTGTGCTCGCGATTGCAATTGAGGTTGGGTTGTTTGCCGTCAGTCAGGCCGTGGCGATTCGCCGCCTCGCGGCCACTGACGCCGGGTCACGGCTCGCGTAAGCCTCATCGATAGAGGCTTACGCGTCGCGGAGCGCGTCGACAGGTTCGATCTTCGCTGCCTTCATTGCTGGGTAGCTGCCGGCAGCGAGCCCGACAAGCGCTCCGACGGCCACGCCGAGCGGGGCTGCCCACGGGGCGAGCACTGGCGTCCATTGCTGCACGAGACAGACGCCGATGAGTGCGAACATGCCAACCACAACTCCCATGAGCCCACCGAGGAGTCCTGTGGTCACTGACTCGATCATGAACTGGCCGGCGATGTCTCTTGTGCGCGCGCCGAGCGCTCGACGGAGGCCGATCTCACCGCGGCGTTCGGTCACTGACATCAGCGTGACGCTCGCGATGCCGATGCCACCGCCGATGAGCGCGACGATGCCGATTGCGAGAAAGAGCACGTTGACGTCAGCCTCGACGCCTTCCCTGAGCGCATTCGCACTCGACGGTGCGGATACCTTGAACGCGTCTGGGGCGTTGGGGTCGAGTGCGATCGGTGCCTGCCTCGCGACGACGTCTCCTGCCCCGACGGCGATCCTGATGTCGAGGCTGTTCGCGGCCGTGAGGCCGAGCTCACCGCGAGCCGTGTTGACAGGGACAATCACTGAGTCGAGGAGGGTGTTTCGGGTGCCGACCTTGTCGAGGATCCCGATCACCGTGTAGGCGCGCTCCTCGATAAAGATTGCAGGCTGACCGCTCACCCGGTTCACGCCGAGGCGTTCGGCGGCGTCCTTGCCCAGCACGACAACCCGGTCTCCACGGTCGTCATGGCCAGCGTCAAAGAAGCGGCCAGCGCTGATGTGACCGGCGACAGTGTCGAGCAGTTCTGGCGACGCAGCCACCACCGGGGGTGCTGCCTTCGCCGCCGCCGACGGGTCGTTGACGCGTACGGTCACGACGTCTTTGACGTTGTCGAGCTTGGCATAGAGCGCCGCGTGCTCGACGCCAGCGAGGTCGCGAACCCTGTCTGCCGCGTCCCACGGCAGGCGGGCAGTCGCACGCTCTTTGCCGCCAGCTGCCTTCGCCTTGCCAGGTTCGACAGTCACCCGGGTCGCCGAGAGTGCATCGAACTGCTGAGCGATCTGACCGCCCGCAGTTTGCGCGAACCCGATCGTCGCGACGAGAGAGGCGATGCCGAGCACTGTACCCGCGAGGGTGATGAGTAGGCGAGAGGGGCGAGACCCGACGCCCTCGAGCGCTTCTCGAACGAGGTCGCCGCGCGAGATCGTCGACCTGGGGGCGCGGGCGTCCTGCTGCTTGCGGGCACGACGCGACGCAAACAGGCGCTGCCGCTTCTTCTCCGGCTGCTCGGAATCCGTTGACAGGCCCTGCGTGAGCTCCTCGAGCGTGATCTCCGGTGAAGCCGAAGCGCCTGCCGGTGAAGTCTCACGCCGCTTTCTACCGCGCCAACCGCGCTGATTGGGCTTCATTCGATCACCGTAAGCTCTCCGTCATTGATCCGGACTCGGCGGCCGGCGGCCTCAGCCACAGCCTCGTCGTGCGTGATCATCACGATCGTCAGGCCATCGCGTGAGAGTTCGTCGAAGAGCGCCATGATTGCCCGAGAATTTGCCCGGTCCAGGTTGCCCGTTGGCTCGTCAGCGAGGAGGAGGCGAGGGGACGTGCAGACGGCGCGAGCGATCGCGACACGCTGGCGCTCGCCGCCCGACAACGTGTTCGGCGTCGAATCGATGCGGTGCGAAAGCCGCACCCGATCGAGCGCCCGCCGCGCCAACGGCTCCCGCTCCTCGCGGCTGAGTCCGGCATATGTTCCTGCCAGCATGACGTTCTCGAGCACGGTTCGGGTCGGCATGAGATGGAACGACTGGAAGACGAAGCCGATTGCCCGCGAGCGGAGACCCGCACGCTCGTCCTCGCTGAGCCCAGCGACGTCGATCCCCTCAAACAGGAACGTGCCTGTACTTGGCCGATCGAGGAGGCCGAGGGTATTGAGCATCGTCGACTTTCCCGAGCCCGACGGGCCGATGATTGCGAGATAGTCGCCGCGGTCGACAGTGAGGTCGACTCCGCGCAAGGCGTTCACTGGGGGAGGGCCCGGGAAGAACCGGGTCACTCCGCTCAGTTCGGCGATGGGGCCCTCGAACTCCGGGTCCCCGATGTCCGCGCGCTTCGAGGATGCATGCGCCTGCACACCGGCCCCCGTAGTAGCCGCGTTCGCGAGGGTGGCGTCTGCCGCTTCTGCAGCGCCGGCCGAAGCGTTCGAGGGCCCCGCCGAGTCCTCGCGGAACAACTCATCGACGCCACTCACCGACCAACCACGACCTTCGCGCCCTCGACGATGCGGTCGTCGCTGCTCGTGATCTCGACGTAGCCGTCGGCGGCGAGACCTGCCTCGACGGTGACGGTCTCGGTCTCTGCGTTGTGACCGTCACGAACGTCGATGAGCAGCTCCACTCGATCCTCGCCGCCCGAGCCCGCAGACAACGCTGCGATCGGTACTGCGATGACCTCACCGTCTGTCGAAGCAACTGGAATCCGAAGGCGCACGTTCGTGCCGCGCAACTGATCGAACTGCTCAGTCGTGAGATCGACTGGCTCGAGCTCGACAGTGTAGCGGGCGCCGCTGGTGTCGCCGCCGCCACCACCGCCACCTGAACCGCCGCCGCCCTCTGCGCCTTCGCCACCTTCTGAACCGCCACCAGACTTGGGGGCCTTCACCGCGGTGACCTTTGCAGTGAGGGCTGCGCCGTCGGGGCCCGAGAACTCGGCGACGAGACCCTCCGACAGGAGCTCAGCATCTTGCTTGGAGACGGTGCCGCTGATCGACAGCGTGGCGCCAGAAACGCTCATCGGAGACCCCGAGAGCACGTCGCCGCGCTTCACGCTCACCTCGTCAACCCGGCGGGGAAGCCCCGCAAGGAACAGCGCCTCGCCTGCCGGGAGCGTCGGAAGCACGGCAGCCTGCGCCTCACCGAGCGCCTCCTGCGCGTCGTTCACACCCTCCCAGGCCGAGTTCACTGCGGCCTGCTCGCTGGTGACGTTCGGGGCCTTCGCCGCGCGTGCCTCGTCAAGGGCAGCCTGTGCCTGTGCCGCGGCAACATTCGCGTCGCGGAGGGCACGCTCTGCGCTTCTCAGCTGGTCGCGCGACTCGTCGCCGCCAGTCGCTGCGGTGTACCCAAGCTGCTCGTAGAGCGCCCCAACACCCGCAGCGGTATCCCAGTCGAACGTATCAGTGTTGAGGTCACCACTCGCGTAGCCGAGCGCCGACAGCGCCTGCTTGAGCTGGGTCACGTCGGGGCCGCGCATGCCGATGCTCAGGCTGCGGTAGGCGGGGAGCTCTCCGGGAAGCACGATGACGGGCCTGCCGGCGACCTCAAGAGCCACGTTGCCGGCCTTGAAGATGGCGCCGACGGCGGGCACCTGCCCAGTGATGACTGCCTTCGATTCGCCACCAGCGGCGTCGATCGCGACTGCGACCGAGTCTGCGTAGGCGACCTCGCCGCGCAACACCACCGTGTTCTCGATAATCCGGTTCTCGATCGGCGCAGTGACCGGGCCGGGCTTTGGGGCCTCGGTGCGGGCGGCAAGCGTCGCGGGAGAGACGATGAACTGCATGACGATCACGCCGAGCAGGAGCGACGCCACAGCAACCGCGGCGATCAGGGCGACAAGACGCTTGCCGGTCCAGGGCTTCTTCGCGTTCGAGTCGTCACCCTCGGCATCTTCTGGCTGTGCAGATTTCCCGGCCTTCGCGGCTTTCGCCTTGGAGCGCTTAGCCCGCTTCGGTGAGTCAGCTTGGGCCCCGCCAGTGCTGGCCCCGCCAGTGCTGGCCTCGACCGTGTCAGCGGCAACGTCAGCGGCAGACTCGGCAGCAGCCTCGGCGGAGCCGGCAGCCTCGGGTTCTGGGGTCTCGGCGTCAGTTACTCCAGCTGCGTCGGTTTCAGCTGTGGGCATGGATTCGGAGGCGTCGCCTCCCTGGCGACGCCTCTTGAAAGCCACGGGTTACTTCTCCTCAGACTTTGAGCCAGACTTCGTCTGGTACTTCGCGAGCATCGCGTCGAGCTCGGCCTTGTGCTCATCAACGAACTTCTGCTCTTGCGCATGCATGATCTTCGTCGACTTCTTGTCGAAGTCGATCTTCTCCTTGCAGGTGAAATCAGCGACTGCCGTCTCGACCTCAAGCTTCTTGAGTTCGTCCATTTCCTTCTTCGACGGCTCCTTGGGCTCCTCACCCTCGACGTACTCGCCGTAGAGACCGTTCTGCGCTTCCATGATCGAGTTCTGCGCATCATCTGGGCTCGCGAACTGCGCGTAGCCGCTGTCTGCCATGCACGAAGCCCACTCGGTGTTGAGCGCGGTCATCTCCTCGGAGGGCTCCATGCCCCATACCTCGTTCATCGCTTCGAATAGGTCAGCGAACTCTGGGTCTTCGTAGGCAGCCTGGGCGCCCTGTGCGTCCTGGGAGATCTCGTGGCGGGCCGCTCCCTGGCAGCCCTCCTGAGTCCAGTCTGAGGTGTAGCTGCCGCCGTCTTCCATCTCGGCCATCTGCTCCTCGGTCGGGCCGGGACCGTACAGCACCTCGTAGAACGCCTGCTGCTCAGACTCGCTCAACGACTCTACGTACTTCTGGTTGGGGTCGACGTATTCGTTCTCGGGCTCTTCGACCTGATTGTTCCAGGGGCTGTCAAAGAATCCGTAGCCGTACTGCTCGGCGAACTCCTTCGTGCCCCACTGGGGGCCGTCCATTTCTTCCTCGTCGCCCGAGAAGAAGGTCATGCTTTGGGTGTCGGGCTCGTACTCGAACCCCTCCTTCTGCATGCAGACAGCGACGAGCTCCTCAACCTTGAGTTGCTCCTCCTGCATTGCCTCCTCCGTCATCTCCTCGCCGTCCCAGAGGGCCGACAGGTACTTGCTCAGCGGCCCCTCCTCGAGCTCCGGCGCCTTGTCGCCTGGCTTTGCCGAGCAGCCAGAGAGTGTGAGGGCCACTGCCGCGGCGATAGCGGTGATGGGCAGGAGAGCCTTGCGGGCATTGCGGGGCATGAAAAAGACCTCATTTGATCATGAACGAAGTGTCAGGATGAATTTGAAAGTTAGCACACAAAGCAACACGCCCTGGTGCTTGTGAGCGGTTTGTCAGCTTGTCGTGACCAAGCCGATGCAGAGTCTTCGGCAGGTGTCGGAGAACCGGGCGAAGGTCACCTCAGCGGCGCTACAGGGCGAGCAGCCTGTTGAGTTGCGCGCCGACGAGCTCGAACTCGATGAGGAATGAGTCGTGCCCGTAGGGGGAGTCGATCCGCGTCGCCTGGGTACCGTCGAGGCTGCCGGGCGTGTGCCGTGCGATCTCGTCCTGGCCCTCGATCGTGAAGAGGCGATCGCTCGGAATTCCGAGGACAAGGGTCGGGATCTCGAGCGTCTGCAATGCAGCCCGTACGCCACCCCTGCCTCGGCCGACATCGTGAGAGTTCATTGCCTGTACGAGTGTCACGTAGCTGTTCGCATCGAACCGCCGAGTGAACTTGTTGCCGTGAAAGTCGAGGTATGACTCGACTGCGAAGCGGCCGCCGCCGCCGAGCGGGCTCACCGCCGACTGCCACGACCTACCAAACCTGTCGTCCAGTTCGGTGTTGCTGCGGTAGTTCAACAGCGCGAGCCTGCGTGCCGTCGCGAGTCCATGATGCGGGCCGATCCCGTCGGGAGCATCGTAATAGTCGCCGCCGTGGTACGACGGGTCTGAGCGAATCGCCTCGAGCTGCACGAGGTTCAGCCCAATCTGATCGGCAGTCGTCACTGGCGGTGCGGCGATCACTGCAAGGCGCTCGGTGCGATCCTGATTGATGATTCCCCACTCGAGCGCATGCATTCCGCCCATCGAGCCACCAATGACGGCGGCGAACCGATCAACACCGAGCGCGTCAGCAAACTTGGTCGCTGCAGCCACCTGGTCGCGAACCGTGAGGTACGGGAACCGGGCGCCCCACTCGCGGTGGTCGGCCGCGAGTGAGCCGGGCCCGGTCGAGCCCTGGCAGCCTCCGAGCACATTCGGGGCGATGATGCAGTACCTGTTTGTGTCGAGCGGACGGCCCGGCCCGACGATCTCGCTCCACCAGCCATCAGTCGGGTGACCGGCTGTCGCAGCCCCCACAAGGTGACTGTCCCCAGTGAGCGCATGGAAGACAAGGATGGCGTTGTCGCGAGCCTCATTGAGCTCGCCAAACGTCTCGTAGGCGATGCGCACGTGGGGGAGCTCCTCGCCCGCCTCTGTCGTCAGCGAGCCGATCGACACGAACTGTCGGTTGCCCACAGGATCGCCGTCGCGCCAGCCACCTGAGATTGGCGGTCGACCCATGAGTGCGCGCAACTGCGCGTCGGTGATGAAATCGGTCGGGAACGAGTCCTCGGGGGTCTGCCAGTCCATAACTCCCTATTCTGGCCTGGTTCTTCGCCCGCCGTGCGAATGTTACGCCGCGGCGCGCGAGGCACCATCACGCAGAAGCGCCGCCTGCCCGGAAACCCGGAGCAGGCGGCGCTTCACACCACTGAACCCAAACTAGGCAGCGGCAGCGGCTACGACCTTTCGTGCCGCCGCGAAGCCGACCTCAAGATCAGCCTTGATGTCGTCGATGTGCTCGAGGCCGACTGAGAGGCGCACGAGGCCGGGGGTCACGCCGCCCGACAGCTGCTGCTCAGGAGTGAGCTGAGAGTGCGTCGTCGATGCCGGGTGGATGACGAGCGAACGCACGTCGCCGATGTTCGCGACGTGGCTGAACAGCTCAAGGCTGTTCACAAACGCCTTGCCAGCCTCAACGCCGCCCTTCAGCTCGAACGAGAGCACAGCGCCCACGCCCTTCGGGGCGTAAACGTTCGCCGCAGCGTAGCTGGGGTCAGTCGGCAGGCCAGCGTAGTAGACCGAGGCAACGTCGTCGTGCGAGTCGAGCCATTCCGCCACATTCTGTGCGTTCTGAGTGTGGCGCTCCATGCGCAGCGACAGCGTCTCGACGCCCTGCAGCAGCTGCCAGGCGCTCTGTGGGGCGATTGCCGAACCGAGATCGCGCAGCAGCTGAACACGGGCCTTGATGACATACGCGATGCTGTCGCCAACGGCACCCGTGTAGCTCACGCCGTTGTACGAGGGATCAGGCTCGGTGAGGCCAGGGAACTTGTCGACATTCTCAGACCACGGGAACGAGCCGCCATCGACGATCGCGCCGCCGAGCGTCGTGCCGTGACCGCCAAGGAACTTGGTGACCGAGTGCAGCACAACATCGGCGCCGTGTTCAAGTGGACGGACGAGGAACGGGCTCGCGACAGTGTTGTCGACGATGAGCGGGAGGTGGTTCTCGTGAGCGACGTCAGCAACGGCACGGATGTCGAGAATCTTCGTGCGGGGGTTCGCGATCGATTCCGCGAAGAAGAGCTTCGTGTTCGGGCGAACGGCGCGCTGCCACTCGGCCGGATCGTCCTGATCCTCAACAAACGTGACCTCAATGCCGAGCTTGGCGAGCGAGTACTTGAAGAGGTTGTAGGTGCCGCCGTAAATGGCAGCAGACGAGACGATGTGGTCGCCCGAGTTCGCGATGTTCAGCACCGCGAAGGTCGACGCAGCCTGACCGCTCGACAGCAGCAGCGCCGCAGTGCCGCCCTCAAGCGCGGCGATGCGCTGCTCGGCGACATCCTGAGTCGGATTCGTGATGCGGGTGTAGATCGGACCGAACTCGGCAAGGGCGAAGCGGTTCGCGGCCTGCTCGGTGCTATCGAAGACGAAAGCAGTGGTCTGATGGATTGGCAGTGCGCGCGACCCCGTTGTCGGATCAGGCTCCTGGCCTGCGTGAATCTGCTTGGTTTCAAAACCCCATGCGGTCTTGTCAGTCATTGTGTGCTCCCCAGAGTTCGGTGTGGTGATAAGACGAGAGTAGGGAAGCACAGGCAGTTCGCGCAATCGCGCCCGACACGAACCGTAATGTTGCGCGTTAGGCTCGGACGTAGAGCGCGGGCGAGGAAGCCCGTCGCGTGGACAACAAGAGATGGAGTGGACAGCGATGGCGCAGCGAGTAGTCGTAACGGGAGCGAGCTCAGGAATCGGCGCAGCGACGGTGCGCCGATTCGCAGAACTCGGGTACGAAACTGTCGCCGTGGCGCGCCGTGAGGATCGCCTCCGCGCCCTCGCGGATGAGACCGGTGCGTACGTTATTCAGTGCGACGTGACCGACGAAGCGGCTGTCGCGCGAATGGCCGAGGAGGTCCGGGCGACCGGTGGCGCCTCAGGCCTCGTGAACAATGCGGGCGGTGCGCTCGGCACGGACTCAGTTGAAACCGCGCTCAACGACGACTGGAGGCGCATGTTCGAGGTCAACGTCATCGGGCTGAGAAACGTCACGGCGGCGCTTCTGCCGGTGCTTCGTGAGGCGACCCAGCGGCCGCAGGCTGGGCACCCTGGCGCCGCCTCTGGTGTCGACGCCGGGCACGGCTGGGCATCGATCCTGAACCTCACCTCCACTGCGGGCCTCGCTTCCTACCCTGGCGGCGGCGGATACAACGCGGCGAAGTACGCGGCGCACGCCGTCACGGAGGTGCTGCGGTTGGAGCTCGCGGGCGAGCCGATTCGCGTCATGGAGGTCGCGCCCGGGCTCGTGCACACTGAGGAGTTCACCCTCAACAGACTGCGCGGCGACGCGGCGGCGGCGGCGCTCCCATACGAGAGCGTGACGCCACTCACCGCCGAGGACGTCGCGCGGGTGCTCGTCGGCGCGTTCGAGCAGCCGCCGCACGTGAACCAAGACCTCATCGTGCTGCGTCCGGTCGCACAGTCGAGCGTCTTCCACGTGCACCGCGGCCCACTCGTCGCGAAGTAGTTCGTGTGATTCCAACCTCGCTCACAGAACTCGTCTCGTCGGGCCGCGTCGCCGCCGACTGGGGCGAGGCGCTCGCCGCAGCCGACACCGGAGGCACGCTCGACTCGACGCTTGCTGGGCTCGCCGAGTTCCTTGCCGCCGAGGAGGCCGCCGGGGCAGAAGTGCTGCCCTCCGCTGACCTCGTGTTCCGGGCATTCGCTCGACCGCTCGCTGACGTGCGGGTGCTCATCGTCGGTCAGGATCCGTACCCCACCCCAGGCCACGCCGTCGGACTGTCGTTCTCGACAGCCCGCGACGTGCAGCCGTTGCCGCGGAGCCTGAAGAACATCCTCCGGGAGCTCGACGAAGATCTTGGGGCGGGGGACAGCGGCTCTGGCTGCCTCCCGGAGACCTCGTCTGATACGTGGGCGGAAGACTTCTGGGCCTCCCCAGCCGACAGCAGGTCTGTGGCGGGGCGCTTGGCCGGCGGCGCGCGGAACGCACACGGCGATCTTTCGCCATGGGCTGACGCGGGTGTGCTGCTGCTCAATCGTGTGCTCACCGTGCGCGCCGGAGATGCTGGCTCGCACCGCCGCGCAGGCTGGGAGTATGTGACTGAGCTTGCGATTCGGGCGCTCGTGGCCCGGGGCGGCCCGCTCGTTGCTGTTCTGTGGGGGGCCGACGCCCGAGGGCTTGCGCCCCTGCTCGGGGAGACTCCGATTGTTGAGAGTGCGCACCCATCGCCGCTCTCGGCCTCGCGCGGGTTCTTCGGATCGCGGCCGTTCAGCCGCGTGAATGAGCTGCTTGAAGCTCAGGGTTCGACCCCGATCGACTGGGCCGCTCGGGCGTAGAGGAGGGCCACTGGCTTGGGCCGGGGCGAGTCGGGAAGGGCCTGAAGCGCCGACCCGAACCCGCTCCGGCGGTTACCGCTCCTGGCGTCGCTTCCGGCGAACCGACACCGCCTGCACCTCAATGGCGCCAGTCTCGTCGACAAGCTCGTAGCGTCGTCGGCCCGCATCCTTCACCAGGAACCGGTAGCCGAGCATGAGCAGCAAGACCCACCCGGCCCCAACGAAGATCGCGGGTCGCGAGTCGGGCACGAGGCCGATCATCACGATTACGAACAGGATAAACGCGATCGCCGCGTACGAAGCTCCAGGCCAGAGGGGCACAGGGAACTCGCTTGGCAGCCGTGACTCGCGGGCGATCTCCCGTTTCATGCGTACGTGGGCGACGAGGATCATCAACCACACAAGCACCGTCGCAAACGTTGCGAGTGCTGCGATGAAGAAGAAGATCTGGTCGGGGAATATCGCGTTGAGTACGACGCCGATCAAGAGCGCCCCAACCATGGTGACGACGGTGAGCCACGGCACGCCGCTCTTCGTGAGTTTCATGAACTGTTTGGGTGCCTGGCCCTGCTCGGCGAGGCCGCGGAGCATGCGTCCGGCGCCGAAGATGTCTGCGTTGATCGCCGACAGCGCTGCGGTGATGACGACGACGTTGAGCACGTGCGCAGCACCTGAGAGTCCGAGGGATTCGAAGATTGATACAAACGGGCTCGTCTTGCCGTCAATCGTTGTCCAAGGCTGGAGGCTCATGATGACGCCGAGGGTGAGCACGTAGAAGAGGAGGATGCGCACGGGGACCGAGTTGATCGCCTGCGGGATGACCTTCTTCGGGTTCTGGGCCTCTCCGGCGGTGATACCGATGACCTCGATGCCACCGAACGCGAACATGACGACGGTGAATGAGGCGAGCAACCCCCAGAGGCCGTTCGGCATAAATCCGCCGTGAGAGACAAGGTTCTGGATGCCCGCGGCCCCTTCGCTCTGATTGCCAAGCCCAAAGACGATGATGCCGATGCCACCAGCGATCATGAGGACGATCGCGGTGATCTTGATGAGGGAGAACCAGAACTCGAGTTCGCCGAACACCTTCACGCTGATGAGGTTGATCGCGGCGATGAAGAAGACCACAGCGAGTACCCAGATCCAGCGTTCGACGTCGGGGAACCAGAACCCCATATAGAGCCCGAACGCAGTCACGTCGGCGAGGGCGACAACGAACATTTCGAACGTGTAGGTCCAGCCCGCGAGGAAACCTGCGAACGGACCGATGTAGCGCGAGGCGTACTGCGCGAATGACCCGGAGACGGGGTGACGAACTGCCATTTCGCCGAGTGCGCGCATGACCATGAAGACTGCGGCGCCGCCGATGATGTAGGCGAGCAAGACTGCGGGCCCTGCGGCCTGGATCGCGCCTGCAGATCCCATGAAGAGGCCAGTGCCGATGGCGGAGCCGAGCGCCATCCAACGAATGTGACGGGCCGTGAGCCCACGCTTCAATGCTTCAGGTGCCGCCATGGTCATGCCCTCCCGAGACGCTGCGCGAGGCCCGCGGCGGCTTCGAGTACGCAGAGTGCTGCGAGTCGAACCGTTCGCCCGTCGGGGGCGTCGGCTGTCGCGTCGACCTCAGCGAGGTCGACGCCTCGTACGCGCGGGTCTGCGGCGAACGTCCGGGCGAAGGCCCGCAGCTCGTGCGCCGCGATCCCGCCGGGAATCGATGCCGGGCAGCCCGGAGCGATCGCGCGGTCGCAGACGTCGACGTCGAGGTCGACGTGGATTGGCCCACCGCCAGCCCCGGCGACCTCGAGCGCCTCTGCGGCGATGTCCGCGACCGTGCGCGTGAAGAGTTCGTCGCGATGGATCACGGTGATACCCCACTCCTTGGCGCGTTCACGGTAAGCGCGGGAGTTCGCAAAGTCGGCGATGCCGATCTGCACGATTCGGCTCGGGTCAAGTCCTGCCTCGACGAGCCTGCGAACGGGTGATCCGTTCGAGCGGCCGTCGCGCAGGTCGTGGTGGGCATCGAGGGTGATGAGTCCGGCACTTGCGAGCGCGTCTCCCGAGACACCCAGCGCCGCGGGCACGGTGAGTGCGTTGTCGCCGCCGAGAGCGACGACGAGCTCCGTTCGGGCGGCAAGTTCGCGCACAGTCTGCTCGGCGGCGAGTTCGCCCTCCTCTGTGTCAGGATCGACGACGTCCCCAGCGTCGCGAATCGTGAGTGCCTCCCCAAGCACAGTATCGAGTTCTTTTCCGCGGTCGCCCGGCGAACCCGGGGCTACGACGTGGTCGGAGTATCGGCGGAGTGCCTCTCGCACTGCGGCGGGTGTGAGGTGTGCGTTTGTCGGTGACAGCGACGTTCGCGACGTCGGAATTCCAATCAGCGCAAGATCGATCGGGGTGTCGAGATCGGCCGCGCCGGGCGTGGGCCAGGAGCCGGCTCGCGGCCAGTTTGGATCGTGGGAGAGGGGACGAGCGTCGTTGCTGGTTGGGGTGGTCATAGTTGCACGCTAGCAACGGACGCGAGTTGATCGGTGCGCCCGATCGGCTCGATCGTCCGGGGTACCGGACAGCAGGTGGTGGAGTGGGCAACACGACAGACGGGGGATGCGGTGTGATCGAATCATGACCGATATGACCCACACAGTGCTCCTCGGAGATGCGCCACTCAACCGCGACGACGTCGTCGCGGTCGCTCGCCATGACGCACGAATCTCAATTTCAGTTGCCGCGCTCGAACGCGTCGCGGCCAGCCGCGCAGTGATTGACGAACTCGCCGACGACACCCGCCCCCACTACGGTGTTTCGACTGGGTTCGGGGCGCTCGCGAAGGTGCAAATCCCTGTCGAGAAGCGGCAGCAACTCCAGCGGAGCCTCATCCGCTCGCACGCAGCCGGCACCGGCCCAGAGGTCGAGCGCGAGGTGGTGCGTGCGCTCATGCTGCTCCGTCTGCAGACACTTGCAACGGGGCGAACTGGGGTGCGCCCCGTCGTAGTCGAAACGTACGCTGCGATCGTCAACGCGGGTATCACTCCTGTCGTGCACGAGTACGGCTCGCTCGGCTGCTCGGGCGATCTGAGCCCGCTCGCCCACTGCGCACTCACGCTCATGGGCGAGGGGAACGTGCGAGTAGGGACAGCGGCAGACGAGGATCCGTATGCGCCCACGATTCCCGCGGCCCAAGCGCTCGCGGCTGCCGGTATCGAGCCGCTCGTGCTTGCCGAGAAGGAGGGCCTCGCGCTCATCAACGGCACCGATGGGATGCTCGGCATGCTGTGCCTCGCGCTCCACGATCTCGACGGACTGTTCGCCATCGCTGACGTTGCTGCTGCCGCGAGCATTGAGGGCCTCACCGGAACAGATGCCGTCTTCCAGCCCGAACTGCACGCCCTTCGCCCGCATCCGGGCCAGGCTTCGTCGGCAGCAAACATGGCTGCGGTGCTTGCCGACTCGCACTTGGTGCAGCGCCCGAAGGAGGGTGAGTTTAGCCGGGTGCAGGACGCGTATTCGCTGCGCTGCGCGCCGCAGGTGCACGGTGCCGCGCGCGACACCGCCGCCCACGCGGACCGAGTCGCAGCCGTCGAGCTTGCCTCGGCCGTCGACAACCCGGTTGTGCTGCCAGACGGCCGAGTCGAGTCCAACGGAAACTTCCATGGCGCCCCTGTCGCATACGTGCTTGACTTCTTGGCCATCGCCGTAGCGGACCTCGCGTCGATTTCTGAGCGCCGCACAGATCGGTTCCTCGACGTCGCCAGAAACCACGGGCTCCCGCCGTTCCTGGCAGCAGACGCGGGCCTCGACTCTGGCCTCATGATTGCGCAGTACACGGCTGCTGGCATTGTCTCCGAGCTGAAGCGGCTCGCGACGCCGGCGTCTGTTGACTCGATCCCGTCGTCGGCGATGCAGGAAGATCACGTCTCGATGGGGTGGGCGGCCGCCCGCAAGCTTCGGCGGGCGATTGACGGGCTCGCCCGCGTGCTCTCGATCGAGCTGCTTGCGTCCACGCGCGCGCTCGATTTCCGCGCGGCCGAGGGGGCTGGCGCCCCGGCCCCCGCGACGGCGGCGATCCACGCGCTCTTCCGCACCGAGATCCCCGAGCCAGACACAGACACCTTCCTCTCGCCGACGATCGACGCGGCCCATAGCTTCGTCGTGAGCGGCGCGGCTCTGGGTGCGGCCGAGGAAGCGCTCGGGGCGAAGCTGGCGTAGCGGTGCGGAGGCGGACTCGCGCCCGATAGGCTGCCGTCATGACAGAGCCTAAGGTGCCCGCGGCAGATCAGACGCTGCGCATTCTGACGCTCCTCGCGCGCTCCCGCGGACCGGTGCCAGCGAGCATCATCGCGACGCAGCTTGATCTGCCGCGCTCAACCGCGTATCAGCTGCTCGCCACCCTACAAGAACACGGCTACGTGATGCACCTGCCGGAGGAGCGCAGGTTTGGGCTGGGGCTCGCAGCAGTCGAGCTGAGCTCGGCCTATGAGCGGCAGGAACCGATCGCGCGCCTCGGCAGGCCGCTGCTCGCTGCGCTCGTTGACACTGTGCGCGTGAGTGGGCATCTTGCGGTGCCAAGCGGCAGTGACGTGTTGTACGTGATTGAGGAACGCGCCCAGGGATCGCCATCACTCGTGACAGACGTTGATGTGCGACTGCCGATGCACCTCACTGCGAGCGGGCGTGCGATCCTTGCGAGCCTGCCACGTGCGCAGGTGCGGGCGCTGTACCCGAACGCCCAGTCGTTTGCGCACCGCCTTGCGGGTCCTGACGGCGTGAACCGGTACTCTCGGCTTCGGGCCGTGCTCGACGATACGACGACGAGGGGCTTCGCGCTCGAGCGAGGCTCGGTGACTGAGGGGCTCTCATCGGTCGCAGCACCAGTGCTCGATCACCGGGGTTGGCCGATCGCTGCCGTCGCCGTGACATTCAGCGACGGGGAGTATGGCGAGGGGGATTTTTCAGCCCTCGCCGGGGAAGTACGCGACGCCGCGAACGCCCTGTCCGCACGAATTCATGGCCGCGCGGCGCGCGAGGAGACCTAGGTCGGGCTATCGTTCTGTGTCCCGGAAAGCATCAATCGGCAGCCTCAGCGGGATCGAATGACTCCACAGGAATTGAGCGCGACGGAGATGGCGCCGCGCCTCTGCATTGAACGGACGCTGCGCGAATCGGTAGAAAGTTCGCGACGCAGAACTCGTGGCTTTCTCGGAGCAGCACATCGCACGGTATCGCTAGTGTTCCATAGGAAGTGAGCGAAATCGACTTTTCATGGCGTTGTTTAGCTGTCGGATAACCGGGCAAGTCTTTCGAACCGACGTGGTCTCGTCAGAGCGTATGCGAAGTTGGCGAGACTTGTGAGCTCCCGGCTGAGGCCCGCAAGCTTCCAGACGAGAGCGTGAAGCTCGTCCTCAAGCCACTTTGCACTTGGGTCGAGTCGGCTGTTCACGCGGACATTTCGGCCTGCCTCATTGTCCGCTCTTGCTGGGGATCCCGGCACGAGCTGCCTGTGCTGCCAGGCGATTCTTCTGACGTACCACTCATCGACCGATGGAACGACATGCTGAATGAATTTTTCGGTTTTTGTGGAAAAGCAGGATCGTAATGTCATCAGTCCGCTCCAGGCAGGCAGATTGACGATTCGAGACAGCGTTAACACCTCATCTTTCAACTGGTCTTTCCAAGCTAACTCAATTCCAGCGATAGCAGCTTGTGTTTCCTCGTTATGCAGGTAAGGTCGAGCCCTCGTCAGAGGCAGGTCGAGGCAAGACTGGTTGCATTCAACGTGATCGTCGGATTGAGGGAAGTGGTGGCGGTGTTCTGGGCGATGTTGTTGTGTCCACGCGTACCATTCTTGAGCACGGTACTCCTGGATTGCGTAGGTTCGCACCATCTCATCGAGCTGCGACTGAACTACACCTGCCAACGCAGCGATGGCGGGCGCGGCGGCGTGTAGTTGTTGCAGTGCCGAGGTTTCTCTGCCCTGCCGAAACGTCCTACGGGCAGTGCCGGTCTCGCTCGCCAGCGCCCTTATCGCCATGATGCTTATCGGGGTCATAGCTGCAATGATCGTGGCCATTGCAACTGCCGTAGGTATGGACCACTCCGCTTCCAGCAGAACAGAGCGTGCCCTTTCCGCCCCGGTGAGAATCGTAGACGGAAATGCGGTGAGCACCGCAGACACTACCACGACGAGCCCCAACCAAGAAAAGACAATCTTCGGTATTGAGGCGAGTGCTATCCACAACCAACGCAGAGCTAGCCATAGGTTTCGCAAGAGTTTCCGCGTCAGGTTCCCGCGACCTTGCTTCGGGAGGCGGGGCGGTTGCGCTGATGACTCGTACTGAGTGGTGACAGCACGGGTGGCGAGCCACCTCAATGCCCTCTCAATTCGGGCGCTGCTGCTTTCGAGTCGCACGATGTCATCCAGTGTCGCCCCACCTGCGAGCCACTCGGCACAGCTACGAACCGACAACGCAATTTTGGTGAGAATGAGATGACCAACTACGGCGAGTGTCAGCAGCAAAAAGGCGAAGAGGACTAATGACACGATGAAAGTACCCCAGGGCGCATTGGGCCCCCAGGAGGAGAATGCTTGAGTAGTGGACTCTCTCCATCCGTCTAGCCACTCGGTGAACCATGTGGTCACTTCCGACTTCCTCCTAGAGCTGGTATTTGCCAGTGGTTGCTAAGTCTGCGCGCTACTTGCGAGCGTCAACGAGACTGTGCCGTCTCAGCGACCAAATTGCCTTAGATCAAACGGCAGCTCCAGAACCGGTCTACTTAGCTTGAAGCTGCTTCGAGGCTGCGCGGCCTAGCCAATGCGTACCTCGAGACTAGCCACAAAGAGGCATGACACACACCTTGGATTCGTGTCAGCAGGACACGTCGGAGCTCTGGAGCAGGCGCAAAAGCACAACCAGGTATGACCGCTAACTGACACCTCGGCACAGCCCCGACCTGCTGCCGAGCTCAATAGGCAGCAGCGTCAGCCTCGTTGTGCCTCCGGGCTAGACCGAGCGGACACCAGCCTTCCACACGCCGTGAGTGAGGCGCATCCCAGGGCGGTATGCGAGGTGCGTGACTGACGGGGCGTCGAGCAGCTGCACATCGGCGCGTGCGCCGGGGGAGACAACACCAACTCGCCCCTGGGCCTCGCCACGGGGATTGACCCAGCCGTCCTCGTGCATGCCGAGCGCGATCGCGCCGCCGAGCGTCGCTGCGCTGACAGCCTCCTGAATCGAGAGCCCCATTTGCAGCACCGCGGTCGCGACGCAGAACCCCATCGAGCTCGTGTATGACGTCCCAGGGTTGCAGTTCGAGGCGATCGCGACGACGGCGCCTGCGTCAATGAGGCGCCTCGCCGGGGCGAGCGGCATGCGCGTTGAGAGGTCGCATGCGGGGAGCACTGTCGCGACTGTCCCTCGTTCGCCGTTCGCCCGCGACCACGATCCCGAGAGCGCTTCGACGTCGGCGTCGTCGAGGAAACCGAGGTGGTCGACGCTCAACGCCCCGTGCGCGACGGCAAGCTGCGTGCCTGGGCCGTGCCCGAGCTGATTGCCGTGTACGCGGGTCGCGAGGCCGGCCGCGGCCGCCGCGGTGAGGATCCGCTCGGTTGCCGCCCCGTCGAAGGCGCCGGTCTCGCAGAACACGTCGACGGCGCTGACGAGCGGTGCCACGGCAGCGAGCATCGGGCCGGTCACGAGATCGAGATACTCGGCCGGATCTGCGCCAGCAGGCACCAGATGCGCGCCCAGGAATGTGACTGCGTCAACCTGGGCCGCCGCGACGCGCGCCGAGCGCACCTCGTCGGCCACCGTCAGCCCGTAGCCTGTCTTCGTCTCCATCGTTGTCGTGCCATCGCGAAGCGCCTCGCCTACGAGCCGCGCGAGGTTCGACCCGAGTTCGGCCTCGGAGGCCGCGCGAGTGGCGTCCACCGTGACATTGATGCCGCCAGCGGCATATCCCTCACCAGCCATGCGCGCCTCGAACTCGGCGGTGCGGTCGCCCGCGAACACCATGTGGGTGTGAGAGTCGACCCAGCCGGGAAGCGCCGCGCGGCCCTCGGCGTCGACACGTTCGTCGGCCGCCGGGGCGTTCGCTGCTGGGCCAACCCATGCGATCCTGTCGCCGTCGATCACCACGGCGGCATCCCGCATGCGGCCACCGATCCCGTCCCCGAGTGCGGGGTCGTTCGTTGTGAGCTCGCCGATGTTGTCGATGAGGATCGCGTGGGTCATGTGCTCAGTCTCCCAGGATGTGTCGTGAGTTATCTCTGCAGGTGTGCGCCAGCAGGAATTACCAGGCTGCCTCGGTGTTGCGGATCGTGGGTTCGAGCGGCACGCGCACCCCGCGCTCCTTCGCGACCTCGTCTGCACGCTGGTATCCAGCGTCGACGTGACGGATGACACCCATTCCCGGGTCGTTTGTGAGTAGGCGCTCGAGCTTCTCGGCAGCGAGGTCGGTGCCGTCGGCGACCGAGACCTGGCCGGTGTGGATCGAGCGCCCGATGCCAACGCCGCCGCCGTGATGGATCGACACCCAGGTCGCCCCCGACGATGTCGCAGTGAGGGCGTTGAGGAGCGGCCAGTCTGCGATTGCGTCCGAGCCGTCGGCCATTGCCTCGGTCTCGCGGTAGGGCGACGCGACCGACCCGGAGTCGAGGTGGTCGCGGCCAATCACGATCGGTGCCTTCACCTTGCCCTCGGCGACGAGCCTGTTAAAGAGCAGCCCGGCCTGGTGGCGCTCGCCGTACCCGAGCCAGCAGATGCGCGCGGGAAGGCCCTCGAACTCGACGCGTTCGGCAGCGGCGTCGAGCCATTTGTGCAGGTGCGCGTTCTCCGGGAACAGCTCCTTCAGCGCCTCGTCTGTGACGCGGATGTCTTCGGGGTCGCCTGAGAGGGCCGCCCAGCGGAACGGTCCGAGTCCCTCGCAGAACAGCGGGCGGATGTACGCAGGCACGAAGCCTGGGAACTCGAATGCGCGGTCGTAGCCACCCTTGCGGGCCTCATCGCGGATTGAGTTGCCGTAGTCAAACACCTCGGCGCCAGCATCCTGGAACTCAACCATCGCCTTGACGTGAGCGGCCATCGCCGCCTGCGCGTCACGGGTGAACTGCTCAGGATCCTGCTCGGCACGAGCGAGACGCTCGTCGACCGAGTAGCCGATGGGCAGGTACGACAGGGGGTCGTGCGCGCTCGTCTGATCGGTCACGAGGTCGATTGTGATTTCGCCTGCCTGGTGACGGCGCAGAATCTCGGGGAAGACCTCGGCCGCGTTACCAACGAGGCCGACAGACCAGCCGCGGCGCTCTTGCTTCGCCTGCTGTACCTTCGCGAGCGCCTCGTCGATGTCTTCGACGACCTCGTCAAGGTACCTCTTGCCGACGCGCCTGTCGAGGCGGGTCTTGTCGACGTCAACGATGAGGCATGCGCCGTCGTTCAGGGTCACCGCGAGCGGCTGCGCGCCGCCCATGCCGCCGCAGCCGCCGGTGAGCGTGATTGTGCCAGCGAGCGAGCCCTTGCCCTCGACACGGGTGATGCGCCCTTGCCCCTGGAGCTTGCGGCCAGCCGCCGCGAAGGTTTCGTAGGTGCCCTGCAGGATGCCCTGCGTGCCAATGTAGATCCACGAGCCCGCCGTCATCTGCCCGTACATCATGAGGCCCTCTGCCTCGAGCTTTCGAAACTCGGGCCAGGTCGCCCAATCGCCGACGAGGTTCGAGTTGGCGAGCAGCACGCGGGGCGCCCACTTGTTCGTGCGGAACACGCCAACGGGCTTTCCCGACTGCACGAGCAACGTCTCGTCTTCTTCGAGGTCGCGGAGCGTGTCGACGATCGCGTCGAACGCCTCCCAGCTGCGGGCGGCGCGGCCTGTGCCGCCGTAGACGACGAGGTCGTCAGGGCGCTCGGCAACCTCGGGGTCGAGGTTGTTCATGAGCATGCGAAGCGGGGCCTCGGTCTGCCAGCTCTTCGCTGAAATCTCGGTGCCGCGGGGTGCGCGGACGGGGCGTGCGCCGGGGAGAGCCATCGTTGGTTCCTTTCATACGGTCTGTGATCGAGCCGATGAATCCATCTCACCCTGCCTGAGGGACCCAAACAACGTCGCACCAGGCGACCCTGTCCGGAATACCGGACGTGGGCACCTGGTGCGACATGCTGGCTCGTGGTGACTGCGCAGGCTACCCCTCGGAGGCGCCGACGACGTCGACAGCCTCGGTGCCGTAGGCGCCCGGCTCCGTGCCATGACCGATCCGCGCGTATACAGCTGGTCGCCTCGCCTTCAGCACGAGACCCCAAATGACGCCGGCGGCGCCTGCAAGAGCGACGATGATCGGCAGCACGTAGGTGGCCGCCGACGGAGCCTCCTGCCCGAGCTGCAAGTGGAAGTTCGCGATGATCATGACGAACACCCACGCGAGCAGCAGACCTGAGATCAGCGGCGCGACGAGCGTGGTCCAGAGGCCCAGGCCGCGCCTGTCACGCGCGAAGAAGCCGATGACTGCCGCGGCAATGACTGCCATGAGCATGACGAGGCCCATCGCGCCAGTGTTCGTGAGCCAAGTGAACATCGTCAGCACCGGGTAGAGGAACCCCTGCTCGCCAAGCGCAGCTTCGCCGCCGAGCGCGCCGGCGATTGCGAAGCCAGCCGTCACCACAAGCGCGATCACTGTCTGCGCGACGGATCCCGCCCACGGCGCCCCTGACTTCGCTGTGTGCGCGAACCAGCCTGGCAGCACGCCCTCGCGGCCAAGCGAGAAGAAATATCGGGCGACAGCATTGTGGAACGACTGCAGTGCCGCGAACAAGCTTGTGAGGAACAAGATGTTCATGATGTCCACGAAGATGACGCTGACGTGCTCAGACATGAACACGAACATGAGGTCTGGGCCGAACTCCTGCGAGGCCCCAACAATGTTCGAGGGCCCAACGCCCACCGAGAATGCCCACGCACTGAACGCGTAGAAGACGCCAATGATCGCGACAGCCGCGTAGGTGGCGCGCGGGACTGTCCGCTTCGGATCCTTCGCCTCTTCACCGTAGATCGCCGCTCCCTCAAACCCCATGAAGGCTGCAACGCCGAACACGAGCACGATGCCGAGTGATGGGCCAAACAGCTCTGCCGGGTTGAGGGTAGCCGCAGTCACACCCTCAGGCGCGGCTGCAAGCGCGTAGACGTCGAACACGATGACCACGAGAAACTCGAGCGCGACGAGGACGCCGAGCACCTTTGCCGAGACGTCGATCTTGTTGACGCCGAGGAGCCCGACAGCGATGATGCCGATGATGATCCAGAGCCACCACGGCGAGGAGAACCCGAGCTTTGCCTCCAGAAACATTGAGAGCTGAAACCCGAACAGCCCAAAGATGCCGATCTGCATTGCGTTGTAGGCGACGAGTGCGATGAGCGAGGCCCCGACGCCTGCCGCCCTGCCGAGCCCTCGGGAGATATAGGCGTAGAACGCGCCAGCGTTCGTGATGTGCCTGCCCATCGCGGTGTAGCCGACCGCGAAGACGGTGAGAATAGCTGCGATGAGCAGGAACCCGAGCGGAACCCCGAGAGACCCGGTGACTGCGAAGGAGGTCGTGACTCCGCCCGCTACGACGGTGAGCGGGGCAGATGCAGCGATGATCATGAGGGTGATCGCGGGGACGCCGAGCGTGCGGCGGCTGAGCCCTGGGTCGTGCGCGCTGTGCTGAGTGTGCGGTGCTTCGCTCATATGCGTGAGTCCTCTCGTGGCGTCGTTGCCTGTGCACGCCCTGGGGCCCAGAGACGTGCGTCGATCAGAGTCTAAGAAGGCGCACAGCTTGGAGATAGGGCTGGGCTGTGTCAGCAGCGCACAGCCCATGTCTGCGAGTGCAGACCTCGACGATCAGTCAAAAGTGAGGTCGCAGGCGGCGCACGGTGCATGACTGTGGGCGCACGTCTCGCCGAGGAAGCGCCCCGCCGCCGGAGTGCTTCCTAGGGTGAAAGCATGTACGCAGTGACGGCGGTGCCGATGATGCCCGTGGTGATGGTCTCCACCGCCGCGCTGTGCCTGTGGTGCGCCGCGCGGTCGGGAAATCGGCTGCAGTTGGGCGCCACATGCGTGATGTTCGCGGCGATGCTCGATCACGCGATCGTCGGGCTCGTGGCTCCCGCGCTATGGGCAGCGCTGCTCGTCTGCGCCGGGCTCATTACCGCGGCCTCGCTGCGGCCAGCCGGAGGGCTGGACGTTGGTCGGGCCGGCGGTTGGAGTGCTGGCTTCGGCGCGGACCGTGGTGCGGCTGGCGATGGTGACCCGACGTGCGATGGCGGCGCTGCGGTCGGACTGTGGCGCTCACCCGGACCTGCCGCAGCGCCAGCCACCCTGAGCGGGGCCCGAGTTGCGCGCGGGATCCTGACCGCCCTGTCGTACCCAGCAATGGGGGCGCTGCTGCTCGTGAGTGCCGCCCCTCGATCCCAGCCTGCCGCGTCTCCGCTTGCTGTCACGGCAGCGCACAACCACGGTGGGGCGCCATCGGTCGGGTGGCTGCTTGCGGCAGTAGTGGTGTTGTCCGTCGCGCTCGCGACCGCGGCGCTTGCCGCGGCCAGGGGCGGCCGCCGACTCGCGGCGGTCGACGCCGGTGCCATGACGCTTATGCTTGGGGCGATGCTCGCCTGACTCCCTTCCGTCTCGCCCCAAACGTTCCCCTCGCCCGCAAATGCTATGGGAATTCGGGTGCGATGAGAACGTGTGAGCGCCCGCGGAGCTTGCAGCCACCTGCCGGGTCACGACGGGCCGCCGCCGGCGCAGCTGAAATGGCGGAGGGGCTGGAGCACGTGCGCGCTCCAGCCCCTCCGCCATAGCTCTGGTTACAGGGTGTTGCCGAGCTTGAAGCCCTTCTCGCCCTCGTCGTCACGGGTGTACGAGAAGCCGTCGGCGCCGATGGTCACCGCCATCTCGGAAGCGTCGGTGCGGGCCACGACGGGCTGCGGGTTGCCGTCGAGGTCGAGCACGAGCGACGCCTCGGTGTACCACGACGGCACGACCGGGTTGCCCCACCAGTCGCGGCGCTGGTTGTCGTGCACGTCCCAGGTGACGACCGGGTTGTCTGGGTCGCCGGTGTAGTAGTCCTGGGTGTAGATCTCGACGCGGTGGCCGTCGGGATCGAGGATGTAGAGGTAGAACGCGTTCGAGACGCCGTGGCGGCCGGGGCCGCGCTCGATGCGGTCGGACATGCGCAGCGCGCCGAGCTTGTCGCAGATCGCGAGGATGTTGTGCTTCTCGTGCGTCGAGAATGCGACGTGGTGCATGCGGGGGCCGTCGCCGCCCGTCGCAGCCGTGTCGTGCACGGTCGGCTTGCGGCGCAGCCAAGCTGCGTACACGGTGCCCTCTTCGTCCTGAATGTCCTCGGTGACGCGGAAGCCGAGGTCCTGGTAGTGGCGCACGGCTCGCGGCACGTCGGGGGTGACCTGGTTGAAGTGGTCGAGGCGCACGAGTGCGCCAGGGGTGTAGAGGTCGTAGCGCCAGGCGAGGCGCTCCACGTGCTCGACATCGTAGAAGAACTCGAACGGGAAGCCGAGCGGATCCTCAACGCGCACCGAGTCGCCGATGCCCTTGGTGAAGCCCTCGCTGCGGCGTTCGACCCGGCAGCCGAGCTCGGTGTAGAAGGCGACGGCCTTGTCGAGGTCCTCGGGGGTGCGCACGCGGTACGAGAACGCGGCGACCGCGGCAACCGGGCCCTTGCGCAGCACGAGGTTGTGGTGAATGAACTCTTCGAGCGAGCGCAGGTAGATTGCGTTCTCGTCTTCCTCGGTCACGGTGAGGCCGAGTACGTCGACGTAGAACTCGCGCGACTTCGCGAGGTCGGTGACAACGAGCTCCATGTACGCGCAGCGCAGGATGTCGGGTGCCTCCGACGTCGGCGTGAGGATCGGGTTGTCGGTCTGGATTGGGGCTTCCTTGGTGACGTAGAAGCCAGACGAGGTCTTTTCGCGACCCTTGAGATCAGACATGGGGATGTCCTTCCTGGTGGGGTGGCCAGCGCGCTCGTCGCGGAACGCGCTGGCCGGATTCTTGGTGGTTACTTGCCAGCGCCGAAGCGCGGCGAATGTGCCTCGTTGAGCGTGATGTGCACGGCCTGCTGGTCGGTGTAGAAGTCGATCGAGCGGTAGCCGCCCTCGTGGCCGAGGCCAGAAGCCTTCACGCCGCCGAACGGGGTGCGCAGGTCGCGCACGTTGTTCGAATTCAGCCACACCATGCCGGCCTCGACTGACTGCGAGAAGTTGTGTGCGCGCTTGAGGTCGGAAGTCCAGATGTACGCCGCGAGGCCGTACTTCGTGTTGTTCGCGAGCTCGAGCGCCTCCTCGTCGGTGTCGAACGGGGTGATCGCGACGACGGGGCCGAAGATCTCCTCCTGGAAGATCCGTGCGTCGGGCGCGACGTCAGCGAACACCGTGGGGGAGACGAAATTGCCCGTCGGGAACTCGTCGGGGCGACCTCCGCCTGCGACGAGACGGCCCTCGGTCTTGCCGATCTCGATATACCGTGTGACCTTCTCGAAGTGCTCAGGGTGCACGAGTGCGCCGACCTCGGTCGCCGGGTCTGACGGCAGCCCAACAACAACGTTCTTCGCGCGCTCGGCGTACCGCTCGACGAACTCGTCGTAGATTGAGCGTTCGACGAGGATGCGGCTTCCCGCGGTGCAGCGCTCACCGTTCAGGCTGAACACCCCGAAGACAGTGGCGTCGAGCGCAGACTCAAGGTCGGCGTCGGCGAACACCACAGCCGGGCTCTTGCCGCCGAGCTCCATGGAGAGGCCCTTCAGGTAGGGGGCCGAGTTCGCGAAGATCAGCGAGCCGGTGCTCGACTCGCCAGTGAACGAGATGAGCGGCACGTCGGGGTGCTTGACGAGCGCATCGCCGGCCTCCTCACCGAAACCGTTGACGAGGTTGAAAACACCGTCGGGCACGCCAGCCTCGCGGAAAATCTCTCCCCACAGCGACGCCGACAGGGGCGTAAACTCGGCAGGCTTCAGTACAACGGTGTTGCCTGTTGCGAGCGCGGGGCCGAGCTTCCACGACTCGAGCATGAAGGGCGTGTTCCACGGCGTAATGAGGCCGGCGACGCCGATCGGCTTGCGGTTCACGTAGTTGATCTGCCGGCCCGGCACCTTGAAGGTGTCGTCGTGCTGCGCGACGATGAGATCGGCGAAGAACCTGAAGTTCTCGGCGGCGCGGCGGGCCTGACCCTTGGCCTGGGTGATCGGAAGGCCCGAGTCGAAGCTCTCGAGCTCAGCGAGCTGCGCGTCGCGCGACTCGACGATGTCGGCGACCTTGTGCAAGATTCGCGAGCGCTCGCGCGGCAGCATTTTCGGCCACGGGCCCTCCGTGAACGCGCGGCGTGCGGCTGCAACAGCGAGGTCGATGTCGGCCTGCTGGCCGGCCGCGGCCTGGATATAGGTCTCGTTCGATACGGGATCAAGAACGTCGAACTCCTCGCCGCCGACCGAGTCAACGAACTTGCCGTCGATGAAGTGGCGGATCTTGTCGGGGAGCCCTGCGGGCTTCGTGTGAGTCATGCTGTCGCCTCCGTGTTTGGGTAGTGGAAACTTGAAAATGGGTGGATGGGTTACGCGGCCGAGACCGGATGCTTGAGCTCGTCGGAGTGTGCGAGTACCGCGTCAAGAGTTGCAGTGCGGTGTGCGCGGGCCGCGAGCTCAATCTCGAGCGGGCTGGCACCCTGTTCGATGAGGTCGAGGATGCGTTCGTGCTCCTCGACAGACTCGCTTGCGCGGCCTGGCACGAAGCTGAACGATGAGTTCCGCAGCACCTTCATGCGGTTCCATCCGCGGTGCACGAGGTCGAGGATGTGGGGGTTCGGGCAGGTCTCGAACAACACGGCGTGGAACTCGAGGTTGAGCTCGGTGAACCGTGTCGGGTCGAAGGCTGTGAGCGATTCGCGCATAGTCTCGTTGACTGCGCGTGCGCGGCTGAGCTGATCCTTCGTGATGAACGGCGCTGCCAAGCCCGTCGCCGAGCCCTCGACGAGCGCGAGGGTTTGCATCGTGTGCAGGTACTCGGTCTCCTTCACGAGCGAGACCTGGGCGCCAACGTTCCGCTCGAATGTGACGAGCTGCTCGGCTTCGAGGCGGCGGATCGCCTCGCGCACGGGCACGACCGACATGTCGAGCTCAGCGGCGATCGGGGCGAGCACGAGCCTGTAGCCGGGCATGTACTCGCCGGCGTCGATCCTGCCCCTAATAAGGCGGTACGCGCGCTCGGACTTCGATTCAGCACTCATGGGTTAGCCCCTGCCGGTTTCTGCGACATAGCGCGCGCGCCACTCAGCGTTCATGGGGAACAGCCCGTCGACCGCGTGCCCCTCGGCGACACGATCGGCGACCCAGCCGTCCTCGAGTTCCTGAGCGGCGGCCTCGGCGGCAACCTCTGCGAGCAGGAACGGCGGGATCACGATGACGCCGTCGCGGTCTCCCATGATGATGTCGCCCGGCTGGACGGCAGCCCCACCGCACGCGATCGTCACGTCGGTCTCCCACGGCACGTGGCGGCGTCCCAGCACGCTCGGGTGCGCGCCCTGCGAGAAGACAGGGATGTCGAACTGCTGCACGGCCGCGAAGTCGCGTACGCCGCCGTCGGTGACGACGCCGGCCGCGCCGCGAACCTGCGCGCGGAGGGCAAGCACGTCGCCGACGGTTCCGGTCGAAGGGACACCGCGCGCCTCGACGACGAGCACCTCACCCTCGTTCACGGTGTCGAATGCGCGCTTCTGGGCGTTGAAACCGCCAGCGTGCTCCTTGAACAGGTCGGGGCGGAACGGAATGAAGCGGAGCGTCTTCGCCGTGCCGAGGATCGTGTCGCCCTCGTGGTTCGGGTACACGCCATCGATGAAGATCTCGGTGTAGTCGCGCTTGCGGAGCGCCGCGGAGACCGTTGCGACCGCAACGCCGCTGAGCAGTTCGCGGATCTCCGGGGTGAGCGGGCTCGCGTCGGCCCCGTTTGCTGCGGCGCTGGTGCCTGCGTTTGCGGCGGCGCTGGTTGCTGCGCCGGTTCCGTCGAGGGGGGTCGCGCGGCCCGCGGCGACGGCCGCGGCGTGCTCGTCTTCGCTGCCCCACGCTTCAACCCGCTGGAGATCGTTCACCGCAGGACGGTTGCCGAAGTCGCCGAACTCGGTCTCGCCCTGTGTGACTGTCGTCACGAGACGCCCGGTGGTCGGGGCGCCCGGCGCCGTCGGGGCGTCGACTTCGACCTCAACCACGTCGCCGGGGAGGAGTACCGACGAGCCCGCGGGAGTGCCTGTCAGGATCACGTCGCCGGGCTCGAGCGTCATGTGCTGCGAGAGGTCGGCGACGAGCTGGCCGAACGGGAACTTCAGGGTGTCGCTCGTGTCGTTCTGTACGAGCTCGCCGTTGACCCAGGTGCGCACCCGCCAGTCGCCCTCACCGATGCCATCGGTCGGGATCGTGACCGGGCCGATCGGCGTGAACCCATCGCCGCCCTTGTTGCGCACGTTCGAGCCCTTGTCTGCGGCGCGCAGATCGTAGAGCCCGAGATCGTTGGCAGCGGTCACTTGCGAGACGTACTTCCAGCCGTCTTCGGGGGAGACCCAGCGGGCCTCTTCGCCAATGACGAGCGCGATCTCGCCCTCGAATGCGAGCAGCTCAGTGCCGGCTGGGCGCTCGACGGTGCCGCCCGTTGGCGCGAGCGACGAGGCTGGCTTGAAGAAGTATGAGGGGAACTCGGGGGTGCGGCCGCGCTGTGCGATCCGCGAGGGGTAGTTCAGGTGGACGGCGATGATCTTGCCAGGCATGTCGATTCCGAACTCGTTGTCGAGCACGGCCTCGAACTCTTGGTCGAAGTCAGCCTCAAACTCGGCTTCGTTTTCAAGCGCTGCATCGTTTTCGAGCGTCATGACTACCTCGTCTCCTCTTTGTATTTCATATCGTATACGATCTGGTGGCCGTTGGGAAGGGGTGGGTGTGGGAGGGCACCGGCTCCACCTCGCCGGCTTCACCCCGCCGGCTTCACCCCGCCGGCTTCACCCCGCCGGAGAGTAGCTTCCCTGCAAAACGGGCCCTTAAGCACTGTGGGCAAGGGGGTGTTTTGTCAGATAGTGTCTGTCTGGCGAGCTGAGGGGCCTGGGCAGGCCAGGGCTAGGGCTAGGGCTAGGGCCAGGGCCAGGGCCAGGGCTAGGGCTAGGGCTAGAGCTAGTAGCTGGCGCGTGGTGTGGCAGCGCCACCCGAAGAAGCGCCACCAGGTTCAGTCGGGATGAACTGTTCGACGAGCGCTTCGGTCGCGCGTGCGAGAAGCGCGACATCGGCGCCCACTGCGACGAAGTTCGCCCCGGCCTCGATGTAGCGCTCCGCCTGCTCTGGGACGAACGCGTTCACCCCGACAGGTTTGCCAGCGGCTCGCGCGGCCGAAATGACGTGCAACACCGCGTCAATCACGGCCGGGTGTGACTGCTGGCCGAGAAGGCCCATCGAGGCGGCGAGGTCTGCCGGGCCGACGAACACGGCGTCGACGCCGTCGACGGCCACGATGCGCTGCACGTCACTCACCGCCGAGACCGACTCGATCTGCACGGTCACGCTCACCAGGTCGTGTGCCCGAGTCAGGTAGTTTTCGACGCGATTCCACCGTGCGGAGCGTGCGAGTGCCGAACCGACCCCGCGGGTCCCTTCGGGTGCATAGCGCGTTGCCCGTACGACCTCCTCGGCCTGTTCCGCCGAGTCGACCATCGGGATCAGCAGATTCTGTGCCCCGAGGTCGAGAAACTGCTTGATTGTGACAGTGTCGCCGTAGGGTGGGCGGACCACGACCGTCGCCGGGTATGGCGCCATCGCGTGCAGCTGTGCGAGCAGCGACTCAAGCCCATTGGGGGAGTGCTCGGCGTCGAGGAGCACCCAGTCGCAGCCGCTTCCTGCGACGATCTCGGCGTTCACGGCGCTGCCAGCGGTTGCCCACAGCCCGATCAGTGCACGATCGGACTCGGCGAGGCGATCGCGGAGTGTCGGCGGAAGTTCTAGATGAATCGGCACGTTACTGACCCCAGTCCGTTGTAATCTGCGTGCACGGTGTCGCCGCGCTCGACCCACATGGGCTTGGTGAAGGAGCCCGCAAGGATGATTTCGCCGGCCTCGAGTGACTGCCCGTGCTGGGCAAGCTTGTTCGCGAGCCATGCCACTCCGAGCGCGGGGTGCCCGAGCACGGCGCCAGCGACGCCCGAATCCTCGATCGTCTCGTTGCGGTACAGCAGCGCTGGCACCCAGGTGAGGTCAACATCGTCGACCTTCACTGGCCGGCCGCCCAAGACCATCGCGCCCATCGCGGCGTTGTCCGAGATGGTGTCGACGATCGTGCGGCCCTCGAGTTCCAGGTGCGAGTTCAATACCTCGAGCGCTGGGACGACGTACGCTGTTGCCTCGAGCACGTCGAACAGCGACACGTTTGGGCCGGCGAGCGGCTTCGCAAGCACGAACGCGAGCTCGACCTCGATGCGAACGTTTGAGAAACGGTCGAACTCGAGCGTTGCGCCCGACTCGAAGACCATATCGTCGTGGATCACGCCATAATCTGGTTCGGTGATTCCTGTCGCGACCTGCATCACCTTCGACGTGAGGCCAATCTTGTGGCCAACAAGGCGGGCCCCAGCGGCGATGCGGCGATCAGACCATTCCTTCTGGATCGCGTACGAGTCCTCGATCACCATGTCGGGGTAGCGAGACGTGAGTCGGGGGAGCACCGCGCGGTCGCGGTCCGCTTGGACGAGTTCGTCGGCAATCGATGCGATTTGAGAGGGATCGAGCACAGGGGCCTCCGCTTCTTCGGGGTGTGGTGCGTGGTGTGCGGCCCCGGCTGGGAGATCCAGTCGCGGCCATATCTCAGATCGTATACGATCCGAGTCCTGTGTTCTAGCCCAGACCGCCGGGGTGATGCGCGAGAGTGTTCCTCGGCGTTTGCCATGAGGGTGTAGACTGATACGATGCCCTCTTCCGAGAACACCGCGCCCGAGTCCGCAGACGAGACCATCGCTGCCGAGACCGCAACCGCTGACGCGCAGACCGAGACGCCAGAAGCGACTTCTGAGACTGCACCTGTGACTGCTCCCGAAACTTCATCCGATTCATCGACCGATTCCAGCCCTGCCGCTGAGCCCGCTTCCGAGAAGCCGGCCCCAGCCGCAGAGGCCGACGCTGAACGCGTGACATTCGCAGACCTCGGCCTCGCGCCGAAGGTGCTCGAAGCGATCACCGCGGTCGGCTACGAGACCCCGTCCGCCATTCAGGCTGCGACGATCCCGACCCTCCTGTCAGGGCGCGACGTCGTCGGCCTCGCGCAGACCGGTACTGGCAAGACCGCTGCGTTCGCGCTGCCGATCCTGTCGCGCATCGAGCCCGGCCAGGGCGTGCCGCAGGCCCTCGTGCTCGCGCCGACCCGTGAGCTCGCTCTCCAGGTGTGCGAGGCCTTCGAGAGCTTCGCGTCGAAGCTTCCCGAGGTGCACCTGCTTCCCGTCTACGGCGGTCAGGCGTACGGGCAGCAGCTCTCGGCGCTGCGCCGCGGCGTCGACATCGTCGTGGGTACCCCGGGCCGCATCATGGATCACCTGAAGCGCGGCTCGCTCGACCTCACACAGATCAAGTACCTCGTGCTTGATGAGGCCGACGAGATGCTGAAGATGGGCTTCGCAGAAGACGTTGAGACGATCCTCGCCGATACCCCGCAGGAGAAGCAGGTTGCGCTGTTCTCAGCCACGATGCCGAACCAGATTCGCCGCATCTCGCAGCAGTACCTCAACGATCCGCGCGAGGTGAAGATTGCCGGCAAGACGCAGACCTCCTCAAACATCACGCAGCGGTACATCGTTGTCTCCTACATGCAGAAGGTTGACGCGCTCACCCGCATTCTCGAGGTCGAAGACTTCGATGGCCTCATCGTCTTTACGCGCACCCGAGGCGATTCCGAGCAGGTTGCCGAGAAGCTCCGCGCACGCGGTTACTCGGCTGCCGCGATCAACGGCGACGTGCCGCAGAACGTGCGCGAGCGCACGGTGCAGTCCCTGAAGGATGGCCGCCTCGACATCCTCGTCGCCACCGACGTCGCGGCGCGCGGTCTCGACGTCGAGCGCATCAGCCACGTCGTGAACTTCGACCTGCCAATCGACACCGAGTCGTACGTGCACCGCATTGGCCGTACGGGCCGCGCTGGCCGCTCTGGCGACGCGATCAGCTTCGTCACGCCGCGCGAGCGTCGCATGCTCACGTCGATCGAGAAGGCAACGAAGCAGACGCTCACGCAGATGCAGCTGCCCCGTGTCGAAGAGGTCAACGCGACCCGCCTCACCCGCTTCGACGACGCGATCACCGCGGCGCTCGGGGAGACGGACCGCATCGAGCGCTTTCGCGACATCATCGACCACTATGTGCGTCACCACGATGTTCCCGAGACCGATGTCGCGGCAGCGCTCGCGGTCGTCTCGCAGGGTAAGACGAAGCTGCTGCTTGACGAGGCAGACGACCAGAAGTTCGCGCGTGACCGCCAGCAGGCTGCCCGCTTCCTTGAGGACGGTCAGCGCGACAGGGATCGCGGAGGCCGCGACGATCGTGGCGGCAGGTTCGACCGCGACAAGCGTGAGCCGCGCGCGCAGCGCGATGACTTGCAGATGTACCGCATCGAGGTCGGACGTCGTCAGAAGATTCAGCCGGGCCAGATCATCGGTGCGATCGCGAACGAGGGTGGCCTCACCCGCGACGACTTCGGTCGCATTCAGGTGCGCGACGACTTCTCGCTTGTTGAGCTTCCGAAGAAGCTGTCTGCAGAGACTGTTGCTGCGCTCGCAGACACCCGTATCAGCGGCAAGCTCATTGAGCTTCGCGAAGACTCTGGCCCAAGCCCGCGTGGCAAGGGCTGGGAAGATCGCGGCGATCGCGGTGGGCGCGGCGGCTACGACCGAGGCGGGTACCGCGGACGCGATGACCGCGGCGGCGACCGTGGTGGGTACCGCGGGCGCGACGACCGCGGCGGCGACCGTGGTGGGTACCGCGGCGGCAACGACCGTGGCGGCGACCGTGGTGGGTACCGCGGCGGTAACGACCGTGGCTACGGCGGCGACCGCGGCGATCGCGGTGGCAACGATCGCGGATACGGTGGCGATCGCGGTGGGTACCGCGGACGCGATGACCGTGGGGATCGAGGCGGCGACCGCGGCGGACGCGGGGGCTACGGCGGCGATCGTGGCGGCTACGGCGGAAACGACCGCGGGAATGACCGTGCTGACGGCAAGCGCAAGCCGCGCTGGTAACTAGCGCAGGCGTAGGTAGCGTAGATGAGGAGGGCCTCCCGGGACAATCGTCCCGGGAGGCCCTCCTCAATTGTGTGGGGCGCGCCGACGGGTTAGCCGCTGATGACGTGCGGCTCAGCGACGGCCTTCAAACCGAGCACGCCAAACTCCCTGCCGTAGCCCGACTGCTTTGCCCCGCCGAACGGGATCATCGGGTGCAGGCCGCCGTGCGAGTTGATCCAGGTCGTGCCAGCCTCGAGCCGTGCCGCGACCTCGAGCGCCTTGGCGCGGTCAGACGACCAGACGGAGGAGCCGAGGCCAACCTCGAGTTCGTTCGCGAGCGCGACAGCCTCATCGACATCGGAGTACCGGATGATTGGCAGTGCGGGGCCGAACTGCTCCTCGAGCACGAGTTCTTGGTGGGCATCGATGTCGGCGATGAGCGTCGCCGGGTAGAAGTTGCCGACGGCCTCACGGTCTGGGTTCCCGCCGAGCACAACCCGCGCGCCCGAGGCCTTCGCCGATTCGACGAGCCTGTCGACGATGTCGAACTGCGCACGGTTCTGTAGCGGCCCGAGCACGTTCTGTTCGTCGAGTCCCACACCCATTGGCACAGCCGCGGCCACCGCCGCAAGCTCCTCGACGACAGCGTCGTACACCGAGTCGTGCACGTACAGGCGCTTGAGCGCGGCACATGTCTGGCCAGTGTTGATGAACGCGCCCCAGAATAGATCCTCAGCGATCGCCTTCGGATCTACGTCGGGCAACACGATCCCCGCGTCGTTTCCGCCGAGCTCGAGCGTGAGCCGCGTCACGTTCGGGGCCGAGGCTTCGATGATGCGCTTGCCGACCGGGGTGGACCCAGTGAACATGATCTTGCCAATCTTCGGGCTGCGCGTGAGCGCGTCGCCGACGGTGCGGCCCGGGCCCGGCACGATGTTCAGTACGCCTTTCGGGAGCACTGTGTTCATCACGTGCACGAGCGCGAGCACGGAGAGGGTCGTTGTCTCCGCTGGCTTCAGCACGACAGTGTTGCCCATGCGCAGCGATGGGGCGATCTGCCAGATCGAGATCATCATCGGCCAGTTCCATGGCGAGATCGCGCCGACGACGCCGATCGGGCGGTAGTGCAGTTCGGCGTAGCCCGACTCGTCATCCACGACAACCTCGACGGGGAGCGGGGTGTCGGCTGCGGCCCGCGTCCACGCGACGCAGCCGCCGACCTCGAACCTCGCGTTCGGGCCGTTCAGCGGCTTGCCCTGCTCACGCGAGAGCAACTCGGCGAGCGGCTCAGCGTGGGCTTCGATTGCGTCGGCCGCGCGGTTCAGCATCTCGCTCCGCGCCTCGTGGCCGAGCGTTGCCCATTCTCGTTGGGCCTTCTCTGCCGTGTCAATCGCCGCTTCGAGCGCTGCGACGTCGCTCACCGGCGCCTGCCCGATGACCGCGTCGGTCGCTGGATCGCGAACCTCGCGGCTGTCGCCGCTGTTCGCGGTCACGGCGGCGAGTAGCTCTTCGTAGCTCAACATGTGGGTTCTCCATCTGTGAAGGGGTGAGTAAAAGTCGACGTTGGAGCGTGGTGGTACGCCGCTACGCGCGCGGCCGTCCGCACGCACAGGCCGCGCCGCCGCAACGGCATGACCCGCCTGCGCAGCAGCCGCATCCACCGCCAGCGCAGCACCCGCCTGCGGCCCCGGCGCTGGGCCCGGAGTCGCCCGCGCAGGAGGCGCCGGCGCGAGCGTCTTCCGGGAGGTTCATCGCTGGGTTTTGGTCGAGGAACCCGTGCGGCTTGAACCAGAAGCCCGAGTAGTCAACCGGCATGATCGGCCAGTCTTCGGTGCGGGGAATGTGCGTCGGCCCGAACGAGTGCCAGAGCACGATGTCTTCGCCGTCGAGCGATCTGTCTGCCGCTGTCCACGCGGGAAGCCCGGCGCCCGGCTCGTGCGCGTTGGGGTAGAAGCCTGCAGGGTAAAGCTCTTCGGCGTCGTACTGCGTGCCCCACAGGTGCTTCGTCGCGAACGCCGCGCGCCCGTGCACGGTCGCCTCTGGCTGCGCCGCGAGCAGCATCTTTCCCTCGGGGATCAGCCAGTACGCGGTCGGCTTACCAACGTAGTTTGTGCGGTGAGCGGAGCGCACCTCCCATACCCGCGATGACAGCCCGTTAGCGATCCGCTGCGCCTCAAGCTCGCTCGTGAGCTGCGTGTTCGTCCAGGTGAACGCGTTGCCATATGGATTCTCGGGGCCCGTCGGAATCCCTGCCGCCTCGATCTCGTGCAGCGTGTTGTCCTCGCCGTCGATTGCGACATCGAGTCGCGCGCAGAAAATGTGCTGGTGCACGGGCGTGAAGATGCCTGGCGCGATCTCGGGACCGTGCGGATTCTCGCTGCCAGGGATCCCGGCGCCGGCGAACACGATGCCTGTGGCCTTCGCTTCCATCTGGATCGAGCCGTCGAGGTAGAAGTACCAGAAGAACCCGTAGTCGTAGTTGCCGATTGTGGTGAAGTAACTCACGACGAGCCTGCGGCTGCGCCGTGTTTCGGCGTTGCCCGCGAGGTCTGTGTGCTTCCAGAGGATGCCGTAGTCCTCTTCGTGCATGCAGACGGCCTGCGGTATGACGACTGGGTTGCCGTGGTCGTCTGGGACGAACGCGTCGAAGTAGTGGATGACGCCGAGGCAGTCGCATCCGAGCGCGAGCGAGTTCGCGTTCTTGCCGAGCAGGTATTCACCCGCGTCGAAGTAGCTGATCCAGTGCCGGCTCACCGACGTGTCGCCGTACGGCACGACCATCTCGGGCACGCTTGCGCGGGTCGCGACCGAGCGATCCTCATCGCCGTCTCGCCACGTGAGCTGGTTGAGCACGAGGCCTTCCTGCTGGTTGAAACCGACGCGGAACTTCCAGTTCTCCCACTGCACCAGGCTGCCGTCGACGGAGAACGACGGGCCCTCGGGCTGGGTGATCTCGATCGGCTTGAGAGAGGTGCGCACCGGGCCCTGCACGTCGAGCGTGTAGTTGCCGTGCTGCTCGGGGACGGGCACGTCGCCCTCGTCGTCGAGCCTGAAAACTCGCCGCTCGGTGAGGTCAACGTGCGCGACGAGGCCCTCGATCGGGTGCGCCCACGGGCTGTCGTTCTCGGAGAACCGCAGGTAGGTATGCGAGCGGACGATTCGCTTGCCGACCTCGTCCTCGCGGCCGAAGAAGCCTGGGGCGAGCGGCGAGCAGAACGCGAGCTCAATGTGCTCCTCGAGCCCTCGGCGGCGCATCGCAGCCTGCCATTCGGGGGAGGCTTTCACGATGTCGGCCGCGTCATCGTATTCCTCGAAGAGGTACTGCGGCTGCCCGTAGGGTGCCTCGCCGTTCGGAATCACGGTGAGCGAGTCGACCTCGCCGCGAGTCACCGAAACGATCGCCTCCGACGCGACCCCCGTCGAGCGTTCGAGGAGCGTTACCCTGATCCTGCGATCCATCGGGTCGCCCGTGCGCCACGAGGCGAGTGCGTCTTTCGCGGGATCTACGGGGAGCATCCTGGGCACCCGTGTGTGCTCGGAGAAGTGGCCGGCATCGACGAGGATCGCGCGCGCCGCGGCGATCTCGTCGCCGGTGAGCGGGTCGAGCGGGTGCCGCACCTCGGTGGGCGTCGTGATCCGCTTGCCGTGCGTGTGCGTGACATCGGGGGCATGAATGCCTGGAACGTGCGTCATTGAAACCGTCCTTGTCGCCGTTGAGGGAGTGAACTCACCTCAGTATCGCAACGGGCCGCTTCGTTGGCTTGGACGTGGGCGCAGCCACGTTGACGGGCGGTGATCGAAGTCACGCCCAAGGCTAGACGCCGCGAAACTCCCGCGGCGAGACTCCGTGGGCCGCCTTGAATACCCGGCTGAAGTGCGCGGCGTCGCTGAACCCCCACCTCGTCGCAATGGCTGCGACGGTGCGATCGGACAGTGCCGGATCGCGGAGGTCTGCGCGGGAACGCTCGAGCCTGCGTTCCCTGATCCAGCTCGAAACCGTCGTGTCTGCACTGCGAAACAAGACGTGGAGGTGGCGTTTTGAGATGTAGTGCGCGGCTGCGATCGACCCGGGCGATAGCTCGGGGGAGCCGAGGTTGTCGTCGATGTAGCCGCAGATGCGCTGCAGCAGCAGCTGGTGCGGGTCGCGCTGCTCTGGCGAGGCGGCAAGCACGTCGGCGAAGAGCGTGCCGAGCAAGTCGAGGCTCGTGTGCGCGAGTTTCGCCCTCACGCCCTCGGCGAGCGGGGTGAGCCTGGCGGGGAACTGCGACAGGTACGTCGAGACAATCGGCACGAGCCCAGGGTGCTCTTCGGCGAGCGGCGCCGCAATGAGCTGGTCGGTGAGCGATGCGGGCAGCTCGAGACGGTCTTTCGGGAACATGACGATCAGTGTTTTAAACTCGTCGGCGAACTCGAGCGTGTACGGGCGAGAGGTGTCGTAGATTGCGAGGTCACCCGGCCCGATGACGAGCTCCCGGCCATCCTGCACCAGGTGACCGGAGCCCGACAGCATGAGACTCACCTTGTAGAAACCGGAGCCACCGTCAGCGATACTCGCCGCGGTGCGTTCGACGATGTGCGGGAGCGCAGCGATCTCGGTGAACGCAATGCCGTCGGTGTCGAGCGATTCCATGCTCGCGCTGAATGGCGCGCCGCGGCGCTCTCGCTCCCTCGTGACCTCCAGTGGCACGAACGAACTCGAGACCATGCCCCGGAAAGCGCCGAGGCTTTCCAAGACGGTCAGCCCACTCATGGGGCACAGACTACCCCGAAAATCTCGAAAGACCAGCCTGAGGTGTCGCGGAGTGCTCGACGGCACGCCGTTTCAGCGGTCACCCGTAGACAGCGCCGGGGTTGAGGATGCCCTCGGGGTCGAGCGCGCGCTTGATGCGGCGGTTGAGCTCCATGGCGTCGGGCCCGAGGTAGTCCGCGAGCCAGGGTTGCTTCATTCTCCCGACGCCGTGTTCGCCGGTGATGGTTCCGCCGAGGCTGATTGCGAGCTCCATGATTTCGCCGAATGCGAGATCGGCGCGGGCGCACTGCGCCGGGTCGCTGGGGTCGGTCACGATGAGCGGGTGTGTGTTTCCGTCGCCAGCGTGGGCGACGACGGCGATCGGCACCTCGCGCCGGGTAGCGATCTCGCTGATGCCGGTGACCAGGTCGCCGAGCCTCGGAAGCGGCACCCCAACATCCTCAAGCAAGAGCGTGCCACGGCGCTCTACGGCAGGAATCGCAATTCGGCGTGCGATGGCGAACGCCTCGCCCTCCTCAGCATCGGATGTCGCGAAGCACTCCGACGCCCCGGCTGCGGTGCAAATTTCGTTCACGCGCTCGATGAGCGTTGCCGCGTGCTCGCCTGGCTCGTCGCACTGGACGACGAGCATAGCGGCGGCGTCGCGGTCGAGGCCCATCCTGGTCTCATCCTCGACCGCGTTCACGGTCTCCCGATCCATGAACTCAAGCATTGCTGGTCGCATCTCAGCGGTGATCCCGAGTACTGCCGAGGTCGCAGATGCGAGGGTGGGAAACGCTGCCACGAGCGTGGTGCGGGCCCCCTGCGCGGGGATGAGGCGCAGCGTCACCTCGGTGATAACGCCGAGCGTGCCCTCGCTCCCGACAAACAGCTTGGTGAGCGACAGTCCGGCAACGTCCTTGAGTCTGGGCCCGCCGAGCGTGACTGCTGTGCCGTCGGCGAGTACGACCGTCATTCCGAGCACATAGTCGGTCGTGACTCCGTACTTCACGCAGCACAGCCCTCCGGCGTTCGTCGCAACATTGCCGCCAATCGAGCAAAACTCGAACGACGAGGGATCCGGCGGGTACCAGAGCCCATGCGCCGCTGCCGCGGCCTTCACCTCAGCGTTGAGTGCGCCGGGCTCGGCGGTCGCGGTGCGCGTGGCCGTGTCGATCGTGACTGACCGCATCCGATCGAGTGAGAGCACAATGCCGCCTTCGACGGCGGAGCTTCCGCCAGACAAACCGGAGCCCGCGCCGCGTGGTACGACAGGCACGCCGGCCGCTCCGGCGATCCTGACCGCCTGCTGGACCTCCGTCGTCGTCGTCGCTCGAACGACGGCGAGCGGGACTCCGGCGTTCGGGTCCCGTGCGCGATCCCACCGGTAGGCCTCCATGGACGCTGGGTCGGTGACGAGCGATTCCGGCGGGAGCGCTGTCGCGAGGGCTGCGAGTGTGTCGGCTGCGTGCATCATTGAACTGCCTTCCATCGTCGGACTCCGGTGTCCGTACCGGAGTGGGGCCGGTTGCGACGGGATGCTAGCAGGCCGCGGTGTGTGGCCGACCCCTTTCTGCCTAGCGCGCGCCCCCGCCGAGGCGGGCGGCTGCGCTCTGCAGCGCTGCGACTACCTGCGGCACCATCTCGTCGGTGATTCGTGCGGCGGGGCCCGAGACTGAGAGCGCGGCTGGAGGGGTTGCGCCAGGCACGGCGACGGCAATGCAGCGGACACCGATCTCGCGCTCGCCGTCGTCGAGCGCGTAGCCGCGCCCACGGGTGTCTCGTAGCTCGCGGAGGATCTCGGTGACAGTCGTACGCGTTGTGGCCGTGTATTTCGGAAGTCCGGTGGCCTCGAGGATCGCACGCACCCGCGTCTCGCTCAACGTCGCAAGCATCGCCTTGCCGGCACCCGCCGCGTGTGGCAGAACCCGGCGGCCGACCTCGGTGAACATTCGCATCTGGTGCCGCGAGGGTTGCTGGGCGACGTACACGGCGTTCGTGCCGTCGAGCACGACAAGGTTTGCCGTCTCCTGCGAGAGCTCTTCGAGCTCGCGAAGCATGGGCTGCGCGCGCACCGCGAGCTCGGGCGCAGCCCGGTTGCCGAGCGCAATGAGGCCCGGCCCGAGGCCATACTCTCGCCCGGCAGTCTGGCGGGTGTAACCGAGCTCTTGCATGGTCTTCAAGAGCCGGTGGGCGGTGGGCTGAGCGAGCCCTGTGCGCTCGGCAAGTCGCTGCAGTGACATGGGCTCGGATTGCGCCGCGAGGGCCTCGAGGAGCGCGAAGGCGCGCGCAACTGACTGGACTTGGCCGGGCGGCGCCGTGTCGCGCTGCGCCGCTTCAACTTCGGGTTCTCCGATGCGTTTCTCCACGAATTCCATAATACGGAATCAACATTCCAAAACAACCCCGAAGCCCATATGGTTGGGACGGGGCAGCACTGCCCCTGACGCCGCCTACTGAGGAGAGCACCCCAATGACCCCCACCGAAACCCGCGCAGGGCTCGCTGTCGCGACACCGATCGTCGAGTTCGCAGAGGAAGCGCTCGCCGCAGACCGAGCTTCGGGAGGCGCCATCACCGATAAAGCGTTCTGGGAGGGGGCTGCTGCGATCCTCGCTGACCTCACCCCCGAGAACGAGCGGCTGCTTGCCCGCCGTGACGAGCTTCAGGCCAAACTCGACGAGTATCACACCGCGAACCCGGGCCAGCCGGAGCCTGCGCAGTACCGGGCGTTTCTCACGGAGATTGGGTACGTCGAGCCGGAGCCGGCTGTTGTTACGGTGACCACTGACCGCGTTGACCCCGAGATCGCACGGCTCGCGGGCCCGCAGCTTGTCGTGCCGCTGCTCAATGCCCGGTTCGCGCTGAACGCGGTCAACGCGCGATGGGGGTCACTCTACGACGCCCTCTACGGCACCGACGCCATCTCGCGGGAGGGCGAGCTCGCCCCGGGCAACACCTACAACGCTGCCCGCGGGGCGGCCGTCATCGCTGAGGGGCGGCGGCTCCTCGACGCGCACGTTGCTCTCGCGAACGGCTCCCATGTCGACGCGACGGGGTACTCAGTCGTTGACGGTGCGCTCATCGTCACGCTGAAGGACGGCAGCCAGAGCGGGCTCGCAGATCCCGGGGCGTTCGCCGGATACCGGGGTGACGCGGCCGCGCCCGAGCGGGTACTCCTCACCCACAACGGGCTGCACATTGACATCGTCGTCGACCGAACGGGAACAAACGGTGCGACCGACGCCGCAGGCATCGACGACATCGAGCTCGAATCTGCGCTCACCACCATCATGGACCTCGAAGACTCGGTCGCTGCTGTCGACGGCGACGACAAGGCACTTGGATACCGCAACTGGCGCGGGCTGATGGATGGCACACTCGCCGAACAGGTATCGAAGGGTGGCGAAACGTTCACCCGCACCGCAAACCCCGACCGTGAGTACACCGGCCCAAACGGTGAGGCGCTCGTGCTCCCCGGGCGGTCGCTGCTGTTCGTGCGAAACGTCGGGCACCTCATGCGCACCCCTGCGGCCCACGACGCGGCAGGCGCCGAGGTTTTCGAAGGGATCCTCGATGCGATCATGACAGCTGTCGGATCGCTCGCCGAGCTGCGCGGGTCGGCGAAGGGGCGCAACTCGCGTGCAGGCTCGATGTACATCGTGAAGCCGAAAATGCACGGCTCCGCCGAGGTTGCGTTCGCCGCGAAGCTGTTTGGCAGGGTCGAAGAGCTTCTGGGCCTGCCGGCGAACACCCTGAAAATCGGCATTATGGACGAAGAACGCCGAACCTCGGCAAACCTCGCAGCCTGCATCGCCGCCGCACGTGAGCGGGTCGTGTTCATCAACACGGGCTTCCTTGACCGCACCGGCGACGAGATCCACACGTCCATGCGGGCGGGTGCAATGTTGCCGAAGGGCGCCATCCGCGAGCAGCCCTGGCTGCCGACCTACGAGGCACGAAACGTCGCCATCGGCGTCGACTGCGGCCTCGATGGGCGGGCCCAGATCGGCAAGGGAATGTGGGCGATGCCAGACCTCATGGCGGCAATGCTCGACCAGAAGATCGGGCACGTTCGCGCCGGCGCGTCGACTGCGTGGGTGCCGTCGCCAACGGCGGCTACGCTGCACGCCCTGCACTACCACCAGCAGGACGCCTTCGTTGCGCGCCGCGGGCTACCCGCGCTCGCGGCAGACAGTCTTGAGACGCTGCTGACGATCCCGCTCGCCCCCGCTGGGGGGCTCACGCCAGAGATCGTTGCGACCGAAGTTGAGAACAACGTGCAGTCAATCCTCGGCTACGTTGTGCGCTGGATCGATCAGGGCGTCGGTTGCTCGAAGGTGCCGGACATTCACGATGTCGGGCTGATGGAGGATCGCGCGACGCTGCGAATCTCGAGCCAGCTGCTCGCGAACTGGCTGCTCCACGACGTCATCACTCCGGAGCAAGTAGACGCAGCGCTTGAGAGGTGCGCCGAGATCGTCGACAGGCAGAACGCCGCAGACGGTACGTACGAGCCCCTCGTGGGCGGCACGGGTACTGCCTACGAGGCTGCCCGCCGGCTTATTTTGGAGGGTGCGGCCCAGCCAAACGGGTACACGGAGCCGCTCCTGCACGCGCTGCGGCTGCGCAAGAAAGCTGAGCTCGCAGGCGCGTAGCTTCGAGGATTCTGACAATCTGTTCGCGGTTGCCCCGCACCCCTGGTTTTCGGGGTGCGGGGCAACCGCGTTCTGGTGGCGCTCGCTCGAAAGCGATTTTGAGCAGGCATTTTTGTGCGTGTCTCGTGGCGCGGCCTGAGCTGTGCGTGCTTGGTGGGCGCTGCGGTCGAGGCCGAATCGGGTGACTACGCATGTGGGTTAAGTGTGCTGCAGTGCGGCACACCGGCCGGGAATCATGTAGGGTGAACCTCGAGCTGTGGTGTTCAATTACCGCACACGCTGTTCATTAAACGACAAAGGAGTCTCCTGGGTATGTCCTCCCACACTGCTGCGCCCACATCGCAGCGCGAGCTGCGGCGGGTCGCCGCCGCCACCGTCATCGGCACCACCATCGAGTGGTACGACTTCTTCCTGTACGCGAGCGCAGCAGGCCTCGTGTTCGCTGAGCTGTTCTTCAAACCTGCAGGCCCGCAGTTCGCAACAATCCTGTCGTTCGCGACAGTCGGCGTCAGCTTCCTGTTCAGGCCGCTCGGGGCGTTCCTCGCCGGCCACTTCGGCGACAAGATCGGCCGCAAGGCGATGCTCGTAGTGACGCTGATCCTGATGGGCGTAGCGACGACGCTCATCGGTGTCCTGCCGACCTACGCGCAGGTCGGCATGCTCGCGCCGGTGCTGCTCATGGTGCTCCGCATCCTGCAGGGGCTCTCAACGGGCGGCGAGTGGGGTGGCGCAGTGCTCATGGCTGTCGAGCACGCTCCCGACGGCAAGCGCGGACGCATGGGTGCGTTCCCGCAGATCGGCGTTCCGATCGGCCTGCTCCTCGCCTCGGGCGTGCTCGCGCTCATGACTGGCGTGATCTCGCCGGGCAACGCATTCCTTGAGTGGGGTTGGCGCGTACCGTTCCTGCTGAGCTTCGTGCTCATCATCGTCGGAATTGTGGTTCGCCGCTCGGTCGAGGAGAGCCCGGTGTTCACCGAGATCTCCGAGCGCAAGGAACAGACCAAGGCGCCCGTGCTGCAGCTCTTCAAGCGGCACTGGCTGCTCATCATTCTCGCGGCGCTTACGTTCGCAGGCAACAACGCTGCTGGCTACATGACGACAGGCGGCTACATCCAGAACTACGCGACCACCCCCATCGCTGACGGTGGCCACGTCGGCATGGACCGCACCGATGTGCTGATCGCAGTCGCGGCAGCATCAGTCGTATGGCTCATCATGACATTCGCCGCTGGCGTGATTTCCGACAGGATCGGGCGCAAGAAGACCTACATCGCCGGCTGGATCGCCTTCCTGGCAGTCATCTTCATCCTGTTCCCGCTCGTGAACACGGGCAATGTGTGGCTCCTGTTCCTCGGCCTGTCGCTGTTCGCGATCGGCAACGGACTCACGTATGGTCAGCAGGCCGCGTACTTCACGGAGCTGTTCCCAGCCTCCATCCGATACTCGGGCGTCTCGATCACCTACGCGATCGGTGCAATTATCGGTGGTGCGTTCGCTCCGATGATCTCGACGTGGCTTGTAGCAGCGACTGGCACTGCCACCTCGGTCGCCTTCTACATCGCCGGTGTGATGGTCGTCGCCTTCGTCGCGACGCTGCTGCTCAGGGACCGAAGCGACATTCCGCTCGGCCCCGAGCACGAAGAGGTCCAGCAGCAGGGCCACTTCGTGTGGGAGCCTGCCGCCAGGTACTAGCCCCTTCGGGGCCTGGGCCTGGGCTTGGGCGCCCCGCCCGGCCGCCACTCGATAACTTCCTTGCAAGACCACCCCTATCTGACAGTAGGTTTGGGGTGGTCTTGTAAGGAAGATCCTCTCTGGCCTGGCGCCCTGCGGCTGCCATGGCGACCGGTCTGCGGCCGCCATGGCGACCGGCTTGCGGTTTCCTTGACGCCTGGCCTGCAGGTCTACGGGAGCTGCTTCAAGAACCCCCGCGTCTCCGGCTCCAGGAGGGGACTCGGCAGCCCCGGTACCGCTACTCCGTGGGCTTTGAGATGTGTAGCGAAGCGGTCACGCGTCAACACCTCCCGCACGCCCCATCGGATTCCGCGCAGGTTCGTCGTCCCTGCTATCCAGTCGTGCCTTCGCTTCTCGGCGTATAGGAGTTCCGCGGTGGAATGACCGTCGCCCGCAGCTCCAACGTATTTCGATTTGCCATCGCACTCTCCCCAGAAACCGAGTTCGGGAGCGTAGAAGTCCACGAAGTACCGGTTGCCGTTGGGTGCTGGGACGGAGACTTGCGTTTCGACGGAAATCCCGAGCTGGAGAAATCGCAGCCGGCTGATGGTTTCGAGTGGCGATTCGGCCCGGGGGTCCGCGTGCTGTGCGAGTATCCGGACTGCCCGCACACCAGGTCGTCCAGCATGGGCGCGCGATCGGGCCTGCATTCGCGCGCGCCAGCCAGCCACCTGTAGGGCATCGACCTTTCGGCCAGTGGAAGCTGTCTCGTGTAGATGCGCGTCGGCCGCGACCAGGGCGACGCTGAAGGGTTCGGCTCTGGCGAGATCAAAGAGTGTTCGTTCTGGTGAGGTGTGGTGGAACTTGTCCAAGCTGGGAACAGGAGAAGCAGACACAACATCGTCGTCGTTCAGCATTGCCAGGTGGCGATGCCTCGTTGAGGTTGTCTTCCCCGTGCCGGGCACCGTGCTCATCGTGTGAACTTGACGCGGGTCACTCGGGGTCCTGGTCAACCACGCCGACCAGACAGGCCACCCATGGATCATGCTTGCGCTGCGGTGGGAGAACACTGGGGCAGAGCGCGATGAACGTTGCGCGGCGACGATTGCGATGGCGTGCTGCAACTCGGGCAATGCGTCGCGCCAGGTCGTCTGGCGCACGTAGTAGCCACGCCGCACTCGAAAGACCTCACCGACTCGTAGCATCGACGCAATGTCGCGCTCCCGTAGCCCACTCCGAAGGAGTTCGTGGGTGCGGATGAGGGCCGTTCCGGCGGTTTCGAAAAGTTGATTGGGAGACATCGAGCGAGCTTGACACGACTCAGGCGGTCGAGGGAGTGTCTGAGCAACGCGTGAACAACCTGCTGGCTGCGCCCCTCTGTGCCGGGTTGTGGGCGAAGCAGCGAGAGTTTGGCGTCGGTGCTTGTAGAGCTGGGCCAAGCACCAGGACGGGGCATGGACCTGCCCGGGTTCTGCCTGGGCTCTGCATGGGCTCCGCCTGGACTTCGCCCGGACTTCCCCCGGACTTCCCCCGGACTTCCCCCGGACTTCGCCCGGACTCCGCCTGGACTTCGCCCGGACTCTGCCCGCACTCTGCCCAGGCTCCGCCTATTCCTGCCGACCTTCCGCGGCCCGACCCCCGCCGACGTCCCCGCCGCGGAGCCCCATTCCCGCGCCAGAGCATCATTCCGAGGGTCTGTAAGGGGTCCTCCTGCGGGAGTAAGGCTGTTTGGCGGGCCGGCGAGTAGGCTTGGCGGGCCGGCGAGGGGGCTTGGCGGGCCGGCGAGTGGGCTTGGCGGGCCGGCGAGTGGGCTTGGCGGGCCGACGGGCGTGGCGCGCCGGCGCGGGCGTGGCCGACGGGCGAGCGGGCGCGGCGGCCAGGCGGACGGGCCCTTCAGCCGCCCTCGGCCTACTCGGCTGGGACGTCGAGCCCGTTCACTCGCTGCACCTCGCGCTGGTAGTCGGCGACAACCGAGCCGGACACCCGGCAATCCAGCACAATGGTGCCCTCCGCGCCCGCCGCTGTCCACGCACTGAGTGCCTCGAGGTCAGCAAGCGATTCGACGACAACTCCGGTCGCTCCGAGCGCCGACGCGACGCCCGCAAAGTTCACAGTCGGAATGAGCATCGGCGCCTTGTCGAGCCCCATCTCTCCGTACAGGTGTACTTCAGCGCTATACGCGCTGTCATTCCACACGACGATGACCTGGCTTCGTGCCGTTCGAATTGCGGTCTCGAGGTCGGCCAGTGCCATCAGCCCGCCACCATCACCCGTGGTGAGAACCACTGTCGAGTCTGGCGCGGCTGCGGCCACCCCGGGTACCGTGCAGAACCCGAGCCCGATTGTCTGGTAGGCGGTGCCGACCATGATCATGCGCTCAGGGGACGCGACGTGCCAGTACATGTTTGCCCAGCCGATGAAGTGACCGCCGTCGCTCGTGACGTGGCGGTCTTCGGGGAGTAGCTCGCCGATTCTGGCGGCGACGCCCCGCGGATCGAGGAGGCCGTCGGCGCAGAACTCGCTCTCGCCAGTGGGCCTCGACCGCAGCGTACCGCCGGGTTCAAGACCAGAGACCGTGTCGCGCCAGCCTGTCATTCGAGGTGTGTCGGCGAGCGCGGCCTGGATCGCGCGCAGCGTCTCGACGGCGCCGCCCTGCAGTAAGTGGTGCGTGATGGGGTGGACCGTCTTTGGGCCGCTCACCTGTTCAGTGTCGATCCGGAGCACCGTGGTGCCCTCCCCGAACAGCTCGCCAAACCGCATGGTGAACTGGTTGAGGCCAGCTCCGACGACAAGTGCGACATCGGCCTGCTGCAGAACGGCCATCGCCTCGGGCTGCCCGAACCCGCCCGCGACGCCGAGGTCGAACGTGGTCTCGGGGAAGATCCCTCGCGCGAGGGCTGTTGTTGCGGTGAGTGCGCCGAGCTTGGCTGCGAGCGATCCGAGTTCGGCGGCGGCGCCTGCGAGGTGCGCGCCATGGCCAGCAATGATGAGCGGTCGTTTCGCGCCGAGCAGCGCCTCGGCGGCGGCCTCGATGCGGTGGGGTGCCGGGACCGTTGAGGTTGAGACAATTGCGCCCGGCATCATCGCGGTCGGTGCAGGTGCGGTGGGCGCCGCGGGTTGAGGATCGGTGGCGGCAACCGAGACCGAGAGTTCCGCGAGCACCGCTGGGTCGCTCAGATCGATTTCCGTAGGAAGGGTGGAATGGGCGGCGGGCGCGCCGAAGGCGCCAGCGGTGTCGCTTGAGGCGATTGCGCCCGATCCCGCGCCCGGGCCGGGGTCCGGCTGAACGACCGAGGCGCCCACGAGGTCGTAGGGGAGTCCGAGCACTACGGGGCGTCGCATGCGAAGCGCGTAGCGGGTGGCCCTGTCGACCGTCTCGTCGACCCCGGCGACTCCGAGTGTGAACAGGCGCACGCCGACGGCGGCGCTCAGCATCTCCTCGTCAACGTCCCACGGGCGCGGCCCGCTTGACGGCGCATCGCCGACGACGACCAGCATGGGCGTGCGCGCCTGTGCTGCCTCGGCGAGGGCCGTCAACGTGTTGGTGAAACCTGCGCCATACGTGGTGGTCGCGATCGCAAGCTTGCCGCTCACGCGCGTGTATGCGTCGGCGGCGGCAACGGTTGCCGCTTCGTGTCTGACCGCTGTATAGCTCACGCCAGCCTGGGTGAGATTGTCAATGAGGTGGGCGTTGCCGTTGCCCATGAGGCCAAAACTCTGACCGGCGTGCCGAGCGAGTGCCTGAGCGGTGGCTGCGGCGAGCGAAACAGGGGTCGACGAACGGGTGTGAATGTGAGACATCTACGAATCCTTCATTGGATCGAGCGGTGAATGGTGACCGTGTATGTCTCGCGAGTGCTCGCAGCAGCGCCCCTTTTTCGGGTGCCTTACCCGGCGAAGCGGGTGGACACTGTGTAGTGTAGCGGATCGCAGCCGCGCCGGCTCAGCGGTAGCTTGCAAGCACCTCGCGTGCGGCGCGGTGCAGGCGTTGGGCGACAGCGTCGACCGATTCTGGCAGTCGGAAATGGACAATCGCGATTGCGGCGGGTGGCTCGCCGGGTATGCGCAGCGGAACGGCGATCGAGGTGACCCCGTCGATGACCTCGCTCTCGCTGAGTGCGTACCCGAGCGCCCGTGCCTCGAGCGCGGCCGGGCTGGTCTCGGCACCGCCGAGAGCCGCCTCGCGTTCGGCAGGGGAGAGTGTCGATTCGATTGCGTGGCCTGGGGCGCCGCGGTCCCATGGGTGGCGGACGCCAGGGTTTCGTGCGATGCTCGCGTCGACGTTTCCGGGTTCGACCGATGCGAGGGTGACGATGTCGCCGGCGTCGAGCACGGTGAGGAAAGCGGTCATGCCGAGGTCGTGTGCGAGCTCAGTAAGGACTGGGGCTGCTGCGGTGTTCAGGTGCGGCGCGACGCCGTGTGCAAGCGCAGCAATACGTGGGCCGAGACGGATAAGCCCAGCGTCGTCGCGAATCGCGAATCTGTGGTCTTCCAACGTGCGGAGGAGCCTGTAGGTGTTCGAGCGGTGCACGCCGAGTTCTTCGGAGAGGCGAGCGATTGAGATTGGGGATCCCGCCTCTGCCAGTATCTCCAGTGCCCGCAGACCGCGCGCGAGTGTCTGTGACCCCGCGGTCTGGGCCTGCGAACCTGCGGGAGTATTGGGGGCCAATGGCGCTCCTCTGTCTGTATCGGTCGGTTGATGTTGTGCGATGCGTCGCGCGCACATACACTGGTGTGCAGTATTCGAATTTAGTGTTCAAATAGCGAACACGGGGCTCTCGGGCACAATGAAGTGAGGTTCACGCATGCAGTTCCACCATCATGGCTATGTTTCCACGGATCCGCGCGTGCTGCCAGCCGCAGGCGTCGGGCTCGACCGCCCGGATGAGCTCCCAGATGAGGTAGACGTGCTCATTGTGGGCTCCGGCCCGGCTGGGATCGTCGCAGCCGCGCAGCTTGCGCAGTTCCCAAACGTCGTGACTCGCATCGTTGAGCGCCGTGACTCGCGTCTCGTGCTCGGTCAGGCCGACGGCATTCAGGCCCGGAGTGTCGAGACCTTTCAGGCCTTTGGTTTCGCTAGAAGGATCATCGATGAGGCCTACCAGATCACTGAGACGAACTTCTGGACGCCGGATCCTGAGAACCCCAAGCACATCGTCCGCAGTTCGGTCACTGATGACGACCCTGCGGGCATCAGCGAGTTTCCGCACCTCATTGTGAACCAGGCCCGAGTGATCGACTACTTCGCCGAGTATGCGCGCCGGGCCCCTGCGCGCGGCGAGGTCGACTATGGCTATGAGTTCGAAGGACTCGAAGTCGGGGCGGGGGAGTATCCGGTCGCAGTCACGCTTCGGGAGGTCACTGGCCAGAGCGGCGCGGGCATCAACGCCGAGGAGTCGGCCGACGCCGTTCGCGGCAAGACCCGCATCGTGCGCGCGAAGTATGTGATCGGTGCCGACGGGGCGAGCTCGCGCGTGCGGCGCTCGATCGGGGGATCGCTTTCAGGATCGACATCGATGCACGCCTGGGGCGTCATGGACGTGCTGGCGGTGACTGACTTCCCTGACATTCGCAAGAAGTGCATCATTCACTCCGAGGCGGGAAGCATTCTGCACATTCCGCGCGAGGGAAACCACCTGTGCCGGATCTACGTTGACCTCGGAGAGGTCGCGGAGGGGGATGATCGCAAGGTTCGCGATACGCCGCTCGAGGAGATCATTGCACGAGCGAATGCGATCCTCAGTCCGTACACGATTGACGTGCGTGACGTTCCCTGGCACAGCGTGTACGAAGTGGGCCACCGTCTTACTGACCGCTTTGACGACGCGGAAACCTCGCCCGATGGCAAGGGGCGCGTGTTTCTTATGGGAGACGCCTGCCACACGCACAGCGCGAAGGCTGGCCAGGGGATGAACGTCTCGATGCAGGACGGCTGGAACCTGGGGTGGAAGCTCGGCTACGTTCTTGACGGGCGCAGCCCAGAGTCACTGCTTGCGACCTACTCCGAGGAACGTCGCGTCACCGCCAAGAACCTCATCGACTTTGACCGCGAATGGTCGACGCTGATGGCGAAGAAGCCCGAGGAGTTCGACTCACCCTCGCAGCTTGAGGAATTCTACGTGCAGACGGCCGAGTTCCCGGCGGGCTTCATGACCGAGTACACCGAGTCGATGCTCACTGGCGGTGCGTCTCACCAGGCGCTCGCCTCCGGCTTCCCGATCGGCAAGCGGTTCAAGTCGGTGATGACGACGCGGGTTGCTGACGCGGTGCCGGTGCACCTTGGTCACCATCACCGGGCCGACGGCCGCTACCGTGTGTATGCGTTCGCCGATCGCTCGGGTGAACAGCTCGAGCGCTGGGCTGAATGGCAGCTCGAGAACGATGCCTCGCCGATCAAGCGATTTACCCCCGCGGGCGCAGACCTCGACGCTGTCTTCGATGTGAAGGCGGTGATGCAGCAGCCGCATCGCGAGGTGCGGATCGAGGAGCTCTCGAAGCTCTTCCTTCCGGCGTCGGGCCCGCTCGGCATGACTGACTACGAGAAGATCTACGCGGCGAACCCGGGTGAGGACATCTTTGATCTGCGCGGCGTGAGCCGTGATGGCGCGGTAGTCGTTGTGCGCCCGGATCAGTACGTCGCAGCGGTGCTTCCGCTTGACGCGCCTGAGGCGCTCGCGGAGTTCCTGTCGACGGCCTTCCTCGACCGCCGCTGAGGGGTGCAACGGGTGTGCGGGGCAGCGGCGACGCGCACCCGCGCGCGCCGCTAGAGCAGCTGGTGCTGCCTGCGTGCGATGAGCCCACGGAGCATGATCGCTGTTGACGTGCGGATCACGCCGCGGCACTTCATGATCTCCTGCGTCACGCGGTAGACGTCGTCGGCGTCGCGCGCGACGATCTCAATTGCGAGATCGCTCGGCCCCGAGACGGCGAAGCACTCGGTGATCTCGGGAATGAGCTCGAGGTCTGCGATCATGCCCTCGAGCTCTTCCTGATTCGCCTCAGCCGTAATGCGCGCTCGAAGTGGCCAACCGAGCGCCGGCGGGTCGAGCCTGAGCGAGTTCGCTCGGAGGGCGCCGGAGGTCTGGAGCTTGTCGAGGCGGGTGTGCACCGTGCCGCGCGCGAGCCCGAGCCGGTACGCGATGGCCTGCACTGTGGCCCGCGGGTCGGCGTCGAGGACCGTGAGGATCCGGCGGTCGGTGGCGTCAAGGACATGCATACTGTTCAAGGTAGTCCCACCTGGGCGGGAATTCATCGATCAAAACGATCAATAACTTGGATGCCACTTGTCGGATTCGCTAGCTGTCGATTGAATTCTCGGCATGACTAGTGCTTCTACCCTGACCGTGCCGCCCCTCACCGACGAGAGTGCGGCAACGGTGTTCCCGTTCCTTGACCACGAGAAGGTCAACATCTCGACAGGTGCCCGGTCGGGGCTCACGATTATCGTCGCCGTGCACAGCACGAAGCTCGGCCCTGCGCTCGGCGGCTGCCGCGTGTGGAGCTACAGCGGCTGGGGCGAGGCCCTCGCGGACGCGCTGCGGCTGTCACGCGGCATGACCTCGAAGAACGCGCTCGCTGGGCTCAAGCTCGGTGGCGGCAAGTCTGTGATCGTGCTCGAGCCAGGCCAGCAGCTCACCGGCGAACTGCGCCGCAACGCGTTCCTTGACCTCGGTGACGCCGTCGAGGCGCTCGGGGGTGCCTATCTGACGGCCGAGGACGTTGGCACGACTGCGGCCGACATGGCCGTCGTGTCTGAGCTCACCGAGCACGCGGTCGGGCTCCCTGCTGACAAGGGCGGCCTGGGCGATCCCGGCGCCTACACGGCCCGCGGCGTGTACTCCGCGCTCCGCGAGACGCTTCGCCGCACGCACGGCAGCACTGACCCGAAGGGGCGCAAGATCACCATCGTGGGCCTCGGCCACGTCGGGTCGGCGCTCGCCGAGCGCCTCGCCGCCGAGGGCGCGGTGCTCACACTTTCAGACATCAACGAGGCAAAGAGGGAGCTCGCCTCGGGGCTCGGAGCCGACTGGGTCGCGCCAGCGGACGCCCACCGCGTTCCCGCTGACGTGTTCATGCCCGCCGGTGTCGGCGGGATGCTCTCGCCGCAGGTGATTGATGAGCTCGAGGTTGCCGCGGCCGTCGGCCCCGCGAACAACCAGCTCGCTCAGTCTGACGGTGCCGAGCAGCTCGCTGCACGCGGCATCCTCTACGCCCCTGACTACCTCGTGAACGCTGGCGGCGTCCTGTACCTCGGCGCCGAGGGCGACACGATCGACGAGCGCATTGCGCGCATCGACGCGATCGGTGACACGCTCTCGCGAGTGTTCGACGAGGCAGAAGCTCGCGGCATCACCACAGTGGTTGCCGCAGATAACCTCGTGAACGAGCTGCTCGGCAAGTAGCGCTCTTCCACGGGACGTAGGCAACGCACTCGTTCGGCCACAAGCCGAACGGGTGCGTTGTTCTGTGCGACGAAGCACCTCAGGTGCTCTCGTAAGTGCTCACAACTTCCGAGGCCTGGTCGACCACTAGTCTGCTCAGTATGAGCACGCACAATATCGATGAAGATACACTCACCGCACGCATCAATGAGGTCGCCGAAGAGGCAGGGGTGTTCGCTTTCGCGCACGCTCGCGACATCGACACCGGCGTCGAAGTTGGGTTCAACTCAGACGCGCCGACAGTGACTGCGTCCGTGTTTAAGGTTCCGGTGCTTGTCGAGTATGTGCGTCAGGTTGCTGCGGGGGAGCTCGATCCTGCGACGCGCATCCGCGTCTCGCCAGCAGAGGCGACACTCGGACCGACAGGGCTGAGCGTATTCTCGGACGACGCCGACTGGTCGCTGCGCGACATCGCAACTTCGATGATCACCGTCAGTGACAACGCGGCAACAGATATCGTCACGGGACTGGTGACAGTGGATCGCGTCAACGCGACGATGCGCGAGCTCGGGCTGCCGGGTACACAGCTAACCGGCGATTGCGCTTTGATCTTTGAAGAGATCGCGAGAGATCTCGCAGCGGCGGGTATTGGCACGATCGACGGCATGGCAAGCGTCGACTACGAGACCGCTGCGACGTTTACCGCTGCGACGCCCGAAAAGACGAACCGCACAACGCCCCGCGAGGCTGCGTCGCTGCTGCAGCAGATCTGGACTGACGCAGCTGCGCCCGCGGAGGCGTGTGCTGAGGCGCGTCGAATCCTCGGTTTGCAGGTGTGGCCGCACCGGTTGAGCTCCGGGTTCCCGCGCGACGACGTCAAGATCTCGGGCAAGACAGGCACCATCGGCATGGTGCGCAATGAGATCGGCGTCGTCGAGTTCCCGGGCGGCAAGCGTCACGCGATCGCAGTTTTCCTCCGCGGAAAGACCCTGCAGTCACGAAACCCCGCGGCTGACCGAGCGATCGGCGATATCGCGCGCCTGCTCTCCGACGCGCTGGGGTAGCGGCTCGGGCGGCGGCTTGCAGCCCCGGAGCGCGAACACGAAATGGCCCGGGCCCCGTGAGGGGCCCGGGCCATTTCGTGTGGGGTGGCTAGCGGTTGATGAGCGGCAACATGCCGCGCAGTGACGCCGCAGCGAACTGGTAGCACGCGGTGATGAAGTTCACTGCCTCGCGCGGCGACTGCGCGCTCAGCTTGATCGTGCGGATTGCAGTCCGCTCAGCAGTTGGGATCATCTGCGCGAGCTCGGCGGAGGGGATGTTCGGCATGTCGATCTCAACCTCGATGACCTCGGGCACCGGCGCGAGCTTCAGCGAGCTCGCACCCTCGACCGCCCGCTTGGCCGCGTCGTGGATGAGGCGGCGCGATTCGGTGGGGGAGACGGAATCCGCCGCGTTGTAGCCGTGCGCCTCCTTCACGGTCACCGTCTCGATACCGGGCAGCGAGGTCGAGATGTCGGCGCAGATCACGTCGTCGCCGGTGAGCAGCGCGACGGGCACGCCCACCGCAGCGGCCTGCAGCGCGTTCACGTCTGCTTCTGAGACCGGCTTTCCGTTCACGCGGACCTCGTTGAAGAGCGAAGAATAGGTGTGTGCGATGACTCCTGGCCCGCCTGCGGCCGCGTGATAGCCGATGAACAGCGCAACGTCGTGATCCTTGTCGATGCCCTCGGCCATGCAGTCGACCTTTGGGCTTCCGAATACGACGCGGGCGCGCTGATCGAGATCCTCATGAATGAGGTTATCCATGGTGCCGTGGCTGTCGTTGATTGTGACCTCCGTCGCACCGCCCGCGAACGCCCCCTCGATTGCTGCGTTCGCCTCACCAGTCATGAGCTGCTGCGCGCGTGGGTAGCCGTGACCGCCTCGGACCACCTGGTCCATTGTGGCGATGCCTGCGACACCCTCCATATCGATTGAAATGTATACGCGCATGACAAACCTTTCAGTGGGAATGGGAACCGGCGGCGTCGCACCGTCGCGGAGCTCGTGGCCTCCAATCTCGAAGCATATGAGGTATCGCAATCGGCGTGTTGGTATGCCGGACAGTTTTTGAGCTCGTTGCTTGGCGCGTCCGACAATGCGACGCGATTCACTTCTCCGCAATACTGAATCCAGCAGCTACGACCCAACGGCGAGGAGAGCGCATGCCAGCAATTTCTGCGAGTCCAATAGCGGACACTGATACACCACAACCGCAGAAGCGAGAATCGTTCCTGGCCCGCAAACCCTGGGCCGCGTATCTCCTGCGCCGCGGCGGCTACTTCGTCGTATCGATGTTCGTGCTTGTCACTGTCGCATTCTTGCTGATGCAGCTCATCCCGGGGGATCCCGCTCGTGTGTCCGCCGGTGAAAACGCCTCGCCTGAGGCTGTTGAAGCGCGTCGGGTTGAGCTCGGTCTCGACAAGCCGGTGTTCGTCCAGTACCTCTCGTTCTGGAAGGGCCTCTTCACGGGCGACCTCGGCGAGTCGATCAGCTCGCGCATGCCTGTGATCGACGTCATTATGCAGCGGGCGCCAGCTACCCTCGAGATCGCGTGGTCGGCAGTCGCGATTGCGCTTGTCGTCGCGATTTGCCTGGGGCTCACGTTTGGCGCGCTCACGCACGGAGATCGCCGACCCGGTGTCGACATCGGCTTCAATTCGGTCACCGCAGTGATTGCACTCATCCCCGAGTTTCTCGCGGGCATCCTGCTCGTCTACTTTTTCGCGGTAACGCTCGATTTGCTGCCTGTCGCGGGACGCGGCGATTTCGCCTCGTATATCTTGCCGGTGACTGCTCTCGCCTTTGGGCCGGCTGCCGCGCTCACCCGGATCGTCCGCGCTGAGACGCTGACAGTGCTGCAGCAGGATTACGTTCGTACGGCTCGCGCCCGCAGGATGTCACCAGTTCGCCTGTACGGAAAACACGTGCTCCCGAACCTGTTGACCTCGACACTCACAATCTCGGGTATGGCGCTCGGAGGCATGATCGCCGGAACCGTGATCGTTGAGAGCATCTTCGCTTGGCCGGGTCTCGGCAGCGTCATCGTGCAGTCCATTCAGGAAAAGGACTACCCGCTTGTGCAGGCGATCATCATCTTCTACGGAGCGGTTGTGCTGCTCATCAACCTTGCTATTGACATGGCGCTGATCCTGCTCGATCCGCGTACCGCATTGGACAAATCATGACGACATCCCAACGATTCCTGCATACGCTGCGGACACCCGTCGGCGTAGCCGCAAGCATCGCGTTTCTCGCGCTCGCCTTTCTCGCGATCTTCGCGCCGATCATCTGGGGTCAACAGGCCTCTGTGACGAACACGAGCCTGATCTCGCAGCCTCCGAGCCCGGAGCACGTCTTCGGAACTGACGGGAGCGGCCGCGACATCTTGCTTCGCACGCTCGTCGCAACTCGGCTGTCGGTCGTAATGGCGCTCACCGCCACAGCAATTGGCATCGTCTGCGGCGTCGTCCTCGGACTGCTGCCGCTCATACTCGGCGGAACGCCAGGTCGGTGGATTGTGGCTGGCATCAATATTGGTGTCGCGTTTCCCGGCCTGCTGCTCGCAATCGCGTTCTCTGTCATCCTGGGTCAGAGCGCCGCGGCCGCGAGCCTCGCGATCGCGATCGCGATGATGCCGAACTATGGCCGCTTTGTGCACAACCTTGCGGCGTCTGTGTGGGGCCGCGACTACGTGTCCGCTGCGCTCGTGCTCGGCGTGCCCAAGCGTCAGATCGTCTTCAGGCACGTGCTCCCAAACATCCGCGATCCGCTGCTCGTGAACGCGACGCTCACTGCAGGCGGAACGCTGCTCGCGTTCGCCGGCCTGTCGTTCCTTGGGCTCGGCGTGCAGGTGCCGCAGTTCGACTGGGGTCGGATGCTGAACGAGGGCATTAGCCGGATCTTCGTCACGCCGGCGGCCGCACTTGTTCCTGGCGTCGCGATCATCCTCGCCGGTCTCACATTTGTGCTCCTCGGCGAAGTGCTGAGCCGCACGCTCAACACGGGTGCGAGGCGTACGCTGTCTGCTCGGGTGCTTCGGAAGCTGAAGCGTGTCAGGCTGCGCGCGGCGGAAGACGCGAAACAGGATCACGCCACCATCGACACTGGCGAGGCAAGCGAGAACGTCCTTTCGGTTCGCGGGCTCAAGGTGTTTGCGCCCGGAAGTGACGCCGAACTGCGCCCGCTCGTCGACGGAGTCTCGTTTGATATCGGCCGCGGCGAGATCGTCGGTGTCGTCGGTGAGTCGGGCTCGGGAAAGAGCCTCACGCTCATGTCGATTGCTGGCCTCTTGGAAGCGCCACTGCATGTCACGGCGCGCTCTGCAAGCTTCGACGGTGAAGATTTGGTGTTGAGCGAAGACGGCCATCCGCGCTCGCTCGACCACCACTTCGGCACCAAGCTCGCGATGGTCTTCCAAGACCCGATGTCGTCCCTGAATCCCGCTCTGCACGTGGGAACGCAGGTTGCCGAGAGCGGCCAGCTGCACCTCGACATGACGCGCGCCGAGGCGAAGGCTACGGCTGTCGCGAGGCTTGAGGACGTCAGGATCCCTGATGCGGAGCGCCGTTACTCGCAGTACCCACACGAGTACTCGGGCGGTATGAGACAGCGCGCGATGATCGCAGCGGGTCTCATGGGTAAGCCGTCGCTGATCCTCGCCGATGAGCCAACAACCGCACTGGATGTGACGGTGCAGGCTGGCATCCTCAAACTGCTGGGGCAGATCAATGAGGAGGACGGCACGGCGATCATGTTTGTCTCGCACGACATCGCTGTGGTGACGTCGCTCTGCACGCGCGTACTCGTCATGTACCGGGGCCGGCTCGTTGAAGACATTAGTGCAGACGAGCTACGGGCCGGGAACGCGGCGCACCCGTACACGCAGGCCCTGATGGCGACGGTACCGACAATGAGTAGCCCGCGTGGCGAAGCGATGGCGTCGATTCCTGATGATGCTGACTTCACGGGGACGTCCCCGATTGGGGTTATCGAGGCGGTTCTCCCGCCGACCGAGGCCATTCGTCTGATCGACTTCGAAGGAGCAGCAAAGTGACGAGTCAGCTCGTATTCGAATCAACTAGCATCACTTATGGTCACGGCTCGTCGCTCTTCACTGCGGTTGACGAGGTCAGTCTTGATCTTCGGGCTGGCGAGGTGTTGGGACTCGTCGGCGAGTCTGGCTCTGGTAAATCGACGATTGCGCGAGCGGCTGTTGGGCTCTCCGAGCCCTCATCGGGGCGGATTCTTCTCGAGGGCACAGAGATCTCGCACGCCCGTGGTGACAGAGTGCGCGAACGCCGCCGGGTGCAGATGATTTTTCAGGATCCGCAGTCGTGCTTCAACCCGAGGCGCACGATCGGGCAGTCGCTTGACGAGGCGCTCGTCGCAGCTCACAAGCGTGATGGTTCTGCTATCCCCGGGATCAAGGCGCGAAAAGACGAAATAGCGAATCTGCTGCGTGCGGTCGCGTTGCCGACAGACACTGCCCAGCGAATGCCGACACAGCTCTCTGGCGGACAGCGCCAGCGTGTCGCCGTGGCTCGCGCAATCGCTGCGAAGCCGGCGGTGATTCTTGCTGACGAGATCACGTCTGCGCTCGATGTCTCGGTGCAGGGGTCCGTGCTCAATCTGCTGAAGAAGCTGCAGCGCGAACTCGGTTTCTCCATGCTGTTCATCAGCCACAATCTCGCTGTTGTGCGCCTTGTGTGTGACCGAGTCGCGGTTATGCGTCAGGGCAGTCTCGTCGAGGTCGGAGAGACGCTCGAAGTGATGCACAACCCGCAGCACGAGTACACCCGTGAGTTGATCGCAGCGGTGCCGACGCTGTAGGCCGTCACACTTTCACACTTGCATCACCAAACTGTTCAGGTCAACAGATTGGGAGCGCAGATTTGTCGAGCACGCCGAAGTGCGCGACGTGCACTCCCGAGATGATTGTCACCTGGGCCTCAACACGAAGGAACACACTATGAAGGCGTATAAGATCCTTGGACTTGCTGCTGTCGGGGCGCTGGCCCTGTCAGCATGCACGGGAGGTGGCGGCGGCGCTACCCCAGAGGCTGGTGGCGGAGGGGAGCCCGTCGTTGACGGCACGCTCAACTTCGCGCTGACTCGCGACCCGGGAATGCTGTTCACCCCGCTGAACCCGAGCGCAGTGCTCAGTTCGGTCACGCCGTGGGCGTACGAGTCCCTCGTCTACTTCGACACCGACGGTTCGACCAAGGGCTGGCTTGCGACTGAGTGGGAGGAGACTCCGACCTCGCTGCACTTCAAGGTCCGCGACGACGCGGTCTGTGCAGACGGGACCAAGCTCACCGCTGAGACGATCGCGAACAACTTCCGGTGGATTGCAGACCCGGCCAACAGTTCAACGGCGATTAACCTCGTCGTGCCTGCCGACGCGAAGATCGAGAATGACGACACGAGCGTCACGATCACGACGACGGAGCCAGACCCCTTCCGCATCACTGCGATTGGTACTATGCCGATCTTCTGCCAGGCCGCGCTCGATGACCCTAAGAGCGTTGCGACCGCGACGAATGGTACCGGCCTGTACGCGATGACCGAGGCTGTCACCGGCGATCACTACACCTTTGAGCGGCGTGACGACTACGCATGGGGCCCTGAGGGGGCTCCGACGGGGGCGACACCGGGCGTTCCCAAGACAGTCGTCATCAGCATCGTCGAGAACGAGAGCACCCGCGCAAACCTGCTGCTCTCGAAGGAACTGAACCTCGCGACAGTGACAGGTCCTGACGCAGACAGGCTCGAAGGCAAGGTTGACGTCTACGCGCAGGGCAAGCTGCTCACAGGCGGCATCCTCTACAGCCAGGCAGCCGATCAGCCCACCTCGGACCGCGACGTGCGCATTGCGCTCACGAAGGCGCTCAACCTCGATGAGCTCATGCAGGTGAGCTCGGCAGGTAAGGGCGAGCGGGCGCAGCGCCTCGCCGTAGCGAACCCGCAGGTTTGTCAGTATGACGCGGCGGGCCCCAACCTTCCGACAACGGACGTCGCTGAGGCTGAGAAGATGCTCGACAAGGCGGGCTGGGTCAAGGGTTCCGACGGCAAGCGCGCGAAGGACGGCCAGAAGCTCGACCTCGAGTTCGCCTGGCAGTCAAAGGGTGCCGAGACAGCATCGACTGCCGAGATGATGGCGGAGCAGTGGGCGAAGATCGGCGTTGGAGTGAACCATCACGGCGCAGACTACGGCGCGTTCATCGAAGAGATCAGCAAGCCCGGCGCGGCGTCGACGCTCGACACGATCATGCTCTCCGCGAACTTCCCCGTGCCGAGCGCCCTGATGACGTATTTCACCGGTGAGACCCCGCCGAATGGCAACAACTTCATGGCGCTCAACAACCCGAAGTTCGACGAACTCGTCGCAGAGGCGAACACGCACACTGGCACCGAGGCCTGCGCGGCCTGGGAGACTGCCGAGGCTGAGATGTACAAGTCGGCCGACTACGTTCCATTCGCGATGACTGCCACCTCGAGCTTCTCGCAAGGCATTGAAGCGTACGGCATCGACGAGTTCTACACGGCGATCATCCTCGTCAAGTAGCACTCGAAACGTGGGCGCCGCATGCCGACTGGCGGCGGCGCCCACGTGCACCACCCAACACTAACTTTCAGGCACACCACACCAGATCACAGGAGTCAACGATGACGAACCCGCTGAGCCCCCTCGCTTTCGACACCGCGCGGTGGGAAGAGTTTCTCGGTGAGACTGCGAGAAGGCACCACGTGCCAGGAATCGTCGCAGGCGTGCTGCGAATCGACGAGGCGACGGGCCGCCAGCAGCGGTTTGTCGCAAGCACGGGGCTTGCGAACAATCGCACGGGTGTCGAGTCCACACGAGACACTCTCTGCCAGATCGGCTCGGTCACGAAGATCATCACCGCGACGATGATCATGCAGCTGCGCGAGGAGGGCAAGCTCGAGCTTGAGACACTCGTCTCCGAGCTGCTCCCAGACACCCCGCTATCGACGACGGACGACGGGTCGAAGATCACGATCCGTCACCTCCTCTCGCACACGTCGGGCATCAACGGCGATGTTTTCACCGACACCGGCCGTGGAGACGACTGCATTGAGAAGTACGTTGCCCTGCTGAAGGACGCCGAGCCGCTGTTCAGCCCCGGCGCCGGCTGGTCGTACTGCAACTCGGGATGGGTTGTGCTCGGCCGGATCATCGAACTCATCGACGGCCGCACCTGGGACGCCTCGGTCCAGGCGCGTATCAGCCAGCGTCTCGACCTGCACCAGTTCTTGACGCTGCCCGAGCAGATCATGAGCCACCGCTACCAGCATGGTCACACCCGCGAAACGGGTGCGAAAGATTGGGTGCCCGCACCGACGACTGCGCTGCCTCGCTCGGTCGGGCCTGCAGGCATCATCAACAGCAGCGTCGACGACCTGCTCAACTTCGGTCGATCCTTCCTGCGCGGCGGCCTCGGCGTGGCTGGCACAAACGTGCTGAGCCCGGAGTCGGTGGAGCTGATGGCGCAGGTCCAGGCGGATCTCGGCGACGCAGACGCGCTGTCTCCGCAGTGGGGCCTCGGCTGGATCCTCGACGAGTGGGAGGGCCACCGCCTCTTCTGGCACGGCGGTACCACTGTCGGGAATAAGGCCTGGTTCCAAGTGCTCCCCGATGATGGCGTTGTCATCGTCGTGTTCTGCAACGGCGGTATCGCGAACCGCGCGGGCGGCGAGATTGTGGAGGCCTTCGCGCGCGAGTTCGTCGGCGTCTCCACCGGCGCGGGAGTGAGCCCGTCGGGCCCTGCGAGCCAGGCGGTCGTCAAGGACGAGTGGCTCGGCACGTACGGCGACTTCATCACCTCGGTCGAGGTGTTCAAGACCGAAGACGGCCAGGTCAAGGCGAAGCTCACCCAGGGCCTCGACCCCAGCTCAGTCACCTCCACGCTCTTCGACATGCTGCCAACCGCGAAGCCAAACCGCTTCGTCTCCCGCCCAGACTCGCTGTCGACATGGTCGCAGCTCACGTTCACAATTGTCGACGGTCACCCATGCTTGTACGCTGACATTCGGTGCCTGCGCAAGCGTGACGAAGCTGAAGCTGCAGCCTAATGCAACGCGTCATCTTGCGCGGAGGCCGGGTGGTGGATCCCGGAAACGGGACCGACCGCGTCGCCGACGTGCTCATTGAGAACGGCAAGGTCGCTGCAGTCGGGTTGGAACTCCGTGTCGAAGACGCCGAGGAGATCGACGTCGCAGGCAAGATCGTCGGGCCTGGCTTCGTTGACCTCCACAGCCATGTGAACTCGATTGCGGGTCAACGGTTGCAGGCCCGTGACGGTGTCACGACGGCGCTCGAACTCGAGGCAGGTCTGCTGCCCGTCGAGCTCGCGTACACGAAGGCGATGCAAGAGGGGCGTCCGATTAACTTCGGGTTTTCAGCCTCCTGGGGGATGGCGCGAGCCGAAGTGCTTTCGGGGAGATCAGCAAATGCCGACTTCGCCGAGGGGCTTTCGATCCTTGGAGATCCTGCGTGGCAGGCTGACTCAACACCGGCGCAGCTGCGCGCATGGCTCGGACGCCTCGAGAGCGAGATCGCCGATGGGGCGCTCGGGATCGGAATCCTGCAGGGCTACGCGCCGCGTACTGACCCAGCCGAGTACCTCGCAGTGAACGAGCTCGCGGCGCGCGCTGGTGTGCCGACGTTCACTCACGTACGCGAGATCACTGAGGCCGATCCGACGACGCCGATGGACGGTACCGAGGAAGCCGCACGCGCCGCGATGGAGTTCGGCGGACAGGTGCATCACTGTCACGTGAACAGCACCTCGCGCAGGCACATTGACCGCACGCTCGGGGTCATCGAGCGGGCTCGCGAGGGCGGCGCCGCCATCACCGTCGAAACGTACCCCTACGGCGCGGGCAGCACGGGCATCGGCGCAGCCTTTCTTGCGCCCGAACGGCTTGGCGTCTGGGGGATCTCGCCATCGAGTATCGTCATCGTCGCCACCGGAGAACGGATCCGTGACGCCGAGCACCTTCGGCACATGCGCAAGACTGACCCCGGCGCCGCGTGCATCGTCGCGTTCATCGACGACGAGGATCCTGCGGACCGCGCCCTGCTTGAGCGCGCGCTCGCGTTCCCCGACGGAATCGTTGCGTCGGACGCGATGCAGGTCAACTGGCCAGACGGCACAGTTGACACGCGCGAGTGGCCGTTGCCAGCGGGTGGCACCACCCATCCGCGCACAGCGGGAACCTTCGCGCGCTCTCTCCGCATGATGGTACGTGAGCAGCAGGCTTGGACTTGGCTCGAGGCCTTTCGCCGCTGCAGCTTTCTGCCTGCGCGCGTCATGGACGCGACGACACCGGCTTTTGCGCAGAAGGGGCACCTTGGCCTGGGAGCCGACGCCGACATCATCGTGATTGACCCGGATCGCGTGACGGACCAGGCGACGTACCTCGATAGCACCCGGCCCTCGATCGGGATCGAGTGCGTCTTGGTCGCCGGCGAGTTCGTCGTGCGCGACGAAGACATCGTGACTGACGCCTACCCTGGGCGCGGACTCCGCGGTCACCTCAGGTGACACCCCTCATCCTTGCCCCGAGCGGCCACAAGCCGCTCGGAAGACAGAGAAGACAGAAAGGTCTATCGACATGACACCGCACACGGTGCGACTCGATGACATCGTCGAGACGATTCACACCCTCGTCGAATGCGAGTCCCCCTCAGACAATCACGACGCGGTTGCGACGTCGGCCACGCTTGTTGCCGAGCTCGGCGAAAAGCTGCTCGGAGTTTCACCGGAGCGGATCGTTCTCGACGGGGTGAGCCACCTAAAGTGGAGTTTCGGGGAGACGACTCGGGTGCTGCTCGTCGCGCACCACGACACTGTATGGCCGCTCGGAACGCTCTCGCGGCTGCCGTTCACACACGCTGACGGCGTGCTGACCGGCCCAGGCTGCTTTGACATGAAGACTGGCCTCGCAATGGCGATGCACGCGACAGCCGCGCTCGCTGAGCGCGACGGCGTGACGCTACTCGTGACCGGCGACGAGGAACTCGGCTCGCCGAGTTCGCGATCCCTCATCGAGGAGACTGCGCGCGGCGCGCGCGCCGCACTCGTGCTTGAAGCCGCCGCCGACGGTGGTGCGCTGAAGATTGAGCGCAAGGGTGTCTCGCTGTACGAGGTCGTTGTGTACGGCGTCGCCGCGCATGCGGGGCTCGAACCAGAAAAGGGTGTTAACGCGTCGCTAGAACTCGCGCACCAGCTCATCGCCGTCGCGGGGCTCGGCGATGCTGAGCTGGGAACCACTGTGACCCCTACTGTCGCGACAGCAGGCACGACGAGCAACACTGTGCCCGCGCGAGCGTCGTTCAAGGTCGACGTGCGGGCGCGCACGTTCGCCGAGCAGGATCGGGTACACGAGGCTATGCTCGCCCTTCGCCCGGTGCTCGCCGGCGCGCAGCTCGAGGTCGTTGGCGGCCCGAATCGGCCTCCGCTCGAGTCTGCGTCGTCAGCCGCACTCTTCGATAGGGCGCAGGCCGCGGCGGCGACGCTCGGCCTCGAGCCTCTCGAGGGTGTCGCTGTCGGCGGCGCGAGCGACGGCAACTTCACTGCCGGAATCGGGGTTCCGACACTCGACGGACTCGGCGCTGTCGGCGGCGGGGCGCACGCCGAGAGCGAGCACGTGCTCGTCGCCGCGATCGAGCCGCGCACCCTGCTGCTCACTGAACTCATGACGAGCCTGCTCGACGAACCGAAAGCTGGTGCATGATGGCCGGAGACCGCATCACCGACGAGATGAAGCGCCAGGCTCACCTCGATGCCGAGCGGGCCGCAGCCCTCACCGGAGTGACGGTGCGCGAGATGCGCGGCACTGAGGAGGAGGCGCAGGTCATCGACCTGCTCGCGCTCATCTGGGGACGCACGGCCGACAACCCTGTCGTGCCGAAGGAAATCATGCGTGTGCTCGGCAAGACGGGAAACTACATCGCTGGCGCATTTCTCGACGGCGAGCTCGTCGGCGCCGCGCTCGGACTGCACTCAAGCCCTGAGCGCTCGACGTTGCACAGCCACATCACCGGCGTGGTTCCGGGCCTCGTTGGCAAGGCAGTCGGCTACGGCATCAAGCTGCACCAGCGAGCCTGGGCGCTCGATCGCGGTATCGAAGCGATCGAGTGGACGTATGATCCGCTCGTTTCCCGCAACGCGAGCTTCAATTTCAACAAGCTTGGCGCTGTGCCTGTGGAGTACCTCGAGAACTTCTACGGACTCATGTCAGACACGATCAACGCGGGCGACTTGAGCGACAGACTGCTCGTCCGATGGCACCTGCTTGACGAGAATGTCTCGCGGCTTGCGGGCGGCGATCGATCTGGCAGTACTGTCCCGAAGGGATTCGCTGTCGCGATCCCTGACGACATCGAGGGGCTCCGCGTCACCGATCCGGACCAGGCGCGGAAGTGGCGCGGCACGATCCGCGAGCAGCTTACCTCGCACCTGAACAACGGCGCCCGCATCGTCGGATTTGAGCGCGGCACCGGCTACATCTTGCAACACGCATCAACTGAAGGAGAACAAGACTGATGAAGATCGAGGGCTTTGAGCTGCGCCGAGTGGGGCTGCCGCTGGTTTCACCGTTCCGCACGTCGTTCAGCACGCAGACCGCGCGCGACATTCTGCTCGTAAAGGCTGTCACCGACGAGGCCGAAGGGTGGGGCGAGTGCGTCACACTCGGCGATCCGCTGTACTCACCCGAGTACACCGACGGCGCCGCTGACATCATGAAGCGCTACTTCATCGAGGCAATTGCGAACGTCACCGACGCGACGGGCGTTGGCCAGGCACTGCACAAGTTCAAAGGCCACCCGATGGCGAAGGCGGCGCTCGAGACCGCAGTGCTCGACGCGGAGCTGCGTGCGGAGGGTCGCTCATTCGGTCGCGAACTCGGCTCGGTCCGAGACGTCGTTCCGTGCGGCGTGTCGGTGGGCATCATGGATTCGATCCCTGAGCTGCTCGACGCCGTCGGAGGCTACATCGACGAGGGGTACGTTCGCATCAAGCTGAAGATCGAGCCCGGCTGGGACGTCGAGGCGGTCCGTGCGGTGCGCGAGCGCTTCGGCGACGATGTGCAGCTGCAGGTTGACGCGAACACGGCGTACACGCTGCGTGACGCGCGCCACCTCGCGAAGCTCGACGACTTCGACCTGCTGCTCATCGAGCAGCCGCTCGAGGAGGAAGACATCGTCGGTCACGCCGACCTCGCGAAGATGCTGAAGACGCCGATCTGCCTCGACGAGTCAGTGACGTCTGCCCAGACCGCTGCAGCGGCGATCCGCCTCGGCGCGACGAGCGTCATCAACATCAAGCCCGGTCGCGTCGGTGGCTATCTTGAGGCCCGACGCATCCATGACCTCGCCGTCGCGGCAGGGGTTCCCGTCTGGTGCGGCGGCATGCTCGAGTCTGGCATTGGACGCGCGGCGAACATCGCGCTCGCCTCGCTTCCTGGCTTCACGCTTCCAGGCGACGTCTCGTCGAGCAGCCGCTTCTACAAGACAGACATCACGGAGCCGTGGGTCATGGAGAACGGCCATCTCACCGTTCCTACGGGACCGGGCCTCGGCGTTGCTCCGATTCCCGAACTGCTCGAGGAGTTCACCACTAGCGTCGAGTGGATCGCGGTCTAACTGTGTGGGCCTCGCTGACGTCAGCGCACGGGAGCTAGCGATATGCTTCCCTTCATGAGTGACAGGCACGAACCACGATTCACCAGGTTCAGTCTGGGACGCGTGCTTGACGACCTCGGGCTCACACTGCTCGAGGTCGTCCACGGGCGCATCGACGATCAGCAAGACATCGGCGGGGTCGTCATCTACGACCCCGTCGATGAGCCGTTGTATCCAGCGCATGCAGTCGTGCTCGGCGTGGGGGTGCACGGCAGCGAAGGGCTCGGTGAACTCATCGCGGGTCTCTCCGGCCACGCGATCGCCGCGGTCGTGGTGCGGTCGCCAGTTGAGATCACCGCTGAGACTCGTGCCCTGGCAGACGAGCACGGTATCGTCGTGCTCGGCCTCGCGCGAGGTGCGACATGGACGCAGCTTGCAGCGCTGTTGAGGTCGCTCCTTGCCGAAGACGACGTGGGGGACACCCACGTCGATTCCCTCGGCGGCATCCCGTCGGGCGACCTATTCGCTGTCGCGAACGCCATCTCCTCGCTGCTCGACGCGCCAGTGACGATTGAGGATCGCTCCTCGCGCGTGCTCGCGTTCTCGGGTCGGCAGGAAGAAGCCGACCCGGCTCGCGCCGAGACGATCATCGGCAGGCGGGTGCCGGAGCGATACCGCCACCATCTGACGCAGCAGGGCGTCTTCCGGGACCTCTACCGAAGCGAAGATCCGGTGGTGATCACGCGCATCGAGGCAGAGGTCGACATGTCGACCCCGCGCGTGGCAATCGGCGTTCGCGCGGGCGATGAGGTACTCGGGTCGATCTGGGCGGCGATGGACGGGCCGCTCACCGACGAGCGCAGGACCACGTTGCGCGACGCCGCGAAGCTCGTCGCGCTGCACCTGCTTCGGGTGCGCGCGGGAGCTGACGTGCAGCGCCGGCTTCGCGCTGAGTTGTTGAGCACCGCGCTTGAAGGCGGTTCGGGTGCGAGCGAGGCGCTCTCGCGGTTGAACCTCGCCGGGCAGCCCGTGTGCGTTGTTGCGGCGGTGTTGACTGAAACCGAGCACGGGGGAGCCGCAAGCGCAGACCAGGCGCTGATGGCCGAGCGGGAGCGCTTCGCTGACGCACTTGCCGTGCACCTGTCTGCAATGCGGCCAGGCTCAGCAGTGGCGCTGCTCGGCGACACTGTGTACGGGATCCTCCCAGAGCCGAACGACCCGACGGGCGACCACGCAGTGCGCACGATGGAGGACTTTCTCGACCGTGTCGGGAGTCGGATGTCTGCAGTTATCGCTGTGGGCCCCCCAGCAGACGACATCGGTGGCATCTCGCGATCGCGGGCGTCTGCTCGACGCGTGCTCAGGGCGCTCCTCGAGCCGGCGGCTGGCCAGGCGATAACACCGCACGAACCCAGTGCTGCGGGGAGCACCGGCGGGCGCTCCCGAAGCGGCGACGTGCGGGCGCGCGTCGCGCGACTGAGCGACGTGCACGCGTCGGTGCTCATGCTCGAGCTGCGCGATCTCATGGTGTCTCGTGGCGACGAGTTCACTGGCCCCGTGTCCAGGCTCATGGAGCACGATGCCAAACAAAAGGGGCACCTCGTTGACACCCTGCGTGCCTGGTTCGACCACTTCGGCGACGTCGCGAAGGCCGCAGACATGCTCTTTGTGCATCCGAACACGTTCAGGTACCGCCTGCGTCGAGCAGTCGAGATCAGCGGGATCGACCTCGACAACGCTGACGACAGGTTCGAGGCGATGCTTCAGCTTCGCCTGCTCGAACGCTAGCGAACCGGGCCCCGCACAGCACACAGCACTGAGGGGGTGCGGATCCAATCGGATCCGCACCCCCTCAGTGCTGTGCGAAACGCTTAGCCCGCGTAGCGGAAGAGCTTCTTGTTGGCGAACTCAAGCATGCCAACCTTGCCGAGCTCGCGGCCGTAGCCCGACTTCTTCACGCCGCCGAAGGGCACGTCAGCGCCCTCGAGGCCCGCGCCGCCGATGAAGACCATGCCAACGTCAAGCTGGTTTCCGACCTGCTCCGCGCGCTCGAGGTCGTCACAGATGATGACGGAGCCGAGGCCGTAGGGCGAGGAGTTCGCGAGCTGGATCGCCTCTTCGTCGCTCGATACCTTGTAGAGCTGCGCGACGGGGCCGAAGAGCTCTTGGCTGTAGACGTCCATCGCCGGGGTGATGTTCGTGATGATCGACGGGGTGTAGAGGTTGCCCTCGGGCTCGTTGTTGCCAACGACAACCTCGGCGCCCTGGTCGATCGCACCCTGCACCTGAGCGGTGAGGGTCTTCGTCGCAGCTTCAGACGACATCGGGCCGAAGTCACCGTCGCTGTACGACTGGCCGGCGATAGCGGCCTGGAACTTCTTCGAGAACTCGTCGAAGTACTTGTCCATGACAACGATACGCTTCGAGCCGTTGCACGCCTGGCCGGTGTTCTCCATGCGGCCGCCAACAGCGTGCTCAACAGCGTGGTCGAGGTCTGCCGAGTCGAGCACGAGGAAAACGTCCGAGCCGCCGAGCTCGAGCACGCACTTCTTCAGCGCGCGGCCTGCCTGCTCGGCAACAATCGCGCCTGCGCGCTCCGAACCGGTGAGCGAGACGCCCTGCACGCGGTCGTCGGCGATGATGTCGCTGACCTGCTCGTGAGTTGCGAAGACGTTGACGTAGGCGCCCTTCGGGAAGCCTGCGTCAAGGAACAGCTGCTCGAGCGCGAGCGCCGACTCGGGGCACTGCGCTGCGTGCTTCAGCACGATCGTGTTGCCGAGGATGAGGTTCGGCACGGCGAAGCGCGCGACCTGGTAGTACGGGTAGTTCCACGGCATGATGCCAAGGATCACGCCTGTGCCCTGGAAGCGGAAGAAAGTCTTCAGGCCATCTTCAACCTCGAGGTGCTCGTCGGCGAGCCACTTCTCGGCGTTGTCTGCGAACGCAGCAGTAATCGCGCCCGAGAACTCGGCCTCGCCGATCGACTGATCGAGGGGCTTGCCCATCTCGCGGTTGATGATTGCGCCGAGTTCTTCCTTGCGCTCATCGAAGAGTTCTGCCGCGCGCTTTGCGAGTGCTGCACGCTCGGCAACGGTGGTCTTGCGTGACCACTCCTGGTAAGTCTGCTGCGTCGAAGCGAGTGCTGCTTCGATGTCAGCAGCGGTCGCGTCCGGGTACTCTGCGAGCTTCTCGCCCGTAGCCGGATTAATGACGGCGAAGGTGCCCATATTTGACTCACTCCTTAGTGACTTCGTCGGTGACTGGTTGAGGCTAGTCTTTCACACCTCGATGAGTATCACTAGCGTCCCACGCGCTGCTCTTTTGGCGGGCCTGCAGGGGCGACAGCGATCGAATCGCTAGGAGGTGGGGTCTTCTGCGACTGATTCCGCAGGATCGGCGCTCAGCGGTTTCTCAGGCGTATCGGCGATCCGGGCGCGTCGCCTTCGCCTGCGCAGCGGGATCAAAACGGCCACGGCCACGATCGCGAGCAGCGCGAGCCAAGGAAGCGCGAATCCGAGACCGACGAACGCGCCAACAAAGAACGACCCGATCGACGCGACGCCTGCCTTGAGAGCGTCCCAGAAGGAGCTCGGGCCGCCCCCGGGAAGCGGGCTCTGTTCGCTCAGCGAGACCCAGATGCTTGCCTGGGAGACCTGGCCCTCGAGCGATTCGAGCTGGGCTTTGAGCCCGTCGAGCTCCTGCTGGCGTGCAGAGAGCGCGCTCTCTGCTTCAATAAGCTCGCTCGTCGTTGCGGCGCCGGCCATGAGATCTGTGAGCCGCTTCACCGAGGACTCGAGCGCGGCGACGCGGGCCGCGAGATCGACGTGCGTTTCGGTGACGTCATCGGCGGAGCGGGAATCTGAGGTGACGTCGCCGAGCTTGGAGAGCTCAAGGACTGCCTCGTCGAGTCGCTCAGCCGGGACTCGCAGTGAGACCTCTCCTGTCGCGGCGGCGCCACCATCGCCACTGATCGACTGGGAGGAGACTGAGCCGTCGAGGCGTTTCGCGACCTCGGCAACGTCGTCAGCTGCGGCGCGCACAGACTTCACGGTGAGCGCGAGCGAGGCTGAGCGGATGATTGACCGGCTCTCGCTCTGCACTGCCTCGCGATTGCCGTCGAGCAGACCCGATCCTTGCTCGACGGAAGCGTCCGCGGCAGACGCGAACTCACCGCCGGCCATCGAATCGACTGCGGGGACCCCAGCGACGTCAGATGACGACGCTGAGCATCCCGCGAGCCCGACAGCCACGAGGGTGGCGGCAAGCCCCGCCAGGAATCGCTTGGTATTCATGCCCTAACGATAGCCAGGCGGTGGCAGGCTGCGGAAGTGTCGAACCCGTGAATGTTACGGGAGTGGAAGCGTGATCGTGCCGGTCTCGGGAGGCTGCTCGATATCGCGGTCCTTCAGATCGGGCACCCACTTTGTCGTTGCGAGTGCGACGACACCGGCGACGAGGATCAGCCCTGTCGACACGATGATGGCTCCCTGGGCGCCCATTGCGTCGATCGCGACGCCGGCGATTGCGGAACCCGTCGCGACACCGACGAGCTGGCCCGTACCGATCCACCCGAACGCCTCGGCGGTTTCCGAGAACTTGACCGTTGAACCGATCATGCTCGAGATCCCAGCGAATGTCGGCGCGGTGCCGAGGCCGCCGATGAACAGCACGATCGACAACCACCAGATGTTGAGGCTGACGAGGCATGCCGCGGTGCCGATGAGCACGACACCGATCCTGATCGCGAGCGACCACGGACGCAACGGGCGGTGGCCGATGATGAGGCCGCCGACGAGCGAGCCGCCAGCGAACACCGCGAGCACGATGCCCGACTCAATGCTCGAGTGGCCACCTTCGGCGGCTGGCGCGAACGCGCGCACGACGCCCGCCTCGATCGCGGCAAACGACGCCACGAAGAAGAAGCCGATCACTGTCGCGATGATCACGGTGGGGCGCTTCAGCACCGCTCCGAGGCTAGCCTTCGACGGCGGAATCTTGACGACCCCGACAGGGCGGCTCATGATGAACCAGGCGCCTCCGAACAGCATGAATGCTGCGGCAACTGACAGACCGACGGCCGTGCCGAACTGCGCGGCGACAAAGACAGCGATGACGGGCCCGAGTACCCAGATGAGTTCCTGTGCAGCCGCGTCGAGCGAGAACAGCGCCGAGATCTGCTTGCCTGGCACCAGCCGCGGGTACAGGGTGCGCACCGCTGGCGTGATGGGCGGTGTCGTCAGGCCGATCGAAAACGAGATCAGCGCCGTGACAGCCAGCGGCAGGTGCACGAACGCGATCAGCACAATGAACCCGCTGCACAGTACCGACGTGACCCAGAGCACTCGTCGCATGCCGAAACGACCCATGAGGCGGCTCGAGAGCGGGCCTGAGATCGCCTGGCCGATGCTCTGGGTTGCGAGCACTATGCCTGCGGCGGTGTACTCACCGAACTGCTCCTGCATGTGCAGCAGCACGATAATGGACAGCATCCCGAAAGGAAACCTCGCGGTGAGCTGCGAGAAAAGAATACGAAAAACGCCCTCATTGCGCGCGAGCTCGCGGTAAATGCCCATCAGGCGATTCTAGTCCTCGCTGGCACCCCAATTCGACTCGCTTCGCCGTTTTGGCACGGTGAATATTTGGGGGCATCGAGAGCCCATGTTGAGGACACCTGCTAGGGTCGGGGCACCAGCTGAGGATTCGTGAAGGAGCGAAGTATCATGCCAGGCATTTCTCGCCCGAACCAGACCTGGGGCCTCGTCACGGTCGCCCTGGCGACGACTCTCACGCTCGCAGCCTGTGCCCCGGCGGCTACCCCCGAGTCGCAGGACGGTACTGAGCCCGCGGAAACGCAGGCAGGTCCCACGGACGCTGCGTTCGTGTGCGGTCAGCTCAACGCGTTGGAGGCCGCCCTTTGGCGTGCGACGATCGACGAGCAAAAGGGTGTGCTGGCGGGTGACGCGGTCGACGCCGTCCAGAACTCGGTGTTCGACGGCTACGCCACGATCATGGAGCGGGCACCCAGCGATCTCGGCAAAGAGGTTGCAGCACTCCGAGAGAGTGCCGAGGCCGACCCTCGCGATCCCGGGGCGATTGAAGATGCAAGCCGGGCGCTGGGAAGCGCGTGCGAGGAGGCCGGTATAGCGATCGCGATACTCGCGCGTCCGGGCGACGGCGGCTAGCACGCCGCACCGCCGTTAGCCCGCGAGGGCCTTCTGGATTCGCTGCAGCGAGACGGCTTCGGCAGCCCGCAGCTGCTGCGCGAACAGGCTGACCCTGAACTCCTCGATGAGCCAGCGCGCCCGCTCAATGTGCGGGGGAGCGTCGATTGGCAGCGGGATCTGCCCGCCGGCTTCGTCGAAGAGCACCAGCGCGCGATCCACATCGTTCTGCCAGGCGCGGTCGCGGCCAGGGTTCGCCTGCAGCGCCTGCATGCGCAGCCTCAGCGCCTCGAGGTAGACGGGAACCCGCTCAAGTTGCGTCGCGCCGGTGCGAGAGACGAAGCCGTCGAACACGAGCCCGTCGAGCTGCTTCGCGGCGTCCGCGACCTGGCCGAGCACCTGGAGCGACTTCGCCTGATCGATAGCCTTCTTCGCCAGGCGAGCCCCGTCGAGCACCTTCGCGGTGAGCGCGATCGTGCCGTAGATCTCGTCGATGAGGCTGCGCGCGTAGTCGTTCGCGATTGCCTCGAAGTCGGCGGCACGCCACACGAGCCCGTCAGGCGCGTGACGCTGAATCACGCGATCCGCGACCGCGAGTGAGACGTCGGCGATGGCGGTGTCAAGGGAACGGTATGGCCCGGCCCCGAGCAGCAACTTCTCCTGGTTTGAGAGGTGATCGCGCACGTAGCTCGCGGGCGACGGGCTCGAGAGCACTACCAGGCGCCTGATGCCGCGCCGTGACGCGCGCCGCTGCTCGGCCTCGTCTGCAACGAGTCCAAGGTCGACGCTCGTGCGCCGATCCACGATCGCGGGATACGCGCGCACGACGCCCGCGCTGCCCGACCTGCCCTTCGCGTAGCTCGAATCCACGTGTTTCGGGAGATCTCCGAAGTCCCATGTCGTTGCCCCAGTGCGTTCGAGCTCGCTCTTGGGGAGCGCCGCTTGGGCGACCCGCGCGACGCCCTTCGTCGCCTGCTCCTTGTGCTTCGACTGGAGCTCGGCGAGGTCCTTGCCTGCGCCCACGGTGCGGCCGCGCGCATCGATGACGCGGAACGTCGGCGTGAGGTGTGCGGGCAGTCGCGTCGGATCAAAGTCGCTCGGCTGTACCTGCTGGCTCGTGCGGCGCCTGATCTCGTCGGCGAGCAGCTGGGTGAGCGACGCGTCGGATCCGGCCCCGGCGGCACCGTCAAGCTTGGGGCCTACCGCGCCAAGGAGCGTCCGCGCCCAGTCCGCGGCGGGGACGACGTGCTTCCTGATCGACTTTGGCAGCGTTTTGATGAGCGCTGTGACGAGCTCTTCGCGCATGCCTGGCACGAGTTTCTCGAAGTCGCCCTGCGCGAGGCGGGGCAACAGCGGGAGCGGCACGTTCACAGTCACGCCGTCGTCGTCGCTCGTGGGATCGAACCGGTACTTGAGTTTCAGGGACTGGTCGCCGTGCTGCCACTGGCGCGGGTACTCGGTCTCGTCGACATCGACAGACTCCTCCTCGAGCAGATCCTCGCGCTTGAGATGCAGGTACTGCGGATCCGAAGAACGCTTGGTCTTCCACCAGCCCTCGAAGTCGCGTGTGCTCGCGACGTCTTTGGGAATGCGGGCGTCATAGAACTCGAACACAGCCTCGTCGCCGTCGAGGATGTCGCGGCGGCGGGTGCGCTCCTCGAGCTGAACGAGCTCGCGCCTGAGTTGGTGGTTCGCGCGGTCGAATGCCTGCGGGGAATCCCAATCACCGTCGACGAGCGCGTGCCTGATGAACAGCTCACGCGCCTCGACGGGGTCGAAGCGTGAGAGCTGCACGCGGCGGCCAGTGACGATGGGCACGCCGTAGAGGGTGACGCGCTCGGTCGCGACCGCGGCGCCCTGCTTGCGCTCCCACCGGGGCTCGGAGAGCTGCCGCTTCGCGAGTGCACCGGCGAGCTCCTCGGCCCACTCGGGCTCGACCTGGGCGTTCGAGCGGGCGAACAGGCGGCTCGTCTCGACGAGCTCGACACTCATCACGACCTCCGGCGGCTTCTTCGCAAGCACCGACCCCGGGTAGAGCACGAAACGCGTGCCGCGCGAGCCGAGATACTCCTGTGCGGGCTTGCGCTTCACGGCGCCGGGTACCTCGCGGCCGCGGCCGGGGGTGCTCCGATCTTGCCTATCGTCGCGCACGCCGAGCTGCGAGAGTAGGCCGGCAAGTACCGATCGGTGAATGAGCTCAGCGGATCCGCCTGTCGCCTCACGTACCTGGCCCTTGACGCCCGCGGCTTTCGAGAGCTGCCTCACGAGGTCCATCCACTCGCGCACCCTGAGGAAGTTCAAGAACTCCTTCTTGCACAGCCTGCGGAAGGCGCTCGAGGAAAGCTCCGCCTGCTGCTTCTGCAGGTAGTTCCAGAGGTTGAGCAGGGTCATCAGGTCGCCGAGTGGGTCGTTGAAACGCGCGTGGAACTGGTCAGCCTGCGCGCGCTCTGCGACTGGCCGCTCGCGCACGTCCTGAATGGTGAGCCCGGCTACGATCGCGAGCACCTCAGGGACGACCTCGTGCCTGCGCGCCTCGATGACCATGCGCGCAAACCTCGGCTCGATCGGCAAGCGGGCGAGTTCACGGCCCGTCTTGGTGATCGCGTGGGTCGCGCCGTCAGACGCCGAAGCCCCCTCTCCGCGTTTCGCGGCCCGCCCCCGGCCGGCGGGCCGCACGGCCCCGAGCTCTTCGAGGAGGCCAAGGCCGTCGCGAATACCGCGCTGATCCGGGGGCGTAAGAAACGGGAAGCCAGCGATATCGCCAAGGCCGAGCGAAAGCATCTGCAGGATGACACTCGCGAGGCCGGTGCGCCGGATCTCAGGCTCCGTGAACGCGGGGCGCGACTCAAAGTCCTCCTCGCTGTACAACCGGATCGCGATGCCGTTGCTCGTGCGACCAGACCGGCCCGAGCGCTGATTCGCGCTGGCCTGCGAGATCGCCTCGATCGGCAACCGCTGCACCTTCGACCGCGACGAGTATCGCGAGATGCGTGCAGTGCCGGCGTCGATGACATACCTGATGCCGGGAACAGTGAGCGAGGTCTCAGCGACGTTCGTTGCAAGCACGATCCGCCGCGCGCCCGAATCCTGGCGGCGCTCGAATACGCGATGCTGCTCAGCCGCCGAAAGCCTGCCGTAGAGGGGGAGGATCTCGGTGCGGTTCGCCGGTCCGCCGCGACCGGCCCGGCCCTGGAGCGCGTCGGCGGCGTCACGGATCTCAGCTTCGCCAGACAGGAACACGAGCACGTCGCCGCGCGACTCGCGCCCGAGCTCGTCGACTGCCTCGCCGATCGCCTCGAACACATCGCGCTCGATCTTCCGAGTCTTCGCCTGCTTGGTCTTCGGGTCGACGACCTCGCGCTCCTCGATGAGCGGCCTGTAGCGAATCTCGACGGGGTACGTGCGACCCGACACTTCGATGATCGGAGCCGGTGTGCCGGTGCGGTGATCGGCGAAGTGCTTCGCGAATGACTCAGGGTCGATCGTTGCCGACGTAATGATCACCTTGAGATCTGGTCGGCGCGGCAGCAGGGTGCGCAGATACCCGAGCAGGAAGTCGATGTTCAGTGAACGCTCGTGCGCCTCATCGATGATGATCGTGTCGTAGGCCTTGAGGTCCCGATCCCGATGGATCGCATTCAGCAGAATCCCGTCGGTCATCAGCCTGATCTTCGTATCTTTCGAGGCCTGATCAGTGAACCTCACCTGATATCCGACGAGCCCGCCGAGCTCAGTGCCTGTCTCCTCGGCGATGCGTTCGGCGATGGTGCGGGCCGCGATCCTACGCGGCTGCGTGTGCGCAATTCTCTCGCGGCCAAGTGCGAGCGCGATCTTCGGAAGCTGAGTGGTCTTGCCTGAGCCCGTCTCACCCGCGACGATGACGACCTGGTTGTCGGAGATCGCCTGCTGGATCTCGTCTCGCATCTGCGAAACCGGGAGCTCCTCGGGGAACTCGATGCGTGGTGTAGGGCCTTCGGGGTTCGACATAACAGGATCCATTATCGCGCGAGTCATAGACTGGCACCCATTCGACTTCAAGGAGAGACTGTGGCTGCACTCGAAATCCCGAACATCACCCTGCACGACGGCACCGAGATTCCCCAGCTTGGGCTCGGCGTATTCAAGGTCGACCCAGGCGAAGCGGAGCGGGTCGTCGCCGACGCGCTCGCCGCAGGCTATCGCCACATCGACACCGCCGCGATCTACCGAAACGAAGCAGAGGTGGGGGCCGCGATCGCCGCGAGTGGTGTGCCTCGCGAAGACCTCTTCGTCACTACGAAGCTCTGGAATAGCGACCAGCTGCGAGGCGAGGAGGCATTCCAGGAGAGCCTCGACAAGCTCGGCCTCGATCGTGTCGACCTGTACCTCGTGCACTGGCCGCAGCCCATGTTTGGCGAGGCGCTCACCGCGTGGCGCTCGCTCGTGAAGATCCACGAGTCGGGGCGGGCGACCTCGATCGGAGTTTCGAACTTCGAGATCTCGGACCTCGAGGAGATCATCTCCGAGACTGGCGTCGTGCCGACGGTGAACCAGATCGAGCTGCACCCCCTGCACCAGCGCCGCGAGCTCGTCGAGTACTGCGAGTCCAAGGGCATCCGTGTTGAGGCCTGGGGGCCGCTGGCGCAGGGCAAGTCCGACCTGTTTGAGCGCCCGGCGATCGCTGACGCCGCTGCAGCCCACTCGAAGACCCCCGCACAGGCGGTGCTGCGGTGGCATGTGCAGCAGGGTCGCATCGTGTTTCCGAAGACAGTGCGGGCCGAGCGCATGATCGAGAATGCTCAGATCTTCGACTTCGAGCTCTCAGCCGCCGAGATTGCCGCGATTGACGCGCTCGACGAACAGAAGAACTTCGGCTCGAACCCGCACGAGATGGACGTGCGCTAGCAGCGTGCGGGGTGGGGCCCGCCCCGACCCGGGCGTGCCCACCCACCCCATCGGCCCATAGATTTTCGAACGCGGAGACAGGAACCAGGTAGCGTGGAACCATGGATAGCCTGAGCCTCATCGATACCTGGCCCGTCGACAACGCTGCGGTCGCAGTCGTCTCGAAAGACGGATCTGTGCTCGGTACACGGGGCGATCAAGACCGTCAGTTTGCCCTCGCATCGGTCACGAAGCTGTTGACCGCGAGCGCGATTCTGCTTGCTGTCGAAGAGGGTGCCCTCGAACTCGACGACGAAGCCGGGCCCGAGGGGTCGACAATCAGGCACCTGCTCGCGCACGCCTCCGGCCTCGACTTCTCGGAAGACGTCGTGCGCGGCCGCCCCGGCCAGCGCCGGATCTATTCAAACCTTGGCATCGAGGTGCTCGCCCAGACGTTTGCGGAGCGCGCCGACATGCCATTCGAGGAGTACCTCCGCGAGGGGCTACTCGAGCCCCTCGGCATGCACTCCACGAGGCTTGACGGCAGCCCGGCCGCGGGCGGTGTCTCGACTGCGGCTGACCTGTCGCGCTTCGCCGCCGAGCTCCAGAACCCGAAGGTGCTGCACCCAGAGACGATCGCGCAGGCCACCCAAGTCGTGTTCCCTGGAATTGATGGCGTGCTGCCCGGCTACGGCCGTCAGCGCCCGAACGACTGGGGCCTGGGCTTTGAGATCAGGGACTCAAAGACGCCGCACTGGACAGGCAACGCGAACAGCCCACAGACGTTTGGGCACTTCGGCCAGGCGGGTACATTTTTGTGGGTTGACCCAGTGGCTGGCCTCGCGTGCGTAGGGCTGGCCGACCGCAACTTTGGCGAGTGGTCGGCGGAGGTGTGGCCGCCGCTCTCTGACGCTGTGCTTGCCGAGTACTCGCGCACGAACAGCTAGATCCAGGCCCACGAGGCCGACGGCGCGGCTGCCGCACAGGCACACGACGTCGCGTACCTCACCGCAACGCAATGAACGGAGTCATGATGAACACATCAGCAGCGAGCGGCGCGGCACGGCCTGCGCCCATCACCGTCACTATCACTGGGGCCGGCGGCCAGATCGGTTACGCGGCAATGTTCAGGATCGCGTCGGGTGCTCTGTTCGGTCCTGACCAGCCCGTCGCGCTCAGGCTGCTCGAGATTCCGCAGGGCGTGAAAGGTGCGGAGGGTGCGGCGCTCGAGCTCACCGACTGCGCCTTCCCGCTGCTTGCGAGCGTCGATATTGCGACCGATCCGGATCAGGGATTTGACGGCTCGAATGTCGCCCTCCTCGTTGGCTCGCGTCCGCGCACGGCAGGCATGGAACGGGCGGACCTGCTCGCGGCGAATGGCGCGATCTTCGGCCCGCAGGGGCGCGCGATCAATGATCACGCGGCGGACGACGTCAGGGTGCTTGTCGTCGGCAACCCTGCGAACACCAACGCCCTCATCGCTCAGCGCAATGCGCCTGACGTGCCAGCGGAGCGGTTCACGGCCCTCACTCGGCTCGACCACAACCGCGCGGTCGGCCTGCTCGCAGAGCACACGGGGGCCGCTGTCGCCGATGTTCACGGCGTGACAATCTGGGGCAACCACTCGACCACCCAGTACCCAGACCTGAGCCACGCGACGATTGCGGGGCGCGCTGCGCTCGACGTTGTCGGCACGGACTGGGGTCGCGGCGCCTACATTGACAGAGTTGCGAACCGTGGCGCGGAGATCATTGAGGTGCGTGGCGGATCCTCGGTCGCGTCGGCAGCGAATGCGGCGATCGATCACGTTCACGATTGGGTGCTCGGCACCGCGAACGAGGCTACTGGTGCCGATGGCGTGGCGCCCTGGACGTCGGTGTCGATCCCGTCAACGGGAGCGTACGGCATCCCTGAGGGACTTATCGCCTCGGTCCCGGCCCGTTCGGTCGACGGAGAGTGGCGGGTTGTCGAAGGGCTGGAGATCGACGAGTTCTCGCGCGCGAGGATCGATGCCTCTGTTGCCGAGTTGGCCGCCGAGCGGGAGCAGGTGGCGGCGCTCGGGCTCATCTGATCCTGGCAGCGCGAGCGACTGCGTCTAGGCTCGTGGGGTCACGAGCGTTGTGAGCTGTCGGCGGATGCGAGTGAACGTTTCGAGGTCGATGACGAGTTCGCCATCTACCTCGCGCACGTGGCGCTGAGCCTCGTCTCCGAGCGCGATTGAGAGGTTCACTGCGAGGCGTGCCTCGGTTTCGTGCGCGACCCCCTCGAGCCTGGCGTCGTCTGGGTGACTGTCGAGCCACGCCGCGAGTATCGCGATGAGCCTCTCGGTGCTCGTGCCGCTGGACCACGAGACTCGGCTCGTGAGCTCGGGCTCTCGCGAGAAAAGCGCCAGGCGCTTCTTCGTGACTGGGTTATCTGCTTGTCCGCGCACGGATTCCATGACGATGAGCGAGGACGCGACGACGAGGTCGCCGGAGCGCTCGGTCAGGATCCGCGTGGTGAGTTCGGGGTCAAACTCGAGCGGCGAGCCGAAGATTGCCTGTTCGAGCGATGGGAAGTAGTTGAAGAAGGTGCTTCTCGACACCATTGCGGCGGCGCACACGCGATCAACGGTGACGGCCGCCACTCCTTCCGCATACGCAATCTCAACGGCGGCGGCCTCCAGTTGCTCGCGCGTGAGTCGCATCTTGCGTTCGCGCAGGCCCTCCGTCATGACTCCTCCTGATTGGGCATGCTCGCCCCGATAGCGGTTGGTCATCCACCCTACTTGACAAAAATATTGGACAGTGTCCATTCTTGTAGTGTGTGCAAAAGGGTTGCACTCGATCGAAGGGGAACGACACATGCGACGCCAATCATCGCGCCATCAAGTAGTGGGGGCGGCGCTCCTTGCGGCAGCCCTTCTCGTGACGGGGGCTCCCGGCGCGGCTCACGCGGTCCAGGGCCAATCTGAAGAGAACATCACGCGAGAGGTCGCGATCCAGGTTTCGATCGACGACGGTTCGACGTCGAGGCCGTTGGCGGGAAGTCGAGTCTCGGTCAGCGGAATTGACGACGGCACGGGCGACCTAGTCGAAGTGGCCTCAGGCGTCGCAGATCGAGATGGCCTTGCGACGGTGTCGGTGACTGGCCCCGACACGAGCTACATCGTTGACGCCGTGTGGCCGGGCGCGCTTGGCGACCTTGAGAGCGCGTCGTCACGGGCCGAGTTTCGGCTGGGCTCAGAGGAGCCCGTCACTGTGCGCCTCTGGGGCCCGATCAGCACTGTCGCCGGCAAGATTGCGGCGACCGCGAAGGGGACTGCTGTGGCAGACCTCGAAGGCGCGAACCTCGTGCTCGTGAGTGGCGGTGTTGACGTGCAAACGTTGGAGGTTGCGGCCGATGGCACGTTCGCATCGGCGGCCGTGCCGACGAGCTCGGATGCCGACTACAGCGTGCGCTTCGTTCCCCCGACCGGCTACAGGCTCGCTGACGTGCAGCCCGCCAACGACGCATTTGCCCTGCCACGAGTGAGTGACGGCGTCTCCGTCCATTCAATCGAGCGCGCGTTCGAGCTCGTTTCGACGGCAACGACGCCTGACCCGGAGCCAGGCGGGGAGGATCCGGATCTCCTGCTCGCGCCCGGCGCGCTCGGCGGCGACCTGTTCCAGGGTGCTGGCACACCCGCCGCGCTCGGCGCGATGCTCGGCGGCATGTCTGAAGAAGCGCTCGCGGCCCTGCAGGCGGCCACACAGAACCCCGCGGGGGACGGCGTCGTGATTGCGAACGCGAACAGCCAGGTGCTTGGTCTCGCTTTCGGTGTGACTGGCGAGCAGCAGCAGACTGCAAACGGGGTAGTCGGCCCAACGATCGCTGCATTCCAGCGCCCGCCAACGCCGAACGTTGACACGCTGAGTCTCGATCTTGAGACAGCACTCCTCGCGGTGCAGTCGCAGCGCGCGAGCCAGCTCAACGCGCAGCTCGCCGACCAGATCGCCGCCGTGCAGCAGCTCAACGCGAAGCTCGGGAGTCTCGCGGCCGCTACCGCCGCCGTGCAGGCATTTGTCTCGGCGCCCGGTGAGGAGGCGTTCGCTGCGGCTTCGAAGGCAACGCGTGACGCTGGAGTTTCGCACGCATTCCTCGATGCTCCGGTAGCGGAGCGGCCCGCGCAGGCCGCGGCACTACTCACACACCTCAAGGCCGTTTCTGATGCCTCGGCAAACTCGCAACAGATGGACATGCTGCGTCTTCAGTCGCTGAGTGGTAAGCGCAACGAAACCTTCGACCTCATGAGCGACTTCGTGAAGAAGATGCAGGAGTCGCGGTCGAGCATCATTGGCAACATGCGATCGACGCCGGTGGCGATCGGCTCGGTCGAGTGGGATCGAGGAACGGTCTCGGGCACCTTCGACGTCTCGGGCGTCGAGCCGGGCGACCACCATCTCATCATGCATTTTGCGGATCTCGGCTACACCACAATCTCGAGCCTCACGCTTGCCGGTGACCCTTCCGGCGAGGGCGCGGGGGAGTCCGAGGTGCCGAGCACGGTGACCCCACCTGCTCCAAGGCAGACGATCGCGGAGACGGGCGGGTCGTCACACGCCGCAGGCTGGGCCTCGGGCGGCGCGCTCCTGCTGCTCGGTGCGGCCGCCGTCGCGCTGGGGCTGCGCCCCGGGGCGTTCACCCGGCGCGTCAAGCACCCGTAGGATAGAAGCATGTCCAAAGTTCTTTCTTCTCTTCCTGTAGGCGAGCGCGTCGGCATCGCTTTCTCCGGTGGTCTCGACACCTCATGCGCCGTTGCATGGATGCGCGAAAACGGTGCGGTTCCCTGCACCTACACCGCAGACATCGGCCAGTACGATGAGCCCGACCTCGACGGTGTCGCGGCTCGCGCCAAGGAGTACGGCGCAGAGATCGCCCGCCATGTCGACGCGAAGCGTGCACTCGTTGAGGAGGGCTTCGTGGCGCTGCAGACCGGCGCGTTCAACGTGCGCTCGGGCGGCAAGACCTACTTCAACACGACTCCCGTCGGCCGCGCCGTGACTGGCACGCTGCTTGTTCGCGCGATGAAGGAAGACGGCGTCGACATTTGGGGCGACGGCTCGACCTACAAGGGCAACGACATCGAGCGGTTTTACCGCTACGGTCTCATGGCGAACCCGTCGCTTCGAATCTACAAGCCGTGGCTCGACAGCCAGTTCGTTGAAGAGCTCGGCGGCCGACACGAGATGAGCGAGTGGCTCGTCGCGCACGGCTACCCGTACCGTGACTCGGCTGAGAAGGCATACTCGACTGACGCGAACATCTGGGGCGCAAGCCACGAGGCGAAGCACCTCGAGTTCCTCGACAATGGGCTCGACATCGTCACGCCGATCATGGGTGTCGCAGCCTGGCGTGAAGATGTCGAGGTCGTCACCGAGGAGGTCTCGGTGCGCTTCGAGGCAGGCCGCCCTGTCGCGATCAACGGCGTCGAATACGACGACCCGGTAGCGCTCGTGTACGAGGCCAACGCAATCGGTGGCCGTCACGGCCTCGGTATCTCCGACCAGATCGAGAACCGCATCATCGAGGCGAAGTCGCGTGGCATCTACGAGGCTCCTGGCATGGCGCTCCTGCACATCACCTACGAGCGCCTGGTGAACGCGATCCACAACGAGAACACGCTCGCCTCGTACCACAACGACGGCCGCAAGCTCGGACGCCTGATGTACGAGGGGCGCTGGCTCGACCCCGAGTCGCTCATGCTTCGTGAGGCGCTGCAGCGCTGGGTTGGCTCGGCTGTCACCGGCGAGGTCACACTTCGCCTGCGCCGTGGCGACGACTACACGATCTTGAACACCGAGGGCCCTAACCTCAGCTACCACCCCGAGAAGCTCTCGATGGAGCGCACCGTTGGCGCCGCATTCGGTCCTGAGGATCGTATCGGCCAGCTCACCATGCGCAACCTTGACATCGCTGACTCGCGTCAGCGCCTCGAGCAGTACGCGGCCATGGGGCTTGTGGGCGGCGCGACTGCTGAGCTCGTCGGCAAGCTTGAGCAGGGCGGCGCTGAAGAGATCGCAACAGCCGTCGGCGGCATCGACGAGAACGGCGACGAGCTGGGCCTCGCCGCAGCGTTCGACTCAGGCACGGACTAACGACCTGCTGCCCGCTACGGGCAGCGAACGACGGACACGCAGCTGTGGGCTGCGCGCGGCTGAGGCCGGGCGCAGCCCACAGTCGTATTCTGCGGCGTGCGCGGCGCTCGGGCTATGTCGTGAAACCTGTGGATGAGAACACCGACACCCCTCGGCGGCGTCCCCGTTTCACGGAACCCGACCCGGGGCCTGTGTTGTACGACACGGGTCTCGACGCTATTGAGGGGCTCTGGCTCTGTACCGGGTGGGCGGGAAGGCCTGAGCACGCCCGGGCCTATCCACACGTTGTGCAACATTGCCCCGATGTACACGCTTCTCGCGAGTGCACACGAATCCAACCCGTAGAAATCGTGTACACGTGCAGGGGTCGTGTGCACTCGGAGGGCACCAACACCTACTGTCAGCGGGCACGGCCGCGTGGGCTGAGCGGGGTGGGGCGGACGAGCACGACGAGCCCGGGCCTATCCACACGTTGTGCAACATAGCCACGTTGACCCCACAACGCAACGAGTCCCGGCACCTTATCGGGTGCCGGGACTCGTTGCGGCCGCGTCAGCGGCTCTGGCGCGTTAGGAGGCGCGACGTGCGCGTGCTGCGCGACGCTTGAGGGCGCGACGCTCGTCTTCGCTGAGGCCACCCCAAACGCCTGAATCCTGGCCGGTGTCCATTGCGTACTGGAGGCACATTTCCGTCACTGGGCAGCGGGCGCAGACGGCCTTCGCTCGCTCAATCTGATCCACTGCCGGGCCGGTGTTGCCAACCGGAAAGAACAGCTCGGGATCTACGGTCAGACACGCAGCCTGTTCACGCCAATCCATACTTACCTCCTCTGCGTCGCACGTGCGATGCTCAATCTGTACACGCGCTAATCAGCAAAGGCCAGGTAGCCTAAGAGAGATCGCGCGTTGCCTTTTGTCAACGTGACTGAGAATGCTCACACCGGCGTGCGCGAAACTCTGATGAATATATGGTTCCACGGAATTGAACGAAAGACAATAGGCTTTTTGCCGTAGTTTCAGGAAACGAATAGGTATGGTGACGAATATGCGCTCACGCTCCGCTTGGCTCGCGCTTACTGCGGTGCTTGCCATCGAATTGGTGCTGGGGCTCGTTCTCGTCATCACGATGGTTCCGACGTTTCCGGCAGCGGGGCCAGATCAGGCTGCGCTGATGCCGCTGTGGATCAGCCTGCTAGTGAGCATGATCCTTGCGTGCGTGTGGGTCGCAGCGACTCTCGTCGGGGCTATGCGGCGACAGGGAAGTTGGGTGCGCGGGTCGGCGGTGACGATTCACGTGCTCATGTTCGCCGCAGCGCTCGGTGTGTTTCAGGGCATTCTCGGTACCCCAGCGATTGGCGCGCTGCTGTTGGGCCTCGCCGTCATCGGATTCGCCTCGGCGATCGTGATCGGGAAGCCCTCGGAGCCGGCGCCGCAGGCGGGCTGATCGCTCCGGCGAACGGGGGCCGCGCCTCGAGCCCACCGACGGGCAGAGTGCCGACCCGTAGCGGCCGCTGAAGGCGGCATTGACGCCGCGCCGCGTGAACGAGAGATGTCTGACTGGTGCCGCGGCGCCCAGCTGGACGACGAACGCCGCAGCGGCCGGTAGAATCCGGCGTACGCTGCGGCGTGTAACGTGCGGGGCGGCTGGCTAGGCGTCGACCATTTTGAGGATTCGGGCGACGTGTCCGGTTGCCTTGATGTTGTAGAGCGCGCGCTCGATGACGCCCTGCTCGTCGAGAATGAACGTCGAGCGGATGACTCCCTCGACGATGCGACCGTAACTGTTCTTCTCGCCAAACGTGCCGTACGCGCGATGCACTGCGGTATCGGGATCGCTGAGGAGGGGATAGTCGAGCCCGTCGCGGTCGGCGAAGCGCCTGAGTTTGTCGACCGCGTCGCGCGAGATCCCGATGACACGGTAACCGGCTGCCTCGAGGGCAGCGGTCGACTCCTGGAACTCGCACGCCTCGGTCGTGCAAGCGGGCGTCATCGCCTGCGGGTAGAAGAAGATGACGAGCTTCGAGCCGCGGAAGTCGCTGAGGGCCCGTTCAGTGCCGTCTTGGTCGAGCAGCGCGAAGTCGGGGGCGGGCATACCTGGCTCAAGAATCACACGTTCAGTCATACGCTCAAGCCTAGCGGCGGCAGGTGTCGCGAGTGCTGGCTACTGACCGGGACCCTGCCCGGGAGGCGGCCCCTGCGGCGCGTGGAAGCCCGGTGCGGCACCCTGTGCAGTGGGGAATCCCTGCGCTGGCGGCGCGTACTGACGCGGCACCGCGAACCCTGCGAGGTACCTGTGTTCTTCCGCGAGCTGTCCCTGTTGCAGCGCCCAGAGCGCCGTCACGCCCTGCTTCCCGTAGCCAAGCTCGAGTCGGCGCACACTCAGCGCCTGACCGAGGCCTGCAGCAGGAACGAGCAGCACTCCGACAATGAAGAGGCCGAGCATGGGCAGCCCGTTCGTGAGGCCGCCCGTCGCCGTAAACGGGGCGACGACCGGTGCGACAAGGATGAGCAGGAACCCGATGCTTGGGAGTACAAGCCCGAACCAGAGCAGGGCGCCGACGGAGCTCCCCGCCCCCGGGAAGTGCCGTACCATCCCACGCACTGTGACCCCGCTCGTGACGACGCTCGCGATCATGCAGAGCCAGCCGATGACGGCGAGCATGAGTGAGGGGCCCGCGACGCCTGTGAGGGCGGCGACGCCGATCCCGTATGCGCCGATCAGGATCAGTGCGACACACGGAAACACGACGGTGAATAATGGGCGGGTCAGCGAGACGAGCGAGAGGTAGCCGCGCGCGAGGTCGGGGAGCGGCTTCGGCACGACGACAGGAGGCGCGGGCGCGCCCTGCTGAGGTGGTTCGAACCGAGGGGACTGCTGCGGCTGGCCTGACATGTCCCCAGTGTAGGGTCGCGCGGTGCTGGGCTCCTACTTCAGGAGGCGGCGGAGCGATTCGACGCGGCGCGCGCCGAGCGCGTCTAACCGGCCGTCGGCGATAGCCAGGTCGAGCTCGCAGTCGGGCGCCCCCTCAGTATGGGAGCAACCCCGCGGGCACGCGTCGAGGAGGGGCACGAGGTCGGTGAAGCCTCGCAGTATCCCGTCGCTCGTGACGTGTCCGAGCCCGAACGAGCGGACCCCGGGGGTGTCGATCACCCAGCCCGATTCGCCGGCTGCTGCTCCGGGGGTTGCCGCACGCAGCGCGACCGATGACGACGAGGTGTGGCGGCCGCGGCCGGTGACCTCGTTGACGTGCCCGGTCGCGCGCTCAGCCTCGGGCACGAGCGCGTTGATGAGCGTCGACTTGCCGACACCCGAGTGGCCGACGAACACGGTGGTCTTACCCGCAAGCGTCTCCCGGATCTGCGACAGCACGCCAGCGGGAGAGTCGTCCTCCCATGCGCCGGGGGCTGAGCGGAAGATCGGCACTTCGAGGGCCGCGAAGTTCTCGAGGAAGGGCTCGGGGTCTGCGAGGTCGATCTTGGTGAGACAGATGAGTGGCTGAATGCCTGCATCGTATGCGGCAACAAGGTATCTGTCGACGAGCCTGACTCTCGGCTCTGGGTTTGCGGCGGCGACGACAATGAGCATCTGCTCGGCATTCGCGACCATGATGCGCTCGACACGGTCGCTGTCGTCAGCGCTTCGCCTCAGCATCGTTGTGCGATCCTCGACGGCGACGATGCGCGAGAGGCTGCCCTCGGCTCCCGAAACGTCGCCGACGAGCTGCACGCGGTCGCCGATCACGATCGCTGTCTTGCGGAGCTCGCGGGCACGCGCGGCGACGACGACACGTTCCGGCGCGGCCTTGGGCCCGCCCTTCACGGAGGGAGTTGCGGGCACGAGCGCGGTGTAGCGGCCGCGGTCGACAGCGGTGATCATGCCGATGACCGCGTCGGCGTGTTCAGGGCGGCGCTTGGTGCGCGGACGGTTCGCCTTTGGGTTCGGCCTCGTCCGCACCTCATGGTCGGCGTACTCGCCGTACGGGGCGTCGTCCTCGTCGTCAACGGTGAACCAGCTCACGTGCTCAGATCCCTTCGAGGAATCCGCGGGCGAAGCGGCTGAGCGAGCCAGCGATCTCGGCGCCGTGAGCGGCGCCCTCCGAAGCGGTGTCGAGCCCGAGGCCCAGCCCGTCGTGCTCGGCGGCCTCGGCGCCGGGCACGATACCGCGCCAGAGCTCAGGGAACTGGGGGAGCGTTTTCGAGGTGCTCGCGATGTCGTCGATTTCGACCCCAGAGACCAGCAGCCCGATGAGCGCACCCGTCGTCGCAATCCGGTGATCGGCGTAGGCCCGCCAGAGCCCCCCGTGCATCTTGGCCGGGTGGATTGCGATTCCGTCTGGAAGCTCCTCAGCATTGCCGCCGAGGCGATTGATCTCGGCTACCAGGGCCGCGATGCGGTCAGTTTCGTGATGCCGGGTATGGCCGATGCCGGTGATCGTGCTCGGCTCGCCGGGCGTTCCGTCTGGCCTCGGAAGCGCGGCAAGCGCGGCGAGACCGACGAGCGTGGGCGAGAGCTCACCTGCGTCAGGCATATGAATGTTCACGCCGCGCAGCTTCCCGGTCCCTGTCACCGTGAGCATCCCGTGTTCGAGGGTGACGGTGCCACCAAACTCGGGGAGGAGTTCGCGCAACTGGTCGCCGACCTGGGTAGTCTCTGCGGGCCAGTGGGGGATCGAAACCGTTCCCCCGACAGCGAGCGCCGCGGCAAGGAAGGGCGCAGCGTTCGAGAGGTCGGGCTCGATAGTGATCTCGCGCGCCTGGATGGGGCCGGGAGCAACCCGCCATTCGCCTGTCGCGGGGGAGTCTGCCTCCACGCCGCGAGCTCGGAGCGCTTCGAGCGTCATCTCGATATGCGGCACGCTCGGAAGCCTGTCGCCAGTGTGGATGACATGTACGCCCTGCTCAAAGCGGGGCGCTGAGAGGAGTAGGGCGGAGACGAACTGGCTCGACAGCGACGCGTCGACCTCAACCCGGCCGCCCCGCAGGCTGCCCATGCCGTGCACGGTGAATGGCAGCGCACCGCGGCCGTCATCGGAAATGTCGGCTCCGAGCGTGCGCAGTGCGTCGAGCACCGGACGCATCGGCCGCTTCCGCGCGTAAGGGTCGCCGTCGAACGCGACGGGCCCGAGCGAGAGCGCGGCGACTGCTGGCACGAACCGCATGACTGTTCCGGCGAGGCCGCAGTCGATACTCGTCGAGCCGGTGAGTTGCTCTGCTGGGGTGACGCGGAGGTCGGGGCCGTATGGGTTCTTGCCTGGGAGTGGCGTGATCTCGGTGCCGAGAAGGCGCAGCGCCTCCACCATGAGATCAGTGTCTCGCGAGTGCAGCGGCACCCGGAGCGTGCCGGGGCCGTCGGCGAGGGCGGCGAGGATGAGTTCGCGGCCCGTCAGCGACTTCGACCCGGGCAGCGGCACATAGGCGTTGAGTGGTTCGCGCGCGGCGTCCAATTCGGTGCCGGGGTCACCCTCCGGGGTGACGAGCGGCACCGTCGGGGCAGCCCAATGTTCGGCAACCTCGTCGGGCACATCGCCGGAACGGTCGCCGTTGTCATCGTTTCCACGGTTCATCTTTGCAGCCAACATCAGTTCAGAGCTTACCTGGCTTCGCTGCGCCGGGCGGGAGTGTTCGGCGCAGCACACACGCGTGAGAGGCTGGAGGCATCGTGAACGGGGAGGCGCGGATGGCCGCCGCGCCTGAGCGAATGTGGGCCAACCTGCGCGAGGCGAGACAAAACTGCGCGGGACGCGCAATTGACCTCGAGTGAAGTTCCCCTTAAGGTGGTCGAAGCGCGCATTTCCTGCGCCATATCTGCGTGTTTCAATTACTTTAAGGAGGTCGATGTGGACCTGCAACTGCTTGCCGCGCTCATCGTTGGCGTGGCTGCGATCATTCTCATCATTCTGAAGACCCGCCTCGACGCGTTCCCCGCGCTGCTCATCGGCGCGATCGTCACCGGCCTGGTCGCAGGCGTCGCGCCCGTCGAGCTCGTCGGATTGATGACTGCAGGCTTTGGAAACACGCTCGCAAGCATCGGCATTGTCATCGGTCTCGGCGTCGCGCTCGGCAAGCTGATGGAGGTGACGGGCGCGGCCGACGCGCTCGCACGCGCTTTCGTCAAGCTCTTCGGCAAGGGGCGCGAAGCCCTCGCCATGACGATGACGGGTTCGGTCGTCTCGATCCCCGTGTTCTGCGACAGCGGCTACGTGATGCTGCACCCGCTCGCGCGTTCGCTCGCTCGCCGAACACAGCAGGGCGTCGTGGTGCTGTCGCTGGCGCTCGCGGGCGGTCTCGTGCTGAGCCACACCCTGGTCCCGCCAACGCCCGGCCCGCTCGCGGTCGCTGGTCTGCTCGGCGTCGACCTCGGCGTGATGTTCCTCGTCGGCATTCCGTTCATCATTGTGCTCATCCCGGTCGTGCTGCTGTTCGCCCGGATCATGGGCAACAAGCTCGAGCCCTTCCGCGACCCGAGCATGTTCGCACTTGAGGACGAAGAGGCAAACACGCGCCCAGTTATTGGCGCGTTCCGGGCGGCGCTGCCAATCGTCGTGCCGATCCTCCTCATCGTGTCGAACACGGCCTCAAAAGCGCTCTTCCCCGGGACCTCGCTCGAGGCCGTGACGAGCTTCATCGGTGCCCCCGCGATTGCCCTGCTCATCGGCCTCGTGCTCGGCGCATACACGCTGCCGCAGCGCGGCACCGAGCGCAAGGAAGTCGTCGGCTGGCTGAGCGAGGCAGCGGCCTCCGGCGGTCTCATCATCTTCATCACCGGTGCGGGCGGCGCGTTCGCGAATGTGCTCACCGAGTCTGGCGTCGGCAGCAACCTCGCCGACGGCGTCGGTATGCTCCCGCTTCCGCTGTTTCTCATCCCGTTCCTCGTTGCCAGTGTGCTCCGCGTTGCGCAAGGCTCTGGCACCGTGGCGATGATTACCGCTGCGACGCTCGCAGTTCCCCTCGTCGAGGCAGGTACCCTCAACCCCGTGCTTGCAGCAATGGCAGCGGCTTGCGGCGCGTTCCTGTTCTCGCACTTCAACGACTCGTTCTTCTGGGTCGTGACGAAGTTCGCGGGTCTTTCAGGCACGAAGGCGATGAAGGCCTGGAGCGGGATGACCACCACCATCTGGGTCGCAACCATCCCGCTGCTGTTCATCCTGTGGGCTATCGTCGGCTAGCCCCGGCCTCGCACTGATTTTCACCGGCTTCGCAGAAGGGCACCCTTTGACTGCTTCGAATCCCGTTCTCGTGATCGCGGACGACCTCACCGGCGCGAACGCGTCTGGAGCGCGCTTCGCCCGCGCCGGCCTCCGGTCGGCAACGGTGACGTCGAAGGCGCTCGACGGGCCTATCCCCGGGTTCGACGCGCTCATCGTGACTACCGACAGCCGGCATGCGTCCGCTGCCGACGCGGCAGCCAGGGTGCGCGCCGCCGTCGAGGCGATCCCGGGCGCGGAGCTCGTGGTCAAGCGCACCGACACGACCCTGCGCGGGAACGTCTCGGCGGAAGTCGCCGCGGTGCTCGACGCAGTGCGTGCAGCGCATCCGGGGGAGCGTGTGCGTGCGCTCGTCGTGCCCGCTTATCCGACATCCGGGCGGACGACGGTTGACGGCGTGCAACTGCTCGACGGGCGTCCGCTCGAGCAGACCGAACTGCGGTACGACGTGCACAATCCGATGACGACCTCGATCGTCGCGGACATCCTTTCCGCGCAGCGACCGCTGAGCTCGCGGCACGTGTCCCTGCGCACCGTCCTTGGGGCGGCGCTCACGGAGTCGCTTGTCGCGGGCGACGAGGATCTCGTTATCTGCGACGCGCTCGACGACGGGCACATCCAACTCATCGCCGCAGCCGCTGCGCAGGCGACTCGGGAACACGGGGTCCGCTGGGTGACCGTTGACCCCGGCCCCGCAGGCGCATTTCTCGCACGAGCGCTCGAACTCGGTACGCCCGAGCGGGCGGACGAGCCGCCACTGCTCGCCGTCATCGGAAGTGTCACCGACCTCTCGATCACGCAGGCGGAGTACCTCGCACAGAGCGAACTCGTTCGCGTGCTCGAGGTCGACTCACTGCGGCTCGCGGGAGAACGCGAGGGCCAGTCGGGCGCGGTCGATCCCGTCGACCAGCTCGCCGGCGAGCTGCGGCAGCTCATTGAGGCGAGCGCGTTTCCCGAGCAGATTCTCATGCGCGTGCAGCCTCCCGCGATCGGCGGTCACCTGTCGCCAGCTGGACGGGAGCGGTTGCCCGGGCTGCTCGCGGCTGTGGTGCTTCGCGCCCTTGAAACGGCGCCCGTCGCCGGCGTCTACAGCAGTGGCGGCGACATTACCGCGGCGATCCTCGATGCCGCGGGGATTCGCGCGTTCGAGGTCATCGGCGAGGTCATCCCGCTCGCTGTCTACGGCACCGCGATCGGCGGCACGCTCGACGGGGTCGCCGTCGTCACCAAGGGCGGCCTCATCGGTACCGAGGTCACGGCCGAGGCCTGTATGAACCAGCTCCGCACCCTCGCGGAACGCACCTTTGCGCGGGCGGATCGCTAGCGCCACGCGCGCAGCACGCCCTACACACTTCACCAACATCCATCTGGAGGAATCATGACCCGTCACACACTCGCACTCACCCTCGGTGACCCTGCAGGTATCGGCCCCGAGATCGCCGTCCAGGCGGTGCTCAACGCCGCCGGCCCCGCGGGCCCGGCGCGCGCTGTCATCGTCGGCGACCCTGTCTCGGTGACCGCAGCCCTCACCGTGCTCGGGCTCGACGCGACGGTGCGCACAGTTGCGTCGTGGGACGATCTCCCAGCCGAGGAAGCCGGGGTGATCGACGTGTTCGACATTGGCGTGCTCGGCGACGAGCCAGTTGTCTGGGGCGAGATCTCGGCCCGCGCCGGCGCCTCCGCGGTGCGCGCCATCGAGGTGGCAACCCAGGCTGCCCTCGACGGCAAGGTCGCGGGCATCGTCACCGCGCCCATCAACAAGGAAGCCATCTGGGCCGCCGGAAGCGAGCACCTCGGCCACACCGAGATGCTCGCCGAGCTCACCGGTTCCTCGCGCTCGAACACGATGTTCGTCGCGCGCGGTAAGAAGATCTTCTTCGCCACTCGCCACGTGTCGCTGCGCGGCGCGCTTGAGCGGATCAGCACGGAACTTGAGGTCGACGCGATCGACGAGGCGCTGCGCGCGCTCAAGGTCTACGGCACCGACGAGCCCCGCCTCGCGGTCGCAGCCATCAACCCGCACGGCGGCGAGAACGGCAAGTTCGGCACGGAGGAGATCGACTTCATTCGCCCGGCCGTCGCCGAGATGCAGGAGCGCGGGCACAACGTCGTCGGGCCGATCCCAGCGGACTCGGTCTTCCACCAGCTGTTCACGGACCGCTACGACGCGGTGCTCTCCCAGTACCACGACCAGGGTCACATCCCTGCGAAGACGATCGACTTCAATGGGACGATCTCGGTGACGGTGGGCCTCCCGATCCTCCGCACGTCCGTCGACCACGGCACCGCATTCGACATCGCAGGCAAGGCAATCGCTGACCCCGGCACGATGATCTCCGCCTACCTTTCGGGCGCGGAGTTTGCTCCGTTCGCTGGCCGCATCCGCGAGGACTTCAACCGATAGTTGCCAGGCGCGGAGCGCGGCGGCACCCTGCACGAGCAGATAGGCTGGCGGCGATTGCAACCATGCAGCGCCGCACGCGAGAGAGAGGCCATCGAACATGGGGGAGACGCCCGCGCTCCGCGGAGAGTACCAGCACACGAAACGGCGGCGCGAGCGCCTCGTTGAGCTCGTTGAAGCTGGCTCGGGCAGCGAGAACGTGCACGCCCTCGCCGATGAGCTCGACGTCTCGGTATCAACGGTGCGGCGCGATCTCGCTCACCTTGAAGCCGACGGGAAGCTCGCGCGCACCTACGGCGGGGCCATGGGAGCCGGGCGGCTCGACCGGTCCTGGCAGGTGAAATCGACCGAGCACCAGGACCGGAAGCAGGAGATCGCGCGATACGCCGCGACGAAGGTCTCGCGCGGCATGACCGTGCTCCTCGACTCGGGAACGACTGTCGCAGAGGCAGCCGCCATCCTGGGCACCCGGCCAGACACCCACCTGGTGACGAACGGGCTAAGCTCGCTGCTCGCGCTCGCCGATTCAGATGCAGACGTCACTGTGCTCGGCGGTAGGCTGCGCCGCCCGAGCGAGTCAATCATCGGAGCGGCGACGCTGCAGATGCTCCAGCACCTCACCGTGGACGTCGGTTTCCTTGGGGCCGAAGCCCTGCACCCGACGCGTGGGCTCAACTGCCCTGAGATGGACCAAGCTCTCGTGAAGCAGCTCATGTCTGACAACTCGAAGCGCACGTGGGTGCTCGTCGACTCAAGCAAGCTTGAACGGGAGGCACCGTTCTCGTACTGGGCCCCGGTTGCCGCAGGCTGTGGCGTCATCACCGACTCGCGCGCAACCGATGCTCAGCTCGCGCCCTTCGTTGACGGCGGGTGGACCGTCGAGATCGCACCGGAATAGCCCGGGCCGGGCGCCGATGACCTCCCCGACCCCGGCACGTCCCCAGGCCGGCGGCGCCACTCCCCGGTAGGCTGGGTGTGTGAATAGCAATGAGCAGGCGGCGAGCGGCGACCTTCAGGCCCGCTTCGCCGAAGAGGCGTTGCCGCTCCTTGACCAACTCTTTGGCGCCGCGATGAAGATGACGCGGAACCAGCAGGACGCGCAGGACCTCGTGCAGGAGACCTTCTTGAAGGCATTCCAAGCGTTCTCCTCGTTCGAGCAGGGTACGAACCTCAAGGCGTGGTTGTACCGCATCATGACGAACAGCTACATCAACACGTACCGCAAGAAGCAGCGCCAGCCGTTCCTCGGCGCCGTCGAGGAGCTGGAGGACTGGCAGCTCGGTGGAGCCGAATCAACAACGGCCATGGCCTCGCAGTCTGCTGAGGCGGAGGCAATCGACCGCACCCCGGATTCGGTCGTCACGACCGCCCTCAATGATCTCGCCGAAGACTTTCGGATGGCCGTCTACCTCGCAGACGTTGAGGGGTTCAGCTATCAAGAGATCGCCGACATTCAGGGCGTGCCGATCGGCACGGTCATGAGCCGACTGCACCGTGGGCGGGCAAAGCTCAGGCAGGTCCTCGGGGAATACGCCAGGGAACAGGGCGTTGGACTTGATAGAGCCGACACGGCAACACAGACATCAACCAAGAAGGGAGCCGCGCGATGAGTGACTGCGGGTGCGACAAAGCCAAAGCCAATATTTATGAGTTGCTGCGCGGTGAGCTGTGCGCAGAGGAATCAGCCCCAATTCGTGAGCACCTCGAGCACTGTACCGACTGCCAGAATGAAGAGAGCGTCTGCGCGCGCTTGACCACCGCGGTTCGCCGCGCATGCGAGGAAGAGCGCGACGGCGCCGCGCCGGCCGACCTGCGCGACGCGATTCTCCGCGGCCTCTCGGTCTAGCCGGGGCTCGCGGCCCTGCCCGTTCGGGCGAGGGACTCAGCCTATGCTTCGTCGCGCCAGCCTGTGCAGACATCGACCCACCCGAGGGCGTCGCTCAACTCCTCGAGCTCCGCGATCGTGAGCTCGACGGCTGAGTTTGCACTGCCAGCTGCCGGAAACACCGTGGCGAAACGTCTGAGTGACTCGTCGAGGTAGACGCGCGCGTCGTCGGGGTTCGCAAACGGGCACACGCCGCCAACCGGGTGGCCCGTGAGCTGTTCGACGTCGTCGAACTTCAGCATGCTCGGCTTTGCCCGAAACTCACGCTTGAACATGCCGCCGTTGACCTTCGCGTCGCCCGCGGCGACGACGAGGATTGCGCCAGGCACATCGGTCGTGCTCGCAAACGCGAGCGTCTTCGCGATGCGGGCGGGCTCCGTCCCTGCCTGCTTGGCGGCGAGCTCAACTGTGGCGCTCGACTCGGCAAACTCGAGGATGGTGCCTGTCCAGCCCTGCGCGAGTAGGTCAGCGCGTACGGTGTCGATGCTCATATCTGATCCTCCGATTCCTGCGGTGTTGGCTTAGCCGCGCCAGGTCGTGTCGGGAAGCTGCAGCCGCGATGCGACGAGCTCCCTGGTGTACGGGTGCGTCGGGGCTGCAAGAAGCTCCGCGGTAGGGCCGTCCTCGACGATCCTGCCACCCTGCATCACGATCGTGCGCTCCGCGAGCTGCGGGACGATGCCGAGGTCGTGTGTGATCGTGACGAGGGTGAGCCCGAACTCGGCCCGAAGCTCGGCAAGAAGCCCCAAGACGCGTGCCCGCACGAGCACGTCGAGCGCGCTCACCGGCTCGTCGCCGACGAGTAGCTCCGGGCCGTGCACGATCGCACGGGCGACCGCGATACGCTGACGCTGCCCTCCTGAGAAGGCGTCGGGGTAGCGGGTTGCGGCGCTCGCTGGCAGCCCGACGCGTTCGAGTACCGCGCGAACCATTGCGCCGTGCTCCCCCTGGAATCCTGCGCCCTCGAGGGACTCCGCCACCGACTGTTCGATTGTGCGGCGCGGGTTGAACGACGAGTACGGGTCTTGGAAGACGAGCCCTGTGCGGCGTCGCAGCCAGCCGAGGTCGCCCGATGTCGGGTCGACCTCCCTGCCCGCAAACTTCACGGTTCCCGCGGTCGGCTTGCTCAGTCCGAGGAGCTGCCTGATGAGGGTTGTCTTCCCCGACCCCGATTCGCCGACGATCGCGACGCTCTCGCCGCGCTCGATTGTGAGCGAGGCGCTGTCGAGCGCGCGCACGACTTGACCGCGCTCGAACAGCTTCCGCGCGGGCGTGCGAAACTCCTTCGACACGTTCGCGAGCTCGACGAGCGGGTGCCCGGCCTCGCGCGCGCGTTCAGCCGCGTCGGGAAGGTTCAGCTGCCCCGTCCAGGGGGTGCTGCCCGTCCACTGTGCCGCGGGCGGTGTCTGCTCATTCATGCAGCTTCCCCTCCCGCTGCCGCGATGAGCGCCCGCGTGACCGCGTGGGTCGGGCGCTCGAGAATCTCGCGCACGCTGCCCTGTTCGACGATCTCGCCGTCGGCGAAGACGAGCACGCGCTCTGCAACCTGGTTCACGACGGCGATGTCGTGGGTGATACAGACGAGTGAGCACTCGTCACGGTCGGTGATCTCGGTGAACAGCTCGAGGATTCCCCGCTGCACTGTCACGTCAAGCGCGGTCGTCGGCTCGTCGGCCAGCAGTAGACCCGGAGACGCCGAGATCGCAGCCGCGATCGCAGCGCGCTGTCGTTGACCTCCCGACACCTCGTGTGGGTAGGCCCGCACGATGCGTTCAGGATCGCGGAGCCCGACCTGGTGTGCGAGCCTGAGCGCCGCCTCCCGCCGCTCCCCGCGATCGAGATGGTAGTGGAGAGCGAGTGCCTCGGTCATCTGGACGCCGAGCCGACGAAACGGGCTGAGAGCGGTCTTCGGTTCCTGGAACACCATTCCGATGCGGTCACCTCGGATCGCAGCGAGCTCGCGGTCCGACAACCCCAGCAGCTCTCGGCCGTTCGCCCGCACCGAGCCGCTCACTGTCGCCTCGCGGGGGAGTAGGCCAGCGATCGCGAGCGCCGTCATCGTCTTGCCCGAACCGGACCCACCTATGATTCCGAGGCGTTCACCAGCCTCGAGGCTGAAGCTGATCCCGTGCAGGATCTCAGTGCCGCCAATGGCTACTCGGAGATCTTCGACAACGAGTTCCGTCGCGCCAGTCTCAAGCTGATCGTGCTGTTCGCTCACCTGGGCACCTCCGCTGTCTCGTCGGCTGGGTCACGCATGTCGAGAGCGTCGCGGAGCTGGTCGCCGAACAGGAAGAACGCGAGCACTGTCACGGTGATCGCGAGGCCTGGCCAGACCACCGTCTCCGGGTAGATCGACACGAAGCGCTGAGTTGAGGCGAGCATGCCGCCCCATGATGGAACGTCTTTTGGAGCACCGAAGCCGAGGTAGCTCAGGCTCGCCTCGGCGAGCACGGCGGTCCCCATCGTCCAGGTGACCTGCACAATATAGATGGGAAGCACGCTCGGAATGAGGTGGCGAAACAGGATCCGAGTGCGAGAGAGCCCTGCAACTTGAGCCGCGACAACGAAGTCAGCGCCCTGCACCTGTCGAAACTCGGCGCGCAGCACGCGGCCCATGGAGACGCCAAACGCGATCCCGAGCGCGGCGACGACGATCGGGATGCCGCTGCCGAAGACAGCAGTGAGCATGATCGCGAGCAGCGTCGTTGGGAAAGCGACGAGCACGTCGATACCCACGGCCACGACTTCCCTTACTGGGCGCTTGCCGAGGCCGCCGAGGAGCGCGAGCAGAAAGCCGATGACGCTCGCAAGCACGCCGGTTCCGAGCGCAACCCCGAACGAGACGCGGCTGCCAGCGAGGAGGCGCGACGCGATGTCGCGGCCGCTGCCGTCTGTGCCGAGCCAGTGCTCGGCCGAGGGCGGCAGCCAGACATTTCCTGTCGCGTAGTTTGGATCCTGTGGGAGCCAAAAATAGGAAGCGATCGACACGCACGCGACGAGGGCGAGTACGACAACCGCGAAGACACCGACGGGCCTTCGCAAGACTTTTCGGAGGGTCTTCATTCCTCACCCTCCGCTCGGAGCCGGGGGTCGATAATGCGGTGCACCACGTCGACGAGAGCCCCCATGACGAGAATCACGGAGGTGAGTACCAGGAGTGTTGACTGGACCTTCGGGAGATCACGCTCGCCAACATCCGAGACAAGCATTGTGCCAAGTCCCGGCAGGCTAAACAATTGCTCGACAACGACGGCGCCGACGAGCAGCGCCGCGGCCTGGAGTCCAAGCATCGAGATGATCGACAACCCGACCCCGGGAAGGCCCTGCGTGAGGAGAGCGCGAAGGCGCGAGTTTCCCTGCGACATCGCGGTGCGCACGTGGTCAGCGTCAAGCGCGCGCAGCGTTGCGCTGCGCACAAGTCTGAAGAGGATCGCACCCTCAATGAGCCCAATTGTGAGCGCAGGCAGCACGAGCGATCTGAACGCATGGAGCGGTCTCTCCCAGCCGTCGAGCGGGAACCCCTGAGAAGGAAGCCAGCCGAGCCAGGAGGAGAGGACAAGCGTGCCGAGGAGTCCCGCCCACACGACGGGGATCGCCGACGCAAGCACGCTCGATGCAGACACGAGCTGGCCGAGGGGCGTCGAGTTGCGGTACGCCGCAAAGACACCGAGGGGGAGCGCGACGAGAAGCACGACCGCGAGAGACATGATCGTCAGCGGAATGGTGACCTCAGCTTTCTCAGCGAGCTCCGCCGAGATCTCAGTCCCTGTGACAACCGAATGCCCGAGGTCGAAGCGCAGCACGCCGCCGATCCAGTCGACGTACTGAGTGAACAGCGGGCGGTTCAGACCGAGCTGCTCGCGCAAGTTCTCAACCTGGGCTGGGGACGCCTGGGTGCCGCCGATGACCTGGGCGACGTCGCCTGGAAGAATTCGCAACGTTGCGAAGATGAGCACGCTCGCGACGAGCCAGGCGAGAGCCAGGAGTCCTGTGCGGCCAATGATGAATCGCGTCACGTTCCGAGACTACTCATTCTGGGGCCTCCTGTGTGCGTTGGGACGAGACGTGTTCGGGCCCAGAGAGCGCGCAATAGGCGGCCTCCAGGCCCGAACGGTCGAGACTCGCTACTCGTCGATCGAGACTCCGGCGAGGCTGACTCGGGCGTTGGTGTTCACGCTCGGGAAACCAGTGACCTTCGTACTGATGACATTTGTTGGGGTGTAGTTGAAGAGCCACTTCGCGGGAGCGTCGTCCGCGATAACGCGAGCTGCGTCCTCGAGAAGCTTCGCTTCTGCGTCCTCGTCGGTACTTGCGAGCGACTCGGCGTACAGGCGCTGCACCTCTGGGCTGTCATAGCCGAAGTAGTAGTCAGGGTTCGCGTAGTTGCCGAGGTCGCGCGCCTCTGCGTGATCAACATAGCTGAGGTCAAAGTCGTGGTTCGAGTAGACGTCGTTCAACCACGTCGGGAACTCAACAGGCTTTACCTTTGCCGAAACGCCGACCTCGGCGAGCTGGCTTGTCACCATGTCGAGCGCTGCGGTGTCGTAGAAGTTCGGCGACGTGATTGTGAGGCTGAGGTTGGACTGGCCGGCCTCTGCGAGGAGCGCACGCGCAGCCTCGGGGTCGTAGGCGTTCACATCGGTGAGATCGACATATCCGGGCTCAAGCTTTGTGATGGGGCTGCCGAGCTGCACAGCGTCGCCGTTTTGCGACGCGACAAGGGCTTCGCCGTTGATTGCCATGCTGAGCGCCTTGCGCACTCGAGGGTCGTCGAAGGGGGCACGGGCGCTGTTGTACGCGAGCGTGAAGACATCGGCGCTATCTGCACGAACCATCTCGAAGTTCGCGTTGCCCTCGAACTCGGCGCGCAGTGGCGAGAGCAGGGCCGTGTGCACGTCAATGTCGCCGTCCTTCAACGCGTTCACTGCGGCGCGGCCCTCGGGGAAGAACCTGAAAGTTGCGCGGTCTACGAGTGCTGGCTCGCCCCAGTAGTCAGCGTACTTGTCAAGCGTGATGCTGTCGCCCTGCTTCCACCTGGTGAACGTGAACGGGCCGGTGCCGTTGGCAGAGTTTTGGAGGCCGTCGGTCGAACCGCCTTCGAGAATGACGCCGGCCGAGCCTGCGAGCTCCCAAAGCAGCCGCGAGTTTGGCTGTTCGAGCACGATGCTCACGGTGTTGGCGTCGACCTTCTCGACGTTCGCGGCGAACCCGACCGAGTCGGTCGTGAGTGCCGTCGAAAGCGAGGAGACAACGTCGTCGGCAGTGAGTTCGGCACCCGAGTGGAAGGTGACGCCCGAGCGCAGCGTGAACGTGTATTCGAGCCCATCAGAGCTGACCTCGGGCATCTCTGTCGCGAGAACAGGAACGATGTCGGCGATGCTGCCTGCCTCGATGCCAACGAGGCCCTGGTAGACGTTGTCGATGAGGACCTGGCCGGTTGCGACGCCTGCGTCGTTTCTCACATCGAGGCTCGTCGGCTCGAGAACCAGCCCGACAGCGAGCTCTTTTCGCGAATCGCCGTCGGCAGTCGGGCGGGTGAGTGCGAAGTACGCGGCGACGGCGGCGATGAGGCCGACAAGGATGATGACGCCGATGACGATGGGCGTCTTTGAGCGCGTGCGCTTCGTGTACGTCGGCGACTGCGGGTTCGACTCACTCACGGTGACTCCTCGGGTCGATCTGCTCGGCAGATAGGGCTGTATGGGAGCCTGCGTTAGCTCATGGCGAACGCAGACGGGATCAGCGCGGGCGTGGTGCGCACTGAACGCCTGCGCTTCGCTGCGCGGGTGTCGAGGATCGAGACTACGCTGGGCGCACTCGAAGTTGCGTAGCGACGACGACCTTGTTGCAGTGTTGTTACGAACCGCGCGGTCGGTTCCTGCCCGCGGAGGCTAGCGGATGTAACCGCCGTCGCGAAGCCCCGCCTCGACCTCGAACCTGTTGACGAGCGGGTCGCGGCCGGCGAGGAAGTACAGCAGTGGCATCGCGAGGCCATAGCGGCGCCACTGACGGCGGTGGACCTGCTCGTGCCTGAGGATTGCTGGGCTGACATTCGCGTCGGTGAGATAGCAAGCCCCGACGCAGCTGCCGCCTCTGCCAAACGTCCAGCGCGGCATGCCACGAAACACCCACAGCCCGTCGATGCGCTCGACGGCTCCCGTCGACCAGATGCTGCCCCAAATGAAGCCGACGGCAGTGGCGTAGGCGTACCCGAACCATGCGAACGGGAGATTGCGCCGCGCGCTCGGGCGCGAAACCGCCACTTGGGCGTCACCTGTCACTTGCTGCCGCCTGACACGAGGGCGGCGAGCAAGCGCAAGACCGTCGGAGAGTCGTCTGAGGCGATGTCTGAAGTGGCTGGCGCGAACTCGCAGATCGCGGCACCCGCGAGTGACGCCTCGGCGACGGCAGCGCGCACGGCAGCGGCGAGATCGGCGACTGCGAGGCCGAACGGCACGGGGGAGTGCACGGCCGAGAACTCGGCAGGGTCAAGCACATCGAGGTCGATGTGTACGTAGACGCTCGTCGCCCCAACCTCGGCGAGCCAGCCGCTCACTGCCTCGGCGGGGCCCTCGGACGAAGCTGCGAGGCGGCGGATGCCGAGCTCGTCGATCGCATGCATTTCTTCAGGATCGACCTCGCGCGCGCCAACAAGAAGCACGCGGCTCGGCGCGACAGGATGCGTGGCGTTCAGGTCCGCTATGCCGAGGCCGAGCGCGTGCCTCAGCGCCATCCCTGAGGCGGCGCCAGAGGGCGACGTGCTCGGATGCTGCAGATCCGGGTGCGCATCGAACCAGATCACGGCGACGTCAGGGTCGCGCTCGACTGCGCGGTCGAGGCCGGCGAGCGTTGAGGCGCAATCGCCGCCGAGCGTGATTGCTGGCTCCTCTGCCGTGCGCAAGATCTCGCGGGCCGCGTCGCGGGCAGCGACAACCGAGCTCAATCGTGCGACTGGCGTCCCGAGCGCATCGCCCGCCTGCTGCGGCACGGCAACGTCGAAGCGCGCCGCTGGCGGCAGGTCCTCCCTGAGGTGTGCCGCACCGTCAGTGATCAGCATCGCGCGCGAGGACGAGGAGCCCTGCCATTCGGGCATCAACAAAAAGATCGATTTGGTCGGCTCAGCCATCGCACCCACCCTTAGCTATGTGATTCCCTCAGCCTACGCCGGTGTAGCTGAGTCAGTGCCCGACAGATACAAAATCGATGAGTTCCTCGACGCGGCCGACGAGCTGGGGCTCGAGGTCGCGGAAGTTTCGCACTCTGCCCCTGATTCGCTGCCACGCCTCGGCCGTGTCGGCGAGGTCTTCAGACGGCCACCCGAGCGCGCGGCAGATGCCCGTCTTCCAGTCAATGCCGCGCGGAATCTTCGGCCACACGGTGAGCCCAAGCCGTTCGGGCTTCACCGCCTCCCAGATATCGATGTAGGGGTGACCAACGATTCTGACGTGTTCTCCGTGCGGCTCTCGCGCGATGGCCTCTGCGATCCTCGTCTCTTTCGAGCCCGTGACAAGGTGGTCAAGCAGCACGCCCGCTCGGCGCCCCGGGCCCGGCTTGAACTCGGCGAGCACCTGCTCGAGATGATCTGCGCCGTCGAGTAGCTCGACAACGATTCCCTCAATACGCAGGTCGTCGCCCCAGACCTGCTCAACGAGCTCGGCGTCATGCTTGCCCTCGACAAAAATTCGGCTCGGCATTGCGACACGGGCCCGCTCGAGCGGCGCCGCGAACGATCCAGACGCGGTGCGCCGGCGCGCTTGGGACTTCTTCGGCGGAACAAACTTCACGGGCTTGCCATCGACGAGGAACGCGTCTGACAGCGGAAACCCGCGCACCGCGCCATCGAAGTCTTCAAGCTTCAGCACGCCGTCGCGAGCGTCAACGACTGCGCCGCAGAACTCGGTCAGGCTGTGCTCGACGACGAGACCCTTCGTAAGCTCCACCTCGGCGCGCTCTACTGGCCCGCGGCGTGGCTTCATCCGGGCGATGGGGTCGTTGTCGTAACGGTTGTCGAACACGACACTGAGCCTAGCGAACGCGGGCCGCCGTGCGCCGCAGATACTGGGCTGCTACCGTGGCGATATGAACGCTGAAGTTTCTGAACCGCTCATCCTTGTTGCCCGCGAAGGCGCGGTCACGCGAGTGACGCTCAACCGTCCGAGGGTGATCAACGCACTCAACACCGAGATGTTTGCAGGGCTTGACGCCGCGCTTGACGCAGCCGCAGGCTCTGCCGCCATCGTGCTTGACGGCGCGGGGGAGCGTGGCTTCTGCGGGGGTGGGGACATCAAACAGATCGCATTTGGCGGCGACCCGAGGGCGCTGTTCGGCGCCGAGTACCGGGTGGACAACCGCATCAGCGCGTCCCCTGTCCCTGTTGTCGCGCTCATGGACGGCATCGCAATGGGCGGCGGCATCGGGCTTGGCGGCCACGCCGCGTTCCGCGTGGTCACCGAACGCTCGAAGCTTGCGATGCCCGAAGCGCGCATTGGGATCATGCCCGACGTCGGCGGACACTTCCTGCTTGCGCGGGCGCCGGGAAGGCTCGGCGAGTACCTCGCGATCACCGCGAACGAGATGGGTCCTGCCGATGCGATCGCGCTTGGATTTGCAGACACCCTCGTTCGCAGCGACAGGCTTGACGACCTGCGGGCTGCGCTTGCCGCAAGCGGCGATCCGGCGGCGACGCTCGCCGAGTTTGCCGAGCCGGTACCCGACGCGCCGCTCCTGGCCGTGCGCGAATGGTTTGATCCCATCGCCGACGCGGCGCTCACGAGCGTCGACGCGGTGACGGACCCTGTCGGAGCGAGCGTGGCACTGATTCAGGCGCTTGAGGCGAGCCCGCTGCCCGTCGCGGCCGAGACCGCGGCACTCGTTCGCGGCATGTGTCCGGTCTCGCTCGTCGTGAGCGTCGCGCAGATTGCGCGGACGAGGGCCGAGGGCCTCACCGTCGCCGAGGTGCTGGAAGACGATTACCGCATCGTGCCCAGGCTCGCTGTGTTGCCAAACTTCGCTGAGGGCGTGCGTGCGCAGCTCGTCGACAAAGACCGCAACCCGAAGTGGGTGCCCGCGCGAGTCGAGGACGTCAACCCTGACGAGATCGCCGCGATCCTTGCGCCCCACGACGCTGGGCAGTCTGGCCTCGGCCTGTAGCGGGCGGGAGCTGGCTGCGACGCGATCTGGGCCGCGCGGCCGAGCTACCCTAGTGGAATGACAGTGGAGCACGATCGGTCAGCTCGACCGGGCGGCCGTGGGCGGCCCCCGCGAGGGGCCCCCAGGGAGTTCCCCGTTGAGCTCGACCGCGAACTCGAGACGCCACTGCCTGTGCAGCTCGCGGCCGCGCTTCGCGAGGCAATCGACGCTGGGACGCTGCGGCCTGCAGAGGCAGTTCCGGCGACCCGTGAGCTCGCCCGCCGAATTGGCGTGGCGCGCGGCGTCGTCGTCGCGTCCTACGAGCAGCTCATCGCAGAGGGCTACCTCGTCGCGACTCACGGGCGCGGCACCGCCGTGAACCCGCAGCTTGAACGCATGTCTGCGCCCGCTGGCGGGCGAAGCGACGCGCAAGGCGCGAGATCCGGATCGGCGCCCGGGGTTTCAAGCAATCGGAATGCCACCGGCACCCCTGGCGCGGACGACGGAGTGCTCGGCCGCGCCCCGCTCGCCCCAGGCGAGCCGATCCCGAGCGCGATCAACAGCCCGGCGTGGCGTGCTGCCTGGCGGGAGGCGGCGGCTCGGGCCCACGTCGTCGCCCCGGCGCTCGGAGACGACAGGCTGCGCGCTGAAATCGCAGACCACCTGCGCAGAATGCGCGCCACGGCGCGGTCCGCGGGAGACGTCATTGTGACCGCGGGTACACGCGAGGGGCTAGGCCTGCTGCTCACCGCACTCGGCACGACGCGCGGGCGCGGCCTTGTTGTGGGCGTCGAAGATCCCGGTCTGCCCTCGCTGCGCGGCGTCGCTGCCCGCCACGGCGCCCGCATCGTCGCACTCCCTACAGATAGCGCGGGGCTCGACACCGCGCGCCTCCCCGAGGGTGTGCTCGACCTCGTCATCGTCACGCCGAGCCACCAGTACCCGCTCGGCGGCTCCCTTCCACTGGTCCGCAGGCGAGAGCTGCTCGACTGGGCGGGGCGGGGCGGCGTTGTGGTCGTTGAAGACGACTTCGACTCAGAGCTTCGCTTTACAGGCAGCCCGCTCCCGACGCTCGCCGCTCTTGACGACGACGTGGCCGGCTCAGTCGTGCTGCTTGGTACGTTCTCCCGCACCGTCGCGCCATCGTTGTCTGCTGGCTACATGCTTGCCCCCGCAGGGATCCGCGCGCTTGTTGAACCGGTGCGCAGAGAACTCGGCGGCCCCGTGTCGTCGGTCGTGCAGGTCGCCCTCGCGCACTACCTCGCAACGGGGGAGCTGCGCAGGCACACCGCTCGCTTGCTTCGCCGCTACGCCGAGCGCCGCGACCTTGTTTCGGAGCGGCTCGCCGGGACACACGGGGTGCGCGTCAGGCCGATGGACGGCGGTCTGCACGCAGTCATCGAGTTCGTCGGGCAAGACCCCGCGGACCTGCGGGACAGGGAGGAGGCGGTTGTACGCCTCACCCGCAGAGCCGGACTCGGCGCTGAACCACTCGGCGGATATTGGCAGCGCAACGGCGCGGGAATGGCTGGGCTCGTGATCGGGCTCGGCGGGCCAGACGATGTCGCATTTGACGAGGCGCTGCGCTCGCTCGCCGCGGTGTTGAGGGAAGCCTAGCCGCCAGGCGGTACCGAAAGGGGGCGGCGCCTATCGCACATCAGCCTGTGGGTGGTCGAACGTGACGCGGTACGCTTGTCGGGTGAGCGTTGACAACATCACTGCGAGTATGCAGAACTACCTCAAAGTGATCTGGAGCCTGGCCGAATGGTCAGATACCCCGATTACGAATTCGGCGATCGCAGAGTCGGCTGGGGTGCGTCTCTCCACAGTGTCTGATGCGCTTCGTAAGCTCGCCGACTCCGGTCTCATCGACCACCAGCGCTACGGCACCGTCACCCTCACCGACGAGGGGCGTGAGCTCGCCGTCGTCATGACCCGCAGGCACCGGCTCCTCGAGACCTTCCTCGTTCGCGTGCTCGACTACTCGTGGGACGAGGTGCACGACGAGGCCGACAGGCTCGAGCACGCAGTCTCCGACGAGATGGTGAATCGGATCGACCGCGTACTCGACTACCCGACCCGAGACCCGCATGGCGACCCGATCCCGAGCGCGGACGGCCTCGTACACAGGCCAGCGGCCCAGTTGCTTACCGACATCGCCGCACCGTGCCGTGTGCGCGTCGAGCGGATCTCTGACGCCGACCCAGAGATGCTCCAGTACTTCGCGTCCCGCGGCATCATCGTCGACGCCGAGCTTTCGTTGCTCGAGGGCGAGCCGTACTCCGAGACGACAGCTGTCGAGGTGAACGGATCGGGCACGCATGTGCTGCTCGGCAAGGCCGCCTCAGATTCCGTCTGGGCCTCACCCCTCGTGTGAGGCATGCCGCCACAGGCGTGCTTTGGCTGTGCCAATTGGGGCACCCCTCACTGATACCTTTCGTAAAGGAATGCTTCCCCGCGCACGGCGATACGAGATAATAGGAAAAGTGTCTTGAGAGGAGGCGGAGTTGGGCTGGTTTTCCAAGCGTAAGCGGCAGGCGCAGCCGCCGCGCCGCCTCCCGAAGCGCGTGCTCGCACCCGTTGAAGAAATTGTTGAGCAGGGCCTGCTCGTTGCCGACGTCGCCGTGCGCATGACCGTGAAGAACGCGATCATTATGAACGCGCTCAAAGAACACGCGGACTACGACGAGGCCCAGATCTTTGAGATGGTACGTGACTCGCTGAACGAGCTCGCCGCCGAGCGGGAGCGCGACGCGAGACATATCTCGCGGGTCAGGGGTGAGATCAAAGACACAGGCCGCAGCTCGTGGAGCGAGACCGAGTACGGCAATAGCGACAGCCGCACGCTGCGGCACCGGCAAGAGGTGTACGAGCAGGTCGCGGCCGAGCTTCGGGCTCGAACCGAAAACGATGAGTACCTGCGGGCGACCGTCGAGCGGGCGCGCGGGCTCGCGTGGTCTGAGATTGGCGACTCGCTCAAAGAGCGCGCGAGCCATCCGTACTACAGCGGTGGGCACGACGATGACTACAAGGACCATCGCGACGAGCGCATTCAGCAGCTCATCGAGAAGGATCTCACGTCGCTCATCAAGCAGCAGAGCCCGAAAGCGAGCCTCAAGGACCGGATCAGGCTCAAGAGCTCGAAGTAGCCGGCTCCGTTACTTAGACGTGTTGAGCAGTTCCGGGTGCTTCGCGAGGTAGCCCTCGATGAACCAGCACGACGCCTCGACGGTGTGTGCCTGCGCGACTTCCGAGCTGAGGGCGCGCCTGGCAAGAAGGCCAGAGAGCCCGGTGCCTCGCAGCGAGTCATCAACAAGCGTGTGGTCGAAATCGACGACGCCATCGCGCGGGAATGAATAGTGAGCCTCGCCAACGAGTTTCGGGCCAGACTCGTCCGCGCGATAGATCGCGAACCGCTGCGCCTCGGGCTCATGGGTGATCGTAATGCCGGCCTCAGCCGCGTCTGCCTCAGTCAGGTATCTCGCCATGCTCGTAGCTTAACCCCGTTATCCTGAAAGGGTGCGAGCAAGATTTCTTCTAGGGGCGGCGGTCGTCGCTGTGCTCGCGCTCACAGGATGTTCGGCCCCGGAACCCGAGCCCGAGGAGCTGACAGTGTCGGCCGCAGGGGCCCGCTATCTCGATGCGGTGTGCCCAGTGAACCAGGTCTGGGACAACGTTGACGCAGCGCTCGACCGGCTCCGCCTGGCCGTCGCCCGCGGTGATTCGGCTGACACCGGCCCCATTATTGTCGAACTTGAGGCGCTGCAGAAGAGCTCGGCTGCCGCTGCGGAACGCCTCACTGATCCGGCTGTCGTATGGCCCGACAAAGCCGAGGCGGCGGTTGCCGCAGTCGCCGAGACACTTGAGGCTGACGCGCAGCAGGCAGCGGAGGTCGCTGGGCTCGACGCCGACGCAATCGCCGGGTACTCATGGGAGGGCGGCGGAACGATCGCTGGCGCGGCTGCAGATACGCGCGCCGCGCTCGGGCTTCCGGCCGATGCCGGAGCGGCCTGCGCCGAACGCTAGGCGCCTACTGGGTCCCTGGCGGGAACACTGGTTTTTAGGGCTCGCGGGCACTGCGATGGGGTGCGATGCTCTGAGATACCAACTGTTCGCCCGCATTTGAGTCTCTGTGGGTGTGTTCGGTGGCCGCAACGGGCGTAGAATATCCCTCCTATGCCAACTTCAGACGACGCTTCAGAATTCACCGAACCTCACGACCCCGCAGAGCGTGCATTCGGTCCACGCGAGCGCCTTGCAATCTGGCTTCTCCTCGGATCGGCGTTCGTCGTGATCCTCAACGAGACGATCATGGGCGTTGCGCTCCCAGAACTCATGCATACCCTCGGCATCTCCGCGTCAGAAGGACAGTGGCTGACGACCGCGTTCTTGCTCACCATGAGTGTCGTGATCCCGATCACGGGCATGCTTATTCAGCGAGTACCAACGCGGGCGCTCTTTATTGCCGCAATGTCGCTCTTCAGCGTCGGCACACTCGTCGCCGCGCTCGCGCCCGGCCTCGCGATGCTTCTTGTCGGCCGCGTCGTCCAGGCCTGTGGCACGGCGATCATGATGCCGCTGCTGATGACCACGGTCGTGACGCTCGTTCCCGCAGGCCAGCGCGGGCGAATCATGGGCCGAATCTCCATTGTGATGTCTGTCGCGCCAGCGCTCGGCCCGACAGTTTCGGGCATGATCCTCGAGGTGCTGAGCTGGCGTTGGCTCTTCCTCATCGTGCTTCCAATTGCTGTCGTCGCGCTCGTGTTGGGCGGGGCGAGGATGCCAAACGTTGGCGTGCGAAAGCGCACCACGATTGACGTGCTCTCCGTAGCGTTGTCGGTGCTGGGCTTTGGTGGGCTCGTATTCGGGCTGAGCGAGATCGGCAGTGCTGCGAACGGAAACGCGCTTGTTCCGCCAGCGATCCCAGCAGGGGTCGGTGCGGTCGCGCTCGCGCTCTTCATCTGGCGCCAGCTCGCACTGCAGCGCGCTGACAGGGCGCTACTCGACCTGCGGACCTTCAAGAGCCGCCCGTACGCGCTCTCCGTGATCCTGATCGCCTGTGCGGCGATGGCGCTGTTCGGTTCGCTCATCCTCGTGCCGATCTACGCGCAGAATGTGCTGGGACTTACGCCGCTGCAGACAGGCTTGCTCTTGCTGCCAGGCGGCCTACTCATGGGCCTGCTTGGCCCGGTCGTCGGGCGAATCATTGACGCCAAGGGCATCAGGCCGATGCTCATCCCAGGCACGATCATCACGGCCCTCGCACTGCTCAGCATGGGACTGTTCACTGAAACAACGACAGTCTGGCAAGTACTTGCAACCCACCTCGTGCTCAGCGTCGGACTCGCTGGAGTGTTTACGCCGCTGTTCTCTGTCTCGCTCGGATCGCTACCAGTCGAGCTCGCCTCCCACGGTAGTGCGATGCTCTCGACGGTGCAGCAGGTCGCCGGTGCTGCAGGCACGGCGCTCTTCGTCACCGTGATGACCCTCATCTCGGTGTCCTGGGCAGGGGGCGATCCGGCCGCGGTTGACGCTGAGGCGCTCGCTCACGGCACGCGTGTCGCGTTCATCATCGGCGGTGTCATCGCCTCGCTCGGCGCGATTGTGGCCCTGTTCGTGCGTGAGGCAGAAGCGGAGCAGCGGTCGGTCTAGGCGACGTCGTGGGGCTGCGTCCGGCTGCGCTTGGCCCGAGTATCGCGGGCCGAGCGCAGCTACGCCGTCCGGCCGCCAGGCTTCCTGCTCGAAGGGCGGGGAGGACACCTGGAGCTAGGCGCCAGACAGGTCGACCTCATGACCACGAACGGTGGCTCGGCAATGGTCGCACACAAGCACGCCACGGAACTCGTCGCCACACGTTTTGTGAGTGCGCTTCAATACCGCGTCGTCTGCTGGGCTGCGCCACCGCTCGGACCAGTCAACTACCACAGCAAGCACGGGGAACAGGTCGCTACCCTTTCGTGTGAGACGGTACTCCGACCAGTCCGGCCTATCCGTCAGCTGTACCTGTTCGAGGATCTCGCGGTCGCAAAGTGCTGCAAGCCGCTCGCTCAGCACAATCGGTGGTGGCCCGAGGAACGCCTCGAAGTCGCGGAACCTGCGCACGCCTGCGAACGCTGCGGCAACGATGACCGCTGACCACCGATTGCCAAAGACAGTCATTGTGTCGGGGTAGAACGCTGACGACTCGGTCCGCCCTCCGCGAGTGGCGCGCCGACGAGTCTGTGCGCCTGGAGTTGACCGGGCCCAGCCTCCGGCGGGGCCCCATGACAGGGAAACGTTCTCGGGGCAGGCTTCTTCGCCGCATGAACGGCAGCAGTAGATAGGTGACATTTCCTTGCCGCACGTCAAGTGGCGGATCGGGGGAGTCGCATAGCTGTGTGAAGTCACCCACCTGCGCTCCCACGTCCAGATTGCGAGTAGAAGCTGCCAAATCGAGGAACCCTTGGGGGTGAGAAGGTACTCCGACCGCGCTGGCCGGGCTTGATAGATGTGGCGCTCGAGGAGGCCCTCGTCGACGAGCCGTTCAAGCCTTCCACTGAGCACCGCGTGAGATATTGGCATGCGATCGCGAAAATCTGAATATCGCGTCGCGCCTGAGAGCGCCACACGGAGCAGAAGCAAAGTCCATTCGTCGCCGAGCAGACCGAAAGTGACACCCAGGCTGTTTGGCTCGAGCGTTCCCGATTTCGAAGCACTACTGCTGGCCGTGTGGGTCATGGCTTTAGGTTACCGCCAGGGGTGCGGCGCGTACTAGAGGGATGGACCTGCGCGGTGATTGACGCAAACCCTTGCCTCACTCTGTTAACTGCAGTAACCTCTCGTTCAAGGGTTCGCGGACATCGGCGTCTTCGCGCCCCGTACGAGCGCTACCGGACCGGCAAGGAGGCCACCGATGAACACACTCGCAGGCGGACTGCATGAACAATCACGCGTCGACGATTTTGTATCGAGAGGATGGTGGACAAGCGAAACGATTGACGGACTCTTCTGGCGGCAGGTCGAAGAACGCTCGGCGGAACTCGCCGTTGTCGACCCGCTCAATCGGGTGTCCCTCGACGGTGAGGCGCCGCGTCGGCTCACCTGGGGCGAGGTCGGTGCCGAGGTTGCCTGGCTCGCGGCGCGGTTTCTCGAACATGGAGTGCAGTCGGGTGATGTGATCGGCATGCAGCTTCCGAACAGTATCGAACAGCTTGAGGTCTATCTCGCCGCGTGGACCATCGGCGCAATCGTCTCGCCCCTCGCGATGCAGTACCGGGAATTTGAGATCACTAACGCCGCCAACGACGCGGCGTTTGATGCATACGTGTGTGGGGACAGTTTTGGGGACCGGCGTATGGCCGAGGAGATCTCTCAACTGCGTGAAGGCGTACCGTCTCTACGTGTTGTGTTCAGTATCGGTCGCGCTGAAGTTCCGGCGATCCCCGGAGTCATACGTCTCGCTCCGCAGCCGGCGGATGCGGACGAAGCGGTAGCAATCGAGGGTTTCCGAGCATCGCGCCCGAACGATCCGAATGAGTGCGTGACGATCTGTTGGACCTCGGGTACCGAAGGGCAGCCCAAGGGGGTGATGCGTGCGCACTACGACTGGTTGAGCTTTAGCTGGGCCGTGATCGACGCCCTGAAAGCGGCTGGCTCCCGCGATCAGGGAGGTGCCGGCGAGCTGCAGGAGCTCGGTGCTGACGACGTGCTCTTGAACCCGTTTCCGCTGATCAATATGGCGGGGGTCTGTGGATTCCTGTTGCCGTGGCTGAGGACCGGCTGCGTGCTCGTGCAGCACCACCCTTTTGACGGGCCCACGTTCTTCGCGCAGGTCGCCACTGAGCGAGTGACCTGCACGATTCTGCCACCTGCGTTGCTCTGGATGCTGCTGAACAACGATGAGCTCCTCGCCAAAGTTGATCTATCGAGCCTCACCCGCATCGGGTCAGGGTCTGCGCCACTGCAGCCGGCGATGGTGCGTGGGTGGCAGGAACGGTTTGGATTGCGAGTTATCAACTTCTTCGGCTCGAACGAGGGAGTGTCGTTGCTGTCGAGTGGTGAGGATTTTCCCGACCCCGACGAGCGGGCGAACTACTTCCCGAGGTACGGTGCCGAGGGCACAACGTGGGCGTCGCGCGTGTCAACGTGGGTGCACCACAAGCTTGTCGACCTCGAGACCGGGCAAGTAATCACTGAGAGCGGGCGCCCAGGTGAGCTGCACATCAGCGGCCCGCAGCTCTTCGGGCGCTATGTGAAGGCTGACAGCCTCGCGAACCCCTTTGATGAGGAGGGGTACCTGAAGACCGGCGATGTCTTTGAAATTGCGGGCGAGCGAAACCAGTTTCTGCGATACGTGGATCGAGCGAAAGACCTCATTATTCGCGGCGGCATGAACATCGCTCCGGCTTCCCTTGAACAGCTGATCACCGAGCATCCGGCAGTTCTTGAGGTTGCTGTCGTCGGTGACCCCGACGAGATGCTTGGTGAGCGCGTGGCTGCGATTGTCGTGCTCCGACCGGGAGCCGAGCTCTCACTCGACGAACTGGTCGAGTTTCTTCGTGCGCGCAAGATTGCGTCGTTCAAGCTCCCCGAGCGACTTGCGGTAATCGATGCGCTCCCGCGCAACCCAGTAGGAAAGGTGTTGAAGCGAGAGCTTCGACTTGCGGCCGTATAGCGGAGGCGTGAGCGATAGGAGGTGACTGTGGTTCGGGATGCTCTGATCTTCGACGCGGTGCGAACCCCGCGTGGACGTGTGCGTCGCGAGGGTGGAACGCTCTCGGACGTTCCTTCCTATGAGCTGCTTGCCGGCCTGCTCACAGAGCTGTCGCGCCGAGGGCTACCCGCCGAGCTTGTCGACGACGTCATTGTCGGTGTCAGCACCCCCGTGGGGGAACAGGGGGCTGACCTTGCGCGTGTCGCAATCTCAGCGGCTGACTGGCCTGACTCAGTCAGTGGCGGGGTGGTGTCTCGAATGTGCTGTTCGGGCCTTGACGCGATTGCGTCTGGCGCTGCGCAGGTGTTGAGCGGAGGCGGTGAGCTTGTTGTGGCTGGCGGAGCCGAATCGATGTCGCGAACGCCGATGTTTGCCGACAACCCGGCGTTTGCGCTCGACGAGAATCTCGCAGACGCGACCGGATTTGTGACGATTGGTGTGGCCGCCGATTTTATGGCCGCGCGATTCGGTATTTCACGCGCTGAACTCGACGATTGGGCCGTCCGCTCGCACGCGCTGTCGCTCACCGCGAGCGTCCCAGCATCGGTTGTCGCCGTCGAGCGCGATGGCGAGACCTTGCTTGGGCGCGACGAAGGTGCGCGACCCGGACTGAGCGCGGCGGCACTAGCTGAGCTTCCCGCGCTCTGTGAATCAGACCCGACCTGGGAACGCGCCCTCTCGCGGTTCGCGTTTGAAGGTCTCGAAAGCGCACCCGCCGGTCGCCACACGGTTGCGACGGCGCCGCAGCTCGCTGACGCGGCCTCTGCAGTGCTGCTCGGAACCGCTGCGGGGGGCCATGCCGCAGGGTTGAAACCGCGGGGGCGGATCGTCTCTTGGGCGCATGCTGCGGTGCGTTCGCCGGGCCTGTGGGCCGGTGAACACGCAGCCAGGAAAGCTCTCGCCCGCGCAGAACTGGGCGTCGGTGACATTGCAGTGGCCGAACTCAACGAGTCGTTCGCAGTTACTCCAGTGTTGCTGGGGCGTCAGCTCGGCATAGCCCCCGACCTCGTCAACGCGTATGGTGGGGCGCTAGCGCTTGGTCACCCCCTTGGGGCGAGCGGTGGGATCCTGCTCGCGACGGCGATTGAGCGGCTCGGAGCGGTCGGGGGTGGCTACGGACTCCTCGTGATCCCAGCCGCGCTTGGTCTCGCGACCGCGGTTGTCGTGGAGGCGTTCGGGTAGCGCACGGAGTGGGGCGGCACATTGAGGCATATGTATGCAGTAGTCGAAAGCTCTGTTAATTGAAGTTATTGAGTCCTGATTTGAAAGGAGCGTCGAATGCCAGGGAACAACGTGTGGGTACTTGGCGGGTACCAGAGCGACTTTGCCCGAAACCTGAGTCGCGAGGGTCGCGGCCTTGCCGAGCTCACCGCGGAGGTGATCGACGGAGCGCTCGAAGGCGCCAAAGTTGACGCTGAAGAAGTCGGCGTAGTGCACGTCGGCAACGCGTTCGGGGAGCTTTTCGCCGACCAAGCGCAGCTCGGCGCAATGCCAGCGACAGTGCGAGAGTCACTCTGGGGTGTGCCGGCATCGCGCCACGAGGCTGCGTGTGCCTCGGGAAGCGTCGCCGCGCTCGCCGCGATTGCTGACCTTCGTGCGGGAAACTATGACGTCGCCCTCGTTGTGGGGGTGGAAGTCGAGAAAACAGTCTTAGGTGCGCAAGGCGCCGCGTTCATGGGAACCGCGGCATGGACGGGGCATGAGGGCGAAAAAGCCACATTCATGTGGCCATTTATGTTCGCGGCTGTGGCTGACGAATACGATCGGAGGTTCGGGCTCGACGACGCACACCTGCGCGCCCTCTCGCAGCTCAACCTTGGCAATGCAAAACGCAACCCACTTGCGCAAACACGCGGCTGGGACGTGCCAGACCTTCTAGCTCACGGTACCGACGACGAGCTCAATCCACCAGTCGAAGGGCGTCTGCGGCGCTACGACTGCAGTCAGATGACAGACGGCGGAGCCGGAGTCGTGCTCGTGAGCGACGCCTACTTGCGCGATCACCCAAGGGCGCGGCCCCTCGCGCGGATCGCCGGCTGGGGCCACCGCACGGCTGGGCTCGGACTGAAGCAAAAGTTCGAGAAGAGCGCGGGGGAGCACTATGTGTTTCCGCATCTCAAACGCGCCGTTGACGAGGCGTTTGGCCGGGCCGGTGTCGACCTCACGATGTTGCACGGCCTCGAAACCCATGACTGTTTTTCAGCAAGCGAATACGTCGCAATTGATCACATTGGACTCACCGCCCCCGGTGAGTCCTGGCGCGCGATTGAGGATGGCTCGATTGAGCTCGGCGGGCGGTTTCCAATCAACCCAAGCGGCGGTCTCATCGGCGGGGGACATCCCGTTGGAGCAACGGGAATTCGGATGCTATTCGATGCCGGAAAACAAGTGGCAGGTGCCGCTGGCGAGACGCAAGTAGAGGGAGCCGAGCGCTTCGCGACTCTGAATTTTGGCGGCTCAACATCGACAACCGTTTCGTTCGTTGTCGAAGCTGCTCCCGGCCGCTAGATCAACTGCTTGTACACCCCAGGTCAAGAAAGAGGAAACACCATGGACGTTGAAATTGTTGGACGACTGCTCTCGACGCTTCCGGAGGAGGATGACCACCCCTACCGAACCGGCCCGTGGCGGCCGCAAACAACCGAGTGGAAAACAGACGACTTGGAGGTCGTCTCAGGTGAGATTCCACACGACCTCGACGGGGTGTACCTGCGCAACACTGAGAACCCTGTCCACCCGTCGCTGAAGAACTATCACCCGTTCGATGGTGACGGCATGATCCACGTTGTCGGGTTTAGAGACGGCACGGCGTTCTATCGCAACCGTATGATCCGTACCGACGGCTACCTCGCAGAGCAGGAGGCGGGACAGGCGCTCTGGGCTGGGATCGCCGAGAACCCGAAGCTCGCGTTGCGTGAGGACGGCTGGGGTGCCCGCGGCAGGATGAAGGACGCGTCGAGTACTGACGTCGTGGTCCATCGTGGGATGGCGCTCACAAGCTTCTACCAGTGCGGTGACATGTACAGGCTCGACCCGTTCTCGGCGGAAACCCGCGGCAAAGAAGACTTCAACGGCGCCTTCCCGTTCAAGTGGGGAGTCTCCGCGCACCCCAAGGTCGATGACAGGACAGGGGAGATGCTGTTCTTCAACTACAGCAAGGAAGCGCCCTACATGCACTACGGCGTGGTGGATCAGCAGAATGACCTCGTGCACTACGTTGACGTGCCGCTGCCGGGAGCGAGGCTGCCGCACGACATGGCGTTTACCGAGAACTACGCGATCCTGAACGATTTTCCGCTGTTCTGGGACGAGGAGGCGCTCAAGCACGGTCACCATGCGGCCCGGTTTCACCGGGACATGCCGAGCCGATTTGGCGTCATCCCGCGGCGCGGACAAACGAGCGACATCCGGTGGTTTGAGGCCGAGGCAACCTACGTGCTGCACTTTGTCAATGCCTACGAAGAAGGCGATGAGATTGTCATTGACGGGTTCTTTCAGGGGGACCCAGAACCGAAGGACACGGGTCAGGGGAGCAAGTGGGAACGCGCATTTAGGTTCCTCGCCCTTGATCGGATGCAGGCGCGGCTCCACCGTTGGCGACTCAACCTCGTCACTGGCAAGGTGCGTGAGCAGCAGCTGAGTGACACGATCACTGAGTTTGGCATGATGAACGGAGACTTCCAGACCGATGACTATCGTTACGCCTATGCGGCGACAGGGAAGCCAGGGTGGTTTCTGTTCGACGGTCTCGTGCGGCACGACCTCAAGACCGGCAGCGAGGAGAGATACAGCTTTGGAGATGGTGTCTTTGGGAGCGAGACTGCTGTCGCTCCGAAGGTGGGTGGCACAGCCGAAGATGACGCATATCTTGTCACGATTATCAGTGACATGGCTGCGGACGCCTCGTACTGCGTCGTGTTCGATGCTGCTCGCGTGAGCGATGGGCCGGTGTGCAAGCTCAAATTGCCCGAGCGAGTCTCGAGCGGCACCCACTCGACCTGGGCTGCCGGTGCGGAACTGCGCCGCTGGCGAGAGGACGATAACGCTGCGTCTGCGGTCGGTCTGTAGCCTTCGGTCTACCTGCCATCGCACGGAAGGGCGCTGCGGGGTGAAGGGGGCCTTCTCGTGGGCCGGCCCCCTTCCGGCTACCGCGACTGTGCGCCTGCGGTTCTCGCGAACAGGCGTTCGGACGCGGCTCGGTACTCGGCGCTCAGCGTTTCGACAACAGCGGCAGTGGGTGTGACAGCGTCAATGATCTCAATGCCCTGACCCGCTGCCCAGATGTCACGCCACCTCCCCTGGACGTTGCCTGCCGCGTTGTAGTTTGGTGCGTGACCAGCTGGGTGAGCGTTGGAAATGTCGATTCCGTTGGCTTCAAGGCTCGGCCGCAACCACGAGGCGTTCGCACCAGTGATGGCTGCCGTCACGACGAGATCGTCGGCCCCGTGCTCGACGACCATCTCCTTGTATGCGCGAGGTGCCATGCTCTCTTCGGTGGCGAGAAACCGCGTGCCAACATAGACAAGGTCCGCTCCGGCAGCGATCGCGCCGGCGACGCCCCAGCCGTCGCCGATACCTCCGCCAATGATCACTAGGCCGCTGAAGAATTCACGGACGCCCGAGACAAAAGCAAAAGGTGAGAGGTGGCCGGTGTGGCCGCCCGCCCCTGCGCTCACACAGGCCAGTCCGTCGGCGCCGGCAGCGACTGCCTTGCGTGCGAGGGCGATGCTGACGACGTCAGCGACGACTATCCCGCCGTAGGCGTGGACCGCCGCGATGACTGGGGCGGGCGAGCCAAGGGCGGTAATCACGATCGGGGGCTTGTGCTTCGCGAGGATTTCGATGTCAGCTGAGAGGCGCTCGTTGCTGCTGTGGGTAATGAGGTTCAGCGCCCACGGGGCGGGGGACTCGCCCTGGGCCCGCGCCTCGTCAAGACGGGTGCGAATCTCCGTCAACCACTGGTCGAGTTGCCCTGGGGTTCTGCAGTTGGGGGCTGGGAACGCTCCGATCGCTCCCGCCCGGCAAGTCGCGACGACGAGGTCGGGGCCCGAGATGAGAAACATCGGAGCCGCGATCACGGGTGTCACGAGCTTCTGCACGACGTCCCGGTGGAATGAGTCTCTGTTGAACATGCGCCTCCTTGCGCTCATTGCTTCAGTTCACAGAGTAAGCCTATCGCGTTGACGGCTCTGTCGACAGTGGTCACGAAGCGCTTGGGCGAGGCGGCTCGTCAGTGACGAGCGGGGCCCGGCTCGCCAGCCGCGACGAGCCCAGCAATGAGAGCCCTGAGGCCAAACTCGAAGGTCTCGACTGTCACAGTTGTTTGAAGCTCTGCGGCGTGCGCGCTCGCACTCTCTTCAGCGCTCGTGAGGTTTGGAGCAAGCTCGGGGTTGTTGACCGGGCGGAGGTTGTCGGCCGGCGCCAATGAGTCGAGCGCTGAGCCAATGACGAACGATTCGATCGCAACGATGGCGGGCACAATCCGCTTCTCGGGGTAGCTGTCGCGGCGCATTGCTGCGGCGATTCGCTCATAATCAATGATTGATTCTGGCTCATCGTCGACGGGCATAGTCGCAAGAGCGGCGATGATTCCCGGGTGCGCCCCGAAGGTGTCACGGTATGCCCGAGCCCAGTCTGCGATCGCGACGTGCCAGGGGCGCGATTCAAAGCCATGGTCGCCGACGCGGCGGGTGAGTTGACCGCGCATGCCAGCGATGAGCTCGTCCTTGCCCGCGAAGTAGTGGTGCAGGGCCGACGGGCGGACCTCGAGATTTCGGGCAAGTGCAGCGAGAGTGAAGTCGCCACCTTTCACGTCCGCGAGTTCAAAAGCGGCGGCGAGAATTCGCTCTCGCGAGAGGATCGCCTGGCGCGGTCGGCCCGCTGGCCTGTGGGCTTCTGGCGCCGTTGTCATTGCACATCCTTCTTCTGCGGGGTTGCAGACCTTATTGAATCTGCGTAAATTAAAGTTGCTCCGCGTCTCATTCGAGGATACGGGGTCACACGAACCGAGGGGGACCACCGTGGGAGAAGCGACTGCCGACCTGATTATTGCGGGTGCGCGCGTGCACTCACTTGTGGCCGGCGACGCCGATCTCTCGCCTCGCTCAATCGCGATCGCTGGCGGTCGCATCATCGCGGTGGGGAAGCCCGATGAGATCGCCGAGGCCTTCAGCGGGCCGAACACTCAGATCGATGACGCGAGCGGATCTACAATCACTCCCGGCCTGATCGATGCGCACCTGCACCCGATCCAAGGCGTGGAGCTGTGCCAGGGGGTTGACCTCGGAAGCGTGCGCGATCTGCGCGACCTCCGAAACGCGCTCGGTGCTGAGGCAGCGAGGGTGCGCGCGGGCTCCGCTGGGGGGTGGGTCCGCGCGTGGAACCTCGATTACGCCGTGTTTGACGGCGCACCGCTCGACTCCCGCTTCCTTGACGACGCCGTCGGCGACCTGCCGGCGATGGTGTTCTTCTTTGACTTCCATACTGCCGTCGCGAGCGCAGAGGCGCTGCGGCTTGCGGGAATCACGGGCGCCAGGGAATTCGACGACACTTCCGTGATCGTCGTCGACTCGTCGGGCGTGCCAACCGGAGAGCTCCGAGAGGACAGCGCCTACCAGCCGATCCTCGAGATTGCCCCAAAGCCGACCCGCGACGAGACACTCGAAGCGGCCCGCGCGACATTCGCGAAGATGCGGCGCTCGGGCCTTACCGGCGGCACCATCATGGACGGCAACTCCGAGACGCTCGACCTGCTCCAGGCTCTCGACACCACTGGCATGGGGCTTCCAGTTCGCATCGTGAGCGCAATGGACATCAAGCCGAGCTACTCGGCGGAGACACGAGCTGCAATCAAGGCGCAGGTCGACCGGGGCGGGAACCGGTGGCGCGGCGGCGTCATCAAACTCTACGCCGACGGTGTCATTGACACGGGGGCTGGCTGGCTCTACGAGGCCGACGCCGATGGGGCAGGGCTCACCGGGTTTTGGCCGAATCAGGCAGACTTCGCCGCGACAGTGAAAGAGTTTGCGGAAGCTGGGTTCCAGATCGCGACGCACGCAATCGGCGACCGTGCTGTCGGCGAGACGATCACCGCGTACGAGGCCGCCGGGCCCATCGCCCGTACCGGAGTGCCGCACCGCATCGAGCACCTCGAGACGCTCACCCCTGACGACGTCGAGCGCCTGGCGGCGAACGGCATCACTGCGTCGATGCAGCTTCCACACATGCAATGGCGCATCGCCGACGGCAGTGACGAGTGGGCGAGACGGCTCGGACCCGAGCGCGCAGCCCGCGGCTGGGCAGCTGGCTCCGTCACGCGAGCGGGCGCGCCACTCGCCCTTGGCTCCGACTGGCCGATCGCAGACCTCGATGCGCGCATCGGCCTCGCCTGGGCTATGCTTCGGCGTGCCCCCGGCGACACGGACGGGTTCGTCTACGAGCCTGAAGAACGACTTTCCGCCGCCCAAGCGCTACACGGATACACCCGCGGTGCAGCGCTCGCGCAGGGCGACGACGACCTCGGCATCATCCGTGCCGGTGCTCGTGCAGACCTCGCCGTGTGGTCTGCGGATCCCCTCGGGGTGTCAGGCGACGATCTCGCCACACTCCCCGTCCGGGCAACATACCTTGACGGGCTACGCACGTCGCACGTCGAATAGTCTCACCCCACACCACCCAACCGAGCGGCACCGTCGCTCCCTCGAAAGGCCACCGTGGTCCAAAACACTGCTCTGGCGCTGCTGCCAGTCCTTACCGTCCTTGTCGTGTCGGTGCTCACCAAGCGAGCACTGCTCGGCCTCTTCTCGGGCGCCATCGTTGGCGCAATCCTCATCGGTGGATGGGGGTTCTTCGACTCGCTCGTCGGGCTCGTTGGCTCCTCCCTGTCGAACGAGACCGTGCACTGGCTCGTGCTGGTCGTCGTATTGTTCGGCATCCTCATCGCCTACTTCAACGTGTCGGGGGCCGTCAGCGACTTCGCCAAGTGGACGGAGCGGTTCGTAAACTCACGCCGCAAGTCGCTGCTGCTCACCTGGCTGCTCACGATCGCGCTGTTCATCGACGACTACCTGAACGCGCTCACTGTGGGCACCTCGATGAAGCGTGTCACCGACCGCTACAACGTGCCACGCACCATGCTCGGCTCTGTCGTGAAGCTCACGTCAGCCCCGATCGCGATTGTCATCCCGTTCTCAACCTGGGCGATCTTCTTCTCGGCGCTGCTTGAGCAGGATGGCGTGACCGTGAACGGTTCGGGCTTCGGCGCATACATCGCTGGTCTGCCGTATGTCTTCTTCGGCTGGATCGCGCTGATCGTCGGCCTGCTTCTCGCCCTCGGCGTGCTGCCCCTGGTTGGGCCGCTGAAGCGTGAGCAGGCGCGCGTCGATCTGACGGGCGACACGCTTCCCGAGGGGCTGACCCCCGAGGAGCGCGCCTTCGAACTCGCTGAAGACGGCTCCGAGGGCAAGCGCCCGCTGCCGTTCAACTTCCTCATTCCGATTATCACCCTCGTTGTCGTGACGATCCTCACCGAGGTCGACATCGTGAAGGGCGCCGCAGCTGCCGTCGTCGTCGCAATCATCCTCTATCTCGTGCAGCGCCGGATGACATTCAAGGACGTCGTTGAGCAGGCGTTCGAGGGCATCATGAGCATGGCGTACGTCATGGTGCTGTTCGTGCTCGCCTTCATGGTGCAGCAGATCAACATGGATCTCCAGCTCGCTGACTGGGTCATTGGCGCGACCGAGCCAATCATGAACGGCGCCCTGCTGCCCGCGATCGTGTTCCTCGTCTGTGGCCTCTACGCGTACGCGACAGGCGCGTTCTGGGACCTCGCCGCTGTCATCACACCCGTCGTGCTGCCACTTGCAATCGCTGTTGGTGTCGACCCGGTGCTCGCAGGCGCAGCGGTCTTCTCGGGTGCCGCACTCGGCTCCACGACATGCCTGTACGGCGACGGCATGATCCTCGCGTCGAAGTCGGTTGGCGTGAAGCCTTTGAACTTGATGCTCTCGATCCTGCCGTACGCAGGGTTTGCCGCAGCGCTGTCGTTCATCGCCTACCTCATCGCAGGGTACGTCTCCTTCGGCGGCTAAACGCGCGCCTCGCCAGCGTGGACAGAGTGCCCCGGCCGCCCAGGCGGCCGGGGCACTCTGTCGCCTGGCGCCAAATTTCGGGCATTGATAGGTTGGAAGGAGACCCCAGTCATCCACCATCGGAGGCCCCGCATGCCCGCGCCCGCACTCTCGTCGTCGACTCTCGCGCAACATCTGAATGCCCGCGCCCAGCGACGCCGGTTCGGGGTGGCAGTCGCCGCAGTCGCGGTCGCAGTCGGGCTGCTGACGGGGTGCACATCGCCTTCGTCTGCCCCTGAGCCCAGCGATCCGGCCGGTGTTGTTGCGATCCCCGACACCGCCGCGGCCGGCCAGATCGAGTGGGCGCTCGGGCTGTTGAACGCCGACACCGACATCACCGTCGATCAGCTTGAAGGCCGGTTCACGAAGGAGTTCCTCGCTCAAATGCCGGCAGAAGACCTCGCGGCCCAGCTGAACGAGGGCGTACGGCCGCTTAAGCCGTTCAAGACGACTGACTACGCCGACGTGAGCGAGGTCGTCGGCGCGGCGCGCATCACTGCGGCGAACGCGGAATCGTTCTCGCTCGAGGTGCGGGTCGAACCAGATGGCACGATCTCCGAGATGCTGATCCGCCCCGCAGGCAAGTAGTGGCAGGTAAGTAGCGGTCGCTAGGCGCCTGGCGGCGGAACCAACCGGTACAGCACCTCGGGCCGGCCGCGCTTGCCATACCGGTGGGACAGATCGATCGATCCAATGTCAACAAGGTAATCGAGGTAGCGTCTCGCAGTCGCCGACGACACTGCGCACGCTGCGGCGAGTTCGGCGGACGTGAGTGGAATTATCGGATCCAACGCATCGATGATCTCGGTCAGCGTGACGTGCGAGATCCCCTTGGGCAGGCGTGCGCCAGGCGCCTGGGAGGTCAGCCCGGCCCGCTCGGCCCGCCCGGCCTGACCGGCGCCGCCCTGCACAGCGTCGACCTGCCCACCCGCGATGCGCTGCGCTCCCTGGTGTTCCCGCCGCGCCTGGACGCTGCCGGTAGACAGCAGTCTGTCGATCTCGCCCTGCGCGAGCGGAAGCTCCCGGGCGTCGTGAGGGCGCGCTTGGCCTCGCGCGAGGTCGCTGCGGTAGACCCGTAACCTGCCGAGAAGCGCCGATTCTGTGAACGGCTTGACGAGGTAGCCGACAACCTGGCCTGCGAGAGCCTGGCGCACCGTGACGCGATCCTGGGAGGCGCTGATGACAAGCACGTCGGGCGACGCTGGTCCGAGCGTGCGCACACGGTTCAGTACTTCCACCCCGCTAATGTCTGGGAGCCGCATGTCGAGCAGCACCAGATCGACCTCGCCGTGCACGATCTGCTCGACCGCGGCCAGCCCGGTGCCGACAGCGGCGACGACGGCAAAGCCCGGAGCGTTCGCGATGAAGCGGCTGTGCAGTTGCCGCGCGCCAGTGTCGTCGTCGACGATGAGCACCCGGGTGTCTGGCCCGGTGCGGGGAGTGGTCATCTCGCCTCCATGGTGAACCTGAACCGGGCGCCGCCAGAGGCAGACCGACTGACCTCGACAGTCCCGCCGCGGCCGGCGACCGTGCGTCGCACGAGGTCGAGGCCGATGCCACGGCCGGTGCCCGTGCGATCCGACTTTGTCGAGACACCACGTGTGAAGAGCCGCTCGATGTCGGCGGCCGGGATCCCGTCACCGTCATCAGAGATGTCGCCGTGAAAGACCCCGTCGACCTCGGTCAGCGCGCAGAGCACGACCGTCGCGTGTGCCTCTCCGGCATTCCTGCAAAGATTGGCGACAACGAGGACCACCTCCTCATCAACCTCGCTCGTGACCGCGAATTCGGCTTCCAGCCTGGCCCCGTGCGCTCCAAGCTCGGCGCGCAGCGCATCCACTGTCGCTCGGAGAAGTGGTTGGGTGCTCAGACTCGCGCCGTGGGCCGTCGTGGTGACGGGGGAGACCCCCTCGATGTAATGCAGCGCCTCGCTTGTGTCGCCGTGAGTGACGAGCCCGTGGATGACGTGCAGCCTGGTCACGAACTCGTGCGACTGTTCCTGCAGCGCGGCAGCGGTGCGCCGCAGCCCCTCGTGCTCACGCGCCTCCGCATCCAACCGGCGGAAGCGGCGCTCGAGCAGTGCTGCCACCGTCGAGCTCAGTAGCGTTCCCACCACGAGCGCGCCGAGCGCCCATGGGAGGAGCCGTCGGAGCGCTTCCGACGCGTCGTCGGCGATGCGGCTCTCAAGGATGCCGACCGAGAGCGCTCCGATGATCTCTCCGTCAGTGGCTCGAACGGGCACCTTCGCGCGCAGCGTGCGCCCAATAGTGCCCGTCTCCGTGCCAAGAAACGTCTCGCCGGCGAGCACCGACGAGTTGTCTGTCGAGACGCGCTTGCCGCGCTCGGCCGGGGTCGGGTGGGTGACGCGGATGCCGCGCTCATCAGAGATAACGACATAGTCGACGCCGGCGGCCCGCTCGATCACGTCGGCGAGCGGCTGGAGCTCGGCGGCGGCCGCGGAGACATCCGAGTGGACGAGCGCGAGCGCCGAGCGCACCTGGGTGAGCTCGGCGAGGCTCGACGCCACACTCGACACGCGTTCGCCGGTGGTCTCGCGGATACCGCGCTCTTGCACGGTGTAGGCGATGCCGGTAGTGAGCACGACGACCGCGACCACAATCACTGTCGGAGCGAACAGCATGACAAGCCGCGCCCCACGGGCAGTGAACTTCTTCGCCACCGTCGCTACCTCCTTGTCGACGCTTCAGTTTAGACCGGTCGTGCATCCCGGGGTCCGGCGCACTGTGAGCATCAAAGGTGTCAAATGCGTCCGGCCTGCCAGCAGCGAGGCCGACGTGGCACTGTTGGTGCCGAGTACGGCGCACCGGCGCCCTCACAAAGGAGTGAAAACCCGTGGAAGAACCTTCCAGCGCGGCAGAGCCGCGCGAAGACACACGGCGGGCGAGGCCCGCCACGAGGCTTATCGGTGGCGTGATCGCCGCGGCCGCGATCGGCGTCGCCGCCTTCGGTTCCATCAGCGCGGCGTCTGCTGGGCAAGATATTACGTCGTCGCTCACGATCGTGGCCCCCGCGGCCGCCGGTGGCGGCTGGGACACTGTCGCCCGCGAGATGCAGCAAGCGCAGCGTGCGAACGGCCTCACCGCGAACGTGCAGGTCGTGAATATGCCAGGCGCGGGCGGAACGATCGCGCTCGGAAACATGACTCGGTTCGAGGGTCGGGCGAACACGGTACTCGTCGGGGGTACCGGGCTGCTCGCGGCAACGATCCAGTACGACTCGACCGCGACGCTTAATGACGTCACACCGCTTGCGGTGCTGTTCGACGAGTACGACGTCATTGTCGTGCCCGCTGACTCGCCTTACGAAACGCTCGACGAACTCGTCGCCGCGTGGCAGGAAGACCCTGGGGCGGTGCCCTGGACCGGCGGCGGATCCTTCGATCAGCTCGTGGTGACCGACCTCGCCCTTGCGGCGGGTATCGATCCCGTCGACACCACGTACATTTCCTCGGACGGCGGCGGCGAGGCTGTTGCGGCGCTGCTCAACGGGACGGCTCAGGCTGCCGCCGGAGGGTACCCGGACAACATCGACCAGATCGAGTCCGGCCGTCTGCGGGCGCTCGCGCTCATCGCGGAGGAGCCCGTTACTGGCATCGACATTCCGACGGCGCGCGCGCAGGGGTACGATGTCACGCTCGCCAACTGGCGCATGCTTGCGGCGCCCGCCGCGATTACCGACGAGGAGACGGCGCAGCTCACCGAGCTCATCGAGGATTCGGTCGCCACCCCGGAGTGGTTGGCCGCGGTCGAGCGCTATCACTGGAGCGAACACTTCATGGTTGGCCCCGACGTCTCGGCATTCCTCGAAAACGAACGCGGGCGCATCACGCGACTCTACGAGGAGATGGGGCAATGAGTTACTCACACAATCCGACGGCGATGTCCGCCGTCATCGGCGAAGAGATTTCGCTGACGGCGGGGAAGGATCGAGGCCGGGCGCTGCTCGTGCAGCTCATCATGCCGGCTGTGCTGCTCGCGTTCGCAGGGTACCTCGCGGTCGGCATGATCACCATGCGGGTGCCCGAAGGTACCGCGTTCCCAGGCCCGAGGTTCTTTCCAGCGCTCATCGCCGGTGGGCTCACACTCTTCGCGGTCCTGCTCGCGGTCGCTGCGCTACGTGAGCATCAGCGCGCGGCGACGCAGGCGGATGCTGGAGATCCCGCGATTCTCACCGGTGAAGGCGCCGATGTCGAGGAAGGCGACGCCGAGGAAGGCAGTGCCGAGCATGCCCGCGCGGTCAGGATCGACTGGGCGTCCCTCACGTGGGTCATTGGATCCTTCCTCGCGTTCACCATCGTGCTGCCATACCTCGGCTGGATCATCGCCGCGGCGCTGCTGTTCTGGGGCGTCGCGCGCGGTTTCGGCGCACGCAGGCCGCTCGCGATCCTCATCGTTGGCCTCACGCTGAGCTCGATCGTTTACATCGCATTCGACATGGCGCTCGGGATGTCGCTCCCGTCTGGCGTTCTGGGCTGGGAGTTCTGACATGGAAACACTACAACTTCTGCTAGACGGCTTCGCTGGAGCCCTGAGCCTGCAAAACCTGCTCTGGGTGCTCATCGGCTGTGTCCTCGGGACCGCGGTCGGCGTATTGCCTGGCCTCGGGTCATCGATGGCAGTCGCGCTGCTGCTGCCGGTCACGTTCTCGCTCGAGCCGACAGCAGCGTTCATCATGTTCGCCGGCGTGTACTTCGGTGGCCTGTTCGGTGACTCGACAATGGGTATCCTGATGAACACGCCGGGCCAGGCGTCGGCGATTGCTTCGACGTTCGAAGGGCACAAGATGGCGCTCAACGGGCGCGCCGCGCAGGCCCTCGCGACCGCGGCAATCGGCGCATTTATCGGCGGTATCGTGGCATCGGTCGTCGTCGTCTTCCTCGCGCCGGTGCTCGCCGACTTCTCAACAAGGTTCGGCCCAGCAGAGTTCTTTGCGCTCGCAGTGTTCGCCTTCGCGGCGACATCATCCGTGGTGACCGACAGCGCGATCAGGGGTCTCGCGTCGCTCTTCATCGGGCTGGGGATCGCGGTCATTGGCATCGACGGCGTCTCCGGGGCGCCCCGCTTCACGATGGACTCGCCGAACCTGTTCGACGGCATTTCGCTCGTCACCGTCACCGTCGCCGTCCTTGCGCTCGGCGAGGTGATTTACGTTGCCTGTCTCGAACGGCACGTCTCGGGTGGCAAGATCATTCGGCCCAAGGGGCGGCCGTGGCTGTCACGCGCCGAGCTTCGCGAGGCAGCTCCGGCCTGGGCGCGCGGCACCGCGATCGGGCTGCCCTTCGGAGTGATCCCTGCCGGCGGCTCCGAGATTCCCACATTCCTCGCATACGGGCTCGAGAAGCGGCTCGACGCTCGGCGCGCGCAACCGAAGTTTGGCACCGGCGCGATCCGCGGCCTTGCGGCCCCGGAGGCGGCCGGGAACTCGACAACTGGCATGGCGATGGGCGCGCTGCTCGCGCTCGGCCTGCCGATCTCGGCGACCGCCGCCATCATGCTTGCTGCGTTCAGACAGTACGGGCTGCAGCCTGGTCCGCTACTGTTCGAGCGCGCCCCCGATCTGGTGTGGGCGTTGCTCGCTAGCTTCTTCATTGCGATGATCGTGCTGCTGATCCTGAACCTGCCGTTCGCGATGCTGTGGGCGCGACTACTGCTCATCCCGCGACCCTACTTGTACGCGGGGATCACAGTGTTCTGCGCGTTCGGCATCTACGCTACGTCGGGCTCTACATTTGATCTGCTCGTGCTGCTCGGCGTCGGTATCGTCGGATTCTTGATGCGGGCGCTCGACTTCCCGATCGCACCGCTCATCATTGGCATGGTGCTCGGCCCGCTCGCAGAGACGAGTCTGCGCGATGCCGCGATGAGCGCAAACGGTGACTTCTCCGTGCTCGTACAAGGTCCAATCGTGCTCACGCTCTACGGGCTGCTCGTGCTCGTGCTCGGCTTCGCGGTGAGCGGGCGTATCCGGGCGCGCAGGGCCAGGGCGCGTGCTGAGCGTCCACCAGAGGAGGCGGCACTCCGCTAGTACCCGGCGTCTCGCCAAATCAAAGATGCTGCAGGATTCGTGCGCTCGGACCGGGTCCGAGCGCACGAATCCTGCAGAAGCTTGTGTCGTTTGGGTGCGTGTAGACGATCGTGGGATTGGAGCCGCGCCAGCGACCACTCGGCGCAGCTCACCGCAGTTGCTCTGAGATTCTCCCCAGCACGTCGTCGGGGGAGGCGCCCACGTCGAACGCCGCGACGACGACCCGTGAGGCGCCGCGCTCGCCCCCAAACCAGGGCGCGAACCTGCCGATCAGGTCGGTGAGTTCACGCTCGAGCTCCTCGAACGCATGATTGTCGCCGAACTTCATCCAGCGGCGTAGCGCTGCGTTGTGGACCGCGACGACGGCCGCGGCAACCGCGATCGAACCCCAGTCGGGGGTGCCGGGTGCTGCGACGCGCGCCAGGTAGCGCTGAAACATTCGCTCGTAGCGATGGGTGATGACGAGCTCGCGCTCACGCAAGAGTGGCGTGCTGCGGAGCAGCTGGGAGCGCATCCTGGCTGTCACAGGATCGCGCGTCAGCACCCGCGACACCTCCAGCGTGCCCTGCGCGATCGTCGCAGACGCGCTGAGATCGGACGCGTCAAGCTGCTCCTGCAGCTGGCTCAGCGCGAAGTCATGATCGGCGAACACGACGTCTTCCTTGCTGCCGAACCGTCTGAAGAACGTACTGCGGCTCATGCCGATCGCGTCTGCGAGGCTGCTCGTTGTGGTCTGCTCGTAGCCGTGCTCGGTGAGGTAGCGCACTGCCGTCGCCTGCGGCGAGTCAGGTGCAGTGTGAGTATTCGCTGTGTTGAGGGCGCCCATGGGGGAAAGTTAGCACAGCGGTGAAACCCGGTGCCGCATACGTTTCGCTTTCGTGGTGCGGAAGTTGTCGTGTGGTCGAATCGAGTGGCCTTGATTTGAGACTCAGTCTCAGGCATACTTCTGAAGACGCGCCGCGACCACTGGCGCCCAGGACGACAAACGATGGAGTGTCGAGTATGGCAATCGCAAATTTCGCCCAGCAGACTGTTCCCGATGCTGAAACCTACGTGCCGCCTGTCGCGGACTACGCGTTTCTGCTCGGTGAAGCGTTCGGCACTGATGTTGTGGCCAGGGCCACTGGCAACGCACTGAGCGCGGCTGACGCCGGCGACGCACTTGAAGCCGCGGGTGAGTTCGCGGCCGAGGTGTTCGCGCCGCTGAATCGCTCCGGTGACCAGCAGGGCGCGCAGCTTGTCGACGGCAACGTGCGCACGCCCGAGGGGTTCCGGGATGCCTATAAGTCGTTCGCTGAGGCCGGCTGGGTGTCGGCATCGGTCGCCGAAGAGGCGGGGGGAGATGGCCTCCCCGGATCAGTCACCGCTGCGCTCTCAGAGTTCTGGAATGCCTCAAACGCCGCGTTTGCGCTCTGCCCCGCGCTCAGCCACGGCGCGATCCGCGCGATCCAGGCGAATGCATCAGACGAGCTCCGCGCCGCCTACCTCCCGAAGCTCGTGAGTGGCGAGTGGACGGGCACGATGAACCTCACCGAGCCGCAGGCCGGTAGTGACCTGGGCGCCGTGCGCACGATGGCGCGCGACAACGGTGACGGGAGCTGGGCCGTGAGCGGCCAGAAGATCTTCATCACCTGGGGCGATCACGACGTGGCAGACAACATCGTGCACCTCGTGCTCGCGCGCACGGAGGGGGCACCTGAGGGGCACCGCGGTCTGTCGCTCTTCGTCGTGCCAAAGTTCGTGCTCGATGCCTCGGGCGCGCCCGGTGAACGAAACTCGGTCGTCACCGTCGGTCTCGAGCACAAGCTCGGAATTCACGCGAGCCCCACCTGCGTGTTGCAGTTCGAGAACGCGACAGGCTACCTCGTTGGCGAGCTCAACCAGGGCCTCATAGGCATGTTCGTCATGATGAACGAGGCGCGCGTCGGAATTGGTGTTCAGGGCCTCGGGCTGGCCGATCGGGCGTACCAGCGTGCGTTCGCGTACGCGCACAACAGGGTGCAGGGCGCCGTCATCGGGCTTCCTGCAGGCACCCCCATCGCCGGGCACCCTGACGTTCGCCGCCTGCTCGTGTCGATGGCGAGCCGCATCTCGGCGATGCGTGCCTTCTCGGTGCTTGTCGGCGACGTCCACGACCGGGCTGAGTCCGATGGAACCGGGGCGCTTGCCGAGCTGTTCGTTCCGATCCTGAAGTCCTGGCTCACCGAGCAGGCTGTGCACATTTCCTCCGACGCCGTGCAGGTGCACGGTGGCATGGGCTTCATCGAGGAGACGGGCGCCGCCCAGCACTTCCGCGATGCGCGCATCATGCCGATCTACGAGGGCACCACGGCGATCCAGTCGAACGACCTTGTCGGGCGCAAGGTGCTCCGCGACGGGGGGCAGACCCTCGGGCAGGTGTTCGAGATGATCCGTGAGCAGATCGCGGCACTGTCCGCGACGGGCGACGCGCTTGCCGCCCGAGTTGCAGAGCGCACCGAGCGCGCCGTGGCGGCAGCGGAGCGTGCAACTCAGGCGCTGCTTGGGTTCGCCTCGAGCCCACGCGACGCCTACGCAGTGTCCGTGCCATTCCAGGAGTTGCTTGCAACGCTCATCGGTGGCTGGATGCACGCGATGACCGCGACCGCCGTCCTCGCGCACGGGGAACGCACGGCCGACGACGCGCGACGTCTCGATGAGGCGGACTTCTACAGTGCGCATCACCTCGTCCAGGTGCACGCGCTAGCGGAGACTGTCGCCGCGGGCGAGATCGGCCAGTAGCCCGCCTGTTGGGGTGTAATTGCGCCTGCCCGGCCGCTGCTTTGGTAGCGGGCGGGCAGGCGTCGCTCCGTGGTACCTGCCGCTATGCCTGGCTGACGTGCCGCGAGTCAAGAGCGCTGATTGAGCGCCTCACCGCCTCGGCGAGCTGGCGAACCGCGGCGCTTGGGCCAGCCTGGCCAGCGGGTGCCGCGAGCAGCAGCTCTCGCGTGAACCGTGCGTCGGCGATGGGTCGCAGAACCACGCCCTCGGGCACGTTCGATTTCATGAGTGTTGGCACCAAAGCGACGCCCATATTCGCTGCGATGAGACCGAGTACCACAGCGTAGTCGTCGGTCCGCACCGGAACTGTGAGCTTTACGCGAGTCTCGTCGAAGAGCTCGCGGACGAGGTCGTCGAGGGTGTCGCCGGGTGTTGAACCCATCACCCAGTTCTCGCCACCGAGCTGCAGGAGCGCCTCCGTGTCGAACTCCTCGACGTGTGCCAGCTCGTGATGAGCCGGAAGTGCGAGGAGCATCGGGTCAGTGAATACGTGGGTTGTGTGTACCTCTGAGCGCAGGGGGAGGGCATAGCTCCCAGCGGCGTAGACGAGCGCTGCGTCGAGCGTGTGCTGGTTGACGCCGCCGACGAGGGGCATGACCTCTGCGAGGGTGGCATCGAGTTCGATGCCAAGCTCCGAAAGCCTGGAGGCGATGCCAGGCAGGATCCGCGCGGCGGCGGTCGGGAAGATCCCGAACCGTAGTCTGACGTGTCCGAGCTGTGCGAGGTCGCGCACGTCGGTCAGCGTGCGGTCGGCGAGTCCGAGGATCTCTTCGCCGCGCTCGAGCATGAGTAGGCCCGCGTTGGTGAGGCGGGAACCGCGGCTGCTGCGCGACGTGAGTTCGGTGCCAACGAGCCTGTCGAGGTTCTTGAGGTGATAGTCGACTGTGGGCTGACTCCACCCGAGCCTGGAGGCGGCGCGCGCGACGGAGCCCTCTGCCGCGACGGCGCTGAGCGCTTGGAGTTGGCGAAGGTCGATCACATGTGCTCCCGGAATAGCTGAGGCCAAGGCGAGGAAATTAGCGCCCTGATACATACAGTATATGTCACTAGGGAGTTGAATCGGGGGTTCTCCAGGCACCGGCGCAGGGCCACTATGAAAGGTATGCCTATTGAGAATCATGTGACCCAGCAGGACGCCCCCTACGCGTCCGCCCTCGAGCGCTTCGCGGACGCGGGGCCGCAGAGTTTGATGGTGCCTGGGCACGGCTGTGCGCCAGAGGCCGGAGGCGAGCATCTCTCGCGCCTGTTTGGCGAGCGTGCAGTGCAGCTCGATGTGCCGCTCATGCTCGACGGCATCGACCTCGGACCTGGCTCGCCGCTCGCACAGGCACTCGAACTTGCTGCTGACGCCTGGGGCGCTCGTCGCACGTGGTTCCTGACGAACGGGGCGTCGCAGGGCAACCGCACCGCGGCCTTCGCGGTTCGGGGCCTCGGAGAGCGGGTACTCATGCAGCGCAGCTCGCACTCGAGCTTCACCGACGGCGTGCTGCTCGCAGGCCTCATCCCAGCGTTTGTCGCCCCGAACGTCGACCACGACCACGGAATCGCGCACGGTCTCACCCCCGAGGTGCTCGACGAGGCGCTCACGACCGAGGCCGAAGCTGGCCGTGGAGTGCAGAGCGTCTATGTTGTCTCGCCGAGCTACTTCGGCTCGACGGCCGATGTGGCAGGCCTCGCGCGCGTTGCGCACGCGCACGGAGCTGCCCTCATCGTCGACGGCGCGTGGGGCGCGCACTTCGGGTTCCATGAGGATCTCCCTGACTCGCCCGTCCGCCTCGGCGCCGACCTCGTGATCTCCAGCACCCACAAGCTCGCGGGCTCGTTCACCCAGTCGGCGATGCTGCACATGGGCGACACTGAGTTCGCAGATCGGCTTGAGCCGCTCGTGAACCGCTCCTACACGATGACCGCATCGACCTCCGCGAGCGCGCTGCTCATGGGCTCGCTCGATTCTGCACGTCACGCGCTAATGAACGGCAAGGAGCAGATCGGCCGCTCGATCGAGCTCTCCGAGGAGTTCCGTGAACGTCTGCGGGCGAGCGAACACTTCACGGTCATCAGTGATGACTTCGGGGATTTCCCCGATATCGTGAGCGTCGATCCGCTGCGGATTCCGATCGATGTGAGCCGTCTAGGCCGCAGCGGTCACTGGGTACGCGACCGCATGATCTCTGAGCACGGCGTGTACTTCGAGATGTCGACAGCCACGACAATCGTGGCCGTCATCGGCGCCCTCGCCACCCCAGACCTTGACAGGGTCATGGCCGGTCTCGAAGCTGTCGCTGAGGAGGCAGTCGCGGGCAATGGCGGGCCAAGCGAACTTGGCGCGTTCCCCGAGCTGCCTGAGGCTGGCACGCTCCGAATGCTGCCGCGCGCGGCGTTCTTCGCCGAGAGCATCCTCGTGACGGCTCATCAGGCGATCGGTCAGATCTCGGCCGACACACTCGCGGCGTACCCTCCCGGTATTCCGAACCTGGTGCCTGGCGAGGAGATCACCGAGGAGACAGTGACGTTCTTGCAGGCGGTAGCCGCCTCGCCGACAGGCTACGTTCGCGGCGCTGCAGACCCGCTCGTTGCGACGTTCCGCGTCGTCCGTGACCCGCTAACGGCAAGCGCCAACTAGTACTACGACCCGGTCAGGCCGGCTTGCGCGCTGGGAAGCCTCGCAAGCCGGCAGGCCTGATGTCTGCCGGCCCGGTGGACTAGGCCGTGCACAGACGCCGCCCACCACCGGTGGCCGAGGCCCGCAGACGCCGCCCACCACCGGTGGCCGAGGCCCGCAGCCGCCGCTTCCGGGTACAACAAAGGGCGGGCCCGGCAATTGCCAGCACCCGCCCCGTGCGCGAAAGCGTTAGGCCTTCTTCTTGTTCTTCTCGAAGAGGTTGCCGATCAGCGTCGAACCGACGAGCACGACGCCGAGCAGTACGATGCCGACGATCGAGATCGCAACGACGTCGACGGGCTGGCCAGCTGCCGAGAACGGTGCGTGCGTGTCGACCTTCTCGACGCCCTCCGACGCGAACGCGGGCGCGCTGACCAGAACGGTAGCGAGCGCGACAGAAGCGGCGGTTGCAATGCGTGTGCGGATCTTCACTGTGTCTCCTCAGAAATCTGTGAGCGCACGGCATCCTGCCGCGCACCCTCCTATTCTGCCCTATTTTTCGACGGCGCGTGGATAAGCTCTATTCATGAGTCTCGAACGCGAAACTACAGCCATTGACAAGATCGCCGAGGATTGGGTCGATGCGCTGACTGAACACGATCCGATCACTGGCAGCTACATTGGGCGCGAGAGCGCACACGCCCGTCTGAACGACTTCTCGCCCGCGGGCAGCGACGCTATCGCAGGAGTCATGCGCGACACCCTCGCGACGCTCCGCGAGGCGACCCCAGCCGACGACGTCGACAGGGTGACGAAGATCGACCTCACGGCAGAACTCGAGCTGTCGCTCGCGCGCCACGACGCTGGCGAGGAGCTGCGAAATCTGAACGTCATCGAGTCGCCGAGCCAGCAGGTTCGCGACATCTTCGACATCATGCCGAGCGACACCGAGGGCGACTGGGCGAACATCGCTGCCCGCATGGCGGCGGTGCCCGAGGCGATGCGTTCCTACCGCGAGTCGCTCGACGCAGGGGTGGCGCGTGGGCTGGTTCCGGCGCTGCGCCAGGTGAGAGAGGTTGCCGCCCAGCTGCGCCGCACCGCCGGGATGTCGCCGCTCATTCAACCACGCGGCTCCGTGCCAGACGGTGCGGCACCGGCCGCGGGGCCGAGGGGGTTCTTTGCGGAGCTCGCCGAGCGCGCGGGGGAGTCCGTCCCGGAGTCGCTCCGTCAGGATCTCGCGAAGGCCGCCGACGCAGCCTCTGAGGCGTACGCTGGTCTCGCCAACTTCCTGGATACGCACCTCTCGGCGCACGCTCCCGAAACCGATGCGTTTGGACGCGAGCGCTACGAGCTCGCCTCGGAGGTCTTCCTTGGCGCGAAGGTCGATCTCGACGAGACCTACGAGTGGGGCGTAGAAGAGCTTCGCCGCATGGTCGACGAGCAGGAGCGCATCGCGGGGGAGATCCTCGGGGAGAAGCCGCGCCCGGGAATTGTTGCCGACGCGATCGCGCACCTTGACGGCGACACCTCGCGCAAGCTACACGGCACCGATGCGCTGCAGAAGTGGATGCAGGAGACGAGCGACCGTGCGGTCTCCGAGCTTGGAGCGACCCAGTTCGACATTCCCGAGGAGATCCGCACCCTCGAGTGCATGATCGCTCCGACGCAGGAGGGCGGGATCTACTACACGGGGCCGTCGAGCGACTTCTCACGCCCCGGGCGCATATGGTGGTCGGTACCCGAGGGGGTCACAGAGTTCGACACGTGGCGGGAGCTCACCACTGTGTATCACGAGGGTGTTCCTGGCCACCACTTGCAGATCGGCCAAGCTGTTGTGAACAGCGGAACGCTGAACGAGTGGCGCCGTCAGCTCGCGGGCAGCTCGGGCAACGCCGAGGGCTGGGCGCTCTACGCCGAGCGCCTCATGGAGCAGCTCGGCTACCTCGATGACCCCGCGGACCGCCTCGGCATGCTCGATGGCCAGCGCATGCGCGCTGCCCGCGTCGTGCTCGACATCGGCGTGCACCTGGGCAAGCAGCGCCCAGACGGCGGTGGCGTCTGGGACGGCGAGTACGCCTTCGAGTTCATGGCCGAAAACGTGAACATGAATGATAGCTTCGTTCGCTTTGAAGTGCTCCGCTACCTTGGGTGGGCGGGCCAGGCGCCGTCGTACAAGATCGGGCAGCGCATCTGGGAGGACCTGCGCGACGAGGCGAAGGCTCGTGCGGAGCAGAGCGGCGGCAAGTTCGACATTCGTGACTTCCACCGCGAGGCGCTCAAGCTTGGCGTCACGAGACTCGACACGCTGCAGGCAGCTATGCGCGGCGAACTCGCGGGCTAGCGGCTGCGGCTGCCGTCACAGCGCGGCCCGTCATCCACCCCACATGGGCGGTGGTTGGCGGGCCGCGTTTTATGTCTGCCGAGATCGGCGCAGGTCTGCAAAGATTGTCGCGAAGGGTGCTCCACGGGGGAGCGCTCACCGTGTCACGGAGGCAATCGTGTCCAACGAAGAACCAACGCCCTCGCTCATCGAGCGCACGGGTATCGAGATCGTGCCCGAGGGCGCACGCACCGCCAAACCGAGGGACCTGTTTTGGCCGTGGTTCGCGGCAAACGTCTCGGTCTTTGGCATGTCGTATGGCTCGTTCGTGCTTGGCTTTGGCATCTCGTTTTGGCAGGCGACGGCAGTATCGATTATTGGCATCGTCGTATCGTTCTTTCTGTGCGGCCTCATCGCCATCGCGGGCAAACGAGGATCGGCACCGACAATGGTGTTGTCGCGCGCGGCGTTCGGCGTGCACGGCCAGAAAGTACCCGGCATTATTTCGTGGCTGACGTCAATCGGTTGGGAGACGTTTCTTGCGATCATGGCTGTCCTGGCGACCGCCACGGTGATCACGCAGCTTGGGGGTGACGGCGGCGTCGCAGTGAAACTCATCGCAGCGATTGTGGTTGCCGCGCTCATCGTCGTCGCGTCGGTGCTCGGGTACCACACGATCATGAAGTTGCAGTCGATCCTGACATGGATCACCGGTGCTGTGACGGTCCTCTACATCCTCCTCGCGGCCCCGCACATCGATCTTGCCGCGGTACTGGCGATTCCCGCTGGGAGCACCGGTAACGTGATTGGCGCGCTCGTCATGGTGATGACCGGCTTCGGCCTCGGCTGGATCAACATTGCTGCCGACTGGTCGCGCTACCAGCGCCGTGATGCCTCCGACGGGTCGATCATCCTGTGGAACACTATTGGCGGCGCGCTTGCGCCCGTGATCCTTGTCGTCTTCGGTCTGTTGCTCGCCGGGTCAGACCCGGCGCTCATGGACGCCGTCGGAAACGACCCGATCGGCGCCCTCGCGACGCTGCTGCCTGTGTGGGTGCTGATCCCGTTCCTGCTCACGGCGGTGCTCGCGCTCGTCTCGGGCGCCGTGCTCGGGATCTACTCGTCGGGGCTCACGCTCCTGAGTCTCGGGATCAGGATCCCACGCCCCGCGGCCGCCGGATTCGACGGGCTGATCCTCACAGCGGGGACGATTTGGGTGGTGTTCTTCGCCGAGGGGTTCCTTGGTCCGTTCCAGAGCTTCCTCATCACGCTCGGAGTGCCGCTCGCGTCGTGGGCAGGGATCCTGATCGCCGATATTCTTCGCCGCAAGCGCGACTACGACGAGGTCGCCTTGTTCGACGCCCGCGGCCGCTATGGCTCGTGGGACTGGATCTCGGTGGCAATCTTCGTTGCCGCCTCGGCGATCGGCTGGGGCTTCGTGACGAACGGCTTCGCCGCCGACGCCCCCTGGAACAACTGGCAGGGCTACCTGCTCGGATTCATCGGTGGCAAGGACGGCGAGTGGGCCTACGCGAACCTCGGCGTGTTCTTCGCGCTCGTGCTCTCGTTCGTCGTCGCCTGGTTCGCGCGTGCGGGGAAGATTCATCGGCAGGAGATGATCGGGCGGTAGCTGCCTGGCTCAGCGCCAGCCTCGCTGAGGCGGTGGCTTCCGCTGCTCAGCCGGTGCGGTCTCATTGCGGTTGGCAGTTGTGGTCGCCTCAAAACATCTGAGGCGACCACAACTGCCAACTCGGGAGGCGCGTCTGGGGTTAGGCGCTGCGCTGGCCGCCACCCTGGCGGCGCTGGCCTCCCTGACCGCCCTGGCCGCCTGGCCGAGCGCCGCCGGGGCGCCCGCCCTGGCCGCCCGAGCGCTGCCCCTGGCCGCCCCGCTGCCCCTGGCCGCCCCGCTGGCCGCCCGAGCGCTGTCCGCCCTGGCCGGCAGCTGCCGAGCCCTGGCCTCCCTGGCCTCCGCCGCCACGGCGGGACCGCTTGCGCTTTGCGTTGGCTCCCGTTGAGGATCCTGACCCTGCAGGATTGTGGCCCGCAGCGCGCTGCTGTGCGGCCTGCGCCTCAGCACGGCGCTGCTCGGTGAGCTTCGGGTCGACGCGCGGAGCAACCTCGCCGATGAGCTCGAGGACCTCGCGGTTGACGCTCTTCGCCATCGGGTCGACCTGCAGCGGCGTGACGTGGATCTTCGCCGCGCGCATGAGCTGGCGCATCTCGCCACGCTGCTCGGGGAGCACGATCGTGACGACGTCGCCCTCATTGCCAGCGCGAGCGGTACGGCCTGAGCGGTGCAGGTACGCCTTGTGCTCGACAGGTGGATCGATGTGGACGACGAGGTCAACACCGTCAACGTGCACACCGCGAGCCGCGACGTCGGTCGCGACGAGCACCTTCGTCTCGCCCGAGACGAACTCGGCAAGGTTGCGGTCACGGGCGTTCTGCGACAGGTTGCCCTGGAGCTCGACCGCTGGAATGCCGGCGGCCGTAAGCTGCTTCGCGAGCTTCTTCGCCTGGTGCTTCATTCGGGTGAAGAGGATGCGCCGGGTGGTCCCACTCGCGAGCGCCTCGATGAGGGCGTCCTTCTGGCCCTTGCCCGACACCTCGAAGATATGGTGCGTCAGCTGCGGCACGGGGGACTCGGCCGAATCGACAGAGTGCATGACGGGGTCGTGCAGATACTTCTTCACGATGTTGTCGACACCGTTGTCAAGGGTCGCGCTGAAGAGGAGGCGCTGGCCCTGCTTCGGGGTCTTGTTCATGATGCGCGTGACGACAGGGAGGAAGCCCATGTCTGCCATGTGGTCTGCCTCGTCGAGCACGGTGATCTCGACGCCGTCGAGCGTCAGTACTCCCTGCTTGAGCAGGTCGTCGAGACGGCCAGGGGCAGCAACGACGATGTCAACACCGGCCTCGAGCGCGACCTCCTGGCGGCGCTGCGGCACGCCTCCGAAGATTGTCGTGACCTTAAGCCCGACGGGATCGGACAGCATCTTGAGCGTCTCGGCGATCTGCGTGACGAGTTCGCGGGTCGGTGCGAGGACGATCGCGCGGGGCCGCGACGGGCGGCGCTTCTTCGCTGCCTCGCCCGCGGCGATACCAGCTTCCCCGCCTGCGAGGTTCGCCGCGATCGGGATGCCGAACGCGATTGTCTTGCCTGAGCCAGTGCGGCCACGGCCGAGAACGTCGCGCCCCTTCAACGTATCTGGGAGGGTGTCGCGCTGGATCGGGAACGGAGCTGTCTTGCCGTTCTTGTCGAGTGCATGGGCGATGGGAACGGGCACGCCGAGGTCGGCGAAAGTCTGAGTGGTCACGCGGTGTTTGGTACTTCCTGCGTTGGTGTGGGTCATGGAGGATTTCCCCCGGTAGTGTCAGTCTACTTGGCTCCCCTGTGGAGAGGCGGAAGCGAGCGGCCAGGGCTCACCGACGGCGACTGTCGGCGGCGCACGGTACCGTCAATATGTACAGCAGGAGCTGCGACGGAAAAGAGGTGCAATGTTCGTTCGCGAGACCGAGTCAGGGCCGCTCATTGTGACGAGCGCGAGCGACCTCACCGCGGCGAGCATGTGCGAGTTCGCGTTCCTGCGACGGGTCGACGTGAAGCTCGGCAGGGCAGTCGTCGTGCCACCAGACGACGACGTGATGCTTGCCAGAGCCGGGGCGCTTGGCGACGAACATGAAGAGCGTGTGCTGTCAGAGCTTCGCGAAGCCTACGGCGAAGGCCGTGCAGGCGAGCCTGGCGGTGTCGTTGAGATTCCGCGGCCCGCCGCGATGACCCCTGACGCGCTCGCAACTGTCGCCGCAGAGACAGTGACTGCCCTTGTCGGAGGTGCTAAAGTCGTGTTCCAAGCGACATTCTTCGACCCTGAGCAGCGGCAGGCGGCCCCCGGGCACGGCGAACCAGCAATTGCGTTTCTTGGATTCGCAGACTTCCTTGAGCTGCACGATGACGGGAGCTACGAGGTCCAAGACACGAAGCTCGCTCGCCGAGCTAAGGTCACCGCACTGATGCAGCTTGCCGCGTACGCCGAGCAGCTCGATCGCATCGGGGTTCCTGTGGCGAGCGAGGCGACGCTGATTCTCGGCTCAGGAGAGCGCACCTCCCACAAGATCGGAGACATCGCTCCCGTGTTTCGTCGCCGCCGGGCTCGCTTGCACAGGCTGCTGCTCGAAAGCTTCGCCTCGGTGGGGCCAGACGGTCGGTGGGCGAGCGCCCCTGGCGTTGCCTGGGGTGCTGACGGGATCAGCGCGTGCGGTCGCTGCGAGGTGTGCGAACCCGAGATTCAAAGATCCCGTGACCCGCTCCTCATCGCCGGACTGTACCCCCGTCAGCGGGAGGCCCTCGTCTCGGCTGGCCTCACGACGATTGACGCCGTCGCCGAGGCGCTTCCCGCGATCGAGACTGGGGCGCTCGCGGTGCCCGGGCTCACTGATGCGGCCCTCGAACGCATCGCGCTGCAGGCCGCCGTGCAGATCGAGACAGAACAGACGGGGTCGGGTGCTGGAGTTTCAGCCCCGCCGAGTTTCAGAGTTGTTTCCCCGACGTCACTCGCGGCGCTTCCCGCGCCGAACCCTGGTGACCTGTTCTTCGATTTCGAGGGCGACCCGTTCTACAGGGAAACCCGCGACGGGACCGCTCACTGGAACCTCGACTACCTGTTTGGCATGGTCGACGAACGTGAGGAATTCACTGCGATCTGGGCGCACACGCTGAGTGAAGAACGTGCAGCGCTCGAACGCTTCATCGCGTTCGTACGTGAGCGGCGCGAACAGTACCCCGGTATGCGGATCTACCACTACGCGAGTTACGAGCGCACCCACCTGCTGTCGATTGCGGCGCGCCACGGTGTGTGCGAGGCAGAGGTTGACAAGCTGCTGCGCGAGCACGTGCTCGTCGACCTGTATCCGATCGTGCGGCAGGCGCTCAGGGTCGGATCGCGTTCGTATTCGATAAAGAAGCTCGAGCCGCTGTACATGGGCGCAGAGGTGCGTGCGGAAGACGGGGTGGTGAACGGCGCGCAGTCAGTTGTTGAGTACGCAGAGGCCGCCGCACAGCTCACCTCCAGCGATGCCGTTGAACGCGCTGCCGGGCAGCGCCGGCTTGACGACATCGCTGACTACAACAGGTACGACTGCGTGTCCACGCTCAGGCTGCGAGACTGGCTCCTCGGGATCGCGCGCGAGCATGGGGTTGCGCCGACGAGCCCAGACCTGTTGGCGGGGAGCGGCGAACCACCAGTCGAACTCAGCCTGCTCGGTGAACAGCTACGTGAGCTCGCTGAGGCAGAGTCAGACGCCGCGGCCCGCACCGCGCTGAAACTCGCAGCCAGCGCTATCGACTATCACCAGCGTGAGCAGAAATCGTTCTGGTGGGCTCACTTCGCGAGGCTCGTTGATCCCGTCGAAGACTGGGCAGACACGCGTGACGTTGTCGTCGCAGACGCCGAGGCGAGTGAGGTGCCAGAGGAGTGGCACAGGGCGCCCCGAGCGCGGGTCGAGCGGCGGCGCGTGCGGCTGCGCGGCGATGTCGCTCCGGGGAGCACGCTGAAGCCCGGAACGCAGATGTTCGCACTGTACGAACACCCCGCGCCGTTCCCGCAGTGGGGCGGGGCGCCCGGGGCGCGCGCCGCGCGCCAGGTCGAGGTGATCGAACGGCACGAAGACGGCGTCACGATTGAAGAGAGACTCCCGAACGATGCTGCCCCATTTGCGACGCTGCCGATCGCGGTGACGCCAGGGCCGCCGCCGCCCGCAGGGCGACAGAAAGGCGCGATCGAGGAGTGGGGCAGTTCGCTCGTCGCCGCGAAACTGCTCGGGGAGACGCCCCGCGACCCCGTCTACGCCCTGCTCACCCGATCACGACCGACGCTTCAGGACGGCACCGGGCTCGTCTCGCCGAGCTCTCCTGAGGCGCTCTCTGCCGGCGGCAGCGAAGATGCGAGGACGATCGGCGCCGTGCTCGCGAGTCTCCGTGGACTCGACGAGGCAGCCCTCGCCGTCCAGGGGCCACCTGGAACAGGGAAAACGTACCTTGCAGCTCGGGTCATCCGACGGCTCGTCGAACGAGACGGCTGGCGTATCGGCGTTGTCGCGCAGTCTCACAAGGTCGTCGAGAACGTGCTCGAGGGCGTGGTTTCGGCTGGGCTTGATGCGAGGCTTGTCGCAAAGGTGCCGCAGGGCGGCAAGCTCGCGCCAGGGACTGAGCAGCCCGGCTACACCGTGCTTCGCCGCGACGGCTATGCCTCGTTCATCGACGGGCTCGGGGGCCGCGGGGCCGTCATCGGCGGTACGGCATGGGATTTTTCAAACGAGGATCGCTTCCCGAGGCGCAGCCTCGACCTGCTTGTCATCGACGAGGCGGGGCAGTTCTCCCTCGCGCCGACAATCGCAGCGTCTGTGTCAGCACAGCGGATTCTCCTGCTTGGTGACCAGCAGCAGTTGCCGCAGGTGTCGCAGGGCTCACACCCCGAACCTGTCGACCAGGCGGCCCTGTCGTGGCTGCTGGACGGCGGCGAGACGATGCCGGAGCAGCTCGGATACTTCCTCGCGGAGACCCGCAGGATGCGCCCGGAGCTCACCGAGGTTGTCTCTGAACTCTCATACGCAGGCAGGCTGCACGCGCACCCGAGTACACTGGATCGATCGGTGTCAGGCGCGGACGGGCCCGGTCTGCACTGGCGGCCAGTCGAACATCGCGGAAACTCGACGAGCTCGGTCGAGGAAGCCGCCGCAGTGGTCGCGACAATTGAGCGGCTCCTCGGCATGCGCAACACCCCGGCTGCAGTGCTGCGGGAGGCAGACCGTCGCGCGGGCACCAAGGAAGCCGGAGCCGGCAGTGCGGGTCTCGACTGTGGCGGCCCTGTCGCGGGGCGCCCGCTCACCGAGTCCGACGTGATCGTCGTCGCCGCCTACAACGCCCAGGTCGAGTGCGTGTCTGAAGCCCTCGCCGGTGTTGGGCTCTCAGGTGTCCGGGTGGGAACTGTCGACCGGTTCCAGGGGCAAGAGGCTGTGATTTCGCTCGTGACGCTCGCCGCCTCGAGCCCCGAAGACGTGCCGCGCGGGCTCGAGTTCTTGCTCATGCGCAACCGCCTCAACGTGGCGATCAGTCGGGCGCAGTGGGCGAGCTATTTGTTCTCGGCGCCGAGCCTCGGCGACGGACTTCCGACCTCTGCTGAGGGGGTCGCGGCGCTTTCTGGTTACCTCAGACTCACCGAGCGCGGGTAACGTGGAGCCATGGTAAAGGTTCCTGGCCCCTTCAAGACGCCGCCGTCGATCACGCTTGACCCGAAGCCGCTCGCAGACGTGCCCGGCGCGCCGCTCGCGTCACCTTCCGAGTCTGCTCGGACGCCGCGGAGCGCCTCTCGCCGCTCAGAGATCCCGGTATTTGAGGTCATGCAGATCACCGACGAGGTGGCACGTCGGCGGCACGCGGGACACGACGTTGTCTCGCTGTGCGCGGGGGAGCCGAGTGCCCGGCCAGCCCCAGGCACGCTGCAGCCCGCTGGGTATACGGGCCCGCTCGGCACCACCCCTCTCCGGGAGGCAATCGCCGGCCACTACCGAGACTGGTATGGCGTCGAGATTGACCCCGGGCGCGTGGCAGTGACGACAGGCTCCTCGGGCGCGTTCCAGCTCGTGTTTCTTACCGCCTTCGACCCTGGCGACAGGGTCGCCCTCGTGAGCCCCGGGTACCCCGCGTACCGGAATATCCTCACAGCGCTCGGAGTGCACGTTGTCGAAATCGCGACGGGGCCCGAGACGCGGTATCAGCCGACGCCCGAGCTTCTCAGTGAGGCGGTGCGCGAACACGGTGAACTTGCCGGCTTGATCGTGGCCTCGCCCGCCAATCCGACAGGAACCATGCTCGCCCGGGCAGAGCTCCAGGCACTGACCGAGTGGTGCGCGGCGAACAGAACGCGGTTCATCAGCGACGAGATCTATCACGGGATCACGTTCGTCGATGCTGGCCCAGACTCACGCGGCGTGAGCGCAGTCCAGCTCGACAGCGAGGCCATCGTCATCAACTCGTTCTCGAAATATTGGGGCATGACGGGCTGGCGACTCGGCTGGGCGCTCCTCCCCGAAGACCTCGTCGCCCCATTCGAGGCGCTCGCGTCGAACTTTGCACTCTCACCCCCTGCTCCTGCACAGGAGCTCGCGATGCGGGCGTTCTCGCCAGAGACCTACGCTGAGCGGGACGGCATTGTCCGAGGGTTTGCGAAGGCACGGGCGCTGATCCTTGAAGCTGAATCAGCGCTGAACTGGGGCACGGCAGCGCCGTCAGACGGCGCGTTCTATTACTACTCCGAGCTCGGGCCGCAGCTGGAACGCTTCGAGAACTCATCGTCGTACGCTCGGGCACTGCTTGAAGGTGCCGACGTCGCGGTCGTTCCAGGCGGCGACTTCGACCCCGTCGCCGGGCATCGCGCCGTGCGGCTCTCGTATGCTGCAGGCGAAGCGGCGGTCGCGGAGGCACTCGACCGCATCATTCGCTTCCAGGGGTAGAGCGGGGGCGGCTCAGTTGCCGTTCTTTGGGCCGTAGGTATGTGAAAGACGCAAGATATGCCGGGGGCCTCAGGGGCCTGGCATATCTTGCGTCGATCGCAGGTGGTGCGTGTGGTGGCGCAGCGCGGTGAACTGCAGCAGCGCAGCCTACTTCAAGCGGATCGGCGTTCCAACCGAGATCCCGAAGCGGGCCTGCAACGCATCGGTGATGGTTCCCGCAGTCTTCGGATCGTTCATCGGGGCGGGGGCTGCGCCGAGCGCCGCCACAACTGCGGCTCCGCCGGGAAGGTCGAGTTCGATCGCGGTGATGGCCGAGGCGAGGGGCCCCTCGAGGCCAGCAACCGCGCGCGAGATCGCTGAACGGACTGCCCGCGTCAGCGCCTCGATGTCTGCCGGGTCGAGGTGCTCTGCCGAGTCAACTGGTAGGGGCCCGCCAACGGCGCGTGGCCGACCAAGCTCAACCTCGCTCCGCGTATAGGTGACCCCGTCACCTGTGACGACCTCGGCGATCGCGGTCGACCCTTCCGGCGAGGTGACGAGCCGCACGAGCACGTCGAGCTCGTTCGAAGTCGAAACGGGGCTCGACGAGGCGCCGGCAAATGGCAGCGGAATGCCCGAAGGGGCGCCACCGTGATCGTGCTGATCTGGTGACGCCCCTCCGAAGGTGAACTTAAGATCCATAGGATCCAGAGTACTCCTTAGTGATTACGCGTTTGCTGCGAGAACCTCGTCGACTGCCTTGAAGGGCAGCTCGGGGAACGCGTCAACGACGCCCTTGAAGGTGATGACACCGTCGTGAGCGTTCAGGCCCTTTGCGAGTGCCTCATCGGCCTGCAGTGCCTTGACCCAGCCCTTGTCGGCGAGTGCGACGACGTAGGGGAGGGTTGCGTTGGTGAGCGCAGCGGTCGAGGTCTCGGGAACCGCGCCAGGCATGTTCGCGACGCAGTAGTAGATCGAGTTGTGCACCGGGAAGGTGGGATCGTCGTGCGTGGTCGGGCGCGAGTTCTCGAAGCAGCCGCCCTGGTCGATCGCGATGTCGACGAGTACCGAGCCGGCCTTCATCTGAGCAACCATCTCGTCGGTGACGAGCTTCGGTGCCTTCTCACCCGGGATGAGGACCGAGCCGATGACGAGGTCAGCGTCCTTCAGTGCCTCGGTGATGTTGTGAGCGTTCGAGGTGCGGGTCTGGATACGACCGTTGAACTCGTCCTCGAGCTGCTTGAGGCGGGGGATCGCGATGTCGATTACGGTGACCTCTGCGCCCATACCGTACGCGATGCGTGCAGCCTGCTCGCCTGCAGCGCCGCCGCCGATGACGACGACCTTGCCACGGCGGGTAGCGGTGACGCCACCGAGGAGGATGCCGCGGCCGCCGTTTGCCTTCATGAGCGAGTATGCGCCGACCTGCACCGAGAGACGACCAGCGACCTCAGACATGGGGGCGAGGAGCGGAAGGCCGCGGTTCGCGAGCTGCACGGTCTCGTACGCGATGGCGGTGGTGCCCGACTTCACGACTGCCTCGGAGAGGGTCTTGTCTGCCGCGAGGTGCAGGTAGGTGAAGAGCACCTGGTCCTTGCGCATCTTGTCGTACTCGGAAGCGATGGGCTCCTTGACCTTGAGGATCATGTCGCTGTCAGCCCACACCTGGTCGGCCGAGGGGACGATCGTCGCGCCTGCGGCTACGTACTCATCGTCAGTGATGGCCGAGCCGAGGCCGGCGCCAGCCTGCACGAGTACTTCGTGGCCGCGGCGCTTGAGTTCGAACACGCCCGCCTGCGTGATGGCGACGCGGTTCTCGTTGTTCTTGATTTCGGTGGGAATACCGACGCGCATGATCTTCTCCAAATAAATGCGTAACGGGTGTGTAGTTTGCATCGCGGTATCCGTTGAAGTTCGTCTACAAAAGGGTCGAAACAGCGGATGTGGCGCGATAGACTTGAAGTATATTCGATATCCGCAGAGGTTTGGTGAATTCTCTTCGGAATCAGTTGTTGAGCCCGCCGCACATGAAGTGGAAGAGGAAATTCACGCATGGAATCGAAGAATCTTCGCCTCGAGAACGATCTAGACGCGGTTGACCGCAAGATTATGGAAGAGCTGCAGGCGAACGGTCGGATGACGAACGCTGAGCTCGCCGAGCGTGTCGGCGTGGCTGCATCGACGTGCATCGCTCGCGTTCGCAGTCTTGTCTCCCGCCGCGTCATCACTGGGTTTACCGCCGCAGTCGACCCGCGAGCAATGGGACTCGACCTGCAGGTGCTTGTCAGTGTCACAGTGCGGTCAGGCGCGCGGCAGCGCATCGCCGAGATGAGTGACGAGCTGCGGGCGCTGCCAGAAGTTATGCAGCTCTTCTTCCTGGGTGGCGTTGAGGACTTCATCATTCACCTCGCCGCCCGCGACTCGGACCACGTGCGCGACTTCGTGATGGAGAATCTGTCCGCGCACCCAGCGGTGTCTTCCACTCGCACAAGCATCGTCTTCAGCCACCACCAGAACCCCGTTCGCCAGCCATAGGTGACGCCCGCAGCTCGGCCGGAGGCGGGTACGCCACCGCTGTGGCGCGCTCGCCCAGACCCGGCGTAGGCTGGAGAACGGTCGCCGCAGATCCGCGGCCGACCGCTGAATCACCAGCCGCCGGGCAGCCGGCGGGAAATGAGGGGTGGATCGCCGTGTCTCGTGCGCTACTGATCGTCGACGTCCAGAACGACTTTACGGAGGGCGGGGCGCTCGGAGTCGATGGCGGTGCGGCCGTCGCGGCGGGCGTGACCGAGCTGCTTCGAAACGCTCGCGAGGCCGAGCAGTACTCCCTCGTCGTCGCGTCGCGAGATTGGCACGACGCCGACAACGACAACGGCGGGCACTTTGCGGCGCCGGGAACTGATCCTGACTTTGCCGGGACCTGGCCTACTCACTGCGTCGGTGGGACCCCGGGCGCCCAGTATCACCCGGCGCTCGACATTGATCGCATCGACGTGCATGTTCGAAAGGGGATGGGCGAGCCCGCGTACTCTGCGTTCGAAGGGGTCGCGGGCGACGGCCGGACGCTCGCGGTCACGCTGCGTGAGGCCGGCGTCGACGAGCTCGACGTTGTCGGTATCGCGACCGACTACTGTGTGCGCGCCTCGGCGCTCGACGCGCAGGAGCTCGGCATGCGCGTTCGCGTTCGGGGTGACCTCATCGCTGGAGTTGCGCCTGAGACATCTGTCGCCGCCATTCGCGAGCTTGCCACTGCAGGCATCGAGATCCTGTAGGGAGCGGTCGCCGCGCCGCGCCCACCCGGTGAGCGGCCGCCGCGAGGACGTGTCTGCGAAGGATCGCAGCTAGTCAGTCACCTGCTCCGGAACGTCGACTGTTGCAGTGAGTGGCTCGCCGTTGCGCACGAGGCGGCGCTTGGTGATCTGCCAGGCGACCGCGAGCGCGACGAACCAGACTGGCGTGAACGCGAGCGGCAGCCGAGTGTCGGCAGCGAGCGACAGCGTCACGAGGATGAACGCGAAGAAGGCGAGCACGATCCACGGGGTGACGCGGGCGAGCGGGGTGCGGAACTTGGAAGTTGCATGCCGCTCCGGGTGCTTGCGCAGGTAACAAATGAAGCTGATCGCGATCATGCTCCACACGAAGATGATGAATGTGGAAGCGACAGATGTGACGAACGTGAACGCCTCGATGACGCTCTCTCCGAGCAGCAGGATCGGCACGACCGAGAGCACGAACACTGTCGAGAAGAACACCGCACGACGTGGAACCCCGCGGGCATCGGTGAGAGCGAAACCCCGGGGAGCGTGGCCGTCGCGAGCGAGCGAATGCATCATGCGAGTGCCCGAGTAGAAGCCCGAGTTCGCGCTCGAAGCAGCTGACGTGAGTACGACGAGGTTGATGGCGAACGCCGCAGCTGCGAACCCTGCGTACGCGAACGTCGTGACGAACGGACTCTGATCGGGGTCAAGCTTGTTCCAGGGAGTGATCGCCATAATCACGGTGAGCGCGCCAATGTAGAAGATGAGCACGCGAACCACGATCGAGTTGATCGCGCGCGGGAGGTTGTGTGTGGGATCCTTCGTCTCTGCAGCGGCGGTGCCAACGAGTTCGACGCCGATGAATGAGAAGATTCCGAGCTGGAAACCGAGAAGGAAGCCGCTCGCGCCGAACGGGAACAGTCCGCCATGCTCCCACAGGTGCGTGAGTGACGCTGAAGTTCCAGTGTCGGGGTTCTTGAATCCGCTCACGAGCAGGAAGACCCCCGTCGCAATGAGCGCGAGGATCGCGACGATCTTGATGAGCGAGAACCAGAACTCGAACTCGCCAAAGAACTTCACGGGCTGCAGGTTTAACAGGACAAGCACGGCAGCGGTGATGAGGGCTGGTACCCAGTTCGGGATGTCGGCGTTGATGTATGAAACGTAGCTCGTGATCGCGATGATGTCTGCGATGCAGATCACGATCCATGTCACCCAGTAGGTCCAAGAGACGAAGAACCCCGCCCACGGCCCGATGAGGTCTTTCGCGATGTCGCCGAACGTCTTGTAGTTCAGGTTCGAGAGCAGCAGCTCACCAAGCGCCCGCATGAGCAGGAACATCATGCAGCCGATGCCCGCGTAAATGAACAGCACGGAGGGGCCCGTCAGGCTGATGACCTTTCCAGAACCGAGGAACAGGCCGGTACCGATCGCCCCGCCGATGGCGATGAGCTGCAAATGTCTGTTCGTGAGTCCGCGTTCGAGGCCGTCGTGAGCGTCTGCGGGGGCCTGTCGGGCCATTGGGCGTGTTCCGTTTCTCTGAGCTGCGTCGGGGTTCGCCGGGAGCGCGTCTCATCGTCACACGGCCACACCGACATATCACTGCGCGGTCACACGCAGCGGCATAAGAGGCCGGACGTGTGGGCACGCGCGTCACACACGCTAGCAATCGGCATGTACGCGGCGCTCGCCGCTTGAGCAAACCTTGAGACTTGAGTGGCCTTTCGGGCGCCTGTCGAAGTTGCCGGCGGGGATACCGCTGGGCCGAGTCGCGGGGCTCCGGCTACTCTTCGGCCATGGGCGAGAGCCGCGCCTCCTGGGCGTCGAGTGCGAGCCCCGCCGCGCGAAGCGCCTGCGAGCTGTAGCGGCCGATCGCGCGCTCCTCGATGAGTGTTGCGCGCTGCGCTTCGAGTGCGATTCTCGTCAGCCGCAGGTATGCCTCGGCGGGGGTTTCCGCGGCTTGTACCGGGATCGCCCCTGTCTCGTGGAAGCGCAGGGCGAGCGGCCCGAGAGCCGCTTTCGTTGAGATCTTCGCGCGCTGCACGACGGTATCTGGCGTCATCTGCCGGTTCGGGTCTTCGCTCTCGACGGTGAGCTCGTCGTCGATCGCTTCGAGCCCCGCGTCAACGAGGTCGTGACTGAGTGCCCGAACCTCAGTGTCGTCAGCTCCCGACTTCACACCGCGCGGCCACAACCACCGAATGACAGCCGGCAGCGTGAGGCCGTGGAGGAGGAGCGTCGCGACCGCGACGAGGAATGCGATGAGAATGATCTGCGGGCGGTACGGGACATCAGTCGAGATCGACTGCGCGGCGGCGAGCGTCACGACGCCCCGCATGGCACTCCAGGTGAGCACTACGCCGTCACGCCATCCAAGTTGCTGCTCGAGCTCGTGCTCGAGGTCGGCCTTCGCTCGGTCCTGCATGAGTTTCAGGCGGCGTTTGGCCCGCTCGTCGTCAGCGCGGCCGTTCTTCGCGAGGCGCGCCTCCATCCGCGCCAGCTCATCGCCCTTTGCTTTCCTGCGCCTCGGTTCGCCGCGCATGAGGAACACGAGCGGCACGACGAAGAGTGCGCGGGTGACGATAAGCAGCAGCACGAGCGCACCGGCGATCAGAGCGACGTGACCCAGGTGGAACGTCGAATCGGTGACCTCATTCACGAGCACGTGCAGCTGCAATCCCATGATGAGAAAGACGCCGTTCTCCAAGATGAACTGCACGGTCCGCCAGTTCAGCCGCTCGTTCGTTCGGGCGATCGCGCTGAACCGCCGTACCGAGTGATAGCCGGTGTACAAGCCCGTTACGACGACCGAGAGCACGCCGGAGGCGCCGATGACTTCGGCGGGGATGAACGCAACGAATGGGACGACAAACGACACGAGCGTGTCGTGAACTGGGTTGTTGAGCCTGGCGCGGATCCATACGGTGAGGAAGCCCATCAGGAGTCCGACAGCGATCGCTGCGACGACCGAGAACACGAATGCGCCAGCCGCCTCCCAGAACACGAAGCTGCCTGAGACAGCCGCGAGCGCGGTGCGCAGCAGCACGAGCGACGTCGCGTCGTTCACGAGGCTCTCACCCTCGAGGATAGCTACGATGCGCTCGGGCAGCCCGAGTCGCTTGCCGATCGAGGTTGCGGCGACGGCGTCGGGTGGGCTGATGACTGCGCCGAGCGCGACGGCAGCGGGGAAGGGGAGAGCAGGCACTACGAGGTGGAGGAGCCACCCGACGAGCAACGCGGAAATGATGACGAGCAGCACCGACAGGCCGGCCACCGGTCGAAGATTTCGACGGAAGTCCACGAAGGGCACGTTCATTGCGGCCGAGTACAGCAGCGGCGGCAGCACGCCGAGCAGGATGATCTCTGGATTGATCTCGATGAGCGGAACGCCTGGCAGATAGCCGATCCCGATGCCGACGACAACGAGCACGAGCGGTGCCGCGATTCCGATACGGCCGCTGACCAGGGAGACCCCCACAAGCACGACGACGGCTGCTACTGCGACAAGTGCAAGCTCCATCGCCCTAGTTTCTCATGCGCGGCATGGCTCGGGAAAGTCCACGGTGTCGGCTGCGGCGGGCGCGAACGGGGGTGCCCAGCTATCTGGGTGCGAGTGCGATCTCCGGATCGGCCTCGCCGTAGAACGCAGCCCACGGCCTCGATGCAGAGCCGAGCGCGCCAACGTCGAGGCGTTCGCCGTCGAACGGCGTGCACGCGATGACTCGCGTCTTCGGGTCGCGCCGCCACGTACCGACTGCGCGGCCCCCGTGCACGATGGTCGCGAGAAACATGCCGTTCTTCCCAGGGATCAGATGGCCGAGGTGTCGCGCGTCAAACTGGGGCGACCGCTCCGAGAAGCCGAGGATGTGTTCGTCGAACGCTGGGAGCAGCTGCCAGTGATCGTGATCGGCGCCCGGTGACTGGGTCTCCACCGCCTCGAGCGCTTCTGGCGCGGCCCACAGTGCGCCCGCGGCACCGGTCACCCCGTCGCGCCGAGCCTCGACGATTGCCCCCTGCTCGGCCGCAAGGGCGAGCCCGTGCGCAGCGCTCGCCGCTGGGAGCATTGCCCACGACGCGAGGTCCTTGCGGCTCACCGCTCCTCGCCCGCGCACGTAGCGGGCGGCGAATTCGGCGAGCGCTTCATCGCCCGTGAGGTCACGCGGCCGCCGAATCCACTCGTCGGCGAGTACGAGGCGCGGTTCAGGATCGGCCTGCGTGCCCGCATCTTGGCGCACTGGGCCAAACGTTGTGAGGCCGTTCTGGCACAGCCACCAAATGAGGTGGTAGCGCCAGCTCGGCTGCCAGTCGATCCCTGCGTCGGTCCATGCCTGGGCGAGTTCGGTGCGGTTGAGGCTCGTGCCAGCGAGTGCGGCGAGCGAAACCTCGGTCGCGCGATCAAGCACGGCATCGCTCATGCCGAGAAACGCACGCCGCTTTGCAGCACCGGCGACAACTCGGGGGTTCGTCAGCCGCTGCATCCACCCGATGTCCTCTGCAGGCACGAGATGGACGGTGCCGCGCATCGGCCAGGACCTCACGATTGCGCCAGCGTTCATCGCAGCGACGACGTCGGCTGAGGTGGTGCCCGATGCACGGACGCCGACGGCCCAGCGCGACGACCGCCAGTCCTGTCCCTGCAACGCGAAAAGGTGAGATACAACGGCACGTACGCGCCCTGTGGCCGCAGTGGCGCCCGCTGCTGAGCTGGCGGCGGCCACCGCTGGGTGTGCCGCCGAGTCGGCTGGGTGCGCCGCCTGGGCGGCAGGGCGTGCCTCCAGGTCTGCTGCGTTCGCCGAGTCGAGCCCGAGCGCGTACATTCGCGCTCGGAGGAGCGCATCGTCGGTCAGCGTGAGCGCCACGGTTTAGAACCGTGCCCGGTGGTACTGGGGCGGAACGAGATCCGCCGCGTCTTCCGCGCGCAGCTCGGAGGCCCACTGCAGCGGCAGGTGGGGGTTCGTGAGGAGCGGCCTGCCAAGAAAGACGACGTCGGCCTGGCCCGTCACGAGGATGCTCTCGGCCTGCTGCGCCGACGTGATGAGCCCAACCGCGCCAACTGGCAGCGGCCCGCGACCTACGCGTTCGGCTAGCGGCACCTGGTAGGAGGGGCCGACCCTCGGCGGGGCGACCGGGAGGTTGCCTGCAGATGAAACGTCGACGAGGTCTGCGCCGTCCTCGGCAAGCCACTCAGCGACACTGGCGGCCTCCTCGACCTCGAAGCCATCAGCCGTCCATTCGCTCGCCGAGATTCGCACAAGCATCGGGAGCTCAGGGTGTGCGGCCCGGACCCCGCGGACAACTTCACGCAGCAGCCGAGCTCGGTTCTCGAGTGGGCCGCCGTACTCGTCGGTGCGGTCGTTTGACAGCGGCGACAGAAACTCGTGCAACAAGTAGCCGTGAGCTGCGTGCACCTCGACGGCGTCGAAGCCCGCGCGGACCGCGCGCCCGGCGGCGGCGACAAACGCATCGACGAGGGCGGGAAGCTCGGCGGTGTCAAGTGCCCGCGGTACCGCGTGCGCTTCGCTGAAACGAATCGCTGATGGCGCGACGGGCTCCCAGCCACCTGACTCCACGGGCTCTGTTCCCGTCGGAAGGCCTGGCCACGCCTTGTAAGTGGACGCCTTGCGGCCGGCGTGTGCGAGCTGGACAGCAATGCGGGCGCCGTGTGAGTGCGCGATATCGACGACACGGCCGAACGCCCGCTCGTGCTCCTCGCCCCAGATGCCGAGATCTTCGGGGGAAATGCGCCCTTCGGGAACGACGGCGGTTGCTTCGACAACGACGAGCCCGGCGCCACCGCGTGCAAGCCCGCCGATGTGCTGCAGGTGCCAATCTCGGGGGATTCCGTCGCGCTCTGCCACTGAGTATTGGCACATCGGAGCAACCCAAAGTCGGTTTCGGACCTGGAGCCCGCGGAGCGTGAACGGCTGGAAGAGGAGCGGATTTGCCATGGCCCCAGGGTAACGACTCCCACCGACAACCGCATTGCCGACTGGGCCGCGTCGCGCACGCCGTGTCGGTCGTGCATGAGAAGCTTGGTGCAGTGTTCGAAGAGCTGCCGAGGAGATGAGATGCGCGAGATCAAATGCCCACACTGTGGCGAGGCGTTCACCGTCGACGAGGCAGGCTATGCAGACATTCTGAAGCAGGTCAGAGACGCAGAGTTCGAGCAGCAGCTGCACGACAGGCTGGAACTCGCAGAGCGCGAGAAGCTCAGCGCCCTCGAGCTTGCGCGAACGGCAGCCGAAAGCAAACTCCGTGAAGCGGCAGCAGAGAAGGATGCCGCCATTCAGGATCTGCGGGCGAAGCTCGAAGCGGGGGAGACCGCCAAGCGCCTCGCCGTCGCGGAGGCGCTCGGCGATGTCGAGAAGCAGCGCGACGCTCTCAAAACGCAGCTTGAGCAGTCGAAGCGCGACGCGGAGGCTGCCGTTGACCTCGCTACCGCGAAGCTCGAGGCGGCGCAGCAGCGCGCCGCGGCCGAGAAGGAGGCGGAGATCCAGGCTTTGCGCGCGAAGCTCGAGTCGGTCGAGGTCGCGCAGCGGCTCGCGATCACCGAGGCGGTGAGCGTTGTCGAGCGCGAGCGCGACGAGCTCAAGAACGGGCTCGAGCGCGCCGAGCTTTCGCAGCAGCTGTCGGAGCAGGCACTGAAAGATCGCTACGAGACTCAGCTGAAAGATCGCGACGAGGCGATCGAGCGGCTCCGCGACATGAAGGCTCGGCTGTCGACAAAGATGGTGGGTGAGACACTCGAGCAGCACTGCGAGACGACGTTTAACCAGATTCGCGCGACCGCATTTCCGAACGCCTACTTCGAAAAAGACAACGACGCGTCTGGCGGCACCAAGGGCGACTACATCTTCCGTGACCTCGATGACGGGGTTGAGATCGTCTCAATCATGTTTGAGATGAAGAACGAGAACGACACGACGCAGACCAAGCAGCGAAATGAAGACTTCCTGAAGAAGCTCGATGAAGACCGGCGTGCCAAAGGGTGCGAGTACGCCGTGCTTGTGTCGCTGCTTGAACCCGAGAGTGAACTGTACAACAGCGGCATCGTTGACGTGTCGCACAGGTTTGAGAAGATGTACGTCATCCGGCCACAGTTCTTCATTCCGATGATCACGCTGCTGCGGAACGCCTCCCTGGGTGCGCTGCAGTACAAGTCTGAGCTCGAGCTCGTGCGGTCTCAGAACATCGACATCACAAACTTCGAGAGCGAGCTTGAAACGTTCAAGGGTGCGTTCGCCAAGAACTTCGAGCTCGCCGAGCGCCAGTTCGGTGACGCGATCGATCGGATCGACAAGTCAATTGCCGAGATGCAGAAAGTGAAAGACTTGCTCATGCGCTCGGGAAACAACCTTCGGCTCGCGAACAACAAGGCGCAAGACGTGTCAATCAAAAAGCTCACCCGCGGCAACCCGACGATGCAACACAAGTTCGCTGAGCTTGATCCCGGTGAGTAGCCGAGCGGTCAGGCATCGTCAACGGCAGCGGGAGACGCCGCGCCCCCATCACAACCCGTCAGAGTTAGGACACCATGCACCTCGGAGAGATCCTCGACACCGAGCGCTTCGCTGAACCGGACGAGGTCTTCGCGATGTTCGAAGAGTGGGCATGGGAGGTGCGCGGGCTGCGCCTGTACCCGGCGCAGGAGGAAGCCATCCTCGGGATGACTCTCGGCTCGAACGTCGTCCTTGCCACGCCCACGGGAACAGGGAAGTCGCTCGTGGCGCTCGGCGCACACTTTGCTGCCCTCGCCGAGGGGCGGCGCACTGTCTACACCGCACCCATCAAGGCGCTCGTGAGCGAAAAGTTCTTCGAGCTCGTCGCCGTGTTTGGTGCCGACAGGGTCGGCATGATCACAGGCGACACTGCAATCAACTCAGATGCGCCGATCATCTGCTGCACGGCTGAGATCCTCGCGAACCTCGCGTTGCGTGACAAGACAGCGAATGGGATCACCCAGGTCGTCATGGACGAGTTCCATTTCTACGCTGAGCCTGATCGAGGCTGGGCGTGGCAGGTGCCGCTGCTGCTGATGGCGGACGCGCAGTTCCTCCTCATGTCGGCGACACTCGGTGACGTTACTGAACTCGCCGACGACCTGAGCCGGAGGACGGGCCGTGACACGGAACTCGTGACTGGCGTCGAACGGCCGGTACCGCTCGATTTCAGCTACGCCGTCGCCCCGACGCACGAGGTCATCGAGCAGCTCGTTGAGGATCGCCAGACACCCGCATACCTCGTGCATTTCAATCAGTCGCACGCAGTCGAGCAGGCGCAGGCTCTCGCAAGCATCAAACTCGTGGACCGCGCCGGGCGCGACGAGATCGCCGAGGCGATCGGGGCGTTCAGATTCTCGGCTGGCTTTGGTCAGTCACTCTCGCGGCTGGTTCGCTCGGGAATCGGCGTACACCACGCAGGTATGCTTCCGAAGTACCGCCGCCTCGTTGAGCAACTCGCGCAGCGCGGGCTCCTCAAAGTCATCTGCGGCACGGACACCCTCGGCGTAGGGATCAATGTGCCGATCCGCACCGTCGTCATTACCGCGCTCACGAAGTACGACGGCGAGAAGATGCGCCGCCTCTCGGCGCGGGAATTCCACCAGATCGCAGGTCGCGCGGGCCGTGCCGGCTTCGACACCGAGGGTGACGTCATTGCGCTCGCCCCGGAGTTTGAGGTCGAGAACGCCCGCGCTGCCGCGAAGGCGGCTGCCAAAGCAAGCGGCGGCAAGAAGGCAAAACCGGCGAAGAAGAAGTCGCCGCCGCAGGGGTTCGTTGCCTGGAACGAACAGACGCTTGACAAGCTCGTGGCGGCGTCGCCAGAGCCGCTCGTGAGCCGCATGCGGATCACTCACTCGATGGTGCTCGGCGTCATTGGCCGCGGTGAGGATTTCGAGGGCGATGCGCTCGCGACGCTCCGCACCCTAGTGTTCGACAGCCACGAGCCGCGTGCCGCGCAGTTCGCCCACGCGCGAACCGCGATCGAGATCTTCCGTACGCTTGTGCGCGGTGGGATCGTCGAGACCTACGTCGACGGTTCAGGGCAGAAGCTTTTGCGTCTCACCGTCGAGCTCCAGTCGAACTTTGCGCTGAACCAGCCGCTGTCGCCATTCGCACTTGCCGCGCTAGAGCTGCTCGACCCCGAATCGGAAAGCTACGCGCTCGATGCGATCTCAGTCATCGAAGCGACGCTCGAAGATCCGCGCGCGATCGTCCGCGCCCAGGAGCATCGCGCACGCGGCGAGGCGATCGGGGCGATGAAAGCCGAGGGCATCGAGTACGAGGAGCGCATGGAGCTGCTCGAGGAGATCACCCACCCGCAGCCGCTCGCCGACCTCCTCAGCGAAGCATTCGAAGCGTATCTGAAGGAAGTGCCCTGGGCGCGCGACTACGAATTGCGGCCGAAATCGGTCGTGCGAGACATGATCGAGCGCGCCTTCGGGTTCCGCGACCTCGTGAACTACTACGGTCTGGGCCGGGCCGAGGGCGGTGTGCTCCGCTACCTGAGCGATGCGTACCGTGCGCTCGAGCGGACCGTGCCCGAGGCGGCAAAGACGGAGGAGCTCGACGAGATCATCGAGTGGCTCGGGGAGCTCGTCCGGCAAGTTGACTCGAGCTTGATCGACGAGTGGACCGAGCTGTCGAATCCGGATGTGGCTGCCGCGCTCGCCGCGGAGCGCGATTCGAACGAGACAGCACTCGTCGGGCCGCCACCGGCGCGCTCGCTCCTCGCGAACGAGCGGGCGTTCATGGTGATGGTGCGTAATGCCCTGTTTCGGCGAGTGCAGGCGGCGGCGTTCGAACAGTATGACGAGCTCGAGGCGCTCGACGCTTCCAATGGTTTCGCCGTGCAGAAATGGCGCGACGCCCTTGACGGATACTTCACCGAGTACGACGAGATCAGGGTCGACAGTGATGCCCGCGCCGCTGGCCTGCTCACGCTCGACAAGTCCCGGGCGGGTGCAGGGGCGTGGGAGTTCAGACAGGTGCTTCTCGATCCCGCGGGCGACCGAGACTGGGGTATTGAGGGCGAGATCGACCTCGCTGCTTCCGAGCTTGAGGGCGAACCTGTTGTGCACGTCACCCGCGTTGGGCCGACGGTCTGACGACGGCGGGGGAGAAGCTGGTGCCGCAGCTGCTGGGCGCAAGCTCCCCGGCGGAGAGCAGGGCCATCTGACGCTCTAGTCAGCCCTCCCCTCGACTGTCTCCTCGTCGAAGATCTCCTCGGTGTCCTGGCCAAGGAGCCGCGGCGGGGCAGCGACGCTGCCTGGGGTTCGCGACAGCTTGATCGGAATTCCGAGCGTCTTGCGTCCAGCAAGCTCAAGCACCATTGACCGCGCGCGAGCCTGTTCGTCGGTGAGCGCCTCGCTCACCGACTGCACGACCCCTGCCGGTATGCCACGCGCCCGGAGCTCTTCGTCCAACGCTCCGCGCGTGAGCGCAGCGATCAGCGGGGAGAGCACGGCCTTCAGATCCAGCCGGTTGCGGACCCGATCGCCGTTTGTGCGGAACCTCGGGTCAGTCGCAAGTGCTGGGACGCCAAGGAACTCGCAGAACCGATCGAACTGATCGTCGTTGCCGACTGCGATGAAGATCTGGCCGTCCAGCGCGTCGAAGCTGTCATACGGCTGAATAGTCGGGTGCGCCGAGCCACTACGTTTGGCCTCTGTGCCGTCTGCAAGCCACGAGGCTGAATGCGGGTGCAACAATGACAACGACGTGTCGAACAACGACAAGTCCACAAGCTGGCCAAGCCCGCTGTGACCACGCTCGTGCAGAGCAAACATGATGCCGTTTACCGCGTAGAAGCCCGTCACCATGTCTACCACAGGCACACCGACCTTGAGCGGTGGGCCGTCCGCCTCGCCGTTGACGCTCATCAGGCCGCCCAACGCTTGCGCAACGGCGTCGTATCCCGGCAGTCCTCCACGAGGACCCTCGGAGCCAAAGCCCGTAATCCTGCAGTGCACAAGTCGCGGCCAGCGGGTGCGAATCGTCTCATCCGAGAGCCCCCAGGACTCCAGCGTTCCGTGTCGAAAGTTCTCAACAAGCACGTCAGCGCTATCAAGGAGTGTGTGCAGGCGGCTCCTGCCTGAATCGCTTTTGAGATCGAGGCAGACATTTCGCTTGTTGCGGTTCAGGCCCTCGTAGTAGGCGCTTGATCCCTCACCAACGAACGGCGGACCCCAGCGGCGTGTATCGTCACCGGACCGGGCTTCGACTTTGATCACGTCCGCCCCATGATCACCGAGGATCTGGGTGCACAGCGGCCCCGCGAGAACACGCGATAGATCGATCACACGAAGGCCTGCGAGCGACCCGAACTGATAGCCCATTGGGTGCCCCTCAGTACGACTTTGGAAGTCCGAGAACGTGAACTGCGACGTAGTTGAGCACCATCTCTTGGCTCACGGGGGCGAGACGGAGGATGCGCGATTCGCGGAAGTAGCGTTCGACGTTGTACTCCTTTGCATACCCCATCCCACCCAGGGTCTGCATTGCCGTGTCCGCGGCGGCGAAGCCGGCCTCCGCGCACAGCCATTTGGCCATGTTTGCCTGGCTGCCAACTGGCATTCCTGCGTCGTAGCGCCATGCGGCCTCCCGTGCCATCAGCCCGGCCGCATCCAGGTGTGTTTGGCACTTCGCGAGTGGGAAGGCAATGCCTTGATTCTTGCCAATCGGCCTGTCGAACACGACGCGTTCTTTCGCGTACTTCACGGCTATCTCCATCGCGGCGCGTCCTATACCAAGGGCCTCATGTGCCAGGAGAATGCGCTCCGGGTTGAGCCCGTCGAGCAGATATTGAAACCCGAGCCCCTCCTCTCCGATGCGAGTTGCATCCGGAACGAAATAGTCGTCCAAGACGACCTCGTAGCTTGCTACCGCGTTTCGTCCAAGCTTCGGGATCGGGGTCAAGTCAATCTTTGTGGCGTCGATGTCGATCAAGAACAGTGTCATGCCGTCGGTCGGACGCGAGACATCCGTTCGCCGCTGAGTCCTTGTGATCAGCAACAGCTTCTCGGACTCGCCGGCCTTGGTGATCCACACTTTGCGACCCGTAATGCGGTAGCCGCCGGGGACCCTGGTTGCAAACGTGGAAATCTGAGTCGTGTCAGTGCCGGCTTCGGGCTCGGTCACCCCGAAGGCAACGTGGAGATCACCGCCAGCTGCACGCGGAAGAATGGTCTCTCGCTGCTCCTGTGAGCCGTGCTTGACTATGGTGTTGAGCCCGAAGATGGTGAGGTGCATGCTTGAGGCGCCGTTCATTCCTGCACCGGACGCAGCTACCTCTTCGAGGAGGAGCGCGGCTTCGGTGATCCCCATGCCTCCGCCGCCGTACTCCTCAGGGATTGCGATACCGAGCCAGCCCCCTTCTGCAAAGGCCGAGTAGAACTCCCGCGGAAACTCCTGGGCCTCGTCCCTGTCTCGCCAATACTCGTGTGAGAAGCTGCGGGCTAACGTGCGGGCCCCGGACCTGATGTCTTCTTGGCTGCCGGAAAGGGAAAAGTCCATATGCAATACACCGCCTCGTGTTGCGATCCGCTCATTCTCCGCATGCGAACCTAGTGCAGTTGTTATTCTGACCTACTCGTATCAAGATGTGCGGCAAATGTTACTTATGGCCAGGCGGACTGGGCTGGTTGGCCAGCCCGTGCCTGCTGCGAGATCGCCGGGTCAACTCGCGCCTGCGGCAGCCACTATCTAGACTCAAACTATGACTCACCAGGCTCTCACCCCTGAACACTTTCTCGCGAACGCTGACCACACGCTCCTCGCGCCCCCGACGACCGCAGCCGAGCTCGAGGTTTTCCTCGACGACGCAGCGGCGCTTGGCGTAAAGCGCGTCTGTGTCAGCCCCTCCTTGCTGCCAGTTGATAAGCGCGGCCTCGAGATCGTGACGGTTGTCGGGTTCCCGTCGGGAGTCCACAAGGCCGAGGTGAAAGCATTTGAGGCGGCCCAGGCAATCACTGACGGTGCAGACGAGGTCGACATGGTTGTGAACCCGGGGCTCGTGCACGCCGCCGACTGGGACGGCGTCGAAGCAGAGATTCGCGCGGTGCGCGAGGCGAGCGTCGGCAAGATCCTGAAGGTCATCATCGAGAGCGCATCGCTTACAGACGATCAGATCGTTGGCTGCTGCAAGGCATCCGAGGCTGCGGGCGCCGACTTCGTGAAGACCTCTACCGGATTCAACGCGGCTGGCGGGGCGAGCGTTCACGCTGTGAAGCTCATGGCCGACACTGTCGACGGTCGGCTCGGGGTGAAGGCTTCGGGCGGAATCCGTGACGCTGAGACCGCGCGCGAGCTGTGGGCTGCCGGGGCGACGCGTTTCGGCGTCTCGGCGACAGGCGCAGTCGTTGCTGGCTGGAACTCGTCTGAGACGGCGACCGGGGCGGGCTACTAGCCACGCGACGGGGCGCGAGAAGTGACGGTAGAGATCCGTGAGCGTCGCGGGCCTGCAGTGGAGGCGCACGCCGAAATCGAGCATGCAGCCGACGATCTATTCCGCGCGCACTTCGGCCTGCTCCCGTGGAACGAGGATGCGCCCGAGCATGCGCCGCACGGCTACGTCGAGCGCGTGTTCGACGCCGTTGACGGTGCGACGCTCGTCGGCTTCGCCAAGGTAATCGTCGCGGGAGAGTACCTCCACCTCGAACAGCTGTCAGTCTCGCCCGACCACTCCAGGCGCGGCATCGGCGGCAGGCTCGTCGATACTGTGCTGTCGGCTGCGTGGGCCGAGGGCTTTCAAGCGGTTTCGCTCCGCACGTTCGCGGAGGTCCCCTGGAATGCCCCGTTCTACGAGCGGCACGGGTTCCATGTCGTCGACGCCGTCGATACCGAGTTTCATGCGGGGCTCGCCGGCACCGAAGAGAGTCTCGGGCTCATGGAGCACGGCGCACGCGTGCATATGCTCGCGCAGCGGGCGTAGTAGGGCTGCTCCCAGAGGTCGGCTGGCTGTGGGCCGGCGCTGAGTCGTTGGTTGGGGTGCGCCCGCACCCGCCGCGAGGCTAGCGTCGCGCCCCGAGCAACTCCGAGATGTCGGCAGCAGCCGCGATGGCGCTCGGGCCGAATCGTTCGATCGAGTCGTCGGGGTGCGTGACGACGAGAGATGATATCGACAGGCTGTAGGCCGGTTCGCCGCGGTGGTTGAAGATTGGGGCCGAAACGCAGACTGTGCCGACCTCGTGCTCCTCAAGGTCGAGCGCGTAGCCGCGCTCAGCAATCTGTTCGAGGTCCTGCAGAAGCGCGTCGACCTCTGTCAGCGTTGAGTCGGTCTGTGCCGGCAGCCCGGTGCGCTCGGCGTAGCTCTGCACCTCTTCTTCTGTGCGGTGCGCGAGCAGCGCCTTGCCGAGTCCTGTGCTGTGCAGCCAGGCCGACCTGCCCGCACGTGAGTGCACTCGGTATGGGCGTTGGGACTCAGCGCCGAACAGGTATGACACCTCCTCGGATGCGGCTTCGCCGATGTGTACTGTGCACTGGGTCGATGCGACGAGGTCGGCGACAATGGGTTCGGCGAGCGCGATGATGTCGAGCTCGGCGAGGGTACGCCCTGCGAGGAACGTGAAGCGTCTTCCCGCGCGGTAACCGTGCTCTGCATCGCCTGAGATGAAGCCCGAACCGATGAGCATTGCGAGGATGCGGTGCACCGTGGACTTGGGGAGCTCGGCAGCGTCGACGATGTCGGTAAACCTGGTGTTGAGTAAGGCTGCTTCGAGTACTGCGAGCGTTTTCTGGCTCGCCGTTTGCGGCCGCAGTAGGTACCCGTCATCGTGCTGGCTAGTGCCGTGCATCAACTCCCTTTCGCCAATCTTTCTAGCGTAGTACTCCCGGCTGACCGAATGGGAAGACAGGCTGAAAACGGAAATATTGACGCACCAAATGTCGGGCGATGGACTCGGCCAGCCGCTGCCTGGCCGAGGCGCCGGCCCGGGTTAGGCGGCCGAGACGCCTGCGCCGGCGAGTGATTGGTGCTGCGGTGGCGAGCGGTGACCGCTGTGAGGCTCGCTACACCGCGTCGAATGCGTCGCCGATGAGGGCGAGCGCTTGGGCCCGATCCACACCCAGTGCGGAGAGCTCCTGTGCGGCGCGGATGGCAATCTGGCGCGCGCTCGCCTCGATGGGGTCGTCGCCAAGGGCCACGAATGTGCCTGCCCGTCCACGGCCCTCGACGATTCCTGCCTCCTCGAGCGCCCTGTATGCGGAGGCGACTGTGTTCGCGGCGAGCCCGAGTTCGGCGGCGAGCCCGCGCACTGTCGGCAGCCGTGACCCCGGCGCGAGCTGGCCGTGTGTGACTGCGCTGACAACCGCGTCGTGCAGCTGTCTGAACGGGGGAGTCGCAGACGCCGGGTCAACCTCAAAGGCAAAGCTCGTCATGCTGGCAAGCATAGGGCCCCTGTCGCGCCGAAGTGCGACAGGGGCCCGTGGCTGCAAGCAGCGGCGTGGTTAGCCGATGCCTGCCATCTCCTCGACGTGGGTCTTGCCGACGCGCTCGAGCACCGCGGGGCGCTTGGCCTTGATCCACCAGTAGCGCGAGAACGCGGCGAGCATCGTGATCACAAAGAGGTATGGAATCACGTTGAGCGGGAACGCCGGCACGGGGTAGACGTTCGCCACGAAGACGTAGGCCATTGCGAGCACCGCGACGGTCGCGGTGACCCAAATCATGCCGTTCTTCATGCCCTCGCGGGTCGTGTAGACGACGCCTGCGATCGCGACGAGCGAGTACGCGACCATGTAGCCGTAGGTGCCGTAGGTGTCGACCCAGACGGTGATATCCATGGGGTGCGTTCCGGCGAGCAGCAGGATGATGTCGAGCACGATCGCGGCGGGGCCTGCGATGAGCAGCACGCGGTGCGGGGTGAGGTGGGTCTCGTGGGTGCGGCCGAAGCGCTCGGGCACCATGCCCTCCTTGCCCATCACGTAGATGATGCGACCAACGACGTTGAGCGGCGCGACGACGACGGCGAAGAACGACGCGGCAACGCCGAACACAAGGATCGGGGTGAACCAGCCAGGCATGTTGACCTTCTCTGCGACCGCCTGGAGCGGGCTCGCGACCTCGCCAAGCTCATCGCCGAGCACTGCGATCTGCGTGTAGGCGGAGAACACGTAGAGCACGCCAACTGCGACCGCGCTCCACATGATTGCGCGGGGGATAGCCTTCTTGGGGTCCTTCGCCTCACGCCCGAGAGCGTCAGCGGAGGAGAATCCGACGAAGCCGAGGATACCGAGCACCATGCCTGCAGCGACGCCCTGGAACGGTACGCCCTCGAACGAGAACTGGGTCGGGTCCCACGCGGCGTCGCCGAGCACGATGAGTGCGGTCACGAGCAGTACGAGGATGATCGCAACCGACAGCAGCTCGAGCACGAGCGAAATGCGCGCCGAGATGCGGATGCCGCGGATCGTGAAGAAGGTCGCGCCGCCGCCGATGACGACGGCGAGGGCGATGAGCCACGGCGTCGAGCCTGCTGACTCGAAGCCGAAGATCACAAGCAGGTCGGACATGTACGAGACGGCGCCGCCGAGCGAGCCTGCCGCGATACCCCATGAGCCGATGAGGAGCGCGACGCCAGCGGCGAAGGCGCCGGCCGGGCCGAGGCCCTGCGCGACATAGGTGTAGAGCGAGCCCGCCGAAGCGTGACGCTTTGCGAACATGCTGATGATGTAGCCGACACACAGGATGACGATCGTGGCGAGCACGAAGGCGAACATGGTGCCGCTGCCAGCGCCGAGGAAGATTGACGCTGCGGTGAACGCGATGACCGCGCTCGGCGCGATGCTCGCGATGGCCTGGGCCGCGAGTTCGGGGCCAGACATGACCCCTTCGCGAAGGCCTGCGTCGGCCTTCTGGGTGGTGGACTGAGACATTCAACTCTCCTTTGAGAAGTCTTTTTGGGTTACGGGATGAGGAGCGTGCGGAGCACGCCGCCTGAAGCGAGGTCGTCGAGCGCGTCAGCAGCCTCGTCGAGCGAGCGGCGGCCCGAGATGAGCGGATCGAGCTTCAGCTGTCCGTCCATGTAGCGGTCCACAAGCGCGGGGATGTCGATTGACGGGCGCACCGAGCCGTAGTTCGATCCGAGGATGCGCTGGTCTGCTTCCGCGAGCACGAGCGGCTCGAACGAAGCCTTGGCGCCGGTGGGCGGCAGGCCAACGATCACAGCAGCACCGCCGAGGCCGAGCATCTGAATCGCCTGCTCGGTCGTGACAGTGCGGCCGATCGCGTCGAACGCGTAGTCGACGCCGTCGGGGAGGAGCTCGAAGAGCTGCTCCACTGCGTTGCCCTCTGACGCGTCGATCCGGTCGGTCGCGCCGAACTGCATGGCCATGGCTGTCTTGTCTGCGACGACGTCGATCGCGATGATGCGTTCTGCGCCGGCGAGCTTGGCGCCCTGCACGACGTTGAGCCCGACGCCGCCGCAGCCGATCACGGCTACTGTCGATCCGGGCTCTACTGCAGCGGTGTTCATGACTGCGCCGACGCCGGTTGCGACCGCGCAGCCGACCACTGCGATCACGTCGAGGGGAGCGTCGTCGCGAACCTTGATTGCGCCGGAGGCTGGCACAACGACTTCCTCAGCGAACGACGAGACGCCGAGGTAGTGGTGCAGCGGCTCTGCCTCTCCCGCTTCGCCCTCGATGCTCAGGCGCGAGGTGCCGTCGAACAGTGATCCCTTCGCGTTGATGACCTGGGCGACCTTCTGGCAGCGCGCTTCGTGTCCCTGGAGGCAGTAGCGGCACTCGCCGCACGGCGGAACCCAGCTGAGCACGACGTGGTCGCCCACAGCGAGCGAGGTGACGCCCTCGCCGAGCTCGACGACGATGCCAGAGCCTTCGTGACCCATGACCATGGGCGCGGGGGCTTCCCACTCGCCGCGCTTCACGTGCAGGTCGGAGTGGCAGACTCCCGCCGCCGCAATCTTCACGCGGACCTCGCCTGCTTTCGGCGGCGCGAGTGTGACGTCGGCGACGGCGACGCGGGTGTTTGGCTCGCGAAAGACGACTGCTTTCATGTTGTTCCTCCTCCATTGGGGTGCGCGCTGAGACCGCGCAAAAGTTCGTCGAAGAGATCGTAAGTAGCCGATGCGCGCCATGTCACTGCGCCAAAAGTCGTTTTTGGACGGTTAGGATCGGCATTTGGTACATTCAGCGCATGAGTTTTGACCTGCGAACTGTCACCCGGGTCGTCGGCGGCACATATGTCGACAATGGGATGAGCGACTACACGCCATGCGAGGGTCTCGCGCGGGTCGGCGAGTACGTTGTTGTGGCGAGTGCCGAACTCGCGACCCTCGTCACCGGAACCGTCGCTGAGCTCGACGCCAGGTTCGCGCAGGGAAGCGAGGCTGCGGCAGTGACCTCGCGTGCCGTGTTTGTGAGCCACGAAGACACGCCTCGCCTGCGAAAGGTGCTCGCTGCGCATGGCATGAGCGCCGTGCTCGGGGCATCCTCGTCTGGCGACGCATTGCACTACCGGCTCGCAGCGCTGCACGCCGACGATCTCGCCGCAACTGACCGACTCGTCGCGTCGGGAACACGCGTGCTCACGCAGGTCGCGAGACGGGGCGGCGCGACTGCGGTGATGGCTGAGCTCGCCCACAGGATCGACGGCTGGGCCGTGCTGCTCGACGCCCACGGTCAGCTCATCGCGAGCGCCGGTGCGGGGAGGCTCCACCTCGACGATGCGAAGGCCGTCGCGCTCGGACGGCCCGTGCGTGTGCGGCACCCGGGCCTCCAGACCCACCAGGTCGGATCGGATCTCGACTTCACCGGGTATCTCGTTGTCGCATCCAGGTCAAGCGCGACGAGCCGCATCCGCGACCTCGCCTCGCAGGCCGCCGCACTGTTTGACCTGGTGCTGCGTACCCGCGACCCCTCCGTCACCGAGCATCTCGGGCGAGAGGCGCTCCTCGAGATCTTGCACGCAGGGGGAAACCCTGCAACCCAGCTCCTGCGCAAGTGGGGAGTGCGTGAGATCGAGCTCACCGCGTTCGTACTCGGGACGCGAACGCGCACGGTCGACCTCGAACGGCTCGTCGAGCGTTGGCTCGACGAGCTCGGCGTTGAGCATATCTTCGTTGGCGACCCCGGCCTCGTGCGCGGATTCGTTGCGGAGCACCACGTCGGTGACCTTGTCGCGCTTGCTGACGGCTTCGAGCCGCTCGGCGCGACGTCGCTCCATCTCGGTGTCGGGGCTGCGGCCCCGATCGACGCCCTCGGCCGCAGCGCGGTGCAGGCGCGCCAGGCGTTCGACGCGGCGTTTGACGCGGGGATCGGGGCTCAACGCTACGCGGAGCTTCCGACAGTGGACTTCGTGCTTGACGTGATCTCCGAGGATCATCGCACACAGCTGGGCGGGGTGCTTGACGAGTTGCGGGATGCTCGGGGCGAGCATGGGGAACTGCTCGAGACGCTGCTCGTGTTCCTCTCGGAGAACGGTGCGCACCGCGCGAGCGCGGCACGCCTGGGGATTCACAGGCAGACGCTGGTGTCGAGAATTCACCGAGTGGAGGAGCTCACGGGCCTGTCGATGTCGCGACCAGACGACCGCGCGGCGGCCTGGCTTGCACTGCGGGCGCTCGGACACGAGGCGTTCACGCAATAGAATCGTGCTCATGCGACTCGGAGTCATCGACGTAGGTTCGAATACCGTTCATCTCCTCGTGGTTGACGCCCATCCTGGCGCGAGCCCGAACCCATACCACTCGCAGCGTTCGACGCTGCGGCTCATGCGCTACCTCGACGACGACGGTGCGATCACCGAAGAGGGTGTCACCCGGATCATCGCCGCGATCGCGGATGCAGTGAAGACCGTGCAGGAGATAGGCGTCGACGATCTTCTCGCGACGGCGACCTCCGCGATCCGTGAGGCTGCCAACGGTGAGGAAGTGCTCGCGCGGATCGAGCGCGAGACCGGTCTGAAGCTTGACGTGCTGTCGGGCGAGGACGAGGCGCGGATCACGATGCTTGCGGTGCGCCGCTGGCTGGGCTGGTCGGCGGGGGAGATTCTGCTCTTCGATATCGGTGGAGGATCGTTCGAGATCGCGCAGGGAGCAGACGAGTACCCCGACGTGCAGGTCTCCCTGCCACTCGGCGCTGGACGCTCGACGATCATGTACCTCCCAGAAGATCCACCCACAGCCGAGGGCATCTCCAGGCTGCGCGCGCACGCTCGCGAGGAGTTCACGCGGGTGCGCAAGGAGATGTTCAAGGGCAGGCCGAAGCCGAAGCGTGTCGTCGGCACGTCGAAGACGATCCGGTCACTCGCGCGCCTCATCGGTGGGCCACCCGACCCAGCGACTGGCGACCTTGCTGAGCTGCACTACGCAGGTCTTCGGGAGTGGGAGCCGACGCTGCGCGACATGCCGGGCTCGGTTCGCGAGTACCTGCCTGGGATCACGCCCGAGCGCGGCTACCAGATCATGGCAGGCGCCGTGGTGCTGCGCACGGCAATGAAGGTGTTCGATGTCTCGACTCTCACGATCTCGCCGTGGGCGTTGCGCGAGGGCATCGTGCTGCGCTACATCGATGCGCTCGATGGCCGCGGAACGGATCCGGTCTCGGAGGACAACTAACGCCCGAAAATCGGGTAGTTTTGGCGGAAGGTACAAACGCTTAACGTAGCTTCCGTGGGGTTGATATCGAAAATGCAACCATTTCCACTCTCGCGGTGCGTCGAGGGGCGTCGTGCTGTAGGAATACACTAATGAATCTCATTCGCCCGCGGTAGGCGCGGGCGCTCATCCATGGGGGTTAACCAATTGACCATCTCAACAACTAAGAAGATGCTCGGCCTCACCGCCGCGGCGGGCCTCGTGCTCGGCCTCTCGGCGTGTGGCCAGGCGCCCGAGGCTGGCGGCGAAAGCGGCGGCGCAGAGGCCGTTGCCGGCTTCAAGCCCTGCATGGTGTCTGACGAGGGCGGCTTCGACGACAAGTCGTTCAACCAGCTCGGCTACGAGGGGCTGACCAAGGCAGCCGAAGAGCTCGAGGTCGAGGCCGGCGAGACCGAGTCCAAGAGCGCGAGCGACTACGCATCGAACCTCAGCGGCCTCGTCGACGCAGGGTGCACCTTCATTGTTTCGGTGGGCTTCATGCTCTCGGAGCCGACGGTGAACGCTGCAAAGGCGAACCCCGACGTGCAGTTCGCGATCATCGACGACTGGGCTGACAACGACTTCGACGGCGAGACTGATGCGCCGAACATCAAGCCCCTCGTGTTCGACACCGCACAGGCAGCCTTCCTCGGCGGCTACGCTGCGGCAGCTGTCTCGGAGACCGGCACCGTCGGCACCTTCGGCGGCGCAAAGATTCCGCCTGTCACCATCTTCATGGACGGCTTCCAGGACGGCGTCGACTACTTCAACAAGGAGAACGGCAAGGACGTCAAGGTCATCGGCTGGGACGTCGCGAAGCAGGACGGCCAGTTCACCGGCGAGTTCGCAGCGAACGACACCGCGAAGCAGATGGCACAGGGCATCCTCGACCAGGGCGCAGACGTGCTCCTCCCCGTCGGCGGCCCGATCTACCAGTCGGCTGCTGAGGCGATCCGCGACTCCGGCGGGACCGCGAAGCTCGTCGGCGTTGACGCCGACGTGTACCAGACTGACCCGAAGGTGCAGGACATTCTCTTCACCTCGATCATGAAGAGCATGGACATCGCTGTGTACGACGCCGTGATGGAGGCCGCTCAGGGCAAGTTCAGCGCCGAGCCGTTTGTTGGCGTACTCGAGAACGACGGCGTGAGCCTCTCCGGGTTCAACGACTTCGCAGACAAGGTCCCCGCAGACCTGCAGAAGCAGCTCGACGAGATCAAGGCAGGCATCATCGACGGCTCGATCAAGGTTGAGTCACCCTCCTCGCCGTAAGGCACTCTGATGGCGGGCCGGCGGGCGATCCTTGATCGCTCACCGGCCCGCCATCGTGGATTCACCAGGGGTTGTGCCACTGCACTACCCCAGAGAAACGAACTTGGATAGATTTACGGCATGACGCTCGAACTGCGCGGGATCACGAAGCGATTCGGATCATTCACCGCGAACGACCGCATCTCAATCGAGGTGCGACCCGGAGAAATTCACGCCCTGCTGGGTGAGAACGGCGCCGGCAAGTCCACACTGATGAACGTGCTCTACGGGCTCTACCAGCCCGACGAAGGTGAGATCGTCGTCGACGGCGAGGTGCAGCACTTCAAGGGACCGGGTGACGCTATGGCCGCAGGCATCGGCATGGTGCATCAGCACTTCATGCTCGTGCCCGTGTTCACCGTCGCCGAGAACGTCATGCTCGGACACGAGAGCACGAAGTTTGCTGGCGCACTCGACCTCACGAGCGCACGCGCCCACGTGCGCGAGGTCGCAGATCGCTTCGGCTTCGAGGTCGATCCCGACGCAGTCGTCGAAGATCTCCCCGTCGGCGTGCAGCAGCGCGTCGAGATCATCAAGGCGCTGTCGCGCGACGCGAAGGTGCTCGTGTTCGACGAGCCGACAGCCGTGCTCACGCCGCAGGAGACCGACGAGCTCATGCAGATCATGCGACAGCTGCGCAGCGAGGGCACGGCAATTGTCTTCATCACCCATAAACTCCGCGAGGTCCGTGAGGTCGCCGACCGCATCACAGTCATTCGCCACGGCAAGGTCGTCGCGGAGGCGTCGCCCGAGTCTTCGACGAACGAGCTCGCCTCGCTGATGGTTGGCCGCGCTGTCGAACTCACCGTCCAGAAGGACGCCCCGAAGCTCGGCGACGGCGGACTACGGCTCTCCGATGTCACGATCGCCGACAGCACAGGCCACATCGTCGTGGACCGAGTGAACCTCGAGGTTCGCCCCGGCGAGATCCTCGCGATCGCCGGCGTGCAGGGTAATGGCCAGACCGAACTCACCGAGTCGCTGGTGGGCCTGCAGCAGCTCACGTCAGGGGACATCACCCTCAACGGGAAGTCGATCGTCGGCAAACCCGTAAAGCAGATCATCGACGACGGTGTCGGATTCGTGCCCGAGGACCGCATCGAGGACGGCCTCGTCGGCACCTTCTCGGTCGCGGAGAACCTGATGCTGAACCGTACGAGCGACCCCGAGTTCGTAAAGGCCGGAACGGTCAGGCGCGGCGTTCTCACAGACTTCGCCGAGGCGAAAATCGCCGAATACGACATTCGCACGCAGGGCCCCAGCTCTCCGGCCGGAAGCCTCTCCGGCGGCAACCAGCAGAAGGTCGTGATCGCCCGCGAGCTCAGCCGGCCGCTGAACCTGCTCGTCGCTTCGCAGCCGACGCGCGGCGTCGACGTCGGCTCGATCGAGTTCATCCACACCCGGATCGTTGAGGCGCGCGACGCAGGCGTCCCCGTCGTGCTCGTCTCAACCGAGCTCGACGAGGTCTCCGCCCTCGCAGACCGCATCGCCGTGATGTACAAGGGAGCGATCATCGGCATCGTTCCAGGAAACGCTTCGCGCGAAACCCTCGGCCTCATGATGGCCGGCGAAACCCCCGAAGGAGTCGCGGCGTGAGCGCACCGACAATTGACACGAACGGGCAGCCCGCAGGGGCGAAGCCCGAGACGGCGGAACGCCCGCCGCAGAACAAACTCATCAGCGAGCTGCTGTCGAGCTCGGTCACGACGACCGTGCTCGCGATCGTTCTGTCGATGCTCATCGGCGGCCTGCTCATTGCGTTCACCGACCCGAAAGTGATTGAAGCCTCAGGGTACTTCTTCCAGCGTCCGGCTGACACCTTCGTGGCGATCTGGGATGCGATCGCAGGCGGCTACGCCGCGCTCTTCCGCGGCTCGATCTTCAACTACGAGGCGCCGAGCTTTCTGCGCGCGATCAAGCCGCTGTCTGACACTCTGAACTTCGCCACGCCGCTCATCATGGCTGGCCTTGGCGTCGGCCTCGCATTCCGCGTCGGCCTCTTCAACATTGGTGGCCGCGGCCAGATGCTCATGGGCGCGGCGGCCTCAGGCTTTGTGATGTTCGGCATGGACCTGCCGTTCTGGCTGCACCTGCCGCTCGTCGTCGTCGCAGGCATCGCGGGCGGCGTCATCTGGGGCGGTATCGTCGGGTTCTTGAAGGCCCGCACCGGCGCGCACGAGGTAATCCTGACGATCATGCTGAACTTCGTCGCGTTCTACTTCATCGCGTGGCTGCTGTCGACGCCCGGCCTCCTGATGCGCCCCGGCGGCAACCAGCCGATCTCGCCGGTCACCCCAGAGAGTGCGAAGTTCCCGCTGCTGTTCGGTGCACCGCTCACCACCCACTGGGGCTTCATCGTCGCGCTGCTCGCGGCGGGCTTCGTCTGGTGGCTGATGGAGCGCTCGTCGCTCGGCTTCCGCATGCGCGCCGTTGGCGAGAACCCGCACGCGGCCCGCGCCTCTGGCATCAAGGTTGAGCGGATCATTTTCTACGCGATGGCGATTGCGGGCGGCCTCGCAGGTCTCGCCGGCGCGAACCAGATCGCCGGCACCATCACCACCGGCTTCGGCAGCCACATCGACGCGGGCATCGGCTTTGACGCGATCACTGTCGCGCTGCTCGGCCGATCGCGCGCGTGGGGCGTCGTCTGGGCGGGCCTCCTGTTTGGCGCGCTGAAGGCAGGCAGCTTCACGATGCAGATTACCGAGAAGATTCCCGTCGATATCGTGCTCGTCGTGCAGGCGCTCATCGTGCTCTTCATTGCGGCACCGCCGCTCGTGCGCACGGTCTTTGGCCTCAAGCGCTTTGACCGAGTGCACGCACTCCAGCAGAAGGGAGCGTCGGCATGAGCGCGGTCCACGAACTCACAGGCACCCAGGTCGTCGTCGACGGCGCTGGCGTCGTCCGCACCCGCAGCCTGAAGGCGCCGATCGCGTTCGCGGTCGTCGCGGCGATCGGTCTCCTGCTCGCCTTCCCAGGCTCGCGCGCGGGGGAGAGCACGTTCCGTCTTTCCGACCGGACCCAGTCCATGCAGCTGCCCGACGTCGCGCTGCCGACCGCAGGCACCGTTATCGCGTGTGCGCTGATCCTGACCGCGATGGCGGCGCTGACGTTCGTCTTCGCAGCCCAGTACAAGCGCATCCCGCTGTGGTTCACCGTGATCTTCGCGATCATCGGCATCTTCCTGTTCCTCACCTGGTCGGCCGCCGGTGGCATTGTCCCAGTGACGGGCCTGCTCTTCGGTGCGCTGTCGCTGTCGGTGCCGCTCATCTTTGGTGCCCTCGGCGGAGTCATCGGTGAGCGCGCGGGCGTCGTCAACGTCGCGATCGAGGCGCAGTTCCTGTTCGCCGCGTTCACGAGCGCGCTCATCGCCTCGATCACCGGATCCTACGTCGCGGGCCTCATCGGCGCGCTCGTTGCGGGCGCCCTGGTTGCCGCGATCCTCGCCGTATTCTCGATCACGTATGTCGTCACCCAGGTGATCGTCGGCGTCGTGCTCAACGTGCTCATCACTGGCCTCACGAGCTTCCTGCACGGAGCCCTCCTGCAGCCGAACGCTGCGACACTGAACTCGCCGCCGCGCTTTCCGCGGTGGGCGATCCCGGGGCTCAGCGAGATCCCGATCGTGGGACCCGTGCTCTTCAACCAGACCCTCATCGTCTACCTTGCCTACATCATCGTGCCGCTCGTCACGTGGGCGCTGTACCGCAGCCGCTGGGGGCTCCGCCTCCGTGCAGTCGGCGAGCACCCGCAGGCCGCTGACACCGTGGGCATCAAGGTGAACCCGACACGGTTCTGGAACCTGCTGCTCGCTGGCGCGATTGCCGGCATCGGCGGCGCCTACTTTACGCTCGGCTCCGTTGGCGCGTTCGACAAGGAGATGGCGGGTGGCCTCGGCTTCATCGCCCTCGCAGCAGTCATCTTTGGCGGCTGGGATCCGTGGCGGGCGACGCTCGCAGCACTGCTCTTCGGGTTCACGAAGAACCTCGAGACGCTGCTGAACAACCTCGGCTCGCCAATCCCGTCCGAGTTCATGTCGATGCTGCCGTACGTCGTGACGATCCTCGCCGTCGTTGGCTTCTCGGGTAAGTCCCGTGCGCCAGCCGCGAGCGGCAAGCCCTACGTGAAGGGATAACGGCCGTGACAATTGACGACCACGGCGTCGACTGGGCGGGGCTCCGTGCCGCCGCGGTCGCGGCGCTTGATCACGCCTACGTGCCCTACTCGAAGTACCCAGTGGGAGCGGCTGCGCTCACAGACTCGGGCAGGATCGTCTCGGGGTGCAACGTGGAGAACGCGTCGTACGGGCTGACGCTCTGTGCCGAGTGTGCGCTCGTCGGCGACCTGCACATGGGCGGCGGCGGCAAGCTCGTCGCATTCGTGTGCGTGAACCGGGCCGAGGAGACGATTATGCCGTGCGGGCGCTGTCGGCAGCTCCTGTACGAACACTCAGCCGAAGGCATGCTGCTCGAGACCGTGTCGGGCATCCGCACGATCGACGAAGTGCTGCCCGACGCGTTCGGTCCGCGCGACCTCGAACGCGTCGCTGAGTCGACCTAACCTAGCCCCTTCGAAAGGAACCACCGTGAGTGTTGAGCCATTTGATGCCGTAGATGTGATCCGTGCGAAGCGCGACGGGGGAGCGGTGCCCGAGCCGGCGCTCCGCTGGATGGTTGACGCGTACACCCGTGGCTACGTCTCCGACGCGCAGATGGCGTCGTTCGCGATGGCGGTCTACCAGCGCGGGATGGCCCGAGACGAGATCCGCGTGCTCACCGACGCCATGATCGACTCGGGTGAGCGGATGAGCTTCGCTGGCCTCTCCAAGCCGACCGTGGACAAGCACTCGACCGGCGGCGTCGGCGACAAGATCACGCTGCCGCTCGCGCCGCTCGTCGCGTCGTTCGGTGTCGCTGTGCCGCAGCTGTCAGGGCGGGGCCTCGGGCACACTGGCGGGACACTCGACAAGCTCGAAGCGATTCCCGGCTGGCGTGCGGCGCTGTCGAACGAAGAGATGTTCGCGCAGCTCGACGGTGACGTCGGCGCGGTGATTTGCGCTGCTGGGTCGGGCCTCGCCCCGGCAGACAAGAAGCTCTACGCGCTGCGCGACGTGACTGGCACCGTCGACTCGATCCCGCTGATTGCGTCGAGCATCATGTCGAAGAAGATCGCCGAGGGGACTGGCGCACTCGTGCTCGATGTGAAGTTTGGCTCGGGTGCGTTCATGCAGGACTACGCGATGGCGCGCGAGCTCGCAGAGACGATGGTCGCGCTCGGCACCGACTCGGGCGTCAAGACCTCTGCGCTGCTTACCGACATGAACGTGCCGCTCGGCCTGACGATCGGCAACGCGAACGAGGTGCGGGAGTCGGTCGAGGTGCTCGCAGGTGGGGGTCCCTCCGACGTGCGCGAACTCACGATCGCGCTCGCGCAAGAGATGCTCGCGCTCGCAGGGCTGCCAGACGCCGATGTCGCAGGCGCTCTCGATGACGGCAGGGCGATGGATTCCTGGCGTGCGATGATCGCCGCCCAGGGTGGCGACCCAGACGCTGCGCTCCCCGTGGCGCGCGAGACCCACGTCGTGACCGCGCCCGTTTCTGGCGTGATGTCGAAGCTCGAGGGGCTGCCATTTGGCATCGCGGCCTGGCGCCTCGGTGCGGGACGGGCACGAGCGGAGGACCCAGTGATCCATTCGGCGGGCATCGACCTGCACGCGAAGCCAGGCGACTCGGTCGTTGCGGGTCAGCCGCTGTTCACGCTTGCCGCGGAGGACGCTGCTCGGTTCCCGCGGGCCCTTGAAGCACTCGAAGGTGCCTGGGAGATCGACGCCGACGCGGCTCCGGGAGCCCACGCGCCGGGTCCGCTCGTGCGCGAGCGCATTACCGGCTGAGGCACGGCGCGCCCGGCGGCCGCTCGTCGCCGGGCCGGTTTTGAGTTCCGTGGGGAAACCGGGTAAAGTAATCTCTTGGTGCGGCGCTCGGAAGAGTCGCCACAGCCACAGTGGGATATGGTGTAATTGGCAACACTACGGTTTCTGGTACCGTCATTCTAGGTTCGAGTCCTGGTATCCCAGCCACAGAAAAGCCCCGGTTTTCCGGGGCTTTTCGCGTTAAGTCGGGTCGTGTTGGCTGCTCACTACGCGGGAGGTCGGTCGCTCTCGGCTGAAAGCGTGATGCGAAGCGACGGCTGCCAGATCTCAGACGATCGGTGCGTCACGAGGACGACCGTGCCGCGTGTTGCAGCGATCGACTCTACGACAGTGCGCTCAGCCTGAGCATCCAACGCCGACGTGGCTTCGTCGAGCACCAATACCGGTGCATTCTTGAGTAGCGCCCGAGCAATCGCAACGCGCTGGCGTTCACCTCCTGAGAGATTGGCTCCGCGGTGACCGGCTTCCTGGTGCACGCCCAACGGGGAGCGGTCGATCACCTCGCCGAGTGCCGCCCTGCGCGCAGCATCGATGACTGCATCGTCGCTTGCGGCAGGGTCGCCGAGGCGGATGTTCTCCGCAAGGGAGCCGGAGAACACATCCGGATGCTGCGGTACATACGCAACGTGCTCCATGAGCTGTGCGTGGTGCAGGTCCCTGAGATCTGCGCCGCCGAGCAGCACCCGACCCTCGTCAGGATCGTCAAACCGCAACAGCAAACTAAGTAGGGTGCTTTTCCCGCTCCCAGTGGGGCCCTCCACAATGACGGTCGATCCCTCGGGGAGTACCGCAGACACATCGCTGAGGACGGGCGAGTGCGAAAGCCGTTCGAACTCGATGACGTGGCCGCGAATGGCACCGGGACGCGATGGCTCAGGTAGATCTGGGGCATTGACGATCGTACCGAGCCGGGTGACGGCGTGACGCAGGTCGTTCACCGAGAGAGCAGCAAGCGCGAACGCTTCGAGCGGGGCAGACGCGCGCAGCGCGAGAATCGCCGTCGCGAGCAGCACGGAGGAGTCATACCCACCCGTAACTGCGCCCCACAGGATGATGCCGAGGACGGGAAGTACGCTCACCGCGGTAGCGAGAAAAGTTGCGGTCGCCGTAGCACGATTAGTGTTCCGTAGCGCTTGGGCTTGCGCTTCCCAGCGGTCTGTGAGGCGGTCAACTGCGTGGCGATTGCCGAGGGCGGATCGAAGCAACTCGAGGTGGTCAAGGAATTCGAAGGCAGACTCATGTGCCTCGTGTTCGCTTCGCCCCCGCGCGGCGTCAGCCCGGGCCAGCGAGCGCTGGGCGGCAACTTGTGCCGCGAATGCAACGCCAATTAGTACGGCAACGACCGCGGCGAGCCACCCATCACCCACGATCCAGACGCCGATGACCAGCAATACGGGAAGCAGCGGCGCAACCAAGAGGGTCTGGAGCTGGTGCGCAGGAACGCTCATGAGTGACGGGATGGTTCGGCCTGCGACATCACCTGCGAGAGCCCGGTTCGATTCAGTGAACCACGAGAGCTTTGCGCGTGAGAAGGTCTCGCCGACTGCGCGATAGAGATCCGCGGCGAGGCCTGCGCCGGTAATATACCCGCTTCGCGAGACCACGACCGTGACGGCTATCGCGACAACCGCAGTGACCAAGACCCAGGCAGGGCCCTGCTGCCTCGCAATCGACGCTCCCAGGGTGGTGTAGGCAGCGGCCTCGGTGAAAGCGACCAGGACCCAGCCGAGCGAGATCGAGGCAATCTTTCGCTTCACCACGGTTGGGAAGCCCGGGCTGAGCTGTTGAGGTACAGAGTTCATGCGAGTTCTCCTGAGGCCGTGACGTGATCCGCGCCGAGATCGAGCCGTTCGTCGGCAAGTTGTGCCATGCGCGTGTCGTGGGTGACGAACACGACGGCGCGATCCTCATCGTGCGCAAAGCGCACCAGCTCGGCGACGAGTGCGTGGCCTGTGGCGTCATCAAGCGCGCTCGTTGGCTCGTCGAGCAGGATCAGGGATGCATCACTGAGGAACGCCCGTGCAATGTTCACCCGCTGTCGTTCGCCGCCGGATAGCGGGCCGGCGGGTGTCTCGGGGCTGGCAGCCAATTGGGCCTGCTTCAGTGCTCGCACAACCTGGGTGCGCTGCGCATCACCGTTGCCGAGACGCACATTCTCCGCAATCGTCCCAGGCAGTAGGTCGCTACTTTGAGGGATGAGTAGTGGTACGGCACGCTCGGCCGCTCCAAGAGGGTTCGTTCCGAAGCGGATCTCACCCCGATCCGGTGAGTCGAGGCCGGCAATCGCTCGGAGCAGGGTTGACTTTCCGCAGCCACTTGGCCCAGTGATTGCGGTCACTTTTCCGCGAGCAAAGGAGTGGGAGAGTCCTTCGACAAGTGTCCGATCTCCAGTGAGTAGCGTGACGTCAACGATCTCAGCGACTGCACCCGAGTCGACCGCTGCCGCAAAGTTCTCTGGGACAGTGGCCAGGTGGAACAGGCCGGTCACCCGGTGAGCCGCTTCTCGGCCCGTGCGAATGTAGTCGATGCCGTGTCCCAGCCGCATCGCGGGCGTCACTATCGCAAGTCCGAACAGGAGCATTGCTGCGAGGGCCTCGGGATCCGCTGAATAGCCCAGCGCGTACGCGATTGCGTATGTCGCGACGGCCTGCATAAACGCGGTCGCTAGGGCCGAAAGCGTTGCAACCTTGCGGACGTAGCGCACGAATCCATCGGTGAAGTTCCGTGTGGCGGAGGCGTAGTCTGCGGCAGCGCCGCTTGTTGCGCCGAACACTCGACAGGTCTGCATGCCATGGGCGTAATCGTCGACCGCGGTGATAATCTCGCCCATGACGCGGGCGTTGCGGTCACCGTGCCGGCGTGAGAGTTTCGGGACGACGAGCAGGAAGTGCGCTGCTGCGAGGAACCCCGGGACGAGAGCAAGGAGCGACACCGGCCCCGCGAAGCTCATAAGCGCCCCAATTGTCGCGACGGGCACGACGACAAGCGTTGTGAGCTCGGAAGGGAGATGGGCGACCATATGGTGCAGCGCCGAAATATCGTCTCCGATCAGGCGCCGGAGATCATTTCCGCTGTACCGTGAGAGGGTTCGGCTCGGTAGTGCGGCAATGTGGGTTGCGGTCTGGCGGCGGAGGCTCGCCGAGAACCGCCCCTCGCCTTCGTGTGCCAGCCACGACGAAAGCGCAGCACCAAGCGCACTGAGCACCCACAACCCGCATATTGCCGCGGCGAGCGGCACGGATGGAGAAACCACGCTGCGAACGACGCACCACAGTGCCCCCACCATAGCGAGACCGCTCGCGGCAGCGGCGATCACCGCGATGGTGAGCTGCCACGCGCCACGTGTCAGCGCAGAAGCGATCGACGGTTCGCGCCTGACTCCTTTGGAATTGCCAGCTGCAGTCATGACATCACCGCCTCTCGTTCGGCGGTCACATCTTCCAGATGAGTCCGCCCGAGCGGGATGACCTGCGGGGTGCCGGCGACCGGGTCTGGGACCACCCTGCATGGGAGGTCGAACACGTGCTCGACGAGTTCTTCGGTGATGACAGCCGCCGGCGCCCCTTCCGCGACGATTGCCCCGTCTCGCATCGCGATGAGGTGGGTCGCGTAGCGTGCGGCCTGGTTGAGATCATGGAGCACCGCGACGAGCGTCCGCCCTGAGCGGTGGAGATCGGTGAACAGTTCAAGGAGTTCGATCTGATGCGTGAGGTCGAGGTAGGTAGTGGGCTCGTCAAGGAGCAGCACGTCAGTTTCTTGGGCGAGTGCCATGGCAACCCACACCCGTTGGCGCTGCCCGCCAGATAGCTCATCAAGAAGCCGACCGGAGAGCTCGTGCACGCCGGTCGCGTTCATCGCCTCCGAGACCGCGGCTTCGTCGGACGGGCTCCACTGCCGAATGAGCTTTTGGTAGGGGAATCTCCCGCGGGCGACTAGGTCGGCGACGCGAATGCCGTCGGGCGCGATCGAGGTCTGGGGGAGAAGCCCGAGGCGCCGTGCAACTTCCTTCGCGGGATAACCGTGAATGTCGCGTCCATCGAGTACCACCTGCCCAGCTTCGGGCTTGAGCAGGCGCGATAGTCCACGTAGGAGCGTTGACTTTCCGCACGCGTTCGGGCCGATGATCACCGTAAACGAGCCATCAGGAATCGCGACGGTGAGGTCAGAGGCGATTGTGCGCTTGTCGTAGGCGAGCGCCAGGTGCTCGGCTCGCAACCGGTGCTCGGTGTGTGTCTCCGGGGCGCCGCTTGCGCGGCTGGGAAGGGACATGTGTGTCAAAGTGATTTTCTCGTTTCTCGGATGAGCAGCCAGATCAGGTAGAGACCGCCAAGGCAGACCGTGATCAAGCCGACGGGAATTGGCCGGTAGAGCTCTGCGATCAGTAGTGAGAGTGCGTGGGCGCAGGTGAGCAGAGCTGCTCCCATGCAGGCAGCGCCGCCGACGGTGACCCCTGGAGTGCCGGCAAGACGTCTGGCCAGTTGCGGGGCAGCGAGAGCGACGAACCCGATCGGGCCGGCGGCCGCGGTCACCAGCGCTGTCGCAGCGACGCCGGTGATGAGCAGCGCTGGGCGCGAGCGGTTGGCATTCAAGCCCTGAGAGAGCGCCGCATCGTCGCCGAGCTCAAGCTGCCTGAGTGCGGGGGCGAGTGTCGCGATGAGGCCGACGATGATGAGGCCCCCGATCGTGGCGGGGAACAGCCCCTCCCACCCGACCCTGCTCAGGGAACCGGCTGCCCAGAACCCGACGCTCATCGAATCGGTGATGTCTGCCCGGGTGACGAGGTAAATGTTGACGGCCCCCAGCATCGCGGAGACCGCGATACCCACGATGATGAGCCTGAAACCCTGAACGCCTCGCCGATAAGCCAGTAGGTACACGATCGCAGCTGTCGCGAGCCCACCGATCAACGCGGCAGACGCGACGCCCCAGTAGTTTTTTGTGCCCAGCGTCAGTACGGCGATTGCGACCGCGGTGTAGGCCCCGGTGTCAAACCCGATAACGTCTGGCGACCCGAGCGGGTTGCGCGTGAGCGACTGAAAGACGGCGCCGCCGATGCCGAGGAGTAAACCGAAGAGGAGCGCAGCGAGGGCAACGGGAAGACGCCATTCGATGACAATCATGCGCTGGAACTCGTCACCCTGCCCGGCCAGGGCGGCTACCACTTCCGCAGGGCTGAAAGGGTAATCACCGAAGCCGAGCGCGAGCACCGCAGCAACGAGAGCGATGGTAACGAGCGCGGCGTTGACCGCGACACTGCGAACACTCCAGCGAAGCGAGACTTGCGCGCCAAGGCGAGTCTGACGCGAGCTGTAGCCGAAATCGATGGGGGTTCTTTCCGGGGTGACACTCGCGCTCATAACGTGGATGCCTTTCTGCGCCGCACGAGCGCGATGAGAACGGGGGCGCCGAGAACCGCGGTCATCACGCCGGCTTCGATCTCGCCGGGGCGCGCAACGACTCGTCCGAGAACGTCCGCGCTGAGCACGAGCACCGGAGAGGCGAGGGCTGTGTACGCGATGATCCAGCGCTGATCGGGTCCCGTAAACCAGCGAACGAGGTGCGGCACAGCGAGCCCGACGAACGCGATGCCTCCAGTCAGCGCGGTCGCGGCCCCTGCGAGAAGTGTGACGCTGATGAGTCCGATCGAGCGTGTCCGGGCGATGTTTGCCCCGAGCGATGCGGCCTGATCGTCTCCGAGCGCGACCGCGTTGAGCGATCCTGAGATGACGACAGCGAGCACCAAACCCAGAACAATCAGCGGCAACACGGTGAGTGTGTCTGATACAGAGACCCGAGCGAGCGAGCCGAGGCTCCAATTCCGGAATGAGCGGAAGGTCTCCTCGTTGATGAGTTGGAGGAACGTCGCGAAGGCTGTGAGTACTGCCGCGAGCGCGACACCGGCGATAACGAGGGTGACGGGGGAGGCGCTGCCGCGGCCCGAGGCGCCGATGAGGTACACGAGAACGGTCGCGAGGACTGCTCCGGCGAACGAAAACCAGACGTACCCGGCGATCCCCGTCACTCCGAACACGGCGACACCGACGGTGATAGCAAAGCCGGCCCCGGCATTCACACCGAGAATCCCCGGGTCAGCGAGCGGGTTTCGAGTGATGGCTTGGATGAGCGCGCCAGCGACCCCGAACGCCGCCCCAGCTACGATCCCAACGAGCGTGCGGGGTGCGCGCAGCGTCCAGACGATTGAGGAGGCCTCGCTCCCGTCTGAGTCGAACACGGTTCGCCACACCTCCGACATTGGAACGGGGTTCGCGCCGTAGGCGATGCTCAACACCAGCGCGAGGCAGAGTGCCGCTATGAGGGCTGCGATTCCGAGAAGTCGCCGCTGCGTTGCATGGCCCTTGGCACGTAGTGGGCGCGCTGCGTTCTCAGTGTGAACAGGGGAAGTCATCTAGGTTCCTGGAAGTAGGGTCAAACTGGGCGCGGAGCCTCGTAGGCGCCGCGCCCAGCTTGGACGAGTTGCTAGAACTTCTCGGCGAGCAGCGGCACGAGTTGTTCGGCCGCCCACGCGTTTCCGATCGGCCCACCGCTGGTGATGGCCCAAAGGAGGTCACCGCCGTCGTCGGTCTTCGGGGGGAGCTGGACGAACCTGCCAGACTTCACCGCTCCGAGGCTGGTGAACAGGTCGGTGCCGGTCACGCGCTCAGCCATTTCATCGAGGGTCGTGGCCTCGCTCTGCCCGAGCACCAGCACGTCTGCATCGATCTTCGAGATCAACTCGTCGCTCACCGTCGTATCCTTCGCGAACGCGGCTGCGCCCGGGTTCGGGGCGAATCCAAGGTCGGTGAGGAAAAGCTCGGGCGCTGCTCCGTTCTGCGAGAAGTACTGGAGCCCGGTCGCCGGGCCGTAGTAGATCGCCCACGTTGCCGTCTTGCCGTCGAACTCTGGGTGCGCCTCTCGGATCCCCGAGAAGAGTTCTTCGTGCTCATCAATCACAGCTTCTGCTCGGTCGCTCAGGTCGATGGCCTCGCCGAGCAGCCGGATCGACTCTTGCCAGGGAACGATGCGCTGGTCGGACGCCGGGCTGGTGAGAACGGGCGCGATTTTCGCAAGCCGATCGTAGATGTCCTCCACGCCGCCAAATCCCGGCACCCAGCCCACCGTGACGATGAGATCTGGCTTGGCCGCTGCAACGGCTTCCATCGGCACGTCCTCGCCCCGTACATATTCGTAGGTATTGAGATCAGCCGCGCCGTGAGCGTCGAGGTAGCCGCCCTCGGAGACCATGTTTGAGTTGAGCACGGGAGTCACCCCGAGCGACAGTAGAAGCTCGGTATCTACGCCGTTGGGTACGATCGCCGCGATCCGTGTTGGCCGTTCCTTGAGTACTGTCTCGCCGTACGGGCTATCGAGGGTGAGCGGATACGACGTAGTTCCCTCGGCGGCTGGCACGAGCTCTGAAGCCTCGGCTGCGGCGCTGTCGTTCGAGCTGGATGTTGCTGGCGCCGAGCACCCGACGAGCAGGAGCAGCGCGGCGAGCGCTGACCCGACAAGGGCGGTTGAGTGAACATTTCTTCGCAGGGGCATGATTGCCTTTCGTGAGTGGACGAGTTCTGAGATTTCGAGACTGTGTGGTTGGCGACTGAAGAGGGCCTGAGCTGGCTCAGGGCGCGTCTGACGCGTCAGGCACGGGAACGCCTGACTGCCCGCGTTTCCAGTAGCCGGTGAAACTGATCGCGGCCCGCGGCAGCTCCCATGTCTGCACAAGGAAGCGCCGGATCTCGCGCACTTCTGCCTGCTCTCCAGCAACCCAGACAGCGAGGTTCTCGCGCGGCAGAGTTGTCGCCTCGAGCGCTACAAGCAGGGGGCTCCTGGTAGGGCTTGCAACTGCGTCCGCATTGATCCAGCGAACACGTACCCCCGCGGGGGCTTGAAGTTCGTATCGGTACTCCTTGCCGGGCACGCTGAGCAGCACCTCGCCTGTTGCTCGCTTGGGCAGCTCCTCGAGTAACCGCGCGACAGCCGGGATCGCGGTGTCGTCGCCGAGGATGAGGTAGTTGTCGGCGCCGCTCGGAAGATCGACGGTTTTTCCGGGCCCCACGACATACATGACATCTCCGACTGATGCCGTCGACGCCCACGTCGAGGCAACGCCTGTGCCATGAAGCACGATGTCGATGTCGAGCTCGCGGGTCGTGGGGTCAAAGCGTCGGACCGTATAGGCGCGGGCGATCGGGCGGCGGCCAGGCGCAAACGTGACTCGCCCGTGTTCGATTTCAGGCAATACAGGGGTCAGATCTCCCGGGTAGGGGAACAGCAGCCTGACGTCATCGTCGAACCCCGGGCTCGAGAACGCCGGCGTGACGTTACCGGCCTGGTCTGTGTGGGCGTCAAGGGCCGCGCCGGTGAGCGTGATGCGCAGCATCGTTGAAGTGACCTCGGTGAGCCTGCTGACCCTGAGTGGTCGGATGCCAACGGGCATGAGCTGTACCGTTCGAGCGGATACGGGCAAGTCGTGTTCTCCCTCGGAGAGTTCCCGTCTGATGGGGGCCGGTGTACCTCACCGGCCAATGAGAAAGGCTATTGTTGGAATCATCAGATGATTTATCCTGATGCGCAAAGATCACATACTGAGGGGGTTCGGTGCCGCAAGATTCGCACTGTGTGCTGCTCGAATCGAACGAATTCGCCGCTGCGGTCGCTGAGAAGGTTTGCAATTCGCGCGAGCCATCCCTTATTTGGGCCTATGCGGGACAGGGGCGCGTCTCCATCGGCAATCATGTCTATCCGCTGCGCCAGGGCGACGCGATCTGGGTGCCGGCGGGCCTGGAGTACGATATTCGAAGTTCCCCGAACAGCGTGCTTATCCCAATCTTCCCGGCAGCCAGGCGGGCCCACTTTGCGCTCTCGACGCCAACGAGAACGCACTTCGCTGCTGAATGGAACGACTGGCTTGTCTATCAGTTCGCACGGAGCATCGGGTACCTCCGTGGCGCGGCTGCCGCCCAGGGGCTTGCGGGTGTCGTCGTCGGTTCTCCCGGGTCAACCCCAGGAGGCACACCGATGCCCGCGGCACCTGTGCCGCTGCCTCCGAGGCCGAACTCGCCCGAGGCGTCACGGGTCGCATTGCGTCTCATGCAGGATCCTGCCGATTCTGCTTCGATCGATGAACTCGCCTCGGGTGTGAGCGTCTCCGTACGAACGCTGCAGGCGCAGTTTTCGAGCGAAACCGGCTTCGCGATATCGGAGTGGCGAGCCCAAGTTCGTATCGCGGCAGCAGCGACGTATATCGATCTTGGCCACGACATTGGGTGGACTGCGCAGCAGGTCGGGTATGCCACTCCCGCAGGGTTTACCAAAGCATTTTTCAGGCAAACGGGGGTGACCCCGAGCGCTTTCGCACAGCGCAGAGGGCAGCGGGTCCGCCCTAGCGAGCCAGCGTCTGATTTGGCCCCTCCTGGTGAGGCCGGCGAGACTGCTGCATCTCGTCGAGGCGTTCCTCCCGTCGTGCCTGCGAGCAAGACTTGGGACAGGGTGAGCGATTTCCATGTGCTCGTGTGGGTGTATCGAGGTTCAGCACGGGTGGAAATCGCAGGCGAACTGTTCAAGCTGCGCGAAGGCGAAGCCGCCTGGCTACCGGCTGGCCTCTCGAACAGTGTCAGCTTGCCCGCAGGGTCGATCCTGCTGCCCCTTGGATCACAGGAAGTGAATTACGGGGCGGACGCTCCGGATGTTCTGGTGCAGCGGTTCTCTGACGATGCTGGGCTGTTTCTCATGCACACAATGGTGGCCAACTACTCGCGCCTTCGCCCCACAATCCACGACCCGCATGCGATCACGCGGGCGTTTGCTCAGCAGAGCGCGGTCATGGGCGTCTCCGCGGGGGTGCGCGCTTCATCCAATGCCTCGCGCGTTCAGGCGCTCGCGGCCGAGCTGCATAGAACCCCCGCAGATCGAAGAAACCTGAGTGAGTGGGCCGGCCATTTCGAGATCGAACCCGCTCAGCTGGCGTCGGCGGTCTTGTCGATTACCGGAATGGAGTTCAGCCGGTGGCAGAGCCAGATCCGTATGACGATGGCCCGCCGCTACCTGGCAGAAGGGATGAGCGTGGCGCGGGTAGCGAGGACTCTCGGATACGCCCACGCCTCCGGCTTTGGACAGGTGTTTACGCGGAAGCACGGACTCTCCCCGCGCGCCTATCAACGCGAAGGGTGGCAGCAGACTGCTGAGCCATTGATTGTCCCCTGACTCCGCTTCGGCGGACCACGCCCCTCCGGTGTGAGTGTGACTGGGGCGAACTGCACGAGCCGCACGCGCCGCACGCGCCGAGGCTCCGGAATCCCCGCGACGATTTGCGTTCGGTGCGCGGATGGGGGACGGCGGCGCCATGGCGGGTCCTTCTACGGCATTGTCCGACGGCCGACGCTCAGGTTGGCGCATGCCGCAGAGTCGATGCGGCGAAGGGCGCTCGAAATGGCGTTGGTGATGGCAGCGCTTGCAATTGTGATTACCCTTGGCCTCGCGACGGAGGACACGCTTTCGTCACTTGCAAAGCAGACGCACGAACGGATCGGCCCCGTGCACCTCATGCCAGAAAGGGGAGAGCCGGGCGTTGAGCCCTTCACAGATGTCATGCTGGACGCGGCTGTTGAGCCGTTCACCAGCGACGACGCGGAACGCGAAATACGAGTGCTCGTCGAGGCGGCACTGGCGGAGCCCAGCGGGCCCGCAACGACGAGCGAGCGGATGAGCGAGCCCTCCATCGAGTTCGACGCAGCTCACCCGCCGATCGTCGGGCAGAGCTGCGCCTGCGCCACCGCCCTCCTACAGCGTCGGGATGTTCGCGAGCAGCTCCTTCGTGTAGGCGTGCGTCGGGTTGTTGAGCACCTCGTCGACCGGGCCGTCGTCCACTATCTCGCCACGGTTCAGCACGGCGACACGTGACGCGATGTGGCGCGCCAGCGCGATGTTGTGGGTGACGAAGAGTACCGTGAGATCACGCTCCTCCTGCAGTGTGTGGAGCAGCGAGATGATGTTCGCCTGCACGGAGACGTCGAGCGCCGACGTGATCTCGTCGCACACGAGCACCGACGGCATGTTGACGAGGGCCCGCGCGATCGCGGCGCGTTGCCGTTCGCCGCCCGACAGGTCGCCTGGCCGCCGGTCGTAGAACTGCCGCCCGAGCTGCACGGCGTCGAGGGCGTCACGCACGCGTTCGCGGCGCTCTTCCGCGCTGTACTCGCTCGCCATCTCGAGCGGCACGAGGAGTGACTGCCCGAGTGTGCGGCGCGGGTTCAGTGACGAGAACGGTGACTGGAAGATGTATTGAATCTCGCGCCGCTGGAGCTCAGTGCGACCCCGTGTGGACTTCGCGAGCTCTTCGCCCTGGTAACGGATAGAGCCCTCGTAGCCGCTGAGCAGGCCTGCGATGGAACGGGCGAGGGTCGTCTTGCCTGATCCTGACTGGCCGAGGAGGAGGGTGCTCTCGCCCGCCGCGAAATCGAGGTCGATCCCCCGAAGCACCTGGTTCTTGCCGTAGGAGACGTGCAGGTCGCGGATCGAGATCCGCGCTTCCGCCGAGACTGGAGCGGCTGGGCTCCCGGCGCTGCTCACACGCGACACGCCTTCGGGCCCGCGGCCTGATCGGGACACGACCTTGTCTGGGGCAGTGTGCTTGAGGATGTCGAGCTCGCCGGTGAGGAACTCTGCGGTGCGCGCGTCCATCTTCGAGAGCTTTCCGAGCTGGTTCTTGCCCGCGAGGTCTGGCACGGCCCTGAGAAGCCGGCGGGTGTAGTCGTGCTGCGGTCGCACGAGCACCTGACCGGTGTCGCCGACCTCCACGATCTCGCCGCGAAGCATCACCGCGACGCGATCCGCGATCTCCGACACGACGGCGAGGTCGTGGGTGATGTACAGCCCGGCGACGCGGTTCTTCACGGTCATGTCTCGAATAGTGTCGAGCACCTGCTCTTGCGTGGTGACGTCGAGGCCTGTCGTCGGCTCATCGAGCACGATAACGTCTGGGTACATTGCGAACGCCATCGCGATCCCGATGCGCTGCTGTTGCCCGCCGGACAGCTGGTGCGGCCAGCGGCGCTGGTACTCGTCGCTGTCGGGGAGTCCGACCTCCCGCAGCACCGAGCGCACCCGGTCCGTGCGGTCGGCCTCGGACGCGCCGAAGCCGTGAATGTCGAGCACCTCGCGAATCTGGGCGCCAACCCGCATGCTCGGGTTCAGCGAGAGCGCCGGATCCTGAGGCACGTAGCTGACGCGAGCGCCGCGGAGCTGTCGCCTCGCGGACTCGCCCAGCGTGAGCATCTCGGCGGGGTCGGGGCTGTCGGATGGATACAGCGTGACCGTTCCGCCGGTGTGCGCGAGGCCCTCGCGGATGTGGCCGAGCACCGCGAGGCCGACTGTCGTCTTACCCGATCCCGACTCGCCGACGAGCGCGAGGATCTCCGCCGCCCGCAGGTCGAGGTTCACGTCGGACACCACGGCGAGGCCGGTGGCAGCCGCGGAAATCGTGAGGTCGTCTACCTCGAGGATCGGTTCGTCGGCCGACATGCGCAGCTGCCAGGCGGTGCCGTTCTTCTGCGCGTCAGTCTCGATGGGCGCGACGGGGGACTGCTGAGTCATTACTTCTCACCTGCGTTCGTGTTGGCGGATGCGCGAGCGATCGAGTCCGCAATGAGGTTGGTGCCGACGGTCAGGATCGCGATCGCGACGACCGGGAGCAGCACGCCCGCGGGCTGCAGCGAGAGGGCGATGCGGTTCTCGTTGATCATCAGACCCCAGTCAGCCGCAGGCGGCTGCACTCCGAGCCCGAGGAACGAGAGCGACGCGATTGCACCGATCGAATACGTCAGCCGCAGCCCGGCCTCGACGGCGAGCGGGCCGGTGATGTTCGGGAGAATCTCGCGGGTAAGGATCCGGCTGCGTGGCACCGCGTACATCTCAGCGGCGCGGATGTAGTCCTCGTTGATAACGTTCAGCGCGGCAGACCGCGCGACCCGGGCGATGCGCGGCGCGTGCGTGATCCCGATCACGGTGACGAGCACCCACCCCTGCGGGCCGAGCACGGTCACTGCGAGGAGCGCGAACAGCAGCTGCGGCACGGCGAGGAGCACGTCGTTCGCGCGCATGATGAGCGAGTCGAGCCACCCGCCGGTGTAGGCCGCAGCCATCCCGAGGGCGACGCCGATGACGAGGCCGACGAGCGTCGCGAGCGCCGAGTAGATGAGCAGGCTGAGCCCGCCCGCGAGGAACCTGGACCAGACATCGCGGCCGAGGTTGTCGGTGCCGAACAGGCCGTCGGGCTGGAACGGGCGACTCGCGAACTCGGTGGCGGTGTACCCGGTCGCCCACGGCAGGAGCAGCGGGCCGAGGAACGCGAGCAGCACGATGATCGCGGTGAGGATCACTCCGATCTTTGCCTGCCGCTGCCGCCAGAAGCGGTGCATGAACGACACGTTCGCGCCGGTGTTCGCGGACTTGCTGTGGGCGAGATCCTGCGCGGACAAGGTGTTCGTCGCGTTCAGCCCCGAGGCGTCTTGTGGGTTCGACATGTTAGTTCCCTCCTCGAGTGTGGAGTTTCGGGTTCGCGAGGATCCCGACGATGTCGGCGAGGAGATTCACGACGACGTAGATCGCGGCGACGATCATGGTGATCGCGACGACGACCATCACGTCGCGGTAGTTCACTGCCTCGATGAGCGCCTGGCCGAGCCCCGGGTACCTGAACAGGAACTCGACGACGACCACGCCGCCGGCCATCCACGCGAGTTGGATCGCGATGACCTGCGCGACGGGTCCGATGGCGTGGGGGAGTGCATGGCGCATGATGACGCGGCGCTCGGGCACACCCTTCAGGCGTGCCATCTCGACGTAGCCTGAGTCGAGCACCTCGAGCATCGTCGCGCGCATCATGCGCACGATGTACGGGGTGACGACGAGCACGAGCACGAGCACGGGCAGGATGAGCTGGGTGGGGAAGTCCCACACCTGCGTGCCCGGGGGCTGCATCGTGACGGCGGGCAGGATCGGGAAGACCGTCGTCGCGAAGAGCGCGACGAGGGCGATGCCGACGACGAACTCGGGCAGGGCCGCGAGCACGAGGGCGATGCCGGTGATCGCCGTGTCGGTCGTGCGCCCGCGGCGGAGCGCAGACCAGATGCCAACGAGGATGCCGACAGGGATCGAGATGATCGCTGCGGCAATCATGAGAAACAGAGACGCGCCCACCCGTTCGCCGATGAGTGCGGCGACGGGCTGCGAGGTCGCCGCCGAGATTCCGAAGTCGCCAACGAACAGGCCCCCGAGCCAGAGCAGGTAGCGCTTCCAAGCGGGCTCGTTGAGGTTCATCTGCTCGTGGACCGCCGCGATCCGCTCTGGGGTGGCCTGTTGGCCGAGGATCGCCTGGGCTGGGTCTCCGGGAAGGAGGAGCGTGATGAAGAAGATCACCATCGAGACGACGATGAGGATCGCGACGCTGATTGCGAGACGTCGCGCGATGAGCCGCAGAATCATGAGACTTCTCCTATCCAGACGCGCTGCAGTTGGAAGCCAGACAGCGGAATCCCTGTGGCGTTCGGCTCGAGCCCTCCGACGTACGATTGGTACGCGTCGAGTTGATTGGCGAAGCCCCAAATGATGAGGCCGCCACGCTCGTACATGGTTGCCTGCGCCGCCTCGATCAGCTCGCTCCGAGCGGCCTCGTCAGTCTCGCCGCGCGCCTGCACGACGAGGTCAACGAACTCGGCATCTGTCCAGTGGGTTTCGTTGAACGGTGAATCGGGCATCGCGCCCGAGTTCGCCTGTGGGAGGAAGTTTCGCGTGTACCAGAAGCTCTGCGAGAAGGGGTACTCAAGATAGTCGCCCCAGTACGTCGTGAGGTCCATCCGGTTGATCTTCACGGTGATCCCGGCCTCCGCCGCCTGCTCGGCGAACACCTGTGCGGCTTCGACGGTACCCGCCTGAATGGGGGCCGTCGCGAGCTCGACAATGAGGCCGTCAGGGTAGCCGGCCTCGGCAAGGAGGCGTTTCGCTTCCTCGATGTTTTGCGTGCGTTGCGGGAAGTTTGGGTAGGCGGGGTCGAAGCTTGCGAACATGTCGTTGCCGATGGTGCCGTACCCCGAGAGCACTTGCTCGACCATCTGCTCGCGGTCCACGACGAGGCGGAACGCCTGCCTGACGCGCTCGTCGTCGAACGGCGCGACGTCAGTGCGCATCGTGAACGGGAGCCACATTCCGGTCTCGGAGTTGAGGATCTGCATGCGCGCGTCAGAGTCGATTACCTCGGCGAGCGCCGCCGGAATTTGGGCGACGGCGTCAACCTGACTCGAGAGCAGCGCATTGATGAGCGCGTCGGTGTCGTTGAAATTGAGAAGCTCAATCGCGTCGAGGAAGGGCACGTCGTCGCCCCAGTAGAAGGGGTTTCGTTCGAGAACCGTCGACTGGCCAGGCGTGAAGCTCTGCAGCCTGAACGGGCCGGTTCCGACCGGCGCAGTCGGGTCGAAGTCTTCTGGCACGATCGTCATGGTGTACTGCCCGAGGCTGTCGTCGAGTGCCGAGTCAGGCTGGCTGAGTCTGAACTCCACAGTGAAGTCGTCGATGGCGACGACCTCCGTCAGGTGCCCGAGTCCGGCCGCGCCGTTCTTCGGATCGTCGGGATCGACGATCCGCTCGATGCTTGCGACGACGTCGCGCGAGGTCATCGGGGTTCCGTCTGAGAACTTCACGTCGGTGCGCAGGTGAGCCGTCCAGACTGTCGCGTCGGTGTTCGGGTCGACCGAGGTGGCAAGCATCGGCTTGAGCGCGAAGTCGTCGTCGCGGTAGAGCAGCGCGTTGTACATATTGACGGCTCGTGCGGTGTCTCCGAGGTTCGTGGCGATCGCGCCGTCGAGGGTGTCTGCCGCGCCTCCGCCGACGAAACCGACACGGAGCGTGCCGCCGTCGACTGGGGTGCCCGGGCCGACGCTTTCCGCGCCTGGAATCGCTTGGCCGCTGCAGGCCGCCAACAGGCTGGCGAGTCCGAGCGCGAGCGCGGCTCCCAGAACTCGGCGTCGCATGTGGCGACGCCGAGGGTGTGGCACTCCGGGGGTGCTGTTCACCATTGAATCGCTTCCTTTCGCATGTTCCGGCCACGCATACGTCGGGTCGGAGGTGTCACGCTGAGGGTGCGAGGCTCAGCGCATGGGGGTGAGATGTCTGTCGTTGGGATCTCCTCGAGGTCAGCGATCGGGTGAAGCGCTGGGTGAAGTGCTGCGTGCAGCTGGACACCTGTGCGCGAGACGGGTCTTCGCGAACGCGGCCCCGTCGCGCATGGCGGCCGTTGCGGCATCGAGCATGCGGCCGAAGTGAAGAAACGAGTGCAGCACACCCGGCGTGATTGCCCAGTGGACGTCGTGTCCGGCGGCCGCGAGCCGGCGCCCGAGAGCCTCCGTGTCGTCTCTGAGTGGGTCGAGCTCCGCGCCCAAAACGAACGTCGGCGGCAATGACGCTTCCAGGTCAGCGCTGAGGGGTGTCGCATACGGGCTCTCTCGATCAGCGGGACCCGTGAGGTAGGTGCTGTGGATGAGGGCGAGATCGTCGGACGACATGCCGTCCCAAAACCCGCCAAAGCTCTTGCGGGAGGGAGAGTCTTCGAGACCGTATCCGCCGTAGTAGAGCAGCATCGCCTTCAGCGAGGCGGTGACTCGGTCGGGATCGGCTGCGGCCTCAGGGACGCGTGAGGGCTCGTCGCGTAGGAGGAGCGCTGTTCCGAGTGCCAGCATGGCGCCCGCCGAGTCGCCGGCGACGGCGAGGTGTTCTCCGTCGATACCGTAGCGATCTCCGCTAAGTGCGAGGTGCGCGACGACGCCCGCGCACTCGAGCAGGGCCTGCGGGAAACGGGCTTCCGGGGAGAGCGAGTAGTCGACCGCGACGACTGCCGCGCCCGATTCGGCTGCCAACACGCGTGCGATCCGGTCATGCGAGTCGAGGTTTCCCAGCCTGAACCCGCCGCCGTGCAGATAGACAATGGCGGGGAGTGCGGGGGAGTCCGTCGGGCGGTGCAAGCGCGCCCGAACCCGTGCCCCCGCGACGTCAAAGGTGTGCTCCTGGGTCTCGTGCATTGCCGGCCCGCCAGCGTTCCAGAACTCACGCTCTGCAAGGTACTCGGAGCGGGCGGCCGCGAGGTCTTCGGCGGGGTCCCGCGGCCCGACCGGCCCGTGAATCCCGTCTGCCGCGCCGTACTCGTCGTTCAGAGCGGCCGCTACGTTGCGCTGTTGCGCGAGGCGGTCGAGCTGGTGGGTTACCACGCGACGCATCTGCGGGGTGAGTGCCGACCGAACATGGGCTGGAATATCAGCGAATGATTGCATGCCCACCCCTCCGACATGGTTGTGCAGGGCGCTCGGGCTCGGAGCCACGCGTAAGTGCGGTGAATCCGCGCGCTCGAGAGCCGGAACGCGACACGGCACATTCACGCCGCTCGCATGCGGTTTCAAGTGAACTTGGACGAGGGATCGCTCGCGCGAACTCATCGCCCTCACGCCACGGACCGGCGCGCGACGCCCCCGGCAGCGAGATACTTGCTGCGTGGGGCGCCTGTGCGGTTCATGGCGGAGTCTGGCCCGGGGGCAAGCCGCGATTCAGAAACTGGCCGCCCTCGATGCTCGCTGCGGCCCTCACGGGCTCCCGCCCAGACATGAACGCCCACAGCCCGGGCGCGGCAGATCCTGCCGAGAGGCCTGGCTCGCGCGATAGGCAGGCAGCGACGGTGACGGGTGTGGCCTGGGGCCTCCCGTGGACGTGCTGCTTCGCGTGTGCCATGCACCGACCATAGGTGAGGCCTCGTGAAGCCCGCAAGTGGTGAGTTTCCACTGAAAACTTGCTGACTTCTTCGCGACGAATGTGAGATAAATGCTCCACTTGCCTGTTGTGGGCTGAGTGTCGGCAGTGTGCTTGGCGAGGCGTATTGGGCGATTTGAGTGCCAAGATGGCACTGGTGAAGTTACTCAAATGTGATTTGGGACTCCCGGTCGGGGTGGTTTTGCTCGAGTCGCGTCGATGCTGCGTCTCGCGAGGTGATGAAATAGCGGTATGACTGATTTTGCGCCCCGCATGGACGCTCGGGAGTCTCGGGCCTGGCTCGGACTCATCGGGGTTGCCCAGTTGCTGCCACATCTGCTCGACGCGCAGCTCGAGCGGGATTCGAGGATGACCCACTTCGAATTCACCGTGTTGTCTGCTCTCTATGTCGCGCCCGACTCGATGCTGAGAATGTCTGAGCTCGCGCAGACGACCGCGGCGACCCTCCCGCGACTGTCTCATGTCTGCACGCGGATGGAGAAGCGGGAGCTCGTTGAGCGGGTACCGAGTGAGACTGACCGCCGGGCCACCAACGTTCGGCTGACCGCGGTTGGCCGCAGGGAGTTCATCCGCGCCATCCCCGCACACATCGACCTTGTTCGTAGTCTGGTGATCGACGCATTGACGGCGGAGCAGCTCGATTCTCTCGGCGAGATCGCCGAGGCTATTGGCGAGCGGCTGGCTGCGCGCCGCGGATAGGGGCCTCGTGCGGAGGTTTTTCCCAGGGCGTTGATAAATGATTGTCGCAACAACCAATTGTGGGGAGCGAGAGTCGAATGCCAGAGCCAGCAGTTCGCAAGACAACCAAACAGCAGCGCGCAGAAGCGCGGGCCGAAAAGGTGCGAGCCCATCAGCAGCAGGAGGTGGCGCGAAAGCGCAACCGTCGCATCGCAACCGTCAGCGGGGCTGTCGGTGGCGCGGCGATCCTGGCGCTCGTCATCACCTTCGTGGCAACAGCAACCGAGCCACTGCAGCGCCCCCAAGACATTGAGATTGAGGGGCTCAAGGAATTCTCGAACCTCCCCGCAACTCACATTGACCCGGCTCCTGTCGACTACCAAAAGAACTACGGCATGGCTGTTCCGGCCGGTGGGGACCACTCACAAATCTGGCTGAACTGTGGGGTTTACAACGAGCCGCAACCGAACGAAAACGCGGTCCACGCGCTCGAGCACGGTGCGGTCTGGGTGACGTATGATCCTGACACGGCAACCGACGACGACATCGCGGCGCTCCGAAACGCCATCCCCGATCAGTACACGATCCTCTCGCCCTACCCGGGCCAGCCGGCGCCGTTCATGGCATCGGCGTGGGGGGCGCAGATCGAGATGGACTCAGTATCTGATGCCCGTCTCGCGCAGTTCGTCGACAGGTACTGGAAGTCGGCGAACGCGCCTGAACCTGGGGCGTCGTGCTCCGGAGCGCTGCAGGGCCCAGGCCTTGTCGCCTAACGGGCGCAGCACGGGGCTCACGGCGTTCATCGTCACAATGCTCGCGCTCGTGCTCGTCGCCGCGTCATTGATCGTTGGGCGCGCGACCGCTGGCGCCGATCCGCTGCCCACGACCCGCAGCGCCGAGGCTGGGTTCGCTCGCGACATGCAGACCCATCATGACCAGGCTGTCGAGATGTCGATGATCGTTCGAGACCTCACCGACTCGCCTGAGATTCGGCTCCTCGCCTACGACATCGCGACCTCCCAGTCGCAGCAGGCGGGACAGATGTTTGGGTGGCTCGCGACCTGGGGTCTCCCGCAATCGTCGCCAGAGCCGGCAATGACCTGGATGCACCGCCCGGTCCCGTCAGGGGAGAGTCACGTACATGGCGCGCCGGACACGGAGACGGAGGTGCCCGACGCGATGCCGGGGATGGCGACGCGGGCTGAGCTTGATGAACTCAAGTCGCTTCGCGGTGTTGCGGCCGAGCGGATGTTCTTGCAGCTCATGATCGCCCACCACAAGGGCGGAGTCGACATGGCAGACGCCCTCCTCGACCGGAGCGACTACCCCGTCGTGACGGACCTCGCCGGCAGCATGGCCAAGGCTCAGCAGAGCGAGATTCAGCTCATGGAAGACCTGCTGGCCGCGCGTCAGTAAAGTCGGCACCCAGTGCCGCGCCGCCACCCAATCCCAGTACCAGTGACGCATCAATAGAAGGACACCCACCCATGACCCAAACGAGCCAGCCCGCGAAGCGCTCGCCGAAGCTCCTCCGCATCGTGATCGCCGCCGTAGCGCTCGTCGCAGTTGCTGGAGGTGTGCTCTGGGCAGTCCTCGCCGGTCGCGACGCCGCGCAAGGCGCCCCTGGTGCCGTCGACGCGGCGGGAGCGCCTGTGGAGCGTGCAGACGGGCTGCCGGCGGAGACGGAGCTCGGGATCACGGAGCTAAAAGTCACAAACCTCGACAACGTGCAGGCCTACTATCAAAATGCCGTTGGGCTCGCTGTCATCGACCAGCAGCCGGACTCGGTCACGCTCGGGCTCGACGGCGTGTCGTTGATGCGGCTAGAGCAGTCCGCGGAGCCGCTGCCGCAGGTCGGCGACGCGGGGCTGTACCACACGGCAATCCTCTTCGCCGACGAAGCATCGCTCGCGAAGGCAGTGCTGCAGACCGCGCAGCTCGCGCCGGGCAGCTATCAGGGCTCCGCCGATCACCTCGTGAGCCAGGCGTTTTACTTTGGTGATCCCGAGGGGAACGGCGTCGAGCTCTACGTAGACCGTCCGCGTGACGAGTGGAAGTGGAAAGATGGTGAGGTCGAAATGGGTAGCGAACCGCTCGACCCGAACGCATTCATCGAGGAACACCTTGATGAGAACGCGGCAGACACCGCCGTGATCGGTCACATTCACCTGAAGGTCGGAGACCTCGAAGACGCACGCCGCTTTTATGCCGACACGCTCGGGTTTGACGTGGTGTCGCAGTCCGAGGGCGCCCTGTTCTATTCGGCTGGCGGCTACCACCACCACATCGCGACGAACACCTGGCAGAGCGCAGGTGCGGGCCCGCGCAGTACGGAGGTGGGTCTCGGCGCGTTGACGATAGCGCTGCCGACCGTGGCTGATGTTGAAAAGGTGGCCGCCCGCGTCGAAGCCGCGGGCTTCGAACACGAAGCGATCGAGCACGGCATCGTCGTCGACGACCCCTGGGGGAACACAATCAGGCTGGTTGTCGGTGCCTTAGCTACTCAGGCCGCGTCCGAGGTAGCTCACTGACTCGGCGAGCGCCCGCGAGCTGAGCTTACCGACGCCTGTCGCGTTCACGAACGCGTGGATGTGGCCCTCGACGAGCTGCAGCGTAACCGGCACCCCGGCAACGCGCAGCCGCTCGGCATAGGCGAGGCCCTCGTCGCGCAGCACGTCGAACCCCGATACGGCGACGTGCGCGGGCGGGAGCCCGGTGAGTGCGGCGTCCTCCGCGAGGAGCGGCGACACGAGCGGATCAAGGGCGGCATCCGCGGTCGGCAGGTAGTGGTCTCGGTACCAGTCCATGTGCGCCTCGGTGAGGAAGTACCCCTCACCGAACAGCTCGTACGACCGGTGCTTCGTCGACAGGTCGGTGACAGGAAAGAACAGCAGCTGGAAGTCGGGCGGCCCGGTCGCGTCGTCGCGAGTGGCGATGCTGACCGTCGCGCTGAGGTTGCCGCCAGCGCTGTCGCCTGCGACCGCGATGCGCGCACCGGGCCGCTCGGCCCGCGCCCAGCGGTACGCGTCGATCGCGTCTTCGAGTCCCGCGGGAAACGGGTGCTCGGGGGCGAGCCGGTAGTCGACGGCGATGACCTCGAGCCCGCTTTCGGCCGCGATGAACCGGCACGCCGAGTCAGCGGATTCGAGGCTGCCCACCACCCAGCCGCCGCCGTGGAAGTAGAGCACCGTGCCGCGCCCCCGGGCATCAGGAGTGTTCGCGTATCGGCGGGCGCCGACAGTTCCAGCCCGCGTCGGGATGACGAAGTCGGTGACCTCTGCAACGTCGTGGGTGCCGCCGAAGATGCGCGCTTCGGCGTCGATCTGCGCGCGCGCCTCGGCGAGGGGGAGCTGTGTGAAATCGTTCCCGGGCAGTCTGTTCAGGATCCGCAGCGCCATCTGCACCTCGGTGGCGAGCTGCTGGCCGTCGACCTCGACTGGCTTTCCCGCGATGATGCGCTGGACCCAGTGCGGCATGCTGCCGAGCGTGCGAATCGCGCCGCGCATGAGGCGCTCTGAAAGTGGCTGGGGTGACGGCATCGTGACTCCTGGGTCGGCAGCGGTGGCGACAAACAGGGACGCGACGCTGCGCACCCTTGCAGATCACATTAGTGCGCATCGTCGCCCGACAACACCTTTCTCGCGAGAACACACGAACCCTGCGGTAGGGAAGGGGTGGTCTCGCGAGAAAGGTGTGTATTGGCGCGTGTGCGGGGCGCGCGGGTCGGCCCAGGCCAGGGTGGCCGCCCGCGACTACTTGTCGTAGGTGTAGAAGCCCTCGCCGGTCTTGCGTCCGAGTTTGCCCGCGTCGACATAGCTGCGGAGCAGGGTGCGTGGGCCTTCGGGCAGGTTCGGGTTCTCTGCTGCGTAGTGCTCCTCGATATCGAGTACCACGTCCAGGCCCACCTGATCCATGAGCGCGAACGGCCCGGCGTGGATGCCCATGTTGGCCTGCATAATCGCGTCGACGTCCTCCGGGGTGCTCACACCGTCGGCGACCACTGCGAGGGACTCGCGCTTGATCGCGGCCCAGATGCGGTTGAAGATGAAGCCCGTGCTCTCGGCGAGCGCGATGAACGGAGCGAGGCCGAACCGCTTGAGCTCCTCGGCGACCGCGGGCAGCAGCCCCTCGCTCGTCTGGCCGTCGCTCATGAGCTCGACCGCCATGCTCTGCGGTGGCATCGCGAAGTGCATATTGAAGACCCGCTCGGGGTTCGAGACCTCGTCGATGACCTCGCGCGACTTGTACGACGAGGAGTTCGTTGCGAGCACCGCGTCAGCGTCGGCGAGCTTGTCGAGGGTGCCGAAGAGCGGGCGCTTGATGTCGAGCCGCTCGGGGACCGCCTCAACGACGAGCCACGCGCCGGGAAGCGATTCCTCGACGGTCGCAACCGTGGTGACAGTGCCGGGAGTCGCGCTGATGCCCTGCTTCTCGAGCCGCGCGGTGAGCTCGGGAAGCGCCTCGGTGACGTAGTCGAGCGCGGCCTGCCGCTGCGGTTCCTGCAGCTCCGCGATGCGGACGTCTGAGCCGCCCGACGCGAACACGGCCGCGATACGCCTGCCAAGGGTGCCGCCACCCACAACGACGATCGGTCGCTCCTGGGCATTGGCTGGAACGGTGAATTGCATGTGATTCCTCATTTCCGTTGATCAGTACGCCTTGCATTCTCGATGCAATGTGTATTGAATACATTATGCATCGAACACTCGACGGAAGGAACCCCTGTGGCAGTTCGCGCTGAGAACCTCCCAGGCGACATCAAGACTTCGGCCGCTCAGCCGCCAGCTCAGTCGCCACCTCAGCCCGCGACTCAGCCTGCGGCTCAGTCGGCAGCCACAGCTGAGGCCCCGGCGAGACGTCGAGCGCGAGTACACACCCGCGCTGCGCTCCTCGATGCGGCCGAGGCGATCTTCGCTGAGCGAGGCGCGCCAACGGCAACGATCGACGAAATCTGCTCACGTGCGGGCTTCACCAGGGGAGCCTTCTACTCAAACTTTCGCACCGTGACAGACGTGTTCTTCGCGCTCTACGAACGAAAGACGGCAGATCTGCTCAGCGGTACGAGCCGGTTCGAGGTGCACCTCGCACCCGGCTCGCACTCGGCGGACGCGCTCGAACGCTTCGTCTCCGAGCTGCTCGCGGTCATCCCCGCCGACACGCAGTGGTACGCCCTCCGCGCGCTGTTCGGGCTGCGCGCTACCACGGATCCTGAGCTCGCTGAGGTGCTGCGCCAGCACGGCGAGGAGTTCCAGCGAGGGATCACCCCTCTGCTCGAACGTATCGCCGGGGCGCTCAACGCAACCCTCGCGCCCACCGCTGACGAGGCCGCCCGGGTGATCATCGCGGCCCACGTGGGCTCAGTGCTACAAGGCCCGTTCGTTGATGACCCTGAAAGGTTGCGGCACGCGGCCGTGCTCGCAGCGCTGCGCGGCGTGCTCCGCACTGCCTAGCGGGCTCAGGGAGTGAACGCGGCCTGCTGCGCGGAGTAAACGCGACCCGGCTAGCGGCGTGCGTCGGTCTCTGCGCTGGTCGCTGCGCCGGTCGCTGCGTCCGTCCTTGCGCCGGTCCCTGTGTCCGTCCCTGCGCCGGTCTCCGCGCTCGCCGCAGCGCCAGCGCGTGCGAGGAGCTCGACAGCCGCGGGGAGCTGGTGCGCGACATCGAGGGCAACGATGGGTCGGCCCGCGGCTCCCGAGGGCCCAGCGGCTCCCGAGGGTCCAACGGCTCCCGAGGGCCCAGCGGCTCCCGAGGGCCCAGCGGCTCCCGCCGCGAGCCGGGCGGCGGTGTCATGGAGCAAGGAGGCCGTCGCGCACAGCTCGGCAAATGCCCAGGGGTGATCTGGGTCGCCGATGATATCTGCGTGCCGCGCGGCCAGCGCCCCAAGGATCCCGGCGAGCACGTCGCCCGTCCCGGCCGTCGCGAGCCACGGGGTCGCCGGGCCGACGGTGATGACGCGACCGGCCGGTGGAGCGACTGTCGTCACCGAGCCTTTCAAGAGCACCGTGACGTTGAGTCTTGCCGCAAGGACTGCGGCGGCCTCCGCGTCGTCGGTGGGCTGCGGTTCGCCCAGCCCGCGCCAGAGTCGGGCGAACTCGCCAGCGTGCGGGGTGATCGCGACCGGTGCGGCGCGAAGTGCGGTGTCGCGGCGCCCGAGGCAGAGTTCTAGCGCGCCGGCGTCGACGACGAGGGGGCGCTGCTCGCCGAACAGGCTGGTGAGTGCTGCGGTCTCGGTCGCGTCGCGCTCGGCTGGGAGGGTGCCGCTGCCGATGAGCCAGGCAGTCACCCGCGTGGCGTCGCGCGTGACAACGGTTTCCGGTCGTGTCGCGAGCACCAGTTCGGCGGGCGACTGCATGCCGAAGCGGGGGCCCGCGTCGCCGAGCTGCGGGGTGAACTGCACGAGCCCGACGCCCGCGCGCCAGGCGGCCTCGACCCCGAGAGCTGCCGCGCCGGGGTAGGAGCGGGAGCCCGTGCGCACGCCGAGCACGCCACGAGAGTACTTGTGGTCGCGCGGCGTCGGTGCCATGAGGTGTGCCGCTGCATCCGAGGCGATCCACTGGAGGGAGTGATTCACGGAGTTCCTTCCCTGGCTTCGCGGCCGCCGCTCGCGGAGCCGCCGGTAACTGGCGCGGTACGAGGTGATCGTTCTGTGGGTCAGGATCGAGCGCCCTGCACCCAGCGTAGCCCTGTGGGTATGAGGCGACGTTGCAATGGTGAAACGGCTATGAGTTTGCAGGGAGAATTGGTGATTTCTCCCAGCAAGATCCAGTCCGCCCGTGCGATGCTTAGGGCCCGAAGTAATGCCTGTTTTTCGAGAGCGAGTCCGTGAAGAAACCACTCAAAATTACCCTCACCACCCTTGGTGTCATCGTCGGGCTCGTCGGGGCGACACTCGCCACGACCTCTATTGTGAACGCGGTGAAGACCCCGCGCGAGGTTGCGGCGCTCGAACCATATGGTGAGCTCGTGGAAGTCGACGGCAAACAGATGAACGTCGCCGAATTCGGCAGCGGCGAGCAGACGATCGTGCTCACGCCGGGCGCCGGAACCGCTTCGCCGGTCGCCGACTTCGCGCCCGTGATTAACGGCCTGAAAGACGAGTACCGGATCCTCGCGGTCGAGCCGTTCGGCTATGGCCTGAGCGACCAGGCGGATACCCCGCGGACGACGGAGAACATCGTCGCCGAGATCCACCAGGCCGTCTCGAGTTTCGGTGTCGACGAGTACATTCTCATGGGGCACTCGATTACAGGTATCTACGGTCTCGCATACGCGAACACGTATCCCGACGAGGTCACCGCCTTCGTCGGTATCGACACCTCCGTGCCCGAGCAGCCAGGCATGGACAGGGTGCCAGGGATCCTCAAGGGCGCCCCTGCGATCCGTGGGCTCGGGCTGCTGCGCGTGATCACCGAGCTTGGCGGCAACCCACTTGAGGGCAACCCGGCGTACACCGCCGAGGACATCGAGCGCATGGACGTGCTCGCGATGCGCAACTCCATGGCCCCCACTTACCTTGACGAGGTCAACCACCTTGCCGAGAACTTCGCTGCCGCGAAGGGGCAAACGTTCCCGAAGGACCTGCCGCTGCTGCTCATGTATCAGGCGCACAACCCAGACTTCCCCACCTGGACCGACATGCATGAGGCGCAGGCGGCGACCGTCGATTACGCGGTCACCCTCGAGATCGACGCCGACCACTACCTGCACCACACGAAGGGGGAGGAAGTCGTCGCAGCGACCAAGGAGTTCCTCGCGGGGCTGCCAGTCGAGTAGACGCAGGGGCAGACCAGCCGCAGTACGACGGGCCCTGGCGGTGCGCGAGCGCGCAACGCCAGGGCCCGTCCCCCGGTGTCCCAGTCTGGGCTAGGCTGCCTGCTCGGCACCTTCGATTCGCGCTGCGAGCCCGCGGGCGAGGAACAGGATCACGACAGCGAGCGCAACCGAGATCATGTAGGCGATGCGCATCGAGCTGAGGTCGGCAATCGGGCCGATGAGCGCAGCGCCGAGCAGGAACCCGACGTAGGTGAACGTGTTCGCGCGCGCCACGGCGACGCCCGTGTCGTCGATCGTTCCCGCCGCCGCGAACGCGAGCGGCGCGATCACGCAGAGGCCGCCGCCTGCGAGCGCAAACCCGACGAGTGCCATCCACGGCGCCGTGGCGAAGACAACCGCAAGCATTCCGGCGAGCGCGATGAGCGCGCAGACCTGGATCACGCGCTTCGCGCCGAACGCCCTGATCAGCCAGTCGGCGCTGAGCCTGCCGATGAGCATCGCGGCGCTGTAACCCCCGTAAGCGAGGGCGGCGACGCTCTCCGGGGCCGCGAGCGTGTCGTGCACGTAGACGGAGCCCCAGCTCGATGCCGAAGATTCGATGAAGTAGGCAGAGGTAAGGACGACGCCGATGCTGAGTACCGGGAGCCAGGGAACCTTGACGCGTGCCGGCGCGGTGCCGGGCCGAGTCTCCGCTGAACCTGCAGCGCCGACGCGAGCATGCACGAGGGACCTGCCCGTCCAGAGCAGCAGAGGCACGAGCACGATGAACTCGGCACCGAAGAAGACCCAGAGCGGTAGCCCTGCCTGGGCGGTGAACGCCGCGGCGAGCGACGCGACGATGCCTGCCGCGCTGTAGATCGCGTAGAAGCCGACGACGATGCTGCGCCTGTACCGCTGCTGCAGCGAGACCGCCTTCATGTTCATTGTGGCGTCGACCATTCCAAAGGCGATGCCCATCACGATCCACGCCGGAATGAGCAGCGCGAACGAATCGGCGAACCCGATGAGTGCGAGCGCCGTGAGGTTCGCGACGATCGCGAGCCGCAGCAGGGTGTCGCTATGGACGCGTTGCACAATTGAGCCGGTGATGAGCGTCGCTACTCCGGCCATAAGCGGCAGCGCGAGTGTCATAAGTGCGAGCGTTGAGTCGCTGAATTCGAACGTCGCTTTGACGGTTGGCAGCCGCGCAAAGAGGGAGCCGAACCCAAGCCCTTGCGCGAAGAACACGATGAACAGGGCGATGCGTGCCTGGCGCATGCCCGCCGTGATGTGGGTGTCGGTGGAGGTGATATTCGTCATTGTATGTCTCCTCAATCCCGGCTCTCCGTTGAGCCGCTAGTGGGTGTGGGTGCTGCGGGGCGTCAGGCTCGCGCGAGCCGGCGGAGGTGCTGTTTGTCGACCTTGCCAACCGGGAGTAGCGGGAGCGCGTCGACGATGACGAACTCCTTCGGCACCTTGTAGTTGGCGAGGTGCTCACGGGCGTAGGCGCGGAGGGCGTCGGCTTCGGGCGCGCACCCCGCCGCGGGGACGACGTACGCGACTCCGACCTCGCCGAACGTGTCGTCTGGCCTCCCGATGACGGCGGCAAGGGCGACATCGCTGTGCGCCTCGATGCGCAGCTCGATCTCGCGCGGGTACACGTTGTAGCCGCCCGACTTGATCATGTCTGACATGCGCCCGACGAGGCGGAGCGCCCCGTCGTCTCTAAGGACGCCCACGTCGCCGGTCTTGAACCAGCCGTCCGCTGTGTACGCGGCTGAGGTGCCATCGGGGTTGCCGAAGTATTCGAGAAACAGGCCCGAGTGTCGTACTTGCACTTCGCCCTGAGCGCCGGGCGCAACCGGGCCCTCCTCGTCGGCGAGCCGCACCTCCATGCCGGGGTCGAACCGCCCGACAGTCTCAGCGAGCACCTCGTCGCTGTCGCCGTCGCGTGTGAACGTGATCGAGGCGATCGTCTCGGTCATGCCGTAGACGGTCATGAGCGGGATTCCGCGGTCTTTGTAGGCCCGGATCACGTCGATCGGTAGGGGAGCGCCGCCCCAGACGACCCGTCTCAGCGATGTCAGGTCGGTGGCCGCGAACTCGGGCTGGGCCGCGATGAGCTGCAAGATGGTTGGCACGGTCATGAGGTTCGTGAGCCCGAGCTCCGGCACGAGCGCCAGCAGGCTCGCCGGGTCGAACTGTTCGAGGAGCGCGAGCATTCCGCCTGCCGCAAGGGTGGTGCCCGTGAGGTCTGCAAGGCAGGCAACGTGGTTGATCGGCAGGTTGCACGGCACGCGCGGTGCGCGGATGCCGAGCACGTCGGCTTCGACCCGCGCCGCGTAGACGAGGCCTCCGTGCGAGAGCACCGCGCCCTTCGGTGACCCGCTCGAACCCGAGGTGTACACGATCGTCGCCGGGTCGGTGGGGTGAATCTCGGGGTAGCTCGCGGGCAGGGGGGCGGCCTCCGGCAGCTCCGGCAGCTCCTGCAGCGCCGAGGCCACAGTCCGCGGCCCGATCCTGAACGCGCCGCGGGCGCCGACCGCCGCCGCGAGCTCAGTAATCTCAGCACCGTATTCGCGCCCGTCGACGGCGTCGAGTGAGAGAAACACTGACGGCCGTGCGTCGGTGGCGACGTGACGCAACTCTGAGAGTGTGTATTTCGGGTTGAGCCCTATCCAGACTCCACCCGTGCGCATCGTCGCGAGTAGGGAGATGAGGTACTCGGGCCGCGGGGTGCAGAGCGTCGCGACGCGGACGCCGGGAGCGACACCCATGGCGGTAAGTGTCGCGGCGAGCTCGTCGACGCGAGCGGCGAGGCCGGCGTAACTCAGTGTGACGCCCTCGAACCATACGGCGTCCGCTTCGGGGGTCGCGAGCGCGTAGTGGTCGAGGTAGTCGAGGTAGCTCGTGGGCTGCGGCACTGCAGCGGTGGCGTGCACGGCTCAGCGCTCGACGTTTGTGCCGTCGTCGCGGGTCGCGAAGAGCGACAGCCACCTGGCGACCATGGCCGGCTTCTCCTCGCCTTCCACCTCGATAGTGTTGTCGGTGGTGACGAGTACGGTGCCGTCGGGGCGTGGGGTGACCTCCGCGAGCGTTGCGACGCAGCGGATCTGCTGTCCGATGAAGACGGGGAGCGTGTACCGTACGCGATCGAGTCCGTAGTTGAACCCGTAGATGTCCTCGCCGCGGACCGGGCTGTTGTTGAAGTGGAACATCGTGAGCAGGCTCGTGAGCAGGAAGCCGTCGACGAGCGTCGCACCCAGGGGATTGTTCTTCGAGGCGGTGAGATCGGCGTGCTCGGCGTCGAGATAGCTTGCTGTTGCGAAGGCAGACAGGTGCTCGGCGTCGATCGCGAGCCAGTCGGAGGTGAAGAACTCAGTGCCAGCGTGGAGGTGAAGATCGGAGAGCGGGATTTCGCGGCGTTGCGACATTGAAACTCCTAAACGTAAGTAAATATTTACTTTAGTATGAGCGTGAAGTTGTCAGTGGTCAAGCCCGGTGTTGTAGCGCAGGCGCTGCAGCGCATCTCGGGCAGTGCGCCACGCGAAGTCCGGGCCGATGCGGCAAGATGGATCGAAACGCGCGGCAACCGGGCCGGGGGAGGAAGGATGGTGACGGCAGTGGAGCGACAAACACCCAAGCAGGCGCGCGGGCGCGCCGCTGTCGCCTCCATTTTGGCGGCAGCGAGCGAACTGCTCGAGGAGGGCGGATTCGACAGCCTGACCACGGCGACGATCGCAACCCGCGCCGGGGTGAACATTGCGACGCTCTATCGCTACTACCCGAACAAATTCGCAATCGTGCGCGAGCTCGCGCAATCAATCGAGGAGGAGCGATCAGGCGTTGCGCTTCGTGAGCTTTCTGAGCTGGGGGTGGCGCCCGACTGGCGTGAGCCAGTCGCGCGCGCAATCCGCGCGATGGCGCAGCTGCGGCGCGACACCTCTGGCGCGACGGCGATCAGGCGGGCCCTCCAGTCCTCGCCCGAGCTGTGGCATCTTGACCACGATGTGAACGCTGCGACCGCCGAAGCTATCGCCCCATACCTGCTGCGGGTGAACCCCGCGCTGCCGGTGGAGCGGGCCGCGGCGATCGCCCTCACCGTCGTGCACACGGTTGCGAGCCTGCTCGATCTCGCAGCTGGCGAACGGGAACGGGAGCTCGGTCTTGAACGGGAGCTCGAGCTCGTCGTCATCAACTACCTCGCGCCCGAGCTCGATCCCCCGAGGGCCGTCTGAGGCGTGTGACGCGGCGCGCAACCAGAATTACGCGCGCAGAACCTGCCAGGGGTTCGCTAACGTTAGTCCATGACCCCCGAGTTCACCCCGCGCCAGATCGCGGACCGCGACGTCTCAGCGTTTTCGAGTCAGGATCTGCACCGCGAGGGCACTCGCAGTCGCGATTCGATGCCGATTGGCGCCGTGGTGCACGCGTTTGGTCCTTTGTTTGTGATCGAGGCCTCGGGTGGACCGACCGAGATTGAGCGACGCCCGCTGCTGCCTGGCATGCCAACGATTGACTTCGTGTTTGTGGCGCGCGGCACGTTCACGTACCTCGAGGACGGCGCGTGGCTTGAGTCGAGCGACCCGCTGCTCGTCGCACCGAGCGGCCTGCCGATGCGGGTGCGATTTCTCACGGACTGGAAGTTTCTCGTCGCTCGGATTCAGCGCGATGCGCTCATCCCGTTCCTCCCGCGCCTGCCTGACGGGGCGACTGTCTACCCTGAGCTCACGCTGCCAGAGCGAGCAATGCGCGGCTACCTCGCCGAGCTCGCTGAGGCGCCGGCAAGTGTTGGGCCCGGCGACGCAGCGACGGTGTCGCGGGTGGTGGTCGAGATGGCGGGCGCACTGCTGCGCGGACGGTTCCCGCTGCTGTCGTCGCAGCCCACGCAGGGCGCGAAAGATGTGTGGGGTGACGCGATGGGGGTGATTGCTCGGGAGTGTCGGGAGGCAGGGTTCGGTACCCGCGAGCTCGCTGAGGCGGTTGGGTGCTCTGTCAGGCGACTCCAGCTCGCGTTTACGAATCACGAGACGAGCGTCGGGGCAGAGCTGCGGCGCGAGCGCGCTCGAATCGCGCGGTCGACGCTCCAGAACCCCGAGCACGATGGGTTGTCCGGCGCCCAGGTCGCAGCCCGTTCAGGGTTTGGGTCGGCGTCGACGATGTATCGCGTGCTCCTCGATATGTATGGCGTGACGCAGCAGGACCTGCGCCGCAGGGTGGCGCCCTCGCGAGACGCGTGATGGTGAACGTCTCGCACGTCTCGACGGCGTCGCAGCGAATCCGTGGTTTTTTGCTCACGAGTGTGCGCCACGAGAGCCGCAGCATTCGGGCATGGGAAGCTGAGGTTCACGAGCACGACGAGCTCATCTGGTCGACAGCCGGAGTCGCTCGAGTTCGCGCCGGCGACTCGGTCTGGACTGTGCCGGCGCAGCGGGCGGTCTGGGTGCCGAGTGGGGTGCCGCACACGATCGAGACCTCGGCCGACTCGCTGTTCTACGCGACTTTTCTTGAGGCTGGGCTTGCTGCGCAGCTTCCCCGTGAGGCCATGATCGTCGAGCTCATTCCCGCGGTCCGAGAGCTGCTGCTGCTCAACGCCGAGGCTGAGATGCCGACGAGCACGCGGCTCCGGCTCCAGCGCCTCGTGATCGAGTTGCTCACGCCAAGCCCGGGGGCTCAGGTCGATCTGCGGATGCCGGTGACGCCAAGCCTGCTGGCGGTAGCCGAACAAATTCTCGCCGATCCGGGAGCCTTCGAAACGACAGTCGACTGGGCAGAGCGGGTGGGGCTTCCGCCGCGAGAGCTGACGCGGGCGTTCGTCGCCGAGACCGGGCTCTCACTGACACAGTGGCGGATCCGCGCGCGGGTGCGGGCCTCACTTGTCCGTCTAGCGTCCGGTCAAACTGTGGCGGCGGTGGCTGCAGCCCTCGGCTATTCCAACCCGAGCACCTTCATTGGCCACTTCCGTGGCATCGTGGGGACGACCCCGGCAGCGTACTTTGCGGGAGCCGTGACAAAAAGCGATATAGATTGACCGCATAGCGATATTTGGCTTCGCTATGGTGGGTGAAGTAAGGCAACCCTTACCAAGATCGCATCAATGTCAAAGGATCGCTCGTGCCCGTTATTTACGCCGGTTTTATGCCGCCCCGCGTGGCGACCCCCTCTGAGCGGAGGGGCTAGCCGTGGCAATCCCATGCGCACCAGCGCGCGTCGTCGAGACTCGCAGGCTGACGCCCAACATGATTCGAATCACCGTCGAAGCCGTCGGCGACTGGCTCTGGCCAACTTACGGTCGCGGCGACGAACGGGTCGATATCGCACTGCCGGCACCCGGCGAGTCCGTCGCCAACATCGAGGTGTTCAACCTGCCCGAGTACGGTCGCGGGTGGGAGGGTGAGGAGCCGCCGTGGCGGCACTACACGGTTCGCCAGGTCAGGGATGGTGGCAGGCTCATCGACATTGACTTCGTCGTGCACGACGGCGGGCTCGCGTCGGGCTGGGCCGAACGGGCGGAGCCCGGACACATAATCGGAATCTTTGGGGCTGGCGAGCGCGAGGAACCCTCGTCGTACTATGCGGCTCCCAGTGACGCCGAGTTCCAGCTGCTCGTCGCAGACGCGACGGGTGTGCCCGGCCTCGGGCGTATCCTCGAGCAGCTCCCTGCTGGCGCCCGCGTGCTCGCAATCGCCGAGGTGCCAACCGAAGCTGACATTCAGGAATACGAGACCGCCGGTGATGTCGAGATTCGCTGGATCATCGGATCTGGCAACGGGCATGGCCCGAGCGCGCTCGCGGCTGAAGTCGCAGGCTTCAGCGCCCCGGACGGGCCGTGGTACGCGTGGGTCGCATGCGAGGCAGCGACGAGTCGGGCAATTCGGCGAGACCTGCGTTCACGGCTCGGGCTCGCGCGGGACCGGCATCACGCGATCGGGTACTGGACCCAGGATCGCACAGGCAATATGTCGGCAGACGTCGGCTGATGGCTCGACGGCGAGCCGCGACGCGAGAGGCAGCGGAGCAGCCGGTTCCCAACCTGCTTCGCGTCGCCCTCGCTGGTGACCGGCGTGACCGGAAGCTCGCCCTCGCGACGCTTGGGCTCATGCTTCATCAGGCGGGGGAGGCGGCAGTGCCGATCCTGATCGGTGTTGTCATCGACCGCGCGATTGGGCCGGGGAGCCTCGCTGCGCTGATTGTCTGGCTCGCCGTGCTCGGCTCGGTGTTTCTCGTGCTCTCGCTCAGCTACCAGCGCTCCGCGCTCGCGATGGTGAGCGTGTTTGGGTATGGGGAACACGACCTCAGGCTGCTCGCTGCCCGGCGCGCGCTCCACCCGCGCGGGCTGCGGACCGGCCGCCATCCCGGGGAACTACTGTCAATCGCGACGAGCGATACCGGCCGAGTCGCCGGGATCGCCTGGAGCATAGCGCAGCAGGCGGCGACACTCATGGCGGTCGTCGCAGCCACAGCCGCACTTCTCGTCATCTCGGTGCCGCTCGGACTCGGGGTCGCGTTCGGTGCCGTCGCCGTGCTGTTCGTGATGCAGTGGCTCGCCAGGCCGCTTGAGCGCGCGGGGGCGACGGAGCAGCAGGCAGTCGCGACTGCGAGCGAGGTCGCGACAGACTCGCTCGCGGGGCTCCGCGTGATCCACGGACTCGGGGCCCAGGCTGAGATTGTGCGCAGGTACCGGCGTGCGAGCGTTGCCTCGCGGGATGCCGGTGTCGCCGCCGCGCGACTGCTCGTCACTTATCAGGCAGTTAGCACGACGGTGTCCGTGCTCTACCTCGCCGCGCTCGCGCTCGCGGCTGGATGGCTCGCAACCCGCGGGGAGATCACCCCGGGTCAGCTGGTCACGGTTGTCGGCCTCGCGCAGTTTCTGCAAGGGTCGCTCGCTCACGTCGGCACGTTTGGCGCGAACTGGGCGCACAAGCGCGCCTCAGCTAAGCGCCTGCGGGCGCTCCTCGAAGACGAGTACGCGTTGGGAGCCGGAACCCCTGGCGCGGTCGCAGCGCTTGAGCGCGCGCCGGGAGCCGGTACCGTGCTCGAGTGGGACGCGCCAAGCGGTGAGACGCTCACCGTGCGCGTTGATGACGGGCTCGTTGGGGTTCGCGTGCGGACCGCTGCCGAGGCACGGACCGCCGCCGCGACGCTTGGCTTTCGCCGTGATCCTGCGCCGGGCGAATTGCGGATCGGTGGCCTGTGCGCCTGCGAGCTCGGGCCCGAGTGCGTAGCGCGGCGGGTCGTTGCGCCCCCGCACGACGCCGCACTCTTCACCGGAACGCTGCGCACGAACGTCGCACGGGATGGGTGCCTCCTGCAGCGGCCGATCAACGCCGCAGCCTTGGCAGACGTCGTTGATCACCTCGGCGATGCCGACGAAGAAATCGGCGCGGGGGGTCGCAGGCTCTCTGGTGGTCAACGGCAGCGCGTATTGCTCGCGCGTGCGCTGCACACCCCGGGGGATGTCGTCGTGCTCGACGAGCCAACGAGCGCGCTCGACCCAATCACCGAGCAACGCGTTGCAGAGTCGCTCGCGCTCCTCGGGCGGCCGGTCGTCGTCGTCACTGCGAGCCGAACCCTGCTCGCGGCGTGTTCGCGCGTCGTCGACGGGCGCTGCCCTGAACCCGAGCGGCAGTGCTGCTCGGCCGCGGCGAGTCCGGCACATGCGGGCACCCCCTGCTGCGCGTTTGGGGTGCGGTGATGGGTGCGAGAAACCTCGGACGGGCGGACGCATCCACGGGCACAGAGAGCGCGGCGCTGTTGCCCACATCGACGGCGGGAGCCGCGGCTCGGCTCGGCGCGACACTCCTCTGGCGGCAGCGCTGGCTGCTGCTCGCGACAGTCGCCCTGCTGCTCCTCGGAACGTCGGCGATGCTCGTCATCCCGCCGCTTCTCGGCGAGATCGTTGACGCGGTGATCGGCGGTGAACCGTTCGCGCGCGTACTATGGCTCGTCGCAGGCGTCGCGGCCGCAGGCGTATTGGCCGCCGCGCTCGAAGGGATCGGTGGCGTGCTGCTCGTCCGCTGCTTGCAACACGCGCTCGCCGCCCTCCGCGAGGACGTGTTCGAGGCGGCCCTCAGCTTGCCACTTGGCCGTGTGGAAGCCGCGGGCGACGCCGACGTCATCTCGCGGGTGACGAACGACGTCGAAGCCGTGACTGAGGCGATCTCAGGGGTGATCCCGCTGTGCGCGCGAGCGGTGTTTACAATTGTGCTCACGCTCGTTGGCATGGCAGTTCTCGACCCGTGGCTCGCGGTCGCCGCGCTCGTCGCGGTCCCGATCCAGATCGTCAGCACGCGCGTCTTCATGCGCCGCTCGCGTCCGCTCTACGCCAGGCTGCGGCGCGAGGAGGCGGAGCGCGGGCGCGCCTTCGTGGAGGCCGTCGCCGGGGCTGAAACCGTGCGCGCGTTCGGCACGGCTGATGAGCACCTCGCCGCGATAGCGGCAGCGAGCGACACTGCGGTGCGCACGCACAGAGAGACCGGCAGGGCGCGAAACATTTTCATTGGGGGCTTGAACGGCGCGGAGTTCGTTGGCCTCGCCGCGGTGCTCGCCGTCGGGTTCGTTCGCGCCACTGCGGTAGGGCTCTCGGTTGGCGCGGTGACGGCGGGAGCGCTTTACTTCCACAGGCTCTTCAACCCGATCGGTGATCTGCTTGGGAGCATGGACGACCTACAGCGCGCCCTTGCAGGGCTGCAGCGCCTCACTGGAGTCGTGAACGCTGGCGCCGCGGAGCGAGCAGGCAGAGCCGCCGGTGCCAGCGCCAGCGAGGTCGCGAACGGCGCGATCGAGCTCCGCGGCGTGAGCTACAGGTACGGGGCGCGGGCTCGGCGCGCCGCGCTCCGCGGCATCGACCTTGAGATCCAAGCAGGCGCCACCGTCGCCCTCATCGGCACCTCCGGGTCGGGAAAGAGCACGCTTGCGCGCCTCATCGCTGGGTTCGATGAACCCACCGCGGGTGAGGTGCGCATCGGCGGCATGCTAGCGCACGAGGCGCGCGCTGGCGGGCGCCCCGCCGCCCTGCTCGTCGCGCAGGAGACGCACATGTTCGCGGGGTCAATCGCAGACAACCTCAGGATCGCGGCGCCCGGCGCGACCGACAGTGAACTCTCGCAGGCGCTCGCCGATGTCGGGTTCGACCTCGCGCTCATCGAGGGCGGGCTCGCCGGGTCGCTTCCCGCAGCGGTGAGCCACCGCGAGGCCCAACAACTCGCGCTTGCCCGGGTGCTGCTCGCGGACCCACCGGTGGTCGTGCTCGACGAGGCCGGCTCACAGGCCGGCTCGGACGCGTCACTCGCTCAGGCCATGCGGCGCGTGAGCGACGGTCGCACCGCCGTCGTCATCGCCCACCACCTCGACCAGGTGCGCGGCGCCGACCGAGTCGTTGTGCTCGAGCACGGGCACATCATCGAGCAGGGTGCACCCGACGAGCTGCTCCGGCGGCCAGACGGCGCGTTCTCGAGGCTGTGGCGCATGGCTGGCGGTTCCGAGCTGTAGTGTCTGCCTGCGCCTGGTGGCTGTTGCTGGGTGAACATACAGCACCCCTTCCAAGCGTCACCAGCCTCTACTAGCTGGGCTGAGCGGCAGTCGGGATCTTGATGTCAACGTCGCGGCTGTCAGGGGCAGCGTCGTGCGAATCCGGTGGTCGGTTTGGGGTCCACGCTGTGGTTACCGAACGATGTCAATGCCCGTACTCTCAGCCGCTTCGGTCAGGGAACCAATGTTTGTCGCGCTCGTGAAGCCCGCGGCGCTCATGAGCGCCGCGGCCTGGCCAGAACGGTTGCCCGAGCGGCAGTAGAGCAAGTAGGTGGCGGCAGGGTCGAGCCCCGGGATTGCTGCTTCAATCTCGCCGCCATTGAAATCGATGAGGCGGGCGCCCCGGAGGTGCCCCTCCGCGAACTCCGCTGGCGTGCGAGTATCGATGATGATCGGCTCGGCCGTGCGTTCGTGTGCTTCGTTCATGAGGTTCCTCTCGGGGCGTCCACTCAGTCTGGCAGAGCGGCGCGTTCTAGGCTGCCGCAGACGAGGGGAGCTGCCCGACCGCTGGCTGGTTGCCAGAAATCGCGTTCCAAGCAAGGTAGCTGCCATCGAGCTCGGCGACCTTGTACCCCTCTCGCCGCAGGGCGCTCGCCGCAACGCTGTTGCGAACCCCGCTCTGGCAGTAGGTCACGATGGTTCCCGCGCCCTTCTCGGGAAGCTCAGCAAGATTCCACAGCAGCCGGCCGCCCGACAGCTGGGCGGCGCCGGGGATGTGCCCGTCGGCGTACTCGGTCTTGTTGCGCACGTCGAGCAGGGCCACATGATCGTGTCCGGCGAGTTCGCTCGGCGCCACTGTCTCAGGCGTGACAAGCTCGAGGCCCGCGAGCGACGTGATGAAACCTGTCACCGAGTCGATCCCGACACGCACGAGGTGATCTCGAAGCGTCGCTGCCTCGTCGCGGTCTGCGGCGAGCAGCACGAGCGGTCGGGTTTCGACGTCCGGGTTGTACACCCAGGCGCCGTAGCTCGCTGCCTTCTGAGTGCCGGGCACGTTGAGCGAACGCTCGACGGTGCCGGTGTGGACCTCGTCGTGGTTTCGTGTGTCGACGAAGATGACGGTGTCGTTTGCGAGGGCGGCAGCCAGCTCGGTCACCGAGTACTCGGTGAGCTCCGGGGCAGCGCCGATGACTGCCGGGCCGAGCTTGTTCTGCACTTTCATTCGACCAAAGTAGGCGTGCGCGTCTGGCTGGCCGCTGAGCAGTTCCTCGACGAATCCCCGCTTGTCATCGTTCCGCAGATACTTTCCCCACCACGAGAAGTTCCGCTCGTAGCCGACTGTCGTCGACGGCACCGAGCCGAGCGCCTTGCCGCAGGCCGAACCAGCGCCGTGCGCGGGCAGCACCTGGACGTAGTCGGGGAGTGTGAGGAAACGGTCGCGGAGACTTGCGAACAGATCCTCCGCGCCCGCGAACCTCGTGTCGACCCCGCCGGCAGCCTCGTCGAGCAGGTCTGGCCTTCCGAGGTCGCCAACGAACACGAAGTCACCGGTCAGCATGAAGCCGGGCTCGTCAGACTGTGCCCCATCGGTGACGAGGAAGGAGAGGTGCTCGGGAGTGTGGCCCGGGGTGTGCACCGCCTCGACGGTGATGTTGCCGAGCGTGATCCTGTGGCCGTGCTTCATACGCACGGCGGAGTCGAAGCCCGCACCGTAGGTCCAATCGGGGCCGCCCTCGTCCGAGACGAACATCGTGGCGCCGGTGCGCGCAGCGAGCTCGCGAGTACCCGACAGGTAGTCTGCGTGAATGTGAGTCTCGGTAACGCCGGTGATGGTCATGCCGTTCTTCGCGGCAAGCTCTATATAGACGTCGAGGTCGCGGCGCGGGTCGACGACGATCGCCTCGCCCTTCGCTTGGCAGCCAATAAAGTAGCTTGCCTGGGCGAGGTCTTCGTCATAGATGCGTTCGAGCAGCATGGTGGTTCCTTCTTCCGTGAACGGCAGGGGGCGGGGATCGAGTGTTGGCCTAGTTGCAGCTGCAGCGGTCGGCGACCGCCACGCCCTCAAGCGCCTGTTCGATGTGTTCCCCGCAACCGGCCCAGGTCGGCTTGTTGCAGGTCGTGCAGGTGACTCGTGCGCACATATGTGGACTCCTTGAGATGAATGCTTGGGTGTGTACGTGGGTGGTGTCGCCGGAGTGGTCGCTAGGCGGAAGCGTTCGCGGATCCTGACTGGGCGGCTTCGGCGAGCTGCCGACGCACGTCGTCCATGTCAAGGTCGCGAGCGCCCTGAATAAGGTGCTCGAGCTGCTGTGCGGGGAGCGCCCCGGCCTGCGAGAAGACGAGGATGCCGTCGCGAAATACCATGAGCGTCGGGATCGAGGTGATTTGGAATTCTGCCGCGAGTGCGTGTTCGGCCTCCGTGTCTACCTTGCCGAAGGTGATGTCGGTGTGCGTTTCAGACGCCTGCTCGAAGATGGGCGCGAACGAGCGGCATGGACCGCACCAGGCTGCCCAGAAGTCAACGAAGACGATGCCGTCGCCTTCGACAGTAGGGACGAACGTGTCGACAGTGAGATTGGTGGTGGCCATGTTGCTGACCTTTCGTGTCTGGTGGGGGAGTGTGATTAGCGGCCGAAGAGCCGTGCGAAGAAGCCCGGCCCGCGGGCGGCCTGCGCTGCGTCGATTTGCGCCTGCGTGTGCTTCCCGTTGCACCACTCTGATGCGGGGACGCTCATCTTGACCATCTCGACGTGCTGACCGCAGCCTGCCCAGGTTGTCTTGCTGCAGGTGCGGCATTTCGTCGGTCGGCACATGTGAGTTCTCCTTCGTGGGCCTAGGGCCGCTACGTGATTGTATACCCCCGGGGGTATCTTAATGACGAGCACAACTATACCCCATGGGGTATCCTGGTGGTCAAGTCTGATCCTGAGAGAGGGCCCCATGCCAGAAGTAGAGACCACCGCAATTCCCGAGCGCGACGAGGCAACGTCGGTTGCCCCTGCAGTCGCGGCCGGAACTGGAGCGCCCGAGGCGAAGCGCAAGATTGTGAACCGCCTGCGCCGTGCGCACGGGCAGCTGGCGGCGGTCATTGAGGCCGTGGAGGGGGAGGCGCACTGCCGCGACGTCGTCCAGCAGCTCTCTGCGGTCACCAAGGCGCTCGACCGCGCAGGCTTCCTCGTGATCTCGACGGCCCTGCAGGAGTGCCTCGCTGACCCCGACAACGAAGACTCGGCGAAGCCTGAGGAACTCGAGAAGCTGTTCTTGTCGCTCGCGTAGGGGATGGGCGCTAGGGCCCTGGCGCTGCGACGCTGCGACGCTGGGCTCAGCGGGCGGCAACACGTAGGGTGTTCGCATGAGTAGAACAGATCGCGCCAGCCTCCTCCTCCACACTGGCAAAGATGCAGTGTTCTCGGCACTCACCAGCAGCGACGCGCTAGCGGCTTGGCTGCCTCCCAGCGGAATGCGTGGCCGATTCGAGCGGTTTGATATGCGTGAAGGGGGCTCGTACAGGCTCGTTCTCACGTACGAGAATGCTGGCGATGCCCCAGGAAAATCGTCAGCCGACTCGGACGTGTCGGAAGCGCGAATCACTCAACTCGATCCAGGGGAGCGGGTCGTCCAGGAAGTGGACTTCGAATCAGAGGACCCTGCTTTTCAGGGCACGATGCAGATGGAATGGAAGGTCCTCCCGGTTGCGGAGGGGACCATCGTTGAAGTCATTGCACGCAACGTTCCCGCCGGAATTCGTGCGCGCGACCACGCTGCAGGGCTCACCTCCTCCCTGGCAAACCTCGCGGCTCTTCTCGAGCCGTAGCGCACCTGCGCTAGGTCAGCTTCGTGATAAGGCGTTCACGCTCGAAGGTCTTTGCCACCGCGAGGAACACTGCGACGTCGATCGCGGCGATCACGACCACGGCGATGAGCGCGATGGGTGCGTCGAACAGCATGAGGCCCGTCGCCTGTCCGATGACGAGTGCGAGCACGGGCAGCAGCACGAGCACCGAGATCCCTTGCGCCCCCTGCACCGTTGTCGATCGCCCCGACACCGCGACAATCAGAGTGATCGCAAGAAACGCTATGACTGGCACGAGCAAGAACACGACGATCAGCCATGTCGGGTTCGGGAAGAATGTGCGCCCGACGACAGGGTTGCCGAGCACGTTCGCGATGACAGTGTAGATGGCGAACGATCCCCAGGTGATGACCACAGCGGGAACGAGCGACGCGAGTACTTTGCCGAGCACGAGTTCCCGGTTAGTGACGGGCGTATAGAGCAGGCCCTCGAGCGTGCGTCGTTCTTTCTCGCCGACGAAGCTTGAGCTTGCGACGACCGAAGCAACCATCACGGGGATCAAGAGAAACAGTGGCGCCATGAAGTAGGTGAGCGCCGCGTAGACGACAACCCCGCCGGTGTCGAGGTCGGGTGGGAGCACGCCCTCCGGGATGTTGTCGAGGAATGCGTCGAGGCCGTTGACCGACGCCGTCGGTATCGGGCTCCTGCCGAGCAGCGCAATCGCCGCGGGGAAGATCGCGGCGAACATGATCGGCACAACAAGCAGCGGTGCGAGAGTCTGCTTGTTGCGGAGCACCTCGCTGAGGTCTTTGCGGGCGATCGTGAGGATCCTTTGGCGGTTCATCGTGCATCCTCCCGGTGTGTCTTGATGACGTCGAAGTAGAGGTCGCCGAGCGTAGGGGTTTCGGGCACAACGGCGCGGATCGCAGCGCCACCTGCCGCGAGCGTTGCAACAGCGGCCTCGACGGCGTGATCGTCTGCGACGGTGAGTGCCAGCGAGCCGTCGGGCTCCGGGATCGCCGTGCCCGCGCGAACCGCGTCGCTCACGAGCGCCGCAGCGGCTGCCCCAGTGATGCCCGAGTCCCCGAGCTGTACCGTGACTCTCTTGCCCGGCCAGCGGTCGTCGATCAGGTCGCCGATCGCGCCCTGCGCGACCATCTCACCGTGCATGAGGAAGCCCGCATCCTCGCACAGCTCCTCGAGCCCATGAAGCTGGTGGGTGCAGATGACGAGGGTCGTCTTGAGCGATGCGATCATCTGCTTGAGGTAGTCGATGAGCTCGAGCGACGCCTCGGGGTCGAGGCCAGCGGTCGGCTCGTCGAGAAACAAGAGCTCGGGCTCGTGGATGATCGCGCGGCCGACAGCCACTTTTTGCCGCATGCCTTTGCTCAGGGTGCCGGCAAGCGAGTTCGCCCTGTCGGCGAGGCCCAACACCTCGAGGAGCTCGGTGATGCGGCCAGGCAGCTTCGCCTTCGGCACGCCGTACAGCTCGCCCCAGATCTTCAGGTTCTCGTGCACTGACAGCGTCTCGTAGAGGTTCGTGTCGGTCTGCACGCCAACGCGCTCTCGCAGTCTGTCGCCAGACGCCTGAGTGAGCGGCTCGCCGAACAGTTCGACGCTGCCCGCCGTCGGGGCGAGCACCCCATTGAGGAGGCGCACGATTGTCGTCTTGCCCGAGCCGTTCGGTCCGAGCAACCCGAACGCGCGCCCCCGCCGGACCTTAAACGTCACGCCAGAGACTGCTTGGAAGTCTCCAAATCGCTTCGAGAGTCCCGTCGCGCTGAGCGCGGCTTGGGGCTCATTGGGATGCATGCGTTGATCCTTCCACCGTGGGCTCGTGCCCGTAATGTACCACTGTATTACGACAGTGGTACAGAACGCAATGGGTGGGGTGGTGCTCGCCTGGGTTGCGATGTATTCGCGCTTTACTTGGCGTTCTCGCTAGTAGTGGTATCGGGCCTGCAGGATGATCACGAGGTCTCCCTCGACGAGGTACACGAGCCGATGCTCTGCTGTGATGCGACGCGACCAGGCGCCTTGCGCTCCGTACTTCAGTTGCTCTGGCTTGCCAATCCCCTCGAACGGCGTGCGCAAGCATGCATCAATGAGCGCGTTGATGCGTTTCATCGTGCGTCGGTCGGTGGCCTGCCAATAGAGGTAGTCCTCCCAGGCCGACCGATCCCACGCGAGTCTCATCTACTCGCCCCGGTCGAGTTTGTGATCCTCGGTGTGGCCGCTCCGGGCGCGTTCGTATGAATCGAGAAGCCGTCGCGCATTCGCCGGGGATGCGAACAGGTAAGCGGTTTCTTGCCACGCCGCGTACTCGTCGGCGGGCATCAGCACTGCATTGCCCCGTCGAGAAACAATCTCTACCGCCTCGCGGTCTGCATTCACGCGCTCGATGAGCGGAAAGAGGGACCTGCGTGCTTCGCTTGCTGAGATTGACACTGTGCCTCCGCTCGTCAACACGTACCGGATTATTGTACCACTGAGGGTGGTCCGGCCTGGTCTGGCATTTGAACTTGAGCTGCGGCGCTGAATGGAACAAGGCGTCCCTGGAGCGCACTGCGTAGCGCAAAGGGTGCCGACCCTGCGATCTGGATGCCAGGGTCAGGTTGATTGACCTCGCGATCCCGAAGCTGCGCACCGGGGGCTACTTCCGGAATGGCTGTTCGAGTGTCGCAAACGCGCCGGGGCCGCGCTGATCGCAGTCGTCGCGAGCCGCTACCTTGCCGGCGACTCCACTCGCCGGATTGACAATCTGGTGAACACTATCGGGATCCATTCGCTGTCGAAGTCGCGGGTGTTCCGGATGGCGGACGGGGTGGGCGCCGTGAAGCGCTCGGGCTGCGAGTCGCGACGAGTGGGGCCGGGGCGGCCTGGAGCGGTATCTTCGCCGACCTTGTTGCTTGCGGGTTCGGCGAAGTCCGCCTGGTCGCCTCTGGCGCCCAGTCTGGTTTTGTCGAAGTGATCGCGGCGAGCCTGCTCGGCTCGGTCTGGCAACGCTGCCGCACCCACTACGCCGCGAACCTCATGATCGTCACCCTGCAATCTCTGTGGCCCGCGGTCAAGGTGATGCTGCATTCCGTCGATGATCAACCCGACGTTGCCACCGTGAACGCCCAGTTCGACAGGCTTCCGGACCGCGTCGACGGGAAACTCCCCGACGTACTCCGCCTGACCCTTCAACAAATCGACGGAACTCGAGCTACGCCACTGCCAGGGACTTGGCCAGTCCGCGCACGCTGTTAGGCGAGTTCTTGAGAGCGGAGCGGTTGAGCAACGGCCCGTGCTCGTGTTAGTTGCGGGTCGCGATCCAATGCGACCATCGTGCGAGTTTAGTCTGCGGGGGTAGTCTCATGAGCAGGTTTGGCCCTGTGTGTCTGTCGCTCTGGAACCTGGTGGTCTACCGCGAGGGCTCCGTCGGGGCCCTGGTGATGCCTTGGCCAGTCTCTTCGGCCGCGACGCGCATGAGTTTCTCGAGTATGTCCATGAGGTGCCGCTGGTCTTCTGGGGTGAGGGCCTGTAGGAGTTGTGACTCGCGTCGATTTCGCTCAAGAAACACCCGCTGATAGGTGCTTTTTCCGTGTTCGGTTGCGGTGTGCACGACTGCCCGTCCGTCATGCGGTGAGGTCTCTCGGCTGACCATGCCGTCGGCTAACAGGGTACGCACGGCGGAAGAGACAGCTGCGCGGCTCATTCCCGTAAGGTCCGCGATCTCTGACTGGGTGAGTGGGCCGCAAAGAGTCAGAGTGAGCATGATGCGCTGGCCAGCGGTCGATAACTCGGTGCTGCGTGAGCCGTGCTCGGCCCGGGCGAACTCGCCCATTGTTCCTGTTGCGCGACGCATGCGCATGACGAGGCGCGATGCGTCGGCGTCGACTCCGGGGAAATGTTCGGGGAGGTGGGAGTACGCAAAGTGCGTGAACCACCAGTCGGGCAGTACCGCATCGTCGCGTTGAGTGCCCGCATCGTCAATCCACATCGCGTCACCTTTCTGGGTTTCACTGATCGTATAAGAGGTGAGGTGTGTTGCGGTTGTGCCGCGAGGAACTCACTGCATAAATATAACAAACAAAGTCTTGACTAATTAGTCAAAGGGTTGAATACTTTGAGGTGCCTGACTTGGGCTGCAAAGGAGGAACCCATGACTATCAAACGATCACTGAAGATCTCATCGCTCGCGGCAGCTGCCGCACTCATGCTTGCGGGCTGCACCGCAACTGACAGCGGGAAACTGGCGGACGGTGGCGAAGGAGAGGGAACGAGCGCCTTCGCCCTGCCAACTGAGCTACGCGAACCCACGGGCGAGTTCGGCTCGCTCAAAGACCTCGTCCCTGCTGATGAGGACGGTGTCTGGATCGCGGCCGGGTCGGGGCAGGTTGCCCCGCTGCAGTACGTGCCCGAGGGGAACAGTGAGATCATCGGCATTGTCGCCGATCTCACCGCGGAGTACGCGCACCGCCTTGGTCTCGAGCTCAAGATCGAGCAGGTCTCCGGCGGTGGCGTAATGCCTGGAGTTGAATCAGGTCGTTATGACGCTGCGCTCGCCTCGGGCGACTTCATCGAGCGGCGCGGGACGGCATCGTTCGTTGACATCCTCAAAGGTGGAACGGCGCTTATCGGGAATGCGGCCGCGCCGACAGACATCACTGGGGTTGACACGCTGTGTGGCCACTCGCTTGCGGTCACGATTAGCTCGATCCAGCAGACCCGCGCTGAAGAAGAGAACAAGACCTGCGTCGATGCGGGCAAGGACCCCATCGACGTGCAACCCTACGACACGGTGCAGGCGGCAGTGCTCGCTGTCCAGTCGCAGCAGGCCGAGGTTGCATGGTCCGACATCTCGCCGATCAACGTCATTCTCGCCGAGACGCCTGGTGTATTCGAGCTCGTGGGTGAGCTCATGTGGTACGCGCCGTATGGGGTGGCAGTCTCCGTTGACCGGCCAGAGATGGTCGAAGCGGTGCGTGCGTCGCTGCAGAGCATGCACGAAGACGGAACCTACCACGAAATTCTCGAGCGGTGGGGGAGCGAGTCTCTCGAGCTCGACGAGATCGTGGTTAACGGTTCAGAGTTCTAATGACTACCTCCGTGCAACCGGCCCTCACCGGGCCGATTGAGGTTGACCTGACAACCCCCGACATCGGCCGACGGCGCCTGTCGTGGTGGATCTGGGGCGGTGTCGGCGCCGTAGTACTTTTCGGCATCGCCAGGTTCATGATCGTGACCCCGGGGTGGCAATGGAACGTGGTCGCCGAGTACCTTTTCAAGCCCGAGATTCTGCGTGGGGTGATGAACACCATCTGGTTGACCGTGCTGTCAGCGATCACAGGGCTTGTCGCCGGCGGGCTTGTTGCGTTCCTGCGCATGTCAGAGAACCCCGCGTTCCGCCTGGCTGGCACAGCCTTCATCTGGTTGATGCGTGCGATCCCTGCGCTTGTCGTGTTGCTCTTCATCTTCTTCATGGGGGCGCTGGTGCCTGAATTTACAGTCGGCATTCCTTTCACCGACGTGACGTTCTTCTCCGTGAAGACGAACGACGTGATCAACAAGTTCACGGCCGCACTCATTGGTCTGACACTCATCCAGGCAGCGTACGTCGGCGAAATCTACCGTGCGGGCATTCTCTCGGTCTCCAAAGGACAGTACGAGGCCGCCGGTGCGATCGGCATGACTCGCGCGCAGGCGATGAGACGAATCATCATGCCGCAGGCCATCCGGGTGATCATCCCGCCGCTCAGCAACGAGCTCATCACGCTGTTCAAGAGTACGTCGTTGGTTTCCGTTATTGGCTTCACTGAGCTTCTCACCTCCGTGCAGCTTGTCTATGGACGCACGTACCAGACGATCCCGATGTTGCTCGTCGCATGCCTCTGGTACCTGCTCCTCACAAGCATTGCGATGGTCGGACAGGGCGCACTTGAGAAGCACTACTCAAAGGGCTTCGTTCGTCGCAGCAAGCTCAAGACGCTGGAGGTTCCCGCATGAGCGACTCAGTTGTGACAGTCCGCGGACTCATCAAGAAGTACCACGACGTCGCCGTGCTGCAGGGCGTTGATCTCACCCTGCATCGGGGCGAGGTGCTGAGCATCATCGGCCCATCGGGGTCAGGGAAATCCACGTTGCTTCGCTGCCTGAACCAGCTGGAAGAAATCGATGGCGGCGAGATCCGTCATGGCGGCGAGGTGCTGGGAATCGAGACTGTACGGGGCAAACTCATGCGTGTGCGTGAGAGAGACGTCGTCAGGCAGCGACGCTCGTTCGGGATGGTGTTTCAACACTTCAACCTCTTCCCCCACATGACTGCCCTCCAAAACGTGATGGAGGGCCCGACCCAGGTTCGCCGCCTGCCCCAGGCGGAGGCACGCGCGCTCGCCCAACATGAACTGAGTCGAGTCGGCCTTGCCGGGCACGCGAATCATTATCCTGCCGAGCTATCTGGCGGCCAGCAGCAGCGCGTGGCGATCGCCAGGGCGCTCGCTATGCGACCCGAGATCATGCTGTTCGATGAACCGACGAGTGCGCTGGACCCCGAACTTGTCGATGAAGTACTCGATGTGATTCGCAGCCTCGCTGCCGAGGGGATGACCATGGTCATCGTCACTCACGAGATGAGTCTCGCTCAAGAGATCTCCGACGGGGTGGTGGTGATGGACCGCGGCCAGGTCGTCGAATCCGGTCCACCAGAGCAGATCTTTCGGGCCCCAAAGTCAGAACGAACGCGCCGGTTCGTTGCCAAGCTCATCGCAGCTCAACAGAAAACAGAGAAGGAGAATCTATGAACACCGCACGACTCGGAACCACTGATGTCGAGGTATCACGGCTATCGCTTGGGTCTTGGTATACGTACTCTCGTCTGAGCTTCGAGGCCGGGGTCGAGCTGGTTCGCACAGCGCTTGACAATGGACTCACATTCTTCGACGTGGCCTACTACCGGAACTCGCCGCATACCGAACTCATTTTTAGCCGGCTGATTCGAGAGGCCGGCGCGAAGCGCGATGACTACCAGATCGCTGAGAAACTCTGGTACTTCTCCTACCCCGAGGAGACGCTCAGTGACCAAGCCAATCGCATGTTGCGTCGTATCGACGAGGAGTTTGTCGACACGTTGATCATCGAACACCCTCGCCCGGGTATGAGCGTCGAGAAGCTTGTCGATGAAATCACCGAGATCGTCGCTGATGGGCGAGCACGCAGTTGGGGTGCGCTGAACTGGATCCCTGAAGACCTGATGCGCGCTCACGAGCATGCAACCGCGAACGGGGTGCAGGGGCCCGCCCTCGCACAGCTCAAGTACTCCATCGTTCGGCGGAACGTCGTCGAAGAGCAATACCGCCAGGTTGTCGAGCAGACCGGAATGAGCATCCACGCATCCGACACCATGGAGGGTGGAATTCTCGCTGGGGTGCTTAACCCAGAACGTCATATCGGGATCGACGTCGGGGATATCCGCGAACAGATCAAGAACACTGTGCCCCAGATTCTCGAGGCCGCGAAGCGCCTCGAGATTACGCCAGCTCAGTTCTCACTCGCATGGTGCTTGACGAATCCGCAGGTTGCTTCACTGCTGTTCGGCGCGACGCGTCCCGAGCGTCTGCTCGAGAACATCGAAGCTGTTCGGATTGCGACGGAACACGGCGCCGAGATCCGCGCCGCAGCTGAGGGGCTCGGTATCGATGCGCACGCCCTCGATGCGCCGTACACCCACGACCGCCCCCTTATCGGCGACTACGTCGCGTAGCCTTCGCCCAGACAGGCGACGCGTCGACCGGCTGTAGGTGTTTCCGCTGAAGTCGGTGAGCGGGCCAGGACCAATGTGGTGGTCCTGGCCCGCTCAAACGTATGGCGCCGAGAATCTCACCCGCGAAAGGGGGTATCGACCTAGCGGAGCCCCGAGGATCATGAGGCCATGGGCAATGGAGCACAGATTTCTTACGCATCGGGACCGAGCATGACGCCGCTGAAGGGGCAGACCATCAGCGAGATGCTCGACGAGATCACGGACAAGTTTTCAGGCAACGAGGCACTTGTCGAGACATTCACGGGGCGGCGGTGGAGCTTCTCAGAGTTGAGAAGCGAAAGCGCGAGGCTCGCAGCGGCGCTCACAAAGCGCGGCGTCACGAAGGGTGACAGGGTCGGCATCTGGTCGCCGAACTGCGCGGAGTGGGTGTTTACACAGTACGCGACAGCGATGATTGGCGCGATCCTCGTGAACGTGAATCCGGCGTACCGCACGCACGAGCTGAAGTACGCGGTTGAGAAGTCGGGTATCACGCTTATGGTGAGCGCGGTCGAGTACCGCACGAGCGACTACGCAGGCATGCTCGCTGAGATTGGTTTCACAAACGTGCTGTTCATCGGCACGAAGGAGTGGGACGTCGCGCTTGCCGACGCCGAGCAGCACCCGCCGGCACAGGAGCCGATCCCGCTCACGTTCGACGAGGCAATCAACATTCAGTACACGTCGGGCACCACGGGCTTCCCGAAGGGCGCGACCCTCACGCACCACAACATCCTGAACAACGGCTTCTTCGTCGGTGAGGGAATCGGGTACACGGAGGCCGACAGAGTGTGCCTCCCGGTGCCGCTGTATCACTGCTTCGGCATGGTGATGGGTATCCTCGGCGCGCACAGCCACGGCGCCTGCGTCGTGCTTCCAGCGCCGACGTTTGACGCGGCGACGACTCTCGCCGCCGTCGAGCAGGAGCGCTGCACGTCGCTCTACGGGGTCCCGACGATGTTCATCGCGGAGCTTGGGCTCGAGAACTTCAGCGACTATGACCTCTCGAGCCTGCGCACCGGAATCATGGCGGGCTCGTCGTGTCCGGCCGAGGTGATGGAGCAGGTCATTGCCGAGATGCACATGAGTGAGGTCGCGATTTGTTACGGCATGACCGAGACGTCGCCGGTGTCGACGATGACGTCGGTGACCGACGACCTTGTCGCCCGCACCCAGACGATCGGCAAAGTCATGCCGCACCTCGAGGTGAAGATTATCGACGAGGACGGCCAGGTCGCCCCTGTCGGCGAGCCGGGGGAGCTGTGCACTCGCGGCTACTCGGTGATGCTCGGCTACTGGGGGCAGGCCGACGAGACTGCCGAGGCGATCGACGCTGGCGGCTGGATGCACACTGGCGACATCGCGACGATGGACAAGAATGGCAGGCTGCAGATCGTCGGGCGGCTCAAGGACATGGTGATCCGCGGCGGCGAGAACATCTACCCGCGGGAGATCGAGGAGTTCTTCTACAGGCACCCGGACATCGCCGACGTGCAGGTGATCGGCGTGCCAGATCAGCGCCTCGGCGAGGAACTCATGGCGTGGATCGTGCTGCGCCCCGGGGCCGGGATCCTCACCGCCGAAAGTCTCAGGGAGTTCGCAGCGGGAAAGCTCACGCACTTCAAGATTCCGAAGTATGTGCACGTCGTCGACGCGTTCCCTATGACAGTTACGGGCAAGGTGCGCAAGGTCGAGATGCGCGAACTTGCAACAACAATGTTGGCCAGCGTTTGAGCGTGTGTACAGTGCGCCAGGGGTACGGTGGACATGACTGCGCGATAGCCCTAGGCTGGCTCGCACGGCGCCGAAGCCGTGCGGATCACCGGGGCTGGCGCGGGCGACAAGGAGGTCCGATGTTCAAGCTTGACGGCGGGCGCACGCGGTGCGCGGCCAGGCGGCAGGTTCACGGCGTCACGGCTGCGGGCGCGTCATGATGCGCTCGGCTGTCGCGGGGGCGCTCGCGGGTGCGCGCGAGGCGACCGGCCTTGACGTGCTGTTCGGCGGCTACGCCGCACCCGACTCGGATCGGTTCACCATCACCCACACCGTCGGTGCTCTCACGCCAGCGCTCACCGGGCTCGTGATTCGCGCGGGCAAGGGGCTCGGCGGGCTCGCGTTCGCACAAAAAGCCCCGACTGCTGCCCAGGATTATCTGCATGACTCGTCGATCTCCAGGCACTACGACCCGGCTGTCGAAGCGGAGTCGCTGCGGTCGGTCGTCGCGTTCCCGATCGTCGTCGACGGCGACGCCCGCGGCATCGTGTACGGCGCGAGGCGCGAGACTGGCTCGTTCGCGGCGCAGGAGGTGCGGAGCGTCCGTGCCGCCGCCGAGGCTGTCGCCTTTCGTGTTGCCGTAGACGAGGCAGTGCAGAAGCAGGTCGAGTCCGTGGAGACCGCCGAGTACCTGCGCGCGGTTCGCTCCGCGCCCGCCGACCGCGAGTGGGAGCAGGTGCGTGTCGCGTTCGCCGAGCTCCGTGAGCTCGCGCGCACGGTTGAGGACGCCGACACCCAGATCGGGATCCAGGCGATCCTCGACAAGCTCACCCCGGAGACCGCTCCCGAGGGGCCTGCACTGTCGGTCCGAGAGATCGACGTGCTTGCGCTTGTCGCGCTCGGGCTGAGTAACCGCGAGATCGGGGAGCGGCTGCACCTCGAACTCGAAACCGTGAAGAGCTATCTGCGCAGCGCGATGCGCAAGCTCGGGGCCCACAATCGAGTCGAATCGGTCGCGCTCGCGCGTGGCCTCGGCCATTTGCCGTAACCGGCACCACCACCCTGGTGTCGCCCACAGGCGACACTTCCCACCCGGGGTCACGCACAGCACCCGCGTGCGCGGTTGCCCCACTCGACACAACGAAGGAACAGTTTGATGGAGAACTACAGTCTCAACGAGGAGGAGCTGCAGCTCGCCCAGATGGTGCGCGAGTTCGCAGACGAGGTCGTCGCACCCATCTCGTACGAGGCGGATCGCACCCACACCCTCCCGCTCGACATCGTCGCGCAGATGGGTGACATGGGCCTGTTCGGGCTCCCGTTCCCCGAGGAAGTTGGCGGTCAGGGCGGCGACTACTTCGCGCTCTGCCTCGCGATTGAGGCGCTCGCCCGCGTCGACCAGTCCATCGCGATCACGCTCGAGGCAGGGGTGAGCCTCGGCGCGATGCCAATCTTCAGGTTTGGCACTGACGCGCAGAAAGCGGAGCTGCTTCCCGACCTGCTCGCGGGCCGCGCACTCGCTGGCTTCGGCCTCACTGAGCCGGAGGCCGGATCGGACGCCGGCGCCACACGCACAACCGCTCGACTCGAGAACGGTGAGTGGGTCATCAACGGCTCGAAGCAGTTCATCACGAACTCCGGCACTGACATCACCAAGTTCGTGACGGTAACTGCCGTCACGGGGGAGAACAACGGCCGCAAGGAACTCTCGACGATCATCGTGCCGAGCGGCACACCTGGCTTCACTGTCGAGCCCGCCTACGACAAGGTCGGCTGGAACGCGTCTGACACCCACGCGCTCACGTTCAATGATGTGCGCGTGCCCGAGGCGAACCTCCTCGGTGAGCGGGGCCGTGGCTTCGCAAACTTCCTGCACACGCTCGACGAGGGGCGGATCGCCGTCGCTGCGCTCGCGACCGGCGCGGCCGAAGGGTGCCTCGAGCAGGCGATCGACTATGCGGGGAAGCGTCACGTGTTCGGCGAACCGTTGAAGACCCGTCAGCACATCCAGTTCATGATCGCGCGAATGCAACTGCGTGTGCACAACGCGAAGCTCTCCTGGCATCACGCCGCGCGACTGTGCGCCGAGGGCAAGCCGTTCAAGACCGAGGCAGCTATCGCGAAGCTCACCGCTTCCGACGCCGCGATGGACAACGCGCGCGACGCGACTCAGATCTTCGGCGGCAACGGCTTCATGAACGAGTTCCCGGTGGCGCGCCACTACCGCGACTCGAAGATTCTTGAGATCGGCGAGGGCACCAACGAGGTGCAGTTGCTCGTCATCGCTCGTTCGCTCGGCCTCGCGTAAGCGCGTCGTGTGGGGCCCGCCGAGAGGGCCCCACACGATGGCACCCGCGCCCACGCGTGACCTAGGCTGTGAGTGAACGTCCTGGAATCGGGCGTCAGGTCAGAAACGGATTCGCAATGCGCATCGCCAAGACGACAGATACCGGCGCGGTCGGAGACGTCGCGCTGCTCTCGGAGGAGCTGCTGACGGCGGCCTCGCAGTTTGAACGCGCAACGGAGGCTGTAGCCGGGGAGCTCTTCATCGCATTCCGGTCGCTCCCGCGGGAGTACGAGCGGCGCTCAACGGTGCGGTACTCGTCGGCGGAAGGCGTGCTCTTCGTCGACCTCGCAGTCGCTGAGGAAGACATTGCGGGCTTGGAGTTGAGCGAACAACGGGAAATCCTCCGGGAGGGTCTCAGCGAGCTCGTTCGCCGCGGCGTGCGGTCGCGCACGGCGGGCTGGAGCCGGGAGGAGCAGGGCATAATCGTCGCCGCGTTTGACGCGATGCTTGCCGGTGCGGACGGCACAGCTGATCGGGCCTGATCGGCCGATCGGCGAGTGGCGGGGGACTAGTCGAGCAACTTCTTGTAGGCGCCCTGCTGTAGCGCGTCGCGCAGCCTGTGCTTCTGCAGCTTTCCCATTGCGTTGGCGGGCAGGTCCGTGCCCTGAAACCAACTGGCCGGAATCTTCTGCGGGGACAGCCGCGGGCGCAGATAGTCCTTGAGGTCGTTCGCGGTGAGCGGCGCGGTGTCATCGTGGAAGCTGATCGTCGCCGCGACGGTCTCACCCCAGCGGCGATCCGGCACGCCAACGACGGCCGCGAGCGCAACGTCTGGGTGGGTCTGAATCGCTGCCTCCACCTCGCGCGGGTAGATGTTCTCACCGCCACGGATGATGAGGTCTTTCACTCGCCCCGTGATCGTGAGCGCGCCAGTATCGCTCATGAACCCGAGATCACCTGTGTGGAGCCATCCCGCTGCGTCGATGAGTTCGGCCGTCGCCTCGGGCATGCCGTAGTAGCCCGCAACCACCTGGTAGCCGCGGGCGCAGATCTCCCCGCTCTCACCGACCTTGGCGATGTCGCCGGTCTGCGGATCGACAATCTTGACCTCCGCCTGCGGGAGGGGAGTACCCGCCGTGCCCCACCGAGCACCCTCGTCGGATGCCGGCGACGTTTGCGCGAGGATCGGGCTGAGCTCAGTCTGTCCGTAGACGGTTGTCAGCGGTGCCCCGAAGACCTCTTCGATCTCGCGCGAGAGCTCCCAAGGAACGGAGTCGCCCCCAGAGGAGACCGTCTGCAGCGAGCTGAGGTCGGCGCTGCGCATCGCTGTGCGCTCGAGCGTTGCGCGAAACATTGCGGGCACCATGCGGAGATCCGTCGCCCCGTATCGTTCCACGACGTCGAGCACGAGGTCCGGATCAAAGGTTCGCAGCAGCACAAGGGTGCTTCGGGTGAGAAACGTGCCGAACCCCGCTAGCCCAGAACCTGCGGTGTGAAAGAGTGGCAGCGGAGAGACGCCGACTCCTGCATCAGACATCTCGCCGCGGGCATTCACGAAGTCGGCGTTCGTGATCATCGCGCGGTGCGAGAGCTGTGCCGGCTTCGGCAGCCCGGTCGTGCCTGACGTGAACTGCAGCTGGATCGCGTCACCAGGGCGAACCACCGGGAACTCAGTGGCGATCGGCGTCTCCCTGATGGCGTCGAGCCATCCCGCAAGCGGGATGAGTGACGGGACCCGCAAAGGTTCGTTCCGCGCTCGCAGCCGCACCCTGTCCAGTGCCTCGTAGAGGATCGGTGCCATGCGGGTGCCTCGAACTTCTTCTGGGAACGCGACAGCATCGGAGTGCGAAGCGGCGAGAATATGTGCGAGCTCCTGCCCGCGAAGCGCCGGGTTCGCGGTGACGAGTGTCATCCCAGCGAGCGCAGTCGCGCACTGCAGCAGCAGCCACTCGGGGTCGTTCGCGGCCCAGACAGCGATGTGACTGCCAGGCTCGAAGCGTTGCAGGAGCCACGAGGCGCCGTGCTCCGCGTCGGTGAGCAGCTCGCCGTACGTCCACTCCCGCGGCGGGGCGTCGACTGAGACTCCGATGAGCGCCGTGTGGTCCCGCGAGTCGGCGGCCGCGGCCCGCAAGATGTCTCCGAGCGTGTGCTCGAGCACGGGCCGGCTCGTGTCTGCGGGAAAGTAGGATTCTGTGAGGTGCACGGTGAACTCCCTTGTTCGCGTCGGGCTTGTGCCGGGCTGGCTAGAGCGCAGCGACTTCGGCTTCGGTCGGAATGGAGCCGCCGCCGTTCGGGATAAGTCCGCCCGCGTCCCGCCACTTGGTTGCCGCGTGGAACCCCTGCTGCTGCGCGAACTCCATGAACCACCGGCCCTCCGGAGAATGCCTGGTGATGCCGTCGAAAAGTGTCGCGAGGTTCTGGGTGGTCTGGAGCCCCATGTTGTCGTAGGCCTGATTCACCATGAGCTTTTGCATCGCGAGTTGGTTACTCGGTACTGTCGCCATGCGGTCGGCGAGCTCCTCGACTCGCGCGTCGAGGAGCGTCTGGGGGACCGCCTCAAGCACGAGCCCCCACTCGGCGGCCTGGGTTCCGCTGATCGTGTCGCCCGTGAGGAGCATTCGTTTCGCCCGCTCTGCCCCGAGTCGATACACCCACATTGCCGTTGTCGGGCACCCCCACACCCGGGCTGGCATGTAGCCGATCTTGGCGTCTTCGGCCATGACGACGAGGTCGCAGCTCAGTGCGACATCACTGCCTCCCGCCACCGCGTGGCCTTGCACTTTTGCGATTGTCGGCTTGAGCGACCGCCACAGACTGAAGTACTGCTCCGTCGCGGCGCGCATCGACGAGTAGTCCTTGATTGGATCCCACACATCGCCCTGGTTATCGACGCCTTGTTCGGCATATCGGTGCAGGTCGTAGCCCGAGCTAAACGACCGGCCCGCGCCACGCACCACGATCACCCGCACCTCGTCGTCGGCGTTTGCTCGGGCGACTGCCGCCGCGAGTTCACTGGCCATCTCGAGTGTGAGCGCGTTCAGCGTTTCCGGCCGGTTCAGCGTGAGGTACGCCTTCCGGTCACGCGCTTCATACAGAACGGTGGGTTGTTGAGGCATGGGTGCTCCTATCCGGGTACTTCGATGTACAGAAACTGGAGTGCTGCTGCTTCGAATGATAGGCGCTTTTAAGTTACTGTGCAATAAACGCTACTGCGGCATCGTAGAGGTGTGGCAGTACCAGCACCGGATTTGCTTGCGCTCGGCGTCGAAGTCGCCAAGCATCGACGCGCTCTCGGGTGCTCAATTGACTACCTTGCAGAGGCCGCTGGCGTGCACCGCAAGACGATCATTCAGATCGAGGCAGGCCGGGTATCGGCTCGAGTGGGAACGCTCCACGCGATCGCCCACGCGCTCAATGTTCCGCTCGCGCAGCTGCTGGATCCGCTGTGCAGACAGCACGAAGGATCGTTGAGCTAGAGCGGCGAGACGCGCGGCACAGCACCGCTCAAGTCGCGTGCGATTCACTCACGGGACTGGGATTCACCAACAGACCCGATCACGTCGTCAGTGTCAACGCCAAGCTCGGGCGCCGGGCTGGCACTCGGTGCCGGTGTCCCGCCAAACGTCAGCGGCGACCGCGGTGCAATGATCGCCCCAAGGCCTGGCTGGTCGATCTCAGTGAACAGCGGGTTTGCCACGCTGCAGCGAGGATCCTTGGCTACGAGCTCGGCAAAGTTTTGAAACTTGCCCTGTAGTACGTCAGCCTCCTGCAGGGTCACAGCCGCTTCATCAGCAGTGCGCGAGGCGAACCAGGGCCTCAACACGGCGTCGATGGCTTCGCGAGCCTCATACCGTCCGCCCTCGGTTGAGAGATCGACGTCGAGCATTGGCCCGATCATGGCGAGCTTGTCGCTGAGCCCAGTCGCTTCGCCGAGCCTGCGCCACTGGCTGTTCGAGATCGCGACGACCATCAGTGACCGACCGTCGCCCGTGCGGAAGCTCTGACCGTACGCGCCGTACACCGCATTCCCAATGGATCCGCGCGAAGCCCCAGTGAGACTGACCTCGGCGATATAGCCGAGGTTTCCAACGGTGGCGAGCATGACGTCTGAGAGCGCAAGCGTGATCTCCTGGCCGCGCCCGGTCTCGCGCCGGCTGAGCTCTGCGCTCAGCATTCCTGTTGCGATGTAGAGCCCCGCTGTGACGTCCCACGTCGGCACGACGTTGTTCACTGGGGCGTCGTCTGTGCCCGTGACTGATGCAAAACCGCTCGCCGCGTTGACGGTGTAGTCGACCGCGGGGGAGCCATCGCTGTTGCCCAGTAGCCGCAACATGATGAGATCTTCACGCCGTTGCCGCAGACGGTCGTAGTCAAGCCATCCGTGTGCGGGCAGATTCGTGAGTACTGCCCCTGCCGAGGCGATGATGTCGGTTGCTGACTGTTGGCCCTCGGCTGATCGCAGATCGAGTTCTACCGATCGTTTGCCGCGGTTCAGGCTGCGCCAGTAAATGCTGTCGCCTTCTGGCGTCACGGGCCACCGGTGGTAGTCGATGTTGCCGCCGATCGGGTCGATCCTGATCACCTCGGCGCCGAGCTGCGCGAGTGTCATTCCAGCGAGTGGTGCTGCGACGAACGCTGAAATTTCGACGACCCGCATCCCTGCGAGTGGGCCGCTCACCTAGACCACCTCAAATAGTGCCGCGACGCCTTGGCCGCCGCCGACGCACATTGTCTCGAGGCCGCGTCCACCGCCGCGGCGGTGAAGTTCGTGGAGCAGCGTGGTCATGATGCGCGCGCCGGTGGCGCCGACCGGGTGGCCAAGCGAGATACCGGAGCCGTTGACGTTGAGCTTGTCTTGCTCGTCCCAGTCCCACCCGCGCAGCACGCCGAGTGCCTGGGCCGCAAACGCCTCGTTAAGTTCGACAAGGTCGATGTCAGCCCACGACCGGCCTGTGCGCTTGAACAGCCGCTCAACTGCAGGCACGGGGCCGAGGCCCATTTCGCTCGGTTCGCACCCGACCGCCGTCCAGCCTTCGAGGAACGCCATCGGTTCAAGCCCATACTCATCGAGCTTGTCTTCTGCGACCACCAGGCAAGCTGCCGCAGCGTCGTTCTGCTGGCTCGCGTTACCAGCCGTGGTCACCCCGCCCGGAATGAGGGGAGGGAGCGCGGCGAGTGAGTGGGGCGTCGTATCCGGGCGCACACCCTCGTCGTGCGCGAACAGGAGCGGGTCGCTCTTTCGCTGGGGGATCGTGAGCGGCACGATTTCGTCAGCGAATGCGCCGCGGTCCCACGCCGCCGCCGCCCGAGCGTGGCTTCGCGCAGCAAAAGCGTCAGCTTCTTCGCGCCGGATCGAATAGCGCCGTGCGACGTTCTCGGCGGTCTCGATCATGCCTGAGATTCGACCGAATCGTGACTCAGGTTGCGACCGAAGCCGTCCGCGCTCCAGCCTGTCGTACAGCGTGGCGTTGCCCGATCGTCGGCCCCACCTCATGTCCGTCGAGTAGTACTCGATGTTGCTCATGCTCTCAACACCGCCGGCGATGACAACGTCTGCGGCGCCTGTCTGCACCATCATCGCTGCCGTCGCGATCGCCTGCAGCCCACCCCCGCAGCGGCGGTCGAGCTGCATTCCGGCGACCTGCACCGGAAGGCCTGCTTCGAGGGCGATCCAACGCCCGACGCAGGGCGTCTCGCTTGACGCATACGACTGGGCAAACACGACGTCGTCAATGGCAGCTGGATCGATGCCCGAACGGTCGAGGAGCGCGTGCACGACCGCGGCTCCGAGGGTCTCGACAGGAATGTCCCGGAGGGACTTGCCGAACTGGCCGACGGGGGTGCGAACGGGGGCAATGATTGCAGCGCGGGTCATGTTTCTCCTTTGATGATGACGAGATGCCGTCAGGGTCTCCGCGCTAGGCGTAGGTGATCCTGGCAGTGACGGCAACAGCGCCCCCGGGGGCGATGACGGCGAGTTCTTCCTCTCCGGCGCCGAGAGCGCGGCCGCAGATGTGGATTTGCTCGTTCGCGAACGTCGGGGATTTCGCCGAGAATGTGAATTCGGTAATGCGTGCCGTTGGGTGTGTACGGACGAAACCGTGCACGAGGAGCGTTGCGAGTAGCGGGCCCTGGATCACGAGGCCGGGGTAGCCCTCGACGGCCGTCGCATAGGTGACGTCGTAGTGGATGCGGTGCGCGTTGAATGTGAGTGCGGAGTAGCGAAATAGGGTCACCTCGTTGGGGCGCTCGGTGCATACCCAGTCCCATCCGCTTGGCTTCGGGGAGTCGGGTCGCGCGTGTCCAGCCGAGGGTAGGGGAACAGCGCCGGAAGCGGTGTTCGCGGTCGCGGGCTCTCGGTACACGATTGTCTGCTTCTCGACAAGTGCGACTTCTGTTCCCACCGACAGCTCATGGCGCACCGTCGCGAACGCGAGTCGGCCGCTCGCGCCGGTCTTGGGAACCACCGCGAGCGTGCGTGAGCGGCGGTTGACGGTGGCCTCGAGAAGGATCGGTGCCCGAAACGCGATAGAGCTCCCCGCCCACATTCTCCGGGGGAGGTCGGCATATGGATCGTCCGCGGGCCGTGCTGGATGCCCGTCAGGTCCGAGCTCGGTGCTTGCTGTCGTCGGTGTGAAGAGCAGCCAGTGTCCGACCGGGAAGAGGCTCGTAGGGTGTGGCGCCGCGGGAAATTCTGGCGCGCAAAGCACGGCCGCAAGTCGCTCAGCGGATGCGCGGGAGGCGACGTCCTTGCTGACGATTTCGTCCGCTATCGATTCCATTGGATTCTCACTCTCGATTCCTTGTGGGGTTCTTCCGGCAGCTCCTGTGCCCGCGTCACGGGGGAAGAAGCTGCCGTCAGCGGAGGTACAGCCGCACTCGGTCGATCTCGTTGCGAAGCAGGTGAACCTCGTGCTCGGTGGGAAGCACGGTGACTGCCAGATCGGGTGAGACTTGCAGCGGCCACCCTGTGTGCTCGAGCACGTGTTCGACGGACACTCCTGGGTGGACAGAGGTAAGCACCAGTTCTCCCATCGGATCCTCTCGGGTGAGAACCCCAAGAGGGGTGAAGACTCTCGTTGTGCCAACCCCGGCAGGTTGGATGCCGAGGGGATCCTTCGCAGCGGCGACTGGACTCGGTGACGTGCAAAAATCAAGCTGCGCGGGGAACGCCGCTCTGTCATGGCGTCGGAGGATCACAAACACCTCCTTCGCATTCTGCATGATCTCAATCGCACCTCCGGCTCCCGGCAGCCGAACCTGAGGCTGCTCCCAGTCCCCGATGAAGGTTGTGTTGAGGCTGCCGTACCTGTCAACCTGTGCTGCGCCAAGGAATCCGACGTCGATGTTTCCGCCCTGCAGCACGTAGCCGAACAGGCCGGCCATGCTCAGTACGGCCTCAGAGTATGAGACCACGACAGAGTCGCCAATGCCTTCGGCCATCGCGGTGGGGTGCGCGCCGCACACGCCTGATTCGTAGACAAGCTCGAGGTTCTCGTTCGAGATGCGCCGCGCGAGGTCGACTGCGAGCGTGGGAAGCCCCACTCCCGCAAATACCCGAACCTTGTCGGCAAGTGCCCGAGCGGCAAGGGTGACAATGATCTCTGTTGTGGTGACCGGGTTGGCGTCGAAGTCAATCAGCTGTACTGCTGATACGTCAGGTGAACTCATCGCTGCTGCTCCTCGATTCTGCTCCCGTAGTTCACGCGACCCGAGAGGTTCTCGCCAACCGCAAGCTCGTCCCATCGCTCTGCACCGAGCTTCGCCACATAGGCGGCGGGGTCAGCAACCTCGTAGACCCACTCCTTGAGCCACGCTTGGAGACGCTCTGGGTTTTGGCTTATCGCTGTCCATTCGCGGTAGAAACGTCCATCGCGGTCGTAGTAGCCCTGCGCGTACGAAGGGTGTGCGCCTCCTGGGGCGTGAACGACGGCAGTCACGGCGTGCGCCGGAAGTATCGTGCGGTTTGGATCGGCCTGAATGACCTCATCGGCCACCACCTCCTCGACGAGCACGATCGCCTTCTTCGCGGCGTAGACAGCCTCCTGCTGTGCGCCGAGAATTCCCCACATCTGGACGTTGCCGCGTCGGTCGGCGCGCTGCGCCTGCACGATGGTGACGTCGGGATTCAACGGGGGGACGACGTAGGTTGTGCCGCCCGAGTAGGGGTCGCGCACGCTCTTGATTGCGGGTGTCAACCGGGGCATGTCGCTGCCGGTGTAGGAGCGCAGCGGCATGAACGGCAGGCGCGCTGCTCCGGCATGGTATCTGCACACCATGCCGTAGTGTGTGTACTCCTCGATCTCAAGTGGGGTCGGGTCGTGTTGTTCGACACGACGCCGAATCTCGTAGAGGGAGCCCGCCGATCCGCTGGCGAAGAATGATGCGACGAGTTTGTCGACGCAGCCTGCCGCGATGAGTTGATCCGATACGAGATCTGGAGTCATGCGGCAGAGCGTCAACCGCCGCCTGCCTTGCCTGATAATCTCGTGGCCCGCCGCGAACGGGATGAGATGCGACATCCCTTCGATCGACACGGTGTCCCGGTCCTTGACGTGAGTGGCGATGGCCTCGGCAAGCGTCACAACTTTGGACGTCGACGAGCTCGCTGTGTGGATAGTAGTCATCGTGTGCCCTTCTTTGCGCAGCTGTAAGGCTACGTTCGCAGCAATTTTCATAACTGTCCAATATCAAAGTTGTCGTCATTCGTTCCCCACGTGAAACAATCCCGCCATGGAAATCGGTCAAGTACGGGCATTTCTCGCGGTAGCTGAGCACCTACATTTCGGCCGCGCTGCTGAGTCGCTTCGCATCGCACAGCCCTATCTCAGCAGGGTGATCCGCCAGTTGGAGGCCCAACTCGGGGGCGAGCTCTTCGAACGAAGCACCCGAAGTGTTGCCCTCACCGAGATGGGGCGAGTGATCCTCCCTCCCATGCGAGCCGCGTTGCACGCCATGGAGCACGCGGACCGAGCGGCGAGAGATGCCGTCGGTGGGCAGATCGGAAGGGTACGGATCGCACTCGGCGGTTACGCGACGCACGAGGTGCTTGGAGAGCTGGTGCGGCTCGTGCGGGAACGGCACCCGGGAATCCGAATCGAGATTGTGAGCGAGCTCTACGGGGTCAATGCAATCGACGCGGTGCTCGACGACAAGGTCGACCTCGGGATACTCCGGGTCTACGAGGACCTGCCCGGAATACGATCCCGGCTATTGCGAACTGAGTCGTTCTTACTCGCGGTGCCTGAGGGAAGCGAGCTTGCTGAGAAGGACTACATTGCTTTTGCCGACCTCGCCAACGAGCCATTCATCACCCTCGCTCCTGAGTTCGCAGCTGCGATGGAGCGCTCACTCCACATCCATGCTCGAGCGGCAGGCTTCATCCCGCGGGTGGTGCAAGTGTCGCCCGACAGTAAGGCGACGATGGTGTTTGTCGCCGCGGGTCTCGGGATCAGCCTGGTGGTCGACGCGGTGCGCGAACATCTCGAAGTGCCCGGGGTGGTGTTCAAAGAACTTGTCGATCACCTCCCGCCGCTGGAACTTCGGGTGGTGTGGCGGGCGGAGAGCCAGAACCCTGCGTTGATGCGGGTACTGAGGCTGCTTCCCGTCGCGCTGCACCAGGCATCGTAGGGGGAGCGACTCATGTCTCTCAGGTCTCAAATCAACAGTTTTGAGTATTGGACAACAACGAATATCGCCAAAGACGATTGAAACTTAGCTGCTTGCCTGGGGGTACTCCAAGCGATGAGCAGAGGAAGGCGCGACTGGGGCTTTCAACAGACCAGCGCCAACATGTTCCAAAGGAGGGGCAGCCAATGAACGGAGTCGCCGGCGAAGACCGGGAGCACCGGTTGAAGTGGCCCGGTGCCGAAGCTTCGCGTTTTGACCGAGGGTACGCGATAACAGACAGGTGGCTCGGCAGGATCGAGGTGTTCCTTGAAGCTGGCGCCCAACTCGCCCTCGCAGGCTTGATGTTGCTCACCGTGCTCAACGCAGCGGCACGGTACTTTTTCAACTCGCCAATTACGGGAACGCTCGACATCGTCGTCCTCTACGTTCTCCCAGCGCTCGTCTGGCTGGCAGTGCCCAAGCTGCAGGCTGGCAACGGCCAGATCAGGGCAACATTCTTGGTGAACACGTTCAACCCGTTGTGGCGAAAGATCGCCGATCTGCTGGCGGCACTCGTCATGTTCGGCCTGACGCTACTCATGCTCGAAGGCGCGCTAGGGGAGTTCGCCGCGCGCAACGGGACTTACCTCTCCGGACAGATCCGAATGCCGGTCGGGCCGAGCTGGCTTATAGTCGTGCTCGGATTGATCGGGTTGGGGCTGCGCTTGCTCGTCTCCGCAGTTGGGCTCTTCGTGCCCCGTCGTGAGGATGCAAGCGGTCAAGAGCAACCCGGTTTGGAAGCGGGGGCGACCCATGCTTGAGATCGTCGTGCCGCTCCTGCTGCTCCTCGCTCTCATGGCGCTGGGGGTCCCTGTCGCATTCTCTATGCTCCTTGCCGGCGTAGTCGGCATGCTCTTCGTCTCGGACTTCGGCCTTGTCGAGGGGTTGCTTGCAATCACTCCTCAGGCCGTCACCTCGACCTTTACCTACAGCGTGATTCCACTGTTCATTCTGATGGCAGAGTTCCTCTCTGGCAGCACAATTGCCTCGAGGCTGTTTGATACTGCCCGTGCCTGGACCGGCAGAATCCCGGGCGGGCTCGCCGCATCAACAATCGGTGCCGGCGCAGCGATGGGAACGATTTCAGGATCGAGTCTCGCAACGACAAGTACCCTTGCTCGGGTCGCAGTGCCCGAGATGCGTAAGGCAGGGTATTCCGACAAACTCTCGGTGAGCTCGGCAGCATCAGGTGGCGTGCTTGCCGCGATGATTCCCCCAAGCATTCTGTTGCTGATGTACGGCGTCACCACCGAGACCTCCATTTCGCAGCTCTTCGCCGCCGGTATTCTGCCCGCGATTCTTCAAGCGATTCTGTTTATTGTTCTCATCGTCGTGTGGGTGAAAGTCAAACCGGGTACGGCGCCGGCGTCGGCAGCAACGTCGTGGTCCGAGAAATTTCGGTCCCTCACGAGCACGTTTCCGGCTTTGCTGCTCATCATCCTCGTGCTCGGAGGCATCTATTCAGGGATTGTGACTGTGCTTGAGGCAGGAGCAATCGGGGCGTTTGGCGCCCTCATCGTTGGTGTGGTCTTTGGCGGGCTTCGGTGGAAAGCGATCCGCGAGGCTCTACAGCGAGCAGTTGAGACCACTGCGTCGATTTTCCTTGTGATCATTGGCGCGAAGATCTTCGCGCAGTACGTGACCTTGACTGGAATCACCCAGTCGCTGACTCGTGTGATTGCCGACGCCGGGCTCGCGCCGCTCTTGGTCTTGATGTTCGTGATTCTCGTCTATCTGATCCTTGGGATGTTCATGGACGCAATTGGCGCGATGCTACTCACGCTCCCAATCTTCTTCCCGCTCATCACCTCGCTCGGTTACGACGGCATCTGGTTCGGCATCATCGTCGTGCTCATGATCGAGATCGGGCTGTTGACGCCTCCGCTCGGTCTCAACGTGTTCGTCGCGACTTCCGTAACGAAAGCAGACCTTCGCGATGTGTTTGGAGGATCCATGTGGTTCGTGCTCATCTCACTGGTGACGGTGGCGATCGTCATCGCAGTGCCGCAAATCGCCACACTCTTGCCAAGCCTCGCGCCCTAGCGCCTTCCCCTCAAGAAAACAACACAACGACGATACGGAGATACGGTAATGAACCACAGCCCCATGCGAACCAGAGCGCTCCGAACGATCGCTGTAGCTGGAGCCGTCGGCGTTGCGCTGGCAGCCGCCGGCTGCAGTTCATCGGCGGCGCCAGGGGATGACGATACTTATACGATTCGATTTGCCGATTACATGCCCCCGACGCACTTTCTTGCAACAGAACTTATCGTTCCGTGGCAGGAAGAAGTCGTGGAACGCACTGACGGCCGCGTCACGTTTGACTATTACCCTGGTGGGCAGCTTGTCGAGAGCACCGAACTGTTTGCCGCGGTTGAAAGTGGCGTCGTAGACGCCGCGTTCTTCACGCCAACGGTTGCCGCCCCGGTCGATCTGCCCCTCTCCGGAGTGGTTGCGTTGCCTGGCATCGAGACCCCTGCTGGGCTGCCCGAGGCGACAGAGCCATACAATGAGTTCCTTCTCGAGACATTGGGCAGCGCTGAGTGGGCAGACAAAGGCGTGAAGCCGTTGCTCGGCGTGGTCGCCGGCCAGTATCAGCTTGTGAATCGGGGCGCGCCGATTCGTGGTGTCGAGGACTGGCATGGACTCACAGTGAGAGGCGCGAGCGGCATGCTTGACGTTATGACTGTCGAGGCTGGTGGCGCCGCTGCAACCCTCGGCACGAACGAAGTCTACGAGGGGCTTCAACGGCGCACAATTGACACGTCCATTACTCCGGGAGAGAGCGCGATCCAATACCGGCTGCACGAAGTCGCAGAGTCAATTTCGACAAATGCCCAGCTCGGGGTCGCTGGCGTCTCCCTTGGGATAGCGCAGTCAAAGTGGGACTCCTTTCCGAAGGACATTCAGGAGGCCATTGAGGCGGCGTCGGTGGCGGCGCTTGAGAACTACGGGAAAGGCACTGGTGGAATGCGTGAGGAGATCATGGAGGAGGCCGCAGGGCAGGTCGAGTTCTACGAGCTCACGCCAGCAGAGCTCGAAAGCCTCCAGCCCGCAATGAAAGCGGCGCAGGAAGCGTGGATCGTCGAGCAGGAGAGCCATGGCTATGACGGACGTGGCATTCTCGACGAGTGGGCAAGGGTCGCAAAGCCAGGTGCAGATAAATAGCGGCACGGTCTTTGGCCCTCCGCCCCGTCCCCGTGCAACATCGTCGCTATAGAATACTTTCGATATCCTTTCCTAGTGCCGCAAAGGGCGGCCTGCTGAGGAGCGAAGGTGGAGCGTCGATGATCCCATTCGATGCGCCGGTTCAGCGGCGACAACTGAGTGACGAGGTAGCGTCGTATCTGCGACAGGCGATCATTGCGGGGGAGTACCAGTCGGGAGAGTCCATCCGTGCGGAGAGCCTCGCGAATCGGCTCGATGTGTCTGCCACACCGGTTCGCGAGGCGCTGCACGCACTCAAAGCTGAGGGGTTCCTCGACCTGGTTCCCCGCAGAGGGTTTACGGTTGCGCCGCTTGTCGCCGACGATATCCGGGATATCTTCGCCGGGCACGCCCTCATTGCAGGGGAACTCGCGGCCCGTGCGGCCGAGCGAGTGACTCCCGCCGAGCTTGATGGGCTGCGCGACACGCATGCCCGGCTGATGGCCGCTGCCGCGTCCGCTGACACGCAAGCACTCGAGCAACTCAACCACGGATTCCATCGCGAGGTGTACCGTATCGCGGGATCGTCGCGACTTCGGTGGGCGCTCGGCGGTTTTGTGAAGTACGTTCCGAGAGCGTTCTACGCTCAGATCGACGGGTGGCCCGAGACTACCGCTGCAGACCACTCAGCGATCCTCGCGGCAATCGCTTCCGGTGATGCGGTCCAGGCGCGTGGGTCGATGGCTCAGCACATTCGCACCTCGGGTGAGAAGCTCGCCGAGTATTTCGAGAGCAGGCTCGCCACAACCGTCGATACGGCGACCGCTACCGAGTAGCGGTCGCCGCGAATTGGTGCCCGAGGCTACGTGTGGCGGCCACCTGCAACTTCGATGACATTGCCTGTGGTGTAGCTCGACATGTCGCTCGCGAGGAACAGTACGGCCTGCGCGACCTCCTCAGCTTCGCCAGCTCTGCCGAGCGGGATCTCCCTGATCTTGTCGGCCAGGATGTCGTCGCGGAGCACCGCTGTCATGTCGGTGCGGATCAGGCCGGGCATGACAGCATTCACCCGTACGCCGGCAAAACCGACCTCCTTCGCTGCCGCCTTGGTGAGACCGACGATGCCGGCCTTGGCCGAGCTGTAGTTGGTCTGCCCGAGCATGCCGACCTTCCCAGAGATCGACGACAGGTTGACGATTGCCCCGCCATCCGGCTGGTCGCGCATGACGGCTGCCGCCGCGCGCGTGCCAAGCCACGACCCGCGTAGATGGACCGCAATAACCTCGTCGAACATCGATTCGGTCATCTTGCGCATCGTCGCATCTCGGGTGATGCCAGCGTTGTTTACCCAGACATGTACAGCTCCGAACTTTTTGAGAGCGACAGTCACGAGATTCTCAATGTCATTCGAGCGTGACACGTCGCAGGCGATCCCGATAGCGCGCCCACCAAGCTGCGGTGCGTCTGCTGCGGTAGCTGCGGCTGCGCCGTCAACGTCGGCGAGGACGACGTTCGCGCCCTCTGCGACGAACGCCTCCGCTACAGCGAAACCGATGCCGCGCGCGCCACCGGTAACCACGGCCGTCCGGCCTTCGAGTAGTTGCTTCATCTGCGCTCTCCTTCTTCTGTTCCGCCGGCGCAACACGGGGCGGACTGTTGTGTGGCTAATGCTTGTAGCGCTCGAGTAGCCGCCTGCCGATGATCGTTCGTTGAATGTCTGCCGTCCCCTCGCCGATGAGGAGCATCGGCGCATCGCGATAGAGGCGCTCGATCTCGTACTCCTTTGCGTAGCCGTAGCCGCCGTGAATGCGCAGCGAGTCGTCCACGACCTCTTTGCAAAACTCGGCCGACAGATACTTGGCCATTCCTGACTCGAGGTCATTGCGCTCGCCGCTGTCCTTCAAACGTGCAGCTGTGACGACGAGGCCGTGAGCTGCCTCAATCTTCGTCGCCATCTCCGCGAGCCTGAACAGCACCGCCTGGTGCTCAGCGATCGGCTTGCCGAACGCTTCTCTCTGCTGGGCGTAGTCGATTGCCAGCTCAAATGCCCTGGTCGCCAGTCCAACACCCCGTGCAGCCACGTTGACGCGCCCGACCTCGACTCCGTCCATCATCTGATAGAAGCCCTTGCCGGGTGCGCCCCCAAGAATGTCTGAGGCGGGCAGACGGTGATCGTCGAAAATGAGTTCAGTTGTATCGACGCCTTTGTACCCCATCTTCTCGATCTTGGCGGGGATGGTGATTCCGGGTTTGACCTCACCGAAACCCGGTGTCTTCTCGATGAGAAATGTCGTCAAGTTGCGATGCGGCTTGTCGTGCCCCTCTGGCGTCCGAACGAGTACGGCGACGAGACTCGAGGACGCCCCGTTCGTGAGCCACATCTTGGAACCGGTGATGGAGTAGTCGCCCGACTCTGTCACCGTAGCGCGGGTCGTAATAGCTGCGACGTCAGAGCCGAGGCCCGGTTCCGACATTGAGAAAGCGCCACGCAACTCGCCTGTGGCCATGCGGGGGAGGTAATGCTGTTGCTGGTCCGGCGTACCGTGCTGGAGCAGCATGTAGGCAACGATGAAATGGGTGTTGACGACGCCCGAGACGCTCATCCAGCCGCGCGAGAGCTCTTCGACAACCAGCGAGTAAAGCAGGAGGGACTCCCCGAACCCGCCGAATTCCTCCGGGATGGTCAGGCCGAATACGCCGAGCTCGCGCAGACCGTCGACGATGCCTGAAGGGTATTCGTCTCGCCTGTCGAGCTCGGGCGCCTGCGGAATGATCTCGCGATCGACAAATTCTCGAACGGCGACGAGGATCTCCTGCTGCTCGGTGGAGAGCCCCTCGGTCTGTGCGAGGTGCTGCTGCATCACATTGCTCCTTCTGGTTGGGGTGCGTCGGGGATGACGTAGGCGGCGACGCTACGCATCCACGCGCTCAAAAATGGCGGCGAGTCCCTGGCCGCCGCCAATGCACATGGTCTCGAGGCCGTAGCGTGCCTGCCTGCGATGCATCTCGCGTGACAGGGTGGCAAGAATACGCGCGCCGGTAGCTCCGACGGGGTGGCCAAGCGAGATACCTGAGCCATGTACGTTCAAGCGCTCGAAATCGCTGGCCGTGAATCCCCACTCTCGGGTGCACGCGAGCGCTTGCGAAGCAAACGCCTCATTGAGCTCAATGAGATCGACGTCGGCGAGCGTGAGGCCAGCCCGTTCGAGAGCGACGGCAGTGGCCGGAACCGGCCCAATGCCCATTGTTTTTGGTGGTACCCCGGCTACGGCCCAAGAGACGAGGCGCACCAGCGGGCGTAGGCCGCGTCGCTCTGCCTCTGCTTGAGTGGTGACGATCGCCAGTGCTGCACCGTCGTTTTGGCCACTGGAGTTGCCTGCCGTGACGGTTGCGTGCGGGTCCATCGCGATGGAGAGCGGCCGGAGCGCAGCGAGTGCCTCCAGCGAGATGTCAGGTCGTGGATGCTCGTCGGTGTCGACAACAGTCGTGGCGCCGCGACGGTCTGTCACCGATATCGGCACGATCTCCTCGGCAAAGATGCCGCCCCGCTGGGCAGCTGTCGCACGGAGGTGCGACTCATACGCGAGTCCGTCCTGCGCCTCCCTGGATATCTCGTAGTCTGCGCGCAACTGCTCGGCAGTTTCGATCATGCCGCCTGGGACGGGGTAGTTCTTCCCGCCCGCGGTCACTCGCCCGCGTGCGAGGCTGTCGTGCAACTCGACTCCTGTACCTCTTACACCCCGACGCAGCTCGTGCGAGTAAAACGCGGCGTTGCTCATGCTCTCGGCCCCGCCAGCGACGACGAGTGTGCTGACCCCGGCCTGGACTTGCATGGCCGCGTTGAGAATGGCCTGCAGCCCCGACCCGCACCGACGGTCCACCTGCGCCCCAGGCGTCTCGACCGAAAGTCCAGCGTCGAGCGCAACGACTCGACCAAGCGCTGGAGTATCCATGCTGGGGTAGCAGTTGCCGAGAATCACGTCGTCAACGTCTTCCGGTGAGAGGCCAGCTCGGGCCACCAGTGCGGAGAGAACCTGTGCGCCAAGCTCCTGCGCGCGAAGATTCGCGAACACTCCGCCGAAGCGCCCGACCGGGCTGCGCAGCGGCTCGCAGATTACAACGTCGTCCACGATTACTCCTGCATTCCGGCGGCGCGAAGCAGGCGTCGAGCCATGACTACCTTTTGTATCTCACTGGTGCCCTCATAGATTCTGAAGAGGCGCGCCGCACGGTAGAAGCGCTCGACCGCGACGCCCCGCATGTAGCCGAGGCCGCCGTGAATTTGGACGCCGCGGTCAGCGACTCGGCCCAGCATTTCGCTTGCGAACAGCTTGGTCGCTGACGAGCCGAGCTTCTGCTCGTCGCCGCCGGCTGCGAAATCCCGTGCTGCATCGAAGGCGAGCGCTTTCGCCGCCCGCACGTCGGCGTACGATTCGCCAATCATGCCCTGGATGAGTTGGAAACTGCCGATCGGGGTCCCACCCTGCGTGGCCGTGGCCGCGTGTTGCACCGATTCCTCGAGGATCCGCTGCGCTTGCCCAACGCACACCGCCGCGATGTGGATCCTACCTTTGGTCAGCGATGCCATGGCAGCGTGGAAGCCGACCTCCTCGGCGCCACCGACGAGCCGCTCATTGCCGACGAACACATCGTTGAAGTAGATCTCGCTCGTAGACGAGCCCTCCTGTCCCATCTTCTTGTCGCGAGGTCCGATGGTGACACCGGGAGCAGCGGAATCTACAAGAAAGGCCGAGATTCCCCGACTCCCCGTGGCTGTCGCGTCGGTGCGGGCGAATACTACGAGCAGTTGCGACCGTTCTGCGTTGGTAATGAACCGCTTCGAGCCGTTGATGCGGTAGCCGCCACTTTCTTTGACCGCTGTCGTGCGGATGCCACTCGGGTCGGACCCAGCGTCTGGCTCAGTGAGCGCGAACGAAGCGACGACCTCTCCGGATGCGAGCCGCGGGAGCCACGCAGTCTTCTGCTCATCAGTGCCATAGTTGACAAGCACCTGGCCCGCGATGCCGTTGTTTGTGCCAAAGAGCGAGCGGAACGCCGGCGTCGTGTAGCCGAGTTCGATCGCGAGTGCCACGTCTTGCACCGGATCGAGCCCGATGCCGCCGTACTCTTCAGGGATCGCCCACCCAAACAGCCCCATCTCACGGGCTTCCTGCACGATGCTTTCTGGGATGTTGTCCTCGGCCTCGATTTGCTCTTCAAGTGGCACGACTCGCTTTCGCACAAAATCCTTGACCGAATCGAGTACTGCGGTGAAATCGTCAGCGTCCATGCTGCCGGTGTCCTTTCAATTGGAGGGGCCCGTCGTTGCTCCCGGGGTGAGAAGGGTGAGTGTCTGAGCGACGCAGACGGGACGCGAATCACCATCGGCCTCGACTTCATGGGTGAATGCCAGCAGCGTTCCCGTTGCACGTTGAGTCGCGCTCGCAAGTGTGACTCTGTCGCGGATGCGCCTGTGTACGAAGAGCGGATGCGGGAACCTGGCTCGGTCGAGCCCGTAGTTCAGACGGGCGCCGAAGCCCTGGAACTCATAGACCTGACTCGAAAACTGGGGGAGCAGCGAGAGCACCATGAAGCCATGCGCGATGGTCGTGCCGAACGGGCCAGCCGCCGCGCGCTCGCTATCGACATGGATCCACTGCCTGTCGCCGGTCGCGGTGGCAAAGGCGTCGATCATGTGCTGCGTGACGCGTAGCCACTCGCTGACGCCGAGTTCTGTGCCGACCATGGCGGAGAGGTCAGATTTCTCAGTGATCACCATTGGCTGTGTCATCGTTTGCCTCCCTCGCTATGCTTTGCTCGCTGCCCTAGAGCCCGCCACGCCGAATCAGTTGCGAGGCGATCACGTTACGTTGCACTTCGTTGGTGCCCTCGCCGACGATCATGAGCGGGGCGTCCCGGAAGTAGCGTTCGACGTTGTACTCGGTCGAGTACCCGTAGCCGCCGTGGATTCTCACGGCGTCGAGCGCAATCTCCATGGCTGCCTCAGAAGCAAAGAGCTTTGCCATGCCCGCCTCCATGTCGGAGCGTTCGCCGGCGTCATACTTTTCGGCCGCGAACCGGGTGAGCTGTCGTGCTGCAGTGAGCTTCGTCGCCATGTCCGCGAGATAGTTGCCGATCGCCTGGTGCTTCCAAATCGGTTTGCCGAATGTCTCACGCTCCTGGGCGTACTTCAGCGCGTCTTCGAGGGCAGCAGCGCCAACGCCCACCGCGCGCGCTGCGACCTGGATTCGCCCAGTTTCAAGCCCGCGCATCATCTGCGCGAAACCCCGGCCGGGGTCACCGCCAAGTACCGAACCGACTGGCGTTCGAAAGTCTGTGAGAACTATCTCGCAGCTTTCGACTCCCTTGTAGCCCAGCTTGGGGAGGTCGCGTGACACTTCGAGGCCGGGCCCGGGTTCGACGAGAACCACAGAGATTCCTCGGTGTTGTGGTGTGGCCGCCGGGTCGGTCTTGACGAGGAGAGCGATCAGCCCCGACCGTCGTGCGTTGGTGATCCAAGTCTTGGCGCCGTTGATGACATACGAATCGCCGTCAACGTGCGCGGTCGTCGTGATGGCTTGGAGGTCGGACCCGCCCCCGGGCTCGGTGAGCGCCATTGTTGCTCGGAGCTCGCCCGTGGCCATTCTTGGGAGGTATCGTTCGCGCTGCTCGTCGGTGCCGAACTCGGTCAGAAGCTTCGCGACAACCGTGTGCCCGCCCATCGCGCCTGCGAGTGTCATCCAGCCGCGGGCAAGCTCTTCGGTGATTCGGGCGTAGCACGGCATCGACACTGGTAGGCCGTCGTATTGCTCTGGTACCGCGAGTCCGAACACCCCCATCTCTTTCATCTGTTCGATCCATCGCTCGGGGTACTCGTTTGCGTGTTCGACGTCTCGCACGTGCGGCCGGACCTCGCGGTCAATGAATTCGCGAACTGTCTGAACGAGGAACGCCTCTTCGTCGCTGAGCGTGTGCATCCTTGCCTCTATTCGTGACGGGGTAGTCGGGGAAACGGGGTAGGCCGCCTCGCAAGCAACAATACAATATAGAAAATATTAGGCAAGGGGTGAATTGCTCGAACTGCATGACGGCGATCGGCAGCCGGCTGGCTGGGCCAGATCTCGACTGTCCAAGGAGATGCGCTGCGATACGGGCGCAAGTGACCCCCGCTCCGCAAAACTCCGACGGCTCTCACAAAGGTCTGGGATGATGGGGCTATGGCTGCTCCGCATGGATCGAACCAGCGCCAGGCCCCGAGTGCGGGCGTCTCTGGTGGACGACTCTTGCCAATTGCTGGCCTCTTTGTGGGCGCGGCTGGGGCGGTGGCTGCGGTCCTCGGCGCCTTCGCTGGCTCTGTTCCCGTCTACATTGCCGTTGGGCTTGGCGTCGTCGCTGTCGCGCTTGGGGTGGTGTCGCTCGCGCAGCGCCGTCGCGGGCCCGCGGCCATTGGCGGGCTTGTGCTTGGTGCCGCAGCTCTCGTTTTCGGAATTGCGACATTGGTGTCAGCGGCGCCCGGCCAAGACGCAGACCTGCCCCCGCAAGGGGAACTGGGAGAGCAGGCGGAACAGGGCCAGGAAGAGCAGGGCGAGGCGGAGGCCCCGGCGGGTGAAGGTCTCGTCTGGCCAAAGAACATGTCGACAGGGGGAGTTGTTGTCGCGGGCCCCGACGCAAAACTTCTCACGTCCGAGGCGCTCCCCGACAATGCGACGCCGACACCGCGCAGCGCTGACGAGCTTGGGCAGCCGGCGCTCATTCAGATTTATCTCGACTACCGCTGCCCCTACTGCTCGGTGTTTGAAGACGCGAGCGGCGAGGTGCTGAGCGAAGTGCTCGAGGCCGAGGCCGCCGCCATCGAGATCCATCCCCTCACGTTCCTGGACCGGGCCTCGGCTGGGAGTTACTACTCGTCGCGCACGGCAGGCGCGATCGCGTGCCTCGCCGACGCGCAGCCCGACGCGGCGTGGGCGACTCACAATGCGTTTCTCGCTCCAGAGTTCCAACCCACTGAGGGGCAATCCGGCCACACGAACGACGAGCTCATCGCCGAGATCGAGCGCGTCGCCGGCTCCGTGTCTCCTGAAGCGAGATCGTGCATCAGTGAGGAGCGCTTTGTTCCTGTGTCACAGGCGCTCAACGATTGGGTGTTCGCGAACCCGGTCCCGTTCTCCGGCGACCCTGGGCTGAAAGTCACCAGTGTCCCGCTCGTCGTCGTGAAGGGGACGCCCTATGAGGGTGACCCGAGTGACCCGGCTGAGTTCCGAGAGTTCCTCTCCGCCCAAGGCGTGCTCTGAGGGCGCTGACCGGGCATAACTGTGAGCAGCGAATGAGCTGTATCTGAGCCAACAGAGGCGCGAATCTTCGGGGCGCCGGAGACTAACCCCACACACATCACCAATTCGAAGACGCACGCTCCCGAGCAGCACGGCGCTCACATCGCAAGGCCCGACAAGTCGGTGCCTACGCGACCATTCCGCGCCAAGTGATCTCGAACGCCGCGGCGAGCCGGCGCCGGGCGTCCGGCGATTCGAGCGGTTCGCCGCGCACGATCGATTGGTAGTACGCGGCCCCAGCGATCGCGTCGAACGCGGCCTCGACGTCGAGGTCCTGCCGCAGGATCCCGCGCTCGATGCCAGCGCGGAGCGCCCGCTCAACCGGGCCGCGTCGGCGGCTCACGTGCGACTCCCAGTAGGCGCGCTGGAGGGCCCGGTCAGCCATGACGAGGCGGATCCGCTGCCGAAACCGTGCCTCAGAGTATCCCGAGGCGTCGACCGACGCTGGCGAACCGAGAAGCGAGCTAAAGAGCGTCTCCCGGAGGTCTCCCTCGAGCGGGAGCTCCGGTGGCACCGTCCGCCCGACGTCGAGCGCGGCGGCGATGAGCGTCGTGAGTGACGGCCACCGGCGATATAGCGCCGCCCGACTGACACCCGAGCGCTCGACGACACGAGAGACGGTGACGTCTTCCTCGGCGTCGATGAGGCCGAGCACCGCGGAAATGATCTGCGGATCCATGTCGGAGTCACGCGGCCTGCCGGGGCCACGGCGAACCGTGGCCCCGGCAGGGGCTGGCGCGGTGAGCGTCACGCGCCGAGCGCCCGTGCGCGGAGCTTCGCGATCGTGTCGCCCGTGAGGCCCGCGGCGTACAGCGGCGCGAGGGCGTCGCCGTGGCGTTCGCGGACGGAGCCGAGCAGGATCCGCATCGACACGTCCATCCCATCATCCGTGAGCGCCGCGCCGTCGAACGCGGTGGGGTCGATGCCGAGCTTTTCGAACACCGCGCTCATCGCGGTACGAGTGCGCGCCATGATTGCGGGCATGTTCGGTCCCGTCTTCGCGTAGTCGGCGACGATCACGTCATCGTCCGCCCCAAGTACGAGCAGCAGGCAGGCGGCGAGCACACCCGTGCGGTCGCGTCCGGCCGCGCAGTGAAACGCTGTCGCACCGGTGGCGTTCGCGATGATGTCGAGCGCAGTGACGATGAGCGGAGCCGCGCGGTCGATCATGCCGACGTACATCTCGCCCATCAGCTCGTGCGTCAGCTCGGGGGCGTCGCCAGCTGGAGCCTTGATCGAACCCATGAACGGCAGATGATGGTATGCAACTGGATAGTCGGCGAGGGGGCCGCGGCCTGTCACCTGCACCTCGTGTGGCGAGCGGAGGTCGATGATCGCGGCGAGGCCGTCGGTCACGAGCGTGGCCGCGAACTCGGGGGTAACTGTCGCGAGATCGTCGGTCCGGATCGCGACGCCGTCGCGGAGCGTGCCCCCAGCGATTGGCGTCCCACCGAGGTCGCGCATGTTGACGGGCGTGCTGAGCTCGAGCTCGAGTGTGGCGGTCATGTGATCTTCTTTCTGATGAGGGCGCTGCCCTGGTCGATTGCCGTGACGAGCACGATGATGCAGATGATGATTGCGCTGAGGTGGCCGTAGTCGTACATGCGCATGGCAGTGGTGAGTTCGAGGCCGATGCCACCAGCGCCGACAAGGCCGAGGATCGTCGCCCCGCGCACGTTGCCTTCGAAGAGCAGCAGCGTGTACGAGACGAGCAGTGGGGCTGCCTGCGGCAGTACTCCGTACTGGATCACCTGGCGCTTGGATGCACCGACCGCCTGCATGGCAACCATGGGCCCGCGATCGACGGACTCCATCGCTTCGGCGAAGACTTTGCCGATGGAGCCAATGGACCCGAGCGTCATCGCGAGAATCCCGGCGAACGGGCCGAGGCCGACGGCCGAGACGAACATGAGCGCGAAGACGAGGTCGGGCACCGAACGGATCACGTTCATGATCCACCGTGCCGGGTAGTACAGCCACCTGGGGGAGATGTTCGATGAGGCCGCGAACGCGACGATGAGCGAGAGCATCGCGCCGAGCACGGTGCCGACGACTGCCATCTGGAACGTCTCGATGAGCAACTCGACTATCTTGCCGAACTTTGAGAAGTCGGGCGGGAACAGCCGCGAGAGGAACTCTCCCATGTTCACCGCGCCCTCGCCGAGTTTCGCGAAGTTGAACTGGGCGCCGTTGAACGACCAGATGAGCACGATGACGGCGACGGGAAGGCCCATGAGGAATCGGGCGCGGGGGAGCGAGACCGCCTGTTCGAGGCGCGCTCGATCAGCTGCTGGCAGCTCGGGCTGCTGTGCTTTCGGGCGCTCAGGCGCCTGCGTGGACACTCGGGATCACCTCCTGGCTGGCGACGATGCCGGTGGCGCCTATACCGGCTGGCCCGTCGGAGCTTGCGGTCCCGTCGGCATACAGGGGCGCGAGTCGCTCCGCGTCGAGGTCGACGGTGCGGCCGCTCACGATCATCTCGCCGTGGCGTAGCCCGACGACGCGGTCGGTGTGGGCGAGCGCCAACGGGAGCACGTGGAGGCTCACGAGCACCGGGATCCCGTCCTGTACCGCGATCTCTCGCAGCAGCTCGAGTACCGAGTCGGCGAGCTTCGGGTCGAGGGACGCGACCGGCTCGTCCGCGAGGATGAGTTTCGGCTGCTGCATGAGCGCTCGCGCAATCGCAACGCGCTGCTGCTGGCCGCCGCTCAGCGAGCGGGCCTGGTCCTTGGCCTTGTGCGCGATGCCTACCCGGTCGAGCAGTTCGAGTGCACGTTTGCGATGCGCCGAGGTGAACCCATAGGCGAGATTGATGGGCCCAGCGCTGTGCAGGGCGCCGGTGAGCACGTTTGTGAGCACGCTCATGCGCGGGATGAGGTTGAACTGTTGGAACACCTGCCCGACCTCGGAGCGGAGGGTGCGAAGCTCGCCGCGTCGCAGGTTCGTGACGTCGTGCCCGGCGACGCGCACCTGCCCACCCGATATCGCCGCGAACCCGGTGAGGGAGCGCATGAGCGTGGACTTGCCCGAGCCAGATGAACCGAGCAGTGCGACAATCTCTCCAGGGAAGAGGTCGAGCTCAACCCCGTCGAGCACGTTCGGGCCCTCGTCGTAGGCGACGCGTAGGTCGCGGACGGTGACGAGCGGGAGCGCCTGGCGCAATTCGGCTGTGGTCATGGTGGCAGGATCGATGGGTGTAGGCGCTGAGCTGGTGGGCGAGTGTCGCAGGGCGCTCACTTGAGATCCTCGAGTTCGACGCCAGCGATCGCTGCGATGTCGGCGAAGGATGAGAAGAAGTCGGGCTTCGGGGCGATCACCGGCTCGAGCCCGGCGAAGCCGCCGTAGCCTGCGAGGCGCTCCTTGTTCTCTGCGGAAAACACCTTGGGTAGCGCTTCTTCGAGCTGGGTGCGTGTCTCTGCGTCGAGCGACTGGCGCGCGAGTACCGACCCCATGACTGCCATCGGCGCGCTCTCGCCGACCGCGCGCCACTCGCCGTCCTCGAACGGGAACATGGGTGCGCCCATCTCGGTGAGCATGAACGCGGTGCACGCCGCGTCGACCTGGCCCTGCTCGAGGGCAGCGAAGCTGCCTTCGTGGCCGCCCGCGAAGATCGCCTCGTAGTCGGTGCCCTGCTCGAGGCCAGCCTCGTGAAGCATCGACACGGGCATGAAGTAGCCGGAGCTCGACGCCTGGTCGGCGAACGCGATCGTCTTGCCCTTGAGATCGGCGGGCGTCTTGACTGGCGAGTTGTTCAGCACGACGCATGTCGAGACGGGCTTGTCGTCGCCTGGCCACGCGAGCAGTGCATCCACCTCGCCGGTGTTCACCGCGAGGGCGGAGGGGAACCCGCTCATGATGCCGATGTCGACGTGGTCCGCACGAATTGCCTCGACGACTGAGAGGTAGTCGGGCACATCGGTGACCTCAACTTCGCGGCCAGTCTCAGCCTCGAGCAGCTCGACAAGCACGTCGACTGGGTTTTCGGCGGTCGGGTCGTCTGACATGGGAATGGTTGCGATCGTGATCGGCGCATCTGCGGCGGCTGAATCGTTGCCTGTGGGGTCCGCGGCCTGGCAGCCGGTGAGGGCGAGTGCGGCGATGCCGACGATGCCAAGCGAGGTGATGACGTTGCGACGCATGGTGACCTTTCGGGGAGTGAGGCGCTCGGAGAATTCCGAGAACACCTGTATTCAAACTTCCGAAGGTGACGAGCAATTACGAGACTGGGGGTTCGCTTCCCAAAGCTTTGGTGAACGGGTCGTGAATTCCGGCGGCAACCCTGAAAAGCGGAGAGGGGGCCTGGCTCGGCGAGCGCTACGAGGCTGAGCGTGACTCGCTGGCAGCTGGGCGCACCCGCACGATCCCCTCCTGTATGACTGTGGCGACGAGAGCACCGTCGCGCGTGACGATCTCGCCCTGACACACGACGTGGTCGCCGGTTGTGCTCACGAGGCGCTGCGAGAACAGTAGCCAGTCGGACGGGGAGAAGTCGGAGTGAAACCAGATGTTCTGCTGCACTGTCGTCGAGAACATGCCTGGCGCGAGCCAGCCGTGCCCGAGCGCTGCGGCGGCTGGTTCGAGGATCGTGTCGTCGGCGATGTAGGCGACGAGAGCGATGCGGCCCTCCGGCGTCGCGAGCAGTTCCCGCTGTGCTGGTTCGCTGCCCGTGAACCGCACCCACACCCGATTCGTGGTGCGCGGCTGCACGGTTTCGCCATACAGGGGCGGGTCAATATGCCTGGTGTCGAGCGCGCGTGCCTCGGCCCAGTAGGTGTCGAGCGGTGCGGGGTCGCCGGCCGCCGCCGAGAGCGGCCCGCGCGCCGCGATTGCCTCGGCAGCGGTGGGGAGCGACTCGGGGTCGGGGAGGCCCTCGACACCCGGCACGTTCGCGGCCGGTGCCTCGCCCGGGCGCGGCGCACGAAGCAGCACGGTTGCGGCGGCGATCTCTCTGTTGCTCTGAACCAGTCGAACCGATCGGTTCGCATACCTGAACCCGTCGCGCACCCGCTCGACGACGTAGCTGAGTGTGCGGTCGCGGTCACCTGGGAGGAGGAACGCGATCTGCATGCTGTGTGGCAGCTGCCCCGCTGCGGCTGAGCGTACCGCTGCTGCGAGTGCCCCAACGGAGAGATCGCCGCCGTAGGCCGCTGGCCACGGGGTCGCGACCGTGCGGCCGGTCCACGCCTCGAACGAGCCGTCGCGTGCACCCGGAGCTGTGGTCTGCGTGAGCCCCCACGGGGTCGAAAGCTTCGGGTGGCGGTCGGTCATCGCTGGGCGGCCCTTTCGTGAGTTGCGCTCAACCCTACGCGAAACTGTCGAGGAGTTGCTCGGCCGTCGCTTCTGCGTCGGCAGCGAGCCGCGGGTCGAGTGCGAGCCGCGTTCTGCGGGCGAGCAGGTCTGCGGAAGTGGCCGCGCCCTCCGCGAGGATCCCGAACGCGAATTCGGCACGCGTGATCCCGGCACCCGGCGCGACCTCGGCCGCGAGCTCGGGATGCACGGCCGCCAGCGCTGCGACGCGTTCAGCTTCCCAGCCGTACACCCTGGCGAGGCGGGAGACAGTCGCGCCGTCGGAGACTGGCCAGACCGCTGAGGCGGCCCGCGCGCTCTCGCGCAGCGCCGCGGCTGGCGACGGGCGCCTCCGTGCCGCGGCGGCGCCGCGAGGGCCGTGCTCGGACCCAGGCGACCCGATGAGCGGCACGCGCTTGGTCACCGCGGGCAGTTCGGCAGGGCTTCTCCCGAGCCTGCGCACCGCGGCGTCGACCGCATCCTCTGCCATCTTTCGGTACACCGTGAGCTTGCCGCCGGTGACGGTGATTGGCGTACCGGGGGCGTCGAGTACGAGGTGCTGTCTCGACGCGGAGGCCGATGGGCGCTCGGATACCCCGCCAGTGCGACTGACGGAGCGGACGAGGGGGCGCAGCCCCGAGTAGGCGCTGAGCATGTCTGCGCGCGTGAGTGGGACTGCGAGCGACTCGCTTGCGACTGAGAGTAGAAAGTCGATGTCGCCCTCTGGCACGCCGGGGGCGTAGCCGTCGGCGCCCAGCGCGGGCTCGTCGGTGAGCCCAAGGTAGGAGAGCCCGTTTGCCTGCGGCAGCACAAACACGTACCGCCCGAAGTGGCCCGGGACTGGGGCGGTGATGACCGCTCTGGGGTTGCCGAAGACTTCTGACCTGAACACGAGGTGTGTTCCGCGGCTCGGGGCGAGGTCGACGGCCGGCGTGAGCTCAGCTGCCCAGACGCCTGTCGCGTTGATGACGGCGCGCGCTCGGACGCGGAGCTCGGTGCCCTCGCCCGATGGGTTCCCCGCGCCGTCGTCGGCCACGACCAACGCCTCCCTGTCTGTCGCCTGGGCGACGCGGCAGCCTGTCGCGATGTGCGCGCCGTGCCGTGCCGCGGTGCGGGCGAGCGCGACGACGAGCCGCGTGTCGTCCTCGACTGCGCCGTCCCAGTACACGAGCCCGCCACGGAGCCCGTCCTCCTTGAGCGTTGGCGCAAGGAGCAGCGCTTCCCGTGCGCTCACGCGCTTCGGCTTCGGGAGTACCCGATCGGGGAGGCCGCTTGCTGCGCGGAACGCGTCAGCGATCCTGATTCCAGTCTCCGAGAGGGCGTCGCCGAGCCTGCCGTCGAGCGGGCTGCGGCCCGCGGCGCCGGGGCTGGTGTCAGTCCCGGTCTCAGTCCCGGGATCAGCGCCCGAGCCAGGGCGCTGGGCGGCGCGACCGTCTCTTACCGCGGCGCCTTCACCTCCACGGTGGTGCGCGAACCTCGGCACGAGGAACGCCGTGGGGGTGACGAGGTGGGGCGCGATGCGCCGCATGAGCGCCTCTCGCTCGACGGCCGACTCCCAGGCGAGCGCGACGTCGCCCTGCGCGAGGTATCGCAGTCCGCCGTGAACGAGCTTCGAGCTGAAGCCGCTCGTGCCGCTCGCGAGATCCTTCGCCTCGACGAGGGCTGTCGAGAGTCCGCGGGTCGCGGCGTCGAGCGCGATGCCAGCGCCGGTCACGCCGCCACCGATTACCAGCACGTCGACCTCGTGCTCAGCGAGGTGGGCAAGCGCGCGGGCGCGACTTGCTCGGTTCACATCTCCGGGGAGTGGTTCGAACATGTCGCCTCGTTTCTGGCCGGCAGGTCCCGGCCGTTCGGCTATGCGATGGTGACGGGAGTGGTGGGGGGAGCCTCGGCCGCCGGCAGGCCGACGCTGAGTGCGGCGAGCGCGATCCCTGAGAGTTCTTTCGCAGCGCGGGCGAACGCGTCGCCCTGCAGCAGTGGAGCGCCAAGGGCGACGCCGCGAACGAGCAGCAGGAGCGTGAGGCTCGTGGGCGCGGCGGCGGCGATCGAACCGTCGTCGAGCCCCTCCTGCCTCAGCTCCTCGATCGCCTCGAGCACGAGTTCCTGGCTGCGTCCGAGCCTGCCGCTGAGATAGGGCTCGATGAGCTCGGGCTGCTCGGCGAGAACGCACGTGATGAGATCTGAGGCGACGAATGCTTCAGCGCCCGTCCCGAGGAACGCAGCAAGTCGTGCTGCCCCCGAACTCGTCTCAATTGGGGGCAGCGCCGCGCGCAGCTCGGCGACCGCGCGCGTGAACTCGCGGGTGAGGGTGAGCAGGATCGCGTTGTCCATGCTTCCCATGGCGCGATACAGCGTCATTCGTGAGATCCCGGCGGTGTCGGCCACATCTTGCGCGGTGAGCTTGCGCGGGCCATATCGGCGGAGCCCCGCGGAAACCGCGTCGAGGATCGCCTCGTCGCGCGCGATGACCGAAGAACCCCTGTGACTATGTGTGTCCATGTGTCACACTGTAACGTATGGCTGCTGATATTACCGAGAGCGTCCCCGTATCCCCGTGGTGGGGCTGGGCGCCGCCGACCCCCGGCGGCTCGCTGAGCGAGGGCACCCTTGCCGTGCTCGCCGAGCGCCTCGGAATCGACGCCGAGGCTGCACGCAGGCCCGGCGTGCTCGATGCTGCGCCTGCCACGATTCCGAGCGACGCTGACCTCGCTGCGTCAGCGCTCACTGAGGCAGCGGTCGCCGCCCTCGTGGCCGCGGCCCCGACCGGAGCCGTTGCGCAGGATGCAGCGAGCCGGGTCGCACACGCCGCCGGCAAGAACACAGTCGACCTCCTCCAGCAGCGCGCAGGCACCCCACTCGGGCTGCCCGACGCGGTTGTGCGCCCGGGCGAACGCGCCGAGGTCGCGGCGGTACTCGCGGCGTGCGTCGCGCACGGCGTCGCCGTCGTCCCCTTCGGCGGCGGTTCAAGCGTCGTCGGGGGAGTCGCTCCGCTCTCTGGCGAGCACCACGCAGTGATCGCGCTCGATCTCACTGGGCTCTCCCGGCTTCTCGACCTGAACGAGCGCGACCGCACCGCGATGTTCGAGGCAGGCGTGCGGGGCCCCGACCTCGAGCGGCAGCTCGCCGACCGCGGCTACACGCTCGGGCACATCCCGCAGTCGCACCAGCAGGCGACCCTCGGGGGCTACGCCGCGACCCGATCGGCCGGGCAAGCATCGACAGGCTACGGTGCGATCGCGGAACTCATCACCGCGATCCGCATCGAGACGCCAACCGGCCCGCTCGCGCTCGGTGGGCGCGCGCCAGCATCGGCCGCCGGCCCAGACCTCAGGCACCTCGTCATCGGCAGCGAGGGCACGATCGGCGTCATCACCGAGGTGACAGTCGCGGTGAAACGAAGGCCGACGACGAAGGCCTACGGTGCATGGGCGTTTCCATCGTTCGAGGCAGGAGCGGAGGCGATCCGTGCGCTCGCGCAAGACGGCGCGGCGGGAGACCTCCCCGACGTGTGCCGCCTGAGCGACGAGGAAGAGACCGAACTCACGCTCGCTCAGAGCGGCGGCACGCAGACAGAGGTGCTTCGGCGCTGGCTGCGCTCGCGAGGAATCGAGACACCCGCGCTGCTTCTCGGCGTGTGGGAGGGCTCAGGCTCGGCCCCGAAGGCGAGGCTCCGGCGTGCGCGCAAGATCCTCCGCGCCCACGGCGCCGTCTCCGCGACGAGCGCACCCGCCGCCGCGTGGGACCGGGGCCGGTTCAGTTCACCCCGTCTCCGCGACGAACTACTCACCATTGGCGTGCTCGTCGATACGCTCGAGACCGCGGCGACATGGACGAACCTTGCGGCGACCCACACGGCCGTCGCCGCAGCGATCCGGGGAGCGCTCGCCGCAGGCCCGGCAGGCGGCGGCGTCGCGAGTGCGGTGCAGGGGCACGTCTCGCACGTCTACAGGGACGGTGCGTCGCTGTACTACACATTCATCGCGAAGGCCGAGCATGATCCCGTCGCGCAGTATGAGCGGGTGAAGCGCGCGGCAAACGAAGCCATCGTCGCCTCGGGTGCGACGATCACCCACCACCATGCCGTCGGAACCGAACATGCGGCGCACCTTCCCGCCGAGATCGGTGAGCAGGGCGTGCGGATCCTCCGCGCGGTCAAGCGCGAGCTCGACCCGACGGGCATCATGAACCCAGGAAAGCTCATCTAGCTCGCGACGAAGCGAGAGAAAGCGGGACGCAATGGCCCAACAGACTGACGTGCACCGCGTAATTCCGGGCGCGACCGTGCTCATCACCGGAGCCGCCCGCGGAATGGGCGCGCTGTACGCCCGCCGCGCCGCCAGAGAGGGCGCGGCAAAGATCGCCCTCTGGGACCTCGACGAGGATCGCGCGACGGCGCTCGCCTCCGAACTTGCAAGCCCCCGCGGGCGCGTTGGAGGCCCCGACGTACGCGTCTACGCTGTCGACGTCTCGGACATGGAGGCTGTCGCCACGGCTGCCGCGCGTGTGCGCGACGAACTCGGTGATCCTGACGTTGTCGTGAACAACGCCGGCATCGTGCGCGGTGCGCTGTTTTGGGAGCACGACGCTGAGCGCGACATTGAACTGACGATGCGAGTGAACGCGCTCGCCCCGATGTGGATCGCGCGAGAGTTCCTGCCAGCGATGATCGCCGATAGGACTCGGCCGAAGCGGATACTCAACATCGCCTCCGCCGCCGGCACGCTCGCCAACCCGCGCATGAGCGTCTACGCCTCCTCAAAATGGGCGATGATCGGGTGGAGCGAGTCGCTCAGGCTCGAGCTCACCCGCACAGACAACGCACACGTCGCGGTCACCACGTTCTGCCCCAGCTACATCTCGACGGGCATGTTCGCGGGCGCGCGAGGGCCGCTCTTCACCCCCATCATGCGGCCGCAGCAAGCGGTGCAGGCCGCCTGGAGCGGGATGCTGAAGGGGACCCCGATGGTACTCCGGCCGTGGACAGTGAAACTCGCGATGGCGATGCGCGGTATCTTGCCGACGCGAGCCTGGGACGTGCTGGGCGACCGCGTGTTCAAGGTGTACTCATCGATGGACAGGTTCACGGGGCGCGCCGACTAAAGGTGCCACCCCGAGAGCGCCTCGGGGAAACCGTGGCACCTGGGTACCACGCGGTTCATACTTCGGGGTGACGCGCATCGGCCCGGTGAACGGGAGTATGGAAGCATGAAGTTCCCCGAGGTGTTGAAGCAGCCATCAACGTTCGTCGCCGCCGCGCTCGTGACCGCGTGCCTCGTCGCGCTGCTCGCCGCAATCGGTGGGTTCCTGCTCATCGACGGTGCAACGCGCACCGCGCTTTCGATGAAGCCTGTCGGCTCAGGGATCGTAGCAAGCTCGTCGGGCGAGAACTCAGGCTCAGAGACGTCGCAGCCCGCACCTGAGCGGGACAGCGCGGCTGCTGCCGGTGGTTCGATCGTCGCGGCCCGCGGGTAAACACACCGGCCGCCTCCGAATCGAGCGGACACGGGGAATATGCTTGAAACATGTTGCACCCATTCTTCTCGGAAGGGCAGAAGCCTCGGATCTTCGGGCACCGCGGGTACGTGTCAGCCGCGGAGGCTGAACGCGGCATCGTCGAGAACTCGAGAGCAGCGATCGCGGCGGCGCTTGCTGCGGGCGCAGACTACGTAGAATCCGATTGTCAGCTGACAGCCGACGGCGTGGTCGTGCTCTTCCACGACAACACGCTCGAACGAACCCTCGGCGACACGCGGCGTATCTCGCAGGTCTCGAGCGCCGAGCTCGCCGACGCCATGGCCGAGCGTGGAGGCCTTCTCACCCTCGAAGCGGCGCTCAGCGACTTCCCGTCGGCGAGGCCCAACCTCGATATGAAGACCCCAGAGGTCGCCACCCCCGCCGGGACGCTCATCGGAGAGCTCGCCCCAGCGCGTGTACTTATCAGCAGCTTCTCCGACACGCTCAGACGTGAGGCGCTCGCCGCGGCCGAGGTCGGTGGCATACGGCCAGCGACAGGTGCGGGTCAAAGCGCAATCGTCAAGATACTTGGAGCGGTGGCGATGCGTTCAGCTTCCCTGCTCGACAGAGCATTCGCCGGGATCGATGCGCTGCAAATCCCAGTCAAGCAGGGCCCGGTGAAGGTCTTGAGCCCGGGTCTGCTGCGCGCAGCCCACGCGCGTGGGGTCGAGGTGCACATCTGGACGGTGAACGAGCCTGTTCAGATGCGAGAGCTCGTAGAGCTCGGAGTCGACGGGATCATCACTGACCGGACGGACGTCGCGGTCGCGGCGCTGCGCGGCTCGCGCTGATCTGGGCCAGCACATGCTGGCCCAGATCATAGTGTTACCGGGCGCAGCTGCAGCGGTCAGCGACCGCGACGCCCTGCAGCGCATCTTCAATGTGTTCGCCGCAGCCGGCCCAGGTCGGCTTCGAGCAGGTCTCGCAGGTTACGCGTGCGCACATGATGTGTCCTTCGTGTGGTGGGAGCCGACCGCAACGGTCGGGCGTGAAATGATCGGCAGCACTGTGTTTCCGAGCGCCCCAATATGAGGCGCCCAACACTGTCCATCCACACCATCAAACCAGACCATCGCATAGATAGGCTTAAGGATTGAAGAGGGCGAGCCGCGAAGACGCGCGCCGCCACCGGCTACGAAGGAGACCCGATGAGCGAACAGCTCGAAACAGTCATCAAGCAGCACATTGATACCGCGTTCGAAACCACGATCGAGGAGCTGTGCGAACTCGTGCGGATCCCGTCGGTGTCATGGCCCGCGTTCGATCCAGCGCATGTGCAGCAGAGCGCCGAGAAGGTTGCCGAGCTGATGCGCTCCACTGGCGTCTTCGAGTTTGTCGACATCAGGCGCGCGCCGGTGGCGGGGCAGGAGAACGAAGCTGATCCTGAGCTCGGCCAGCCTGCCGTGATTGCGCGCCGGCCCGCGAAGAACGGCGCCCCGACAGTTCTCCTCTACGCGCACCACGACGTGCAGCCTCCCGGCAAGGAGGAGGAATGGGATACCCCGCCGTTCGAACCGACTGAGCGAAACGGTCGGCTCTACGCTCGCGGTGCCGCCGACGACAAAGCTGGAGTGATGGTTCACGTCGCAGCCATCCGTGCGCTCATCGAGGCGAAGGGCGAGGACTTCGACCTCGGTCTCGCCGTCTTCATCGAGGGGGAAGAGGAGTGGGCGTCACAGTCGTTCGCGAACTTCCTCCACGAGAATCGTGCGGAGCTCGAGGCTGACGCGATTATCGTCGCCGACTCGGGGAACTGGGACGTCGACACCCCGGCGCTCACCGTCGCGCTCCGCGGGGCCGTCGCATTCAACGTGCGCATCGAAACGATGGCTCACGCGACCCACTCGGGCATGTTCGGCGGCGCGGTTCCCGACGCGATGCTCGCGGCCGTGAAGCTGCTCGACACACTCTGGGACGAGGACGGCTCGGTCGCTGTCGAAGGGCTCACGAGCGCCGACCTCACAACCCCCGAGTACGACGAGGCGCGTCTGCGCGAGGAATCGGGCCTGCTCGACGGCGTCTCGCCGATCGGTCGCGGCGAGATCCTGTCACGCATGTGGGCCCAGCCGGCGATAACGGTGACGGGCATCGACGCGCCCAACATCGCGAACGCCTCAAACACGCTTATCCCGAGCGTGCTCGTGCGCATCTCGGCCCGAGTCGCCCCGGGTCAAGACCCGCAGGAGTTCTACGACGCGCTCACCGGCCACCTCACGAAACACGCGCCGTTCGGCGCGAAGCTCACGTTTGAGGATCCGGGCCTCGGTCAGGCGTTCAGCGTCGATACCTCGGGCCCCGCGGTCGCGCACATGCGTGCGGCGATGACCGGCGGCTTCGACCGTGAGCCCATCGACATGGGCATTGGCGGTTCCATCCCGTTCATCGCCGACCTCGTCGACGAGTTCCCGCAAGCGGAGATCCTGGTGACTGGCGTCGAGGATCCTGACGGGCGCCCGCACTCGCCGAACGAGTCGCTGCACCTTGCGTCGTACAAGAAGGCGCTTGCGACCGAGGCGATCTTCCTCGCTCGCATGAACGACGGCCTGTAGCCGCGTCACTTCCCAACGCAGGAGGGGCTGGTGGATCTAATCCACCAGCCCCTCCTGCGTTGGGCGCGAGGCCCGAAAGAGCGCTACTCGGCGTGTGCCGGACCGTCGGTCGCTTTCGGTGCGGCCGGTGCTGCCAGGGGAGCGGCGGCCGATGCGCCACCGTTCTGTGCCTTGAGGAGGTCGCGGATCTCGCTGAGCAGCTCCTGCTCGGTCTCGACGACGGGCTCTTCGGCTGCGGGAGCGGTGCGCTTGCGGAGCTCGTTCATGGGCATGACGAAGACGAAGTATACGACCGCCGCGACGATGATGAAGTTAATGAGGGCACCGATTAGCGCGCCGAAGGCGAGGGAGCTGCCGCCGGGCAGCTCGACGAGGAGCGCGGTGTCGAGTGAGTCGGCCTTGAAGAACATGCCGATGAGCGGGTTGATGAGCGACGAGACTACCTTCTCGACGACAGCATTGAACGCCGCACCAATGACAACGGCTACCGCCAGATCGATGACGTTGCCGCGGAGCAGGAACTCCTTGAAACCTTTGAACATGTGCTTCCCCCTATTGCGTGAACCGTGAACCAGAGCAGGTGTTTCGCACCTAATGTATTGCGAATCAGGGCCGGGCGCGAGCACATCTGATTCATGTTGCGATCTCAGGTGAGCAGGCGCCGTCCCGGGGTACGCTGAAGCCATGGACTTCATCGGTGCCCAGCCCACGCTCGATCTCACCTACTCCGACGTCTTTCTCGTACCGCGCCGCTCGGCGGTCGGCAGCCGCCTTGCGGTGGACCTCGCGCCGACTGACGGGACGCCCGCGACGATCCCGCTGGTCTCCGCGAACATGAACTCGGTGACAGGCCCCAGGCTCGCGGCCGTGCTCGCCCGCCGAGGCGGTCTCGGCGTCCTGCCCCAGGACATGTCTGAGAGCGGGCTCACCGACGCCATCGCCTGGGTGAAGGCGCAGCCGGTCGGATTCGACACCCCGATCGTGCTCGGCCCAGAGCAGACCGCGGCCGACGCGCTCCGCCAGGTGCCTGCGGCTGAGGGGCAGGTCGTTGTTGTCGTCGAAGGCGGCGCGGCGTATGCGGGCGCCCTGCCTGGCGGCTCCGAACCGGGCCAGACGTTCCCAGCAGGCCGCGTACTCGGTGTCCTCGCCGCAACCCGGCTCGCCGAGCTGCCGGGGGATGCGAAGCTCGGCGATCTCGCCTCCGGCCGCGTCCCAGTCCTGGATCTTGGGGAGCTCGGCGACGCTGCGCGTGACCCGCGCGCCATGTTCGACGCTGTCGACGACGCGCTCAGCGACAGCGGAGCCGAAGCCGTGATAATCGCTGACGGCGGTATGGTGCGCGGCACGCTTTCGCGCCGGTCGGCGCTGCGCGCATCGATTTACAGGCCCGCACTCGATGCGAGCGGACGGCTCGCGGTCGCTGTCGCCGTCGGAATCAACGGCGACCCGGCAGCGCGCGCACAAACTCTGGCCGCCGCAGGCGCCGACGTGCTCGTCGTCGATACCGCGCACGGCCACCAGGAGGGCATGATCCGGGCGCTCAGGGCAATCTCCGCCCTCCGGCTCGGCCTCCCGATTGTCGCTGGCAACATCGTGACGGCAGACGGCGTCACCGATCTTGTGGGGGCGGGCGCCACGATCCTGAAAGTGGGCGTCGGGCCAGGCGCGATGTGCACGACCCGCATGATGACCGCAGTGGGTCGCCCGCAGTTCTCGGCCGTGCTCGAAACGGCGCAGGCGGCGCGCGAACTCGGAGCCCACGTGTGGGCCGATGGCGGGGTTCGCTACCCGCGCGACGTCGCGCTCGCGCTCGCGGCAGGCGCAGGATCGGTGATGATCGGCTCGTGGTTTGCCGGGACTGCTGAGTCGCCCGGGGAGCTCCTCGCCGACGCTAACGGCAGGCAATACAAGGAATCGTGGGGCATGGCCTCCACGAAGGCAGTGCAGGGCAGGTTTTCGAAGCTGGACGCGTTCGAGCGCGCGCGAAAGGAGCTCTTCGCGGAAGGCATTTCCTCGTCAAAGATCTATCTCGACCCGCAGCGCCCGAGTGTCGAGGATCTCGTCGACATGATCACGTCAGGCGTGCGTTCGTCGTTCACCTACGCGGGTGCAGCGTCGCTCACCGACTTCCACGTGAACGCGCGCGTCGGGCTGCAGTCGGCCGCCGGTTACGAAGAGGGAAAGGCGCTGCCAGTCTCCTGGTAACGTTCCCGCGGGCGCATGCCTGTTCACTAGACTGTGAAGCTGCAACGGTTAGGAGCTTTGGTGGAATACATCTCGACCCGCGGCGGGATGGCCCCCGCACCCTTTAGCGCGACGCTGCTCGAAGGGCTTGCGACCGACGGCGGCCTCGCCGTTCCTGAAACGATGCCCGAGATTACGCTCGAGCGCATTGAGACCTGGCGCTCGTTGAACTACGCAGAGCTCGCAACCGAGATCCTCAGCTTCTTCGCGACAGATATTCCGGGGCCGGACCTTGCAGCGATGTGCGAGCGCGCATACCGCGAGGAGAGCTTCTCTCCAGGGATCGTGCCGCTCACACCCATCAGCGACTCGATCACGCTGCTTGGCCTCTCTGAGGGGCCCACGCTTGCGTTCAAAGACATGGCGATGCAGTTCCTTGGGCAGTCGCTCGAGTACGTGCTACGCAAGACGGGTCGCACGCTGAACATCGTCGGCGCGACCTCGGGTGATACCGGGTCGGCGGCTGAGTACGCGCTCCGTGGCAAGGAAGGCGTATCGGTGTTTATGCTGTCGCCGCAGGGGCGCATGAGCGACTTCCAGCGCGCGCAGATGTACTCGCTCGACGACGCGAACATTCACAACATCGCCGTCGAGGGCGTCTTCGACGACTGCCAGAACTTGGTGAAGGCAGTCGCCGGCGACCTCGACTTCAAACGCGAGTACAGCGTCGGCGCTGTGAACTCGATCAACCTCGGACGAATCTCGGCTCAGGTCGTGTATTACTTCTGGGCGTGGCTCCGCGCGAGCGACTCGCTCAGCGCAGACGAGCGCGAGACGTTCAAGATCTCGGTCACTGTGCCATCGGGTAACTTCGGCAACATCCTCGCCGGGCACTACGCTCGCGAGATGGGTGCCCCGATCCGTCGCCTGGTGCTCGCGGCGAACGAGAACAATGTGCTCGATGATTTCTTCAAGACTGGAATCTACGCGCCGCGGACCTCGGCTGAGACGCATCTCACGTCGAGCCCCTCGATGGACATCTCGAAGGCGTCAAACCTTGAGCGATTCATCTTCGACCTGCTCGGGCGCGATCCCGAGCGCCTGAACGCCGCGTGGCGCGAGCTTGACGAGACCGGCAAGATCGACCTGAGTGCCGAGCTGCCCCGCTTCGTCGGGGAGTTTGGTATTCAGAGCGGCACGAGCACCCACGCCGACCGAGTCGCCACGATTCGCTCGGTGCGCGAGGAGAGCGGTGTGACGATCGACCCGCACACTGCCGATGGTGTGAAGGTCGCCCGCGAGCGGCTCGAGCCCGGCGTTCCGATGATCGTGCTTGAGACCGCGAAACCCGAGAAGTTCCCCGAGATCGTTCGCGAGGCAACTGGGGAGTCGCCCGGCCTGCCCGCCGGTCTCGAGGGGCTCCTTGACCTGCCGCAGCACGTCGTGAAGATGGCTGACGATGAGGCGACGCTGCGCGCGTTCATCGCGGAGAGGGCACTCCGCGCGTAGACTCCTCACACATGGTCGATGACTAGGAGGGGTATCCAGTGTTCGGACGCCGCACAGAGCAAGTACTCACACGACGCATTGTCGAGTTGGAGCGACGGAGTGGGATTCGCGTGCCCTCCGAGGGCTCAAGCGAGACATCGGGCCCTGATGCTGACTCGCGCGAGGCGAGGTCTCGCGCGGGCGGCGCCTGGGGTGACAGCTTCGGGCTGATCGCCACGCGGTCGCTGCAGATCATCATCGTGCTCGTGCTGACCGCGGCCGTCATCGTAGGGCTGCGGACGCTGAGCACAGTCTTCATTCCGATCCTGCTCGCGCTCATCCTGGCGAGCACGTTCGCCCCAGTGATGCGACGGCTGAGGGCGCACAAGCTGCCGTCGGCGCTCGCGACGGTTGCCGTGCTGCTCGGCATCCTGCTCATGCTCACCGGAGTGGGCTGGCTCATTGTGTGGGCGGTCCAAGACGAGTGGGACGAACTCGCTGAGCAGGCGCAAAGCGGGTTTGAGCAGGTCGTTGCGTGGGTACAGACGCTTCCGTTCGCGCCGAGCTCCGAACAGATCTCTGAGTGGCAGGACACTGTCATCGACTTCGTCACGAGCTCTCAATTCGGCTCGGGCGCGCTCGCGGGCGTCGGGGCGATCACGGGCTTCGTCACCGGGCTCGTGCTCATGATTGTCGTGCTGTTCTTCTTCCTGAAAGACGGCCCGCAGATCTGGCAGTTCCTGCTCAGGCCGTTCCGCGGTGAGGCGCTCGCGCGGGCCGAGCGGGCCGGCGACAAGACAGTCTCGACGCTGGGATCCTACGTTCGTGGCACCGCCGCAGTCGCGGCCGTCGACGCGATCGGGATCGGGATCGGACTCGTCATCCTTGGCGTCCCGCTTGCGCTTCCACTCGCAGCCCTCGTATTCATCCTCGCCTTCATCCCGATCGTCGGTGCGACTGTTGCGGGCATCCTCGCAGCTCTCGTCGCTCTCGTCGCGAACGGACCCATCAGTGCAGTGCTCGTGGTCGGCGTCGTCGTTCTTGTCAACCAGCTCGAGGGCAACTTCCTGCAGCCCGTGCTCATGGGGCGAGCGCTGAAGCTGCATTCGCTCGTCATCCTGCTTGCCCTGACAATCGGCACCGTACTCAGCGGAGTGCTCGGTGCGGTTCTCGCTGTGCCGATCGCCGCAGTCGCCTGGGGCATCATTCAGGTGTGGGATGGCCCGAACCTGCCCGCGCGGCCGTTCCGCCCGAGGGAGTAGCGCAGTCGCGCTGCACGCGTATCTGCGGGCAGCGACGGCGCAACACGCGCGGGTGCACCGGTTTTGGGGGCTCGATTTGCGCAGTCGGTAGTGACGTGGGAATATATATGAGTTGTCAGCGACGGCCTAGGCCAGAAAGAGACAACAGCGTCCGGCCCCATCGTATAGCGGCCTAGTACGCCGCCCTCTCACGGCGGTAACGCGGGTTCGAATCCCGCTGGGGTCACCGGATAAGAAAGCCTCACCTTCGGGTGAGGCTTTCTTCGTTTGTGCGCAGCGCCTGCTTGGGGGAGAACCCCTCGGGAGTATGCTTGAACCACCATTTCAACGCACAACGAGGAGCACGTAGTGACCCGCACGATCAAGCTTGCAGTGATTCCAGGCGACGGTATTGGTCCGGAGGTGATCGAGCAGGCGAACCGCGTGATTGACGCGGTCGTGGCTGGTGGCGACATTACGATCGAGCGTACAGAGTTTCAGCTCGGGGCCGAGCGTTTCCTTGAGACTGGCGATACGCTTCCCGAGATCGAACAGGCGGCGATTGCGAGCCATGACGCGATCCTTTTCGGTGCAGTTGGCGGCGTGCCAGGCGATGAGCGGCTCCGCTCCGCGAACATCGAGCGCGGCCTGCTGCTGAAGCTGCGCTTCGATTTCGAGCACTACGCGAACGTGCGGCCCTGCGTGCTGTTCCCTGGGGTCGAGTCGACGCTCGCGAACCCCGGCACCGTCGACTTCGTCGTCGTGCGCGAGGGCACGGAGGGGCCGTACGTTGGCAATGGCGGGCGTCTGCGCCCAGGTACGCCGGCTGAGGTCGCGACCGAGGTGTCAGTGAACACGGCGTTCGGCGTCGAACGTGTCGTGCGCTACGCCTTCGAGACTGCAATGGCGCGCCCGCGCAAGAAGCTGACCTGGGTGCACAAGACCAACGTGCTCGTGCACGCAGGCGCAACCTGGCAGGGCGTCGTTGAGGCCGTGCGCGCGGAGTACCCCGAAATCGCCGTAGACTACATGCACGTCGATGCGGCAACAATCCACATGGTGCAAAACCCAGCACAGTTCGACGTAATTGTCACTGACAACCTCTTCGGTGACATCCTCACAGACCTTGCAGGCGCCATCGGTGGCGGCATCGGTCTCGCGGCGTCTGGCAACATCAACCCGGACGGAACCTTCCCGAGCATGTTCGAGCCTGTGCACGGCTCAGCGCCAGACATCGCCGGGCAGCAGAAGGCCGACCCGACGGCGGCGATCCTCTCGGCGGGGCTCATGCTCGATCACCTCGGGCTTGACGCAGAGGCAGAACGCCTGCGAGCGGCCGTCCGCGCGGATCGCGCGGCTGCCGGCGGCGCAACCCGCTCAACGACCGAGGTTGGCGACGCGATCATTTCGCAGATCCCGGCCCGCGCCTGACCCGCTCTCTCGGCTCGCGCCGAACCACTCACACGTTCCACACCGACCCGAAAGGCGTGTCATGACTGACTCAACCTTCACCCTCACCGAGGCCGAGCGCCTCCCCGCAGCCGAACGCGACGCGATCCTCGCAAACCCTGGCTTCGGCGACCATTTCACCGACCACATGATCTCGATCATCTGGACGAAGGACGCGGGCTGGCACGACGCACAGGTGCTGCCGTATGGACCGATCGCCATGGATCCGGCCTCGTCCGTGCTGCACTACGGGCAGGAGATCTTCGAGGGTATGAAGGCGTACCGTCGCGCCGACGACTCGATCGTGATCTTCCGCCCCGAAGAGAACGCCCGCCGACTCAACGAGTCTGCAGTGCGCCTCGCACTCCCGGAGCTTCCCGTCGAGCTGTTCGTTGAGGCAACGAAGCGCCTCGTTGAGATCGACTCGGAGTGGGTGCCGCGCGGCGCCGACCAGTCGCTCTACCTTCGCCCGTTCATGATCGCCGACGAGAGCTTCCTCGGCGTTCGCGCGGCGCAGCGAGCCCGCTTCATGGTCATCGCGAGCCCAGCTGGGCCGTACTTCACAGGCGGCGTGAAGCCTGTCTCGATCTGGCTGTCGCAGGACTTCGCACGCGCAGGCAATGGTGGCACCGGCGCCGCGAAGTGCGGCGGCAACTACGCTGCGTCGTTGCTCCCGCAGAACGTGGCAGCCGAGAACGGGTGCCAGCAGGTGCTCTTCACCGACGCAGGCAACCCCGACGTCATCGACGAGCTCGGCGGCATGAACCTCTTCCTCGTGCGTAACGACAAGACGCTGCTCACGCCCGCGCTGAACGGGAACATCTTGCCGGGTATCACCCGCAAGAGCCTCATTCAGCTCGCGAAGGATCGCGGCTACGCGGTCGAGGAGCGCGCCGTGACCGTGACCGAGTGGCGCGACGGCGTCGCCGACGGTTCGATCGTCGAGGCGTTCGCTTGCGGAACCGCGGCGGTCATCACCCCGATCGGGCAGCTCAAGTCGCCCGACTTCACAATCGACTTCGGCGATGCCGCGCCGGGCGAGTTCACGCTGTCGCTGCGCGAGGAGCTCACCGGGATCCAGTACGGCACCCACGAGGATCGCCACGGCTGGCTCACCGAGATCCCGACAGCCAGCGTCGCCGCCTAAAGGAGTAGCAGTGAAGATCGCTCGATTTGAGGCTGACGGCGAGATCTCGTTCGGCATTCTCGACCCCGCGGAGGACGGCAACGGCGTCGAGCTCGTGGAGCTCGTCGGTGACCCCATCGTCGCGGGCTACGATACGACAGGCAAGCGGTTCCGGTTTGAGGACGTGCGACTGCTCGCCCCCGTCATCCCGCGCTCGAAGATCGTGTGCGTTGGCAAGAACTATGCCGACCACATCGAAGAGATGAAGGACGTCACCGGTGGCGGGGCGCCCGCAGAGCCGCTCCTGTTCTTGAAGCCGAACACCTCGGTGATTGGCCCGGGCGGAACTATCGTGCGCCCCGCGATCTCGGATCGCGTCGAACACGAGGGCGAACTCGCCATGGTGATCGGTGCGGTCGCGAAAGACGTCCCTGAGGATCGTGCGCTTGAGTACGTCTTCGGGTTCACCTGCGCGAACGACGTCTCGGCCCGCGACATTCAGATCGCCGACGGCCAGTGGACCCGTGGCAAGGGGTTCGACACGTTCTGTCCGCTCGGGCCTGTCATCGAGACGGATCCCGACCTCGCCGACGCGCGGGTGACGACGCGCGTCAACGGAGAGACGCGGCAGGACGGCAAGACGTCACAGCTGATCTTCTCGCTCGCCCGCATCGTGGCGCACGCGTCGCAAGCCTTCACCCTGCTGCCGGGCGACGTGATTCTCACTGGCACTCCCGCCGGCGTCGGGCCGCTCGAGGCAGGCGACGTCGTTGAGGTTGAGGTCGAGGGGATCGGTATTCTGCGCAACACCGTCGCGTAGTACACGGGCTGCCTAGGCTTCCTGCGTGCTGAGTCCCTCGCCGAAAGCGGGGGACTCAGCCGTATGCGCCACGTCGACATCGTTCGCGATGCCAGCAGGAATGCTCGTCACTCGATCATCCTGGCAGCACGGGAGCGTCCCCGTGCGGGCCCAATCGCGGTCACTCAGCGCGGCATCGGCTCAGAGGTGAGACAATAGGAGCACGATGGATCCGAACAAGCTCAACCACACACCGCCCACCGGCGAGTCCAAGCTCATCAAGACTCGCCCGAATACGGGTGGTCTCGCGCGGCGCCCCCAGGTGCGGCCGAAGACTGAGGGTTGGACGCAGCTCACGAATCCCGACGGGCGCCCGACGCTGCAGTTCGCGTCCCCGCGCGTCAAGCAGCCCGCAACGCACCTCGCCGACATGACGCTCGCGGAGCGCGAAGCGAAGGTCGTCGAGATGGGGCTGCCGAAGTTCCGCGCCAAGCAGCTGTCGGTGCACTACTTCGAGCACAGGACCACGTCGCCCGAAGAAATGACTGACCTCCCGAAGGACCGCCGCGAGGAGCTTGCTGAAGCATTCTTCCCGCCGCTGCTCAGCGAAGTCAAGAAGCTCGTGACCGACGACGGCAACACTGTTAAGTTCCTCTGGCGCCTGTTCGACGGTGCGCTTGTTGAGTCTGTGCTGATGAGATACCCGGGCCGGATTACGCTGTGTGTTTCGAGCCAGTGTGGCTGCGGCATGAATTGCCCCTTCTGCGCGACAGGTCAGGCCGGCCTTACTCGCAACATGTCGACTGCTGAGATCCTCGACCAGGTCGTTCAGGCGAACCGTTTCATTGCCGAGGGCGGGCTTGGTCACAAGCGCCGCGCTGGAAACGGTGCGGAGCCCGAACGCGTGAACAACATCGTGTTCATGGGCATGGGGGAGCCGCTTGCCAACTACAAGCGCGTTATGAACGCGGTGCGCCGCATGGTCGCGCCATCACCGGAGGGCCTCGGTATGAGCGCCCGCGGCATTACGGTCTCGACGGTCGGGCTCGCTCCGGCGATCCGAAAGCTCGCGGATGAGGATATCCCGGTGACGTTCGCCCTCTCGCTGCATGCGCCCGACGACAAGCTTCGCGATGAGCTCATCCCGGTCAACAGTCGGTGGAAGGTCGACGAGGTGCTCGACGCTGCCTACGCCTACTACGAAAAGACCGGGCGCAGGGTGTCCATCGAGTACGCACTCATCAAGGACATGAACGACCACGCGTGGCGAGCCGACCTGCTCGCTGACCGCCTGAACCAGCGAGGCCGCGGCTGGGTGCATGTGAACCCGATCCCGCTCAACCCGACCCCGGGCTCCATCTGGACCTCCTCAACGAAAGAGGTCACCCGTGAGTTCGTCGACAGGCTCAACGCGGCAGGGGTCGTCACGACGCTGCGCGACACCCGCGGCAAGGAAATCGACGGGGCATGCGGTCAGCTTGTTGCGACGGAGCAGGACCGCGAGGACGCTGAGGCCTTCGCAAACGCGTAGCCCGTTTCTGGCTCGCGCGGTTCACCCAGCTCGGCCGAATCGGCGGCCAGCTGGGCCCTACCGACCGAGCGCCCGCGCGAGCAGATCCACGTCGTCGGGCGTGTTCCAGAGGTGAAACGATACGCGAGCGTTCCCGGCCCGCCCGGAGGCGACGAGCCCGGCTGCCTGCATTGCGGCGAGGTCCGCGCCCTCGGGGTCCGGCCACGTGACGATCGCTGAGTTTCCTGCCGGAAGCCCGAGTACCTCTCGAGCTGAGTTCGCGAGGGCAACTGCGTGGTCGTGCACCGCTCTGGCGTCGAGCGCTGCGAACAGCTTCAGCGCTTCCTCGGTGCCTGCGATGAGCGGCCACAAGGGCGAGAGGTCGAACCTGCCTGTGCCCGCGGAGAGTGGGGTGTTGCCTGCGTAGCAGGAGCTCCACACGTCGTCGGCCGAGCACCAGCCTGCCGCGAGCGGGGTGAGCGTGTCGTCGAGGCCCTCTCGAACCGTGAGAAACGCGGTGCCACGCGGTGAGCACAGCCACTTGTATGCGTGGCAGACGGTGTAGTCGAAGTCTGCAGCGCCAACGGGGAGCCAGCCGAGCGACTGGGTGAGGTCGACGCATGTCTGCGCTCCAACTGCAGCGGCCGCCTCGACGATCGCCGCGTGGTCAGCGACCTCGCCCGTGGCCGACTGGACGAGCGAGAACGCAACGAGTGACGTCGCGGGTGTGATCGCTTCAGCGAGCGAGGCAGCGGGAGCGTACCGAACGGTGACGCCTCGCGACGCGAGCTGTTCGAATGGATGCGTGAGGGATGCGAAGTCGCCTGTCGGGCAGAGCACTTCGCCGCCATCAGGGACTCCCGTCGCGACGACGGACACGAGTTGCGAGACCTGCGATCCAAGTGCCACCCGTGAAGCTGGGACTCCGGCGAGCCCCGCATACAGCCCTCGCACTCGCTCGGCCGCGGCCCCGATCGCGCGGGCGTCGAGCGCTCCCTTCGACCAGTCGTCGTAGAACGCGTGGCCAGCACGCACCGTTTCGAGTGGGGGGAGCCCGCCTGTGCACGCCGAGAGGTAGCCGCTCGTTGGCGGGAAGTAGCTCGCAAAGTCGCGCGGCTGGGAATGCGGTGCCGGTGAGGGGATCATACGGATCAGGCTATGACGCGACAAAACATAAGAATAGAGAATGATTCTTATGAAAGACTTGCGTCTGGGTTATAGTGGTGCTGTGAACGCCACCCGTCCCATAGATCCGCTCGGCTCAATCGATTCGACCGAGCTGCGCATCCTGCACACCCTGTCGGTGACTGGATCGCTCACGGCGACCGCAGCGGCGCTCGGCCTGAGCCAGCCAGCGGTAAGCCAGCGCATCAAGCGCGTCGAGACGCGCCTCGCGGTTCCACTCATCGAGCGGTTCGGCCGTGGGATTCGGCTGACGACCGCAGGCAACATCCTCGCCGATCATGGCCGCACCGTGGTGAGCGAGATCGATGCTGCCCTCGCGGCGATCGACGATCTGCGTGGCGAACGGGCAGGCACCCTCCGGCTCGTCGGGTTCCCGTCAGCATCGGCGACAATCGTCCCCGCCATCATGCGAAAGCTCGCAGTCGAGGCGCCTGAGGTGGCCCTCCAGTACCGCGAGGCTGAGCCGCCCGAGGCGACCGAGATGCTCCGCGACGGCGAAGTCGACTGCGCGCTGATCTTCGACTACGAGGGGGCTGCAGAGCTTCCAGCAGGTTCGGCTTTCTTCCCGCTCTGGGAGGAGGAAGTGCAACTCGTCGTGTCTGAGAGCCGTGCCGCCGAGCTCGGGGGGCTCGGCGCGGCCGGGGCGCCAGCCAAGCTCGGCGAATTCGCCGCCGACCACTGGATCGCGGGCTGCGAGAAGTGCCGTGGCCACCTGCTCGCGGCTTCCCGCGACGCTGGCTTCGATCCAGAGATTATTCAGGAGACGGACAACGTGCCGGCAATGCTCGCGATGGCTGCGGCTGGCGGTGCGGTTGCGCTCGTGCCAGGTCTCGCCCTCGCCGCAGCACGCACGCTTCCCGAAGAGGCGGTGCTCGTCGAGCTCGACCCGCAGCGTCACCGAACGATCGGGCTGATCGCTATGGCGACAGCGAACGAGAGCCCGCAGGTGCGCCTCGCTCGGCGCCTGCTCGCCAGCGTCGACGGCACCTGTTGGGGTCTCACCCCAGTGGGGAAGTAGCCACACATCAGATAGCCGCCCATCCACTGAGCCGCAGCCAACCACACATCGCCATCAAAGGAGACGTCGCGTGACGACGAACACGGCAGCACAACCGAACCGGGCACACGAGTCGCACGGGTATCGGAATCGGCTCCCGCTCGAGCTTGGCGGCAAGCTGCAGCGTCGCACGCTGATCGTGCTCTCGACCGCGACGATTCTCGGCGGTCTTGGCTTTGGCGCCTCCGCCTCTGTCGGGGCGCTGTTGCTCGCAGAGGTGAGCGGCAACGACGCGATCTCTGGACTTGCAGCTGCGATGTCGAACGCGGGTGCAGCGGCCGCGGGAATCCCGCTCGCGCGGATAGCGGCCCGACGCGGGCGCCGCGCGGCCGTCGTGCTTGGTAGCTCAGTCGCAATGCTCGGCGCGCTCCTCGCGATCTCAGGAGCGGCGATCTCGCAGTGGTGGGTGCTCGCTCTCGGGATCGGGATCCTCGGCGTCGCCTCCGCCGTGCAGCTCCTGTCGCGCTTCGCAGCGACCGATCTTGCGCTGCCAGAGAACCGCGCACGCGACCTGTCGCTCGTGGTCTGGTCGATCACCGTCGGAGCGGTGATCGGGCCGAACCTCATGGGCCCGGGAGCTGTCGTCGGTGGGTGGATAGGCGTGACTCCGCTCGCCGGAGTCTTCGTGTTCACGTTCTTTGCGCAGCTTGCGGCCGTGTGCGTGAACTACTTCGGGCTGCGGCCAGACCCGTTGCTCACCGCCCGCGCATTGCAGGCTGAAGCCGCACAGGCTCGGGATGCAGGTCCCGAAACCGCGACCGAGGTCGCGGCCTCGCGCGGCGCAAAGATCCTTGCGATTGTCATCATCGGTATGGCCCAGGCCATCATGGTCGGCCTCATGGCGATGACGCCGCTGCACCTCAAGCACCACGGCGGAAGCGACGCGCTCGTCGGGATCACGCTGAGCCTACACATCGCGGGCATGTACGCGCTGTCGCCGGTGTTCGGCATCCTCGCTGGCAAGATTGGCAGGCTCCCGGTGATCGTCGGCGGCTGGGCGATCCTGCTTGTCGCAATCTACTTCGCCTACCTCTCCGGCGAGAACAGTCTGTATGTGCAGATCGCGATGACCCTCGTTGGCGTCGGCTGGAGCGCTGTGACTGTCGCGGGCGCGGCGCTGCTCACCGACCTGACCGCGCTCGGCGAACGGCCGAAGTGGCAGGGGCGCGCCGATACGTTCATGAGCGCCTCAGGTGCTGCGGCGGGTGTGCTTGCCGGAATCGTGTTCGCAATGAGCGACTTCTCGATCCTCGCGCTCGTCGCGCTCGCTCTGCTGACGCTCGGAGCGATTGCATCGATGTACCCGAAGCTGCGAGTAGCCAGGCAACACTGAAGCCCGGCCGCGCAATAACGGCTAAACTGATGGGGATGTCTACTACCGTCGAACCCCAGTTCTCAACCGCCACCGGCAGCGACGTTCGCGTTCGCTTCTGCCCCTCACCGACTGGCACGCCGCACGTCGGCATGGTGCGCACGGCCCTGTTCAACTGGGCGTACGCCCGCCACACGGGTGGCACGTTCGTTTTCCGTATCGAAGACACTGACGCTGCGCGCGACAGCGAGGAGAGCTACGGCCAGATCCTCGATTCCCTGCGTTGGCTCGGCCTCACCTGGGACGAGGGCATCGACGTTGGCGGCCCCCACGGGCCCTACCGCCAGTCGCAGCGTGGTGAGATCTACCGCGAGATCGCGCAGCGCCTGATGGACGCCGGCTACCTCTACGAGAGCTTCTCGACCGCCGAGGAAATCGACGCGCGCAACGAGGCGAACGGCCGCGCGAAGCAGCTCGGCTACGACAACTTCGACCGCGACCTTACCGACGAGCAGCGCGCGGCGTTCCGTGCGGAGGGCCGCGAGCCCGCGCTCCGTTTCCGCATCCCCGACATGGATCTCAGCTTCGACGACCTGGTGCGCGGGCCGATTAGCTTCCCCGCGGGGTCGACCATCGACTTCGTTGTCGTTCGCCCGAACGGTGCCCCGCTGTACACGCTCACGAACCCGGTCGACGACGCGCTGATGGGCATCACCCACGTGTTGCGCGGCGAGGATCTCCTGTCGTCGACACCGCGCCAGGTCGCACTGCACCGAGCGCTCGTTGAGCTCGGCATCGAGGCCGCGATCCCGCAGTTTGGTCACCTCCCGTACGTGCTGGGAGAGGGAAACAAGAAGCTTTCAAAGCGCGACCCCGAATCGAACCTGCTGCACCACCGTGAGCGCGGGTTCATCCCCGAGGGGCTCCTCAATTACCTGTCGCTGCTCGGCTGGTCGATCTCGTCGGATCGAGACGTGTTCACGAGCGACGAGATGATCGCCGCGTTCGACGTCACGGACGTGAACCCGAACCCCGCACGCTTCGACCAGAAGAAGGCCGACGCGATCAACGCAGACCACATCAGGCTGCTGAGCGAGGACGAGTTCTACAAGCGGATTCTGCCGTACCTCATTGCGGGCGGAGCGCTGCCGGTTGAGCCGAGCGAGCAGCAGCTCGCGACGGTTCGTGCGGCGGTGCCGCTCGTGCAGAGCCGCGTCACTGTCCTGTCCGAGGTCGTGCCAATGCTCGGATTCCTCTTCACCAACGCGGCCGCGCTCGTCTACGAAGACGACGCGCTCAAGTCGTTGAAGGACGACGCGCCCGAGGCGCTGCGTGCAAGCATCACCGCGCTCGAAGCCCTCCCAGCTGACGGGTGGGCGACGGAACAGATCCAGACGGCGCTGCAGGACGCGCTCATCGAGGGCATGGGCTTGAAGCCGCGCGTCGCCTTCGGGGCGCTGCGGGTTGCCGCCTCGGGTCGCCGCGTGTCTCCGCCGTTGTTCGAGTCGTTCGAGCTGCTCGGCCGCGAGGAGACGCTTGCGCGTCTCCGCCGGCTCGAGGCTCAGCTTTCTGGCGAGTAAACGCCTCAGGCGGGCGTGCCGCCCGCCTGTCAGGAATCGGTTGACTGGATGAAGGAGTGAGACCTGATGGTGATCGAGACGGTTGCGGATAATCCCGCGGCTCCCTACGGCGTCGCAATTATCGGCGGAGGCCCTGCTGGGCTGTCAGCTGGCCTGCAGCTCGTTCGGGCGAACCGACGTATCGCGATCCTCGACTCAAACAGGCCGAGGCACTCTGCCACGCTTCGCTCCCACGGTTTCCTGACCCGCGACGGTGCGCCGCCGCTTGAGCTTCGCAGGCTCGGACGCGAAGAGTTCGAGACCTACCCGACTGCGCGTTTCGCGCAGGCAATGACCCGCGAAATCGCACCGCTGACCGCCGAGGAAGCGCGCGAAGCTGGCTTCCCAGACGGAATCGGGTTCAAGATCAGGGGCACCGGGCTTCGGGGAAGCAGCGACGTCGAGATCCTTGCCAGGCGAGTGCTCATCGCCGCCGGCCTCACTGAGGAGCTTCCGCCGTTTCCGATGATCCGCGCGTACTACGGAACTGCGCTGCACTCGTGCGTTGAGTGCGACGGGTTCGAGAAGACCGACAAGCCGCTCGCGCTGATCGGCGAGACGAGCGACATGTTCGCTCGGGCACTGCTCATCTCACGGTTCAGCTCTGACCTCATCGTCTTCACGAACGGGGCCGACACGATCCGTGCTGAGCAGGAGGCTGAGCTCGCATCGATCGGGATCCGCGTCGAGCGCCGTGCCATCGACGACATCGTTGGCGAGAAAGCCGACATGACTGGCGTCCGTCTCGCCGACGGCGAGGTCATTGCCCGGGTTGGAGGCTTCGTTCGCCCACGCTGGCATGCGTCGGTCGACTACTTTGGTGACCTGGAGATCGAGCGCGACGACTGGGGCCTCGTGAAGGTCGACGAGCGCGGCGAGACCTCGATTCGCGGAGTCTACGCCGCGGGCGACACCGTCCCGCCCGGGCCACAACAGCTCATCATCGCGGCGGGCAACGGCGCAAGCGTTGCCGCGAAGCTCAACATGGACATGATCCGTGGTGCGCTCGGCGTCGGACAAGTCGACGAGTAAACTAAGGTGAGCGCTCACGGATAGTGAGCGAGAAGTTCGTAGTACAGACGTGGGGCAGCGCGTCGTCACTCTCAAGGAGACAGTTGTGTCTGAGCAACAGCGCGCCCACTTGGTGCCTGGTGACCGTGCGGCAGCGGCTGGGGGCCGCTACGCAGTAATTTCAGCGGCGTTCGTCGGGATCCTATTGATCTCAAACGTTGTCGCAGTGAAACCGATCGCGTTCGGTGCGATCGAGGTGGGCGACCTCTCGCTACCGCTCGTGTTCGACGGGGGAGTCTTCCTCTTCCCCCTCGCCTACATCCTCGGCGACGTACTTGCCGAGGTGTACGGGCTGAAAGCGTCCCGCCGTGCGATCCTCACCGCCTTCGCGCTTGCGCTCGTCGCGTCGTTGACGATACTCATCGTGCAGGTATCGCCGCCAGCGGCTGGGTGGGAGAACCAGGACGCCTTCGCGGCTGTGCTCGGGTTTGTTCCGCGCATCGTTGCCGCGAGCCTCGTTGCCTTCCTCGCGGGTCAGCTCGTGAACGCGTGGGTGCTGGATCGGCTAAGGCGCAAGACCTCCGGCCGCTTCCTGCGGACACGACTGATCGGCTCAACGATTGCTGGCCAGCTCATTGACACTCTGCTCTTTTGCACGATCGCGTTCGCCGGGATCATTACCGGCGTCGACTTCGTCATGTACGTCGTGCTCGGCTACGTGGTGAAGGTGCTCGCCGAGGTCGTGCTGCTCCCCGTCACTACCAGGGTCATTGCGTGGACGAGGCGTGCAGAGGAGTCTCGGGTGGGGCTCATCGCGTAGTCGGGCCTGGGGTCTGGGGGTCTTGGGATCTTAGCTTGCCCGCGTCAGCCGTATTCCAGTGGATCGGCGTTAGGTATGGCGGTCTGGGCTTTCGCGGTGATTGAGACTGCAGATCTCAGATGGATGGGTTGCTCGGCCCGCAGCTCGGCACGGGGGTGTGGGCGTTCCCGTCAGCCGTGCGCCAGTGGATCGGCGTTAGATCTGGCGTCTCGGGCATCTTCGGTGATTGGGACTGCAGATCTCAGACGAATGGGTTGCTCGGCCCGCAACGCGGCCCGCTGCCCGGTTCGCACCGGGGTGGGCCGCGAGGCTCTCTCGGCCCACCCCGGAGAGGCTGTGTTTAGGCAGAGTAGCGGGCCGCCGCTTCCCGCGCGAAGTCTGCCCCGTACTGCTTCGTGAGGATCTCCTCGCGCAGCTCGATGAACGTCCCATCAATGATCGATTCGCGGATCCTGTCGACAAGTCGCACGATGAAACGCTCGTTGTGAATTGTCGCAAGCGTCGAGCCGAGCATCTCTTTCGCCTTGAAGAGATGATGCAGGTAGGCGGCGGTGTAGTTCTCGCAGGTGTAGCAGTCGCACTCGGGGTCGAGCGCTTCGAACCGGCGCCGCTGCGTGGCGGCCTTCGCATTGACGCGGCCCGCGCTCGAGTACATCGTGCCGCCCCGAGCCTGGCGCGAAGGGGCGACGCAGTCAAAGGTGTCGGCGCCGGCCGCGATTCCAAAGAAGAGGTCGTCTGGCTCGGAGATCCCGAGCAGGTGCCTCGGCTTGTTCTCGGGTAGCTCATCGCAGACCCAGCCGACGATCTCGCCGAGCTCGGTCTTCTCTATCGCGCCACCGATGCCAAAGCCGTCGAATTCCTGTTCGGTAGCTGTTGCGCCCCGCAGCCCAGCGAGTCCACTTGCTGCGCGACGACGAAGATCCTCGTATTGCGCACCTTGCACCACCCCGAAGAGCGCCTGATACGGGCGGTGCTGACGATCGGCAGTCTGTCGGGCATGCTCGTCAAGGCACCGCACCGCCCAACGTTCAGTTCGCTCGACTGAGTCCTCTTGGTACGCACGCGAGTCGAGAAGTGTCGTGAGCTCGTCGAACGCGAACATGATGTCGGCGCCGAGCTGGTGCTGAATCTGCATGGAGATCTCGGGCGTGAAACGGTGCTTATCGCCGTTGATGAACGACTTGAATGTCACACCGTCTTCGTCAACGTGCGCGAGCCGCTCTTTGGTCTGTGCAATGACCTCGGCTTCAGCGTGCGCCTTCTCTGACATAGAGATGACCTTCTTAAAGCCGACGCCGAGCGACATCACCTGGAATCCGCCAGAGTCGGTAAAGGTCGGGCCGTGCCAGTTCATGAACTTTCCGAACCCACCCGCGGCGTCGACGATATCGCTGCCGGGCTGCAAAAACAGGTGGTAGGCGTTCGCGAGCACGGCTTGGCCCCCGAGCTGGCTGACGGTCTCGGGCAACAGCGACTTCACGGTCGCCTTCGTGCCGACGGGGATAAACGCCGGAGTCTGAATGTCGCCGTGAGGGGTGTGGATCGTGCCTGCGCGGCCGAGGGGCTGCCCGTCGCTGCCAACGGCGCCGCCCGTCTCGAGCCGGTGGTCGACGTCGAATGAGAAGTCAGCAGGGGAGGGGGACACGTGGGTCGCGGAAGAGTCAGTCACCCACTCAGTGTAGAAGTTGCGCCCTGCGAGCACCCAACACGCGCGGGAACGATCAGTATCGAGGGTGAGAAGACGAGTTTTGCGCTGTGTGTAGCGATGGCGAGCGAAAGCCTACGCGGGGTGAACTGGAACCCAATACTGCATGAATGGCGGAAAGACGCGAAGACACGCCCGAGAATGCGCCACGGCTTGCCCTTCGGCTGGGATCGCCGTAATGTATTCCCTTGTCAGCGCAACGCAGCCGGGCCGCAGAGCGGTTCGGTCTAGACGGATGCGCTGGAATCACCTCGTGTGATACGATAGAAAAGTTGCTCTTCGGAAAGCCTCAGGGTGAGTACGGTGGGTGTCTGGATCTTGAGAACTCAATAGTGTGCACTTAAATTGTCAAATGCCAATTTATTATCCCCGGCATCAAGCTTTCTGGTTTGGTGTTGGAGATTCCTTTTTTGGATAACAAAGAAATTTCGTCAGTATTGATGAGTTTCTGTTGTCAGGTTAAACTCGCTCGCTTGCATGGCTTATTCCGCTGTGTGTGTGGGCATGTAATTTTTTACGGAGAGTTTGATCCTGGCTCAGGACGAACGCTGGCGGCGTGCTTAACACATGCAAGTCGAACGATGAAGCCCAGCTTGCTGGGTGGAAGAGTGGCGAACGGGTGAGTAACACGTGAGTAACCTGCCCTGAACTCTGGGATAAGCACTGGAAACGGTGTCTAATACTGGATACGACCTATCACCGCATGGTGTGTAGGTGGAAAGATTTATCGGTTCTGGATGGACTCGCGGCCTATCAGCTAGATGGTGAGGTAATGGCTCACCATGGCGACGACGGGTAGCCGGCCTGAGAGGGTGACCGGCCACACTGGGACTGAGACACGGCCCAGACTCCTACGGGAGGCAGCAGTGGGGAATATTGCACAATGGGCGCAAGCCTGATGCAGCAACGCCGCGTGAGGGATGACGGCCTTCGGGTTGTAAACCTCTTTTAGTAGGGAAGAAGCGAAAGTGACGGTACCTGCAGAAAAAGCACCGGCTAACTACGTGCCAGCAGCCGCGGTAATACGTAGGGTGCAAGCGTTGTCCGGAATTATTGGGCGTAAAGAGCTCGTAGGCGGCTTGTCGCGTCTGCTGTGAAATCCCGGGGCTCAACCCCGGGCCTGCAGTGGGTACGGGCAAGCTAGAGTGCGGTAGGGGAGATTGGAATTCCTGGTGTAGCGGTGGAATGCGCAGATATCAGGAGGAACACCGATGGCGAAGGCAGATCTCTGGGCCGCTACTGACGCTGAGGAGCGAAAGCATGGGGAGCGAACAGGATTAGATACCCTGGTAGTCCATGCCGTAAACGTTGGGAACTAGATGTAGGGCCTGTTCCACGGGTTCTGTGTCGTAGCTAACGCATTAAGTTCCCCGCCTGGGGAGTACGGCCGCAAGGCTAAAACTCAAAGGAATTGACGGGGGCCCGCACAAGCGGCGGAGCATGCGGATTAATTCGATGCAACGCGAAGAACCTTACCAAGGCTTGACATAACCGAGAACGCTGTAGAGATACAGAACTCTTTGGACACTCGGTTACAGGTGGTGCATGGTTGTCGTCAGCTCGTGTCGTGAGATGTTCGGTTAAGTCCGGCAACGAGCGCAACCCTCGTCCTATGTTGCCAGCACGTTATGGTGGGAACTCATGGGATACTGCCGTGGTCAACACGGAGGAAGGTGGGGATGACGTCAAATCATCATGCCCCTTATGTCTTGGGCTTCACGCATGCTACAATGGCCGATACAAAGGGCTGCGATACCGCGAGGTGGAGCGAATCCCAAAAAGTCGGTCTCAGTTCGGATTGGGGTCTGCAACTCGACCCCATGAAGTCGGAGTCGCTAGTAATCGCAGATCAGCAACGCTGCGGTGAATACGTTCCCGGGCCTTGTACACACCGCCCGTCAAGTCATGAAAGTCGGTAACACCCGAAGCCGGTGGCCTAACCCTTGTGGAGGGAGCCGTCGAAGGTGGGACTGGTGATTAGGACTAAGTCGTAACAAGGTAGCCGTACCGGAAGGTGCGGCTGGATCACCTCCTTTCTAAGGAGCACTCAGCAACATGGTTGCTGCAGAATGGTGCGTTCATCACCGATCGTGTGATGCGTAACCGCTCATGGGTGGAACATTTGATAAAGCAAGCTGTGATTAGCTCGCCGGTGTGAGTACATCATGTCCGTTTTTTACGGGTGTGGGAGGAAAGCTTGGGTGAGTTGGTGATTGCTTCATTAAGTGCATACTGTTGGGTCCTGGAGACCCAGACCTGCTGATGCTTTTTGGGTGTTGGTGGTGCTTGGTTTCTTCAGCCCTGGTGTCTAGAACGTGTTGTCTAGTTGTCCAGGGATTGACCGTACGTTGAGAACTACACAGTGGACGCGAGCATCTTCGATACACGCACCTGACCTTTCGAGGTTGTGGTGTGTGTCTCATTGGTCACGTGAGATTTTCGGATCTTACGTGTTTCTAAATAATTTACTTATGTGATTTCAAGTTTCGAAGAGCAAACGGTGGATGCCTTGGCATCTGGAGCCGAAGAAGGACGTAGTAATCTGCGATAAGCCTCGGGGAGCCGATAAACGGGCTGTGATCCGAGGATTTCCGAATGGGGAAACCCCGCCAGCGCGCGTGCGTAGCTGGTGACTCCCGCCTGAATATATAGGGCGGGTAGAGGGAACGTGGGGAAGTGAAACATCTCAGTACCCACAGGAAGAGAAAACAACATGTGATTCCGGTAGTAGTGGCGAGCGAACCCGGATGAGGCTAAACCGGTGGTGTGTGATACCTGGCAGGGGTTGCATCATCGGGGTTGTGGGACGTTTCAAGGAGCGCTGCCATGCTTCTAGCGTGAATGTTCAGGTTATAGGGGAACCGCTTGGAACGGCGGACCGGAGTGGGTGAGAGTCCCGTACCCGAAATGATCTGGCTGCGCGAGGCGTATCCCAAGTAGCACGGGGCCCGAGAAATCCCGTGTGAATCTGTCAGGACCACCTGATAAGCCTAAATACTCCCAGATGACCGATAGCGGACTAGTACCGTGAGGGAAAGGTGAAAAGTACCCCGGGAGGGGAGTGAAATAGTACCTGAAACCGTTTGCTTACAATCCGTTGGAGCAGCCTTGTTGCTGTGACAGCGTGCCTTTTGAAGAATGAGCCTGCGAGTTAGCGATATGTGGCGAGGTTAACCCGTGTGGGGAAGCCGTAGCGAAAGCGAGTCTGAATAGGGCGATTCAGTCGCATGTCCTAGACCCGAAGCGAAGTGATCTATCCATGGCCAGGCTGAAGCGCGTGTAAGAGCGCGTGGAGGGCCGAACCCACTTAGGTTGAAAACTGAGGGGATGAGCTGTGGATAGGGGTGAAAGGCCAATCAAACTTCGTGATAGCTGGTTCTCTCCGAAATGCATTTAGGTGCAGCGTTGCGTGTTTCTTGCCGGAGGTAGAGCTACTGGATGGCCGATGGGCCCTACAAGGTTACTGACGTCAGCTAAACTCCGAATGCCGGTAAGTGAGAGCGCAGCAGTGAGACTGTGGGGGATAAGCTTCATAGTCGAGAGGGAAACAACCCAGATCACCATCTAAGGTCCCAAAGCGCGTGCTAAGTGGAAAAGGATGTGGAGTTGCTGTGACAACCAGGAGGTTGGCTTAGAAGCAGCCATCCTTGAAAGAGTGCGTAATAGCTCACTGGTCAAGTGATTCCGCGCCGACAATGTAACGGGGCTCAAGCACGCCACCGAAGTTGTGGCATTCATATAACAGGTAGGCCTTCGTGGTCCAGCCGTATGGATGGGTAGGAGAGCGTCGTGTGGCGAGTGAAGCGGCGGTGTGAACCAGCCGTGGATGCCACACGAGTGAGAATGCAGGCATGAGTAGCGAAAGACGGGTGAGAAACCCGTCCTCCGGAAGACCAAGGGTTCCAGGGTCAAGCTAATCTTCCCTGGGTAAGTCGGGACCTAAGGCGAGGCCGACAGGCGTAGTCGATGGACAACGGGTTGATATTCCCGTACCGGCTGGTAACCGTTCAAGACCTAACTAGTAGTGCTAAGCAAACCAAAGCTTCATGGATCCTTCGGGTGATGTGGGGTGGCGGCTGCGAACCCGAACTGGGGTGGTGAGCGTGAGGTGTGACGCAGGAAGGTAGGTGATCCCGGGCGATGGTTGTCCCGGGCTAAGCATGTAGCCTGCGGGATAGGCAAATCCGTCCCGCATATAAGGGTGAGATGCGATGGGGACCCGTATGGGGAAGTCATTGATCCTATGCTGCCGAGAAAAGCATCGACGTGAGGTTGCTAGTTGCCCGTACCCCAAACCGACACAGGTGGTCAGGTAGAGAATACTAAGGAGCTCGAGATAATTATGGTGAAGGAACTCGGCAAAATGCCCCCGTAACTTCGGGAGAAGGGGGGCCATCCACTTATACGGGCTTTGCTCCGGAAAGGGTGTGGTGGCCGCAGAGACCAGTGGGGAACGACTGTTTACTAAAAACACAGGTCCGTGCTAACACGCAAGTGGACGTATACGGACTGACGCCTGCCCGGTGCTGGAAGGTTAAGAGGAGCGGTTAGCAGACTTGTCTGCGAAGCTGTGAATTTAAGCCCCAGTAAACGGCGGTGGTAACTATAACCATCCTAAGGTAGCGAAATTCCTTGTCGGGTAAGTTCCGACCTGCACGAATGGCGTAACGATTCCCCAGCTGTCTCCACCGTAAACTCGGCGAAATTGCAGTACGAGTAAAGATGCTCGTTACGCGCAGAAGGACGGAAAGACCCCGTGACCTTTACTACAGCTTGGTATTGGTGTTCGGTGTGGCTTGTGTAGGATAGGTGGGAGACTGTGAAGCGGGCACGCTAGTGTTCGTGGAGTCATTGTTGAAATACCACTCTGGTCATATTGGATATCTAACGACGAACCCTGATCGGGTTTTCGGACAGTGCCTGGTGGGTAGTTTAACTGGGGCGGTTGCCTCCCAAAAAGTAACGGAGGCGCCCAAAGGTTCCCTCAACCTGGTTGGCAATCAGGTGGCGAGTGTAAGTGCACAAGGGAGCTTGACTGTGAGACTGACAGGTCGAGCAGGGACGAAAGTCGGGACTAGTGATCCGGCAGTGGCTTGTGGAAGCGCTGTCGCTCAACGGATAAAAGGTACCTCGGGGATAACAGGCTGATCTTGCCCAAGAGTCCATATCGACGGCATGGTTTGGCACCTCGATGTCGGCTCGTCGCATCCTGGGGCTGGAGTCGGTCCCAAGGGTTGGGCTGTTCGCCCATTAAAGCGGTACGCGAGCTGGGTTTAGAACGTCGTGAGACAGTTCGGTCCCTATCCTCTGCGCGCGTTGGAAATTTGAGAGGATCTGACCCTAGTACGAGAGGACCGGGTTGGACGAACCTCTGGTGTGCCAGTTGTTCTGCCAAGGGCATGGCTGGTTGGCTACGTTCGGGATGGATAACCGCTGAAAGCATCTAAGCGGGAAGCCGGCCTCAAGATGAGATTTCCGTAGGAGTTTACTCCTGTGAGGCTCCCAGTAGATGACTGGGTTGATAGGCCAGATGTGGAAGCGCGGTAACGTGTGGAGCTGACTGGTACTAATAAGCCGATGACTTGACTTCTTCCCAAATAGTGTTTTGGGGCATGAGTAAAGTGTTGTAACGATGTTCGCGTCTACTTTGTGGTTCTTGACGTATGGCCACAACCCCAGCACGTTACGTGCCTGGTCGGGGTTGGTTTCATGTCAATAGAGTTTCGGTGGTTATAGCGTCAGGGAAACGCCCGGTCACATTCCGAACCCGGAAGCTAAGGCTGACAGCGCCGATGGTACTGCGAGGGGGACCTCGTGGGAGAGTAGGACACCGCCGAACATTTTGTTGGGAAAGCCCCGGAGCAATTGCGCTCCGGGGCTTTCGTCATTTCAGGGACGCATCCGCTCGCCGGCGCGCCGGCCTCGAAGTTCACACCGGATTGGTAGAGAGGCCATCGCTGCCCTCAATCATCCGATAAACTGGTAGCTGGACGACGGACAATGCGAAAGTAGGCAGCCAATGGGCGCGATGATGGGTACTATTCTCTTCCTCGCGCTCGTGTCTCTTGTTTCTCATCCGCTCGTGAAGCGGTTTGGGCGTCGCGTCTTTCTCGCTCTCGCCGCGGCTATGGCTGCCGTTTTCGGCGTCTTTGTCGTGCTTTCGGCCGAGGTGTTTGGGGGCGAGACGCTCGTCGAACATCTCGAGTGGATCCCGCAGCTGAACGTGAATCTCACGTTCAGGCTTGACCCGCTCTCTGCCCTGTTCGCGCTTCTCGTGACCGGAGCCGGCGCGCTCGTGCTGCTCTACTGCTCCCACTACTTCGACGACGGTGAGCTCGGCATTCCGCGATTTGCCGCAGTCTTCATGGGCTTCGCCACGAGCATGCTTGGTCTTGTCATCGCAGACAACGTCTACCTGTTGTTCATCTTCTGGGAAGCGACGACAGTCTTCTCCTTCCTGCTCATCGGGCACGTTCTGCGGTTGCGCACTGCGAACTCGGCCGCGCTCCAGGCGCTGATGATTACGACGCTTGGCGGACTCGCCATGCTCGTCGGGTTCGTGCTGATCGTGCAGGCAGGCGGCACGCCGCTGCTCTCTGAGATCATCGCAGATCCGCCGCAGGGAACGATTGTGACAGTCTCGGTCTACCTCGTGCTTCTCGGAGCGCTGTCGAAGTCGGCTATTTTCCCATTCCACTTTTGGCTCCCCGGTGCCATGGCCGCGCCGACGCCCGTGAGTGCCTACCTGCACGCGGCCGCCATGGTGAAGGCCGGCGTGTATCTGATTGCTCGGATGAGTGAGCCGTTCGCTGATGTCCCCGGTTACCGGTGGACGCTCGTGATTCTCGGCGGCGTCACAATGCTCGTCGGCGGATTCCGTGCTTTGCGCCAGTTCGATATCAAGTTGATCGTCGCGCAGGGGACTGTGAGCCAGCTTGGCCTCCTCGTCATGGTCATTGGTGTGGGAGACCCGAGAGTAACGTTTGCAGGACTCGTGTTGCTGTTCGCCCACGCGGTCGCCAAGGCTCCACTCTTCCTTGCAGTCGGCGTGGTCGACTACTCAACTGGAGTTCGTGATCTCCGGAAGTTGAGCGGCATCGGCAAGCGACTTCCTGTACTCGCATTTGTCTCGATTGTCGCTGCAGCGTCGATGGCTGGCCTGCCGCCGTTCTTCGGCTTCATTGCCAAGGAGTCTGCGTTCGCCGAGCTACTCGAGGTGGGGGCATCGCAGCCCGCAGCCTACGTGGCACTCGCGGTCGCTATCGTCGGCAGCGTTCTGACAATGAGCTACATGATCCGGTTCATCTGGGGTGCTTTTGCCTCGAAGCGGGGTGTTGCTCCTACACCGATTGTGACGAAGGTCTCCTCGGGTATCGTCGTCGCTCCGGCTATGTTTGCTGCGATCGCCGTGCTGTACGGCGTTGCGTCTCCGCTCCTTGACCCGCTCATTCGAGCGGCCGTTCCGGCATCGCCAGCTGGTGACCCCGAGCACCTGAGCATCTGGCATGGGTTCACCTTGCCGTTGCTCTTCTCCGCCGCCATTGTGGTGCTCGGAGTCCTCCTGTTCTTCCCAGCCAAACGCCTCGCAGTGACCCTGCCGCCACCGTCGGAGCGATTCTCGGGGTCGCACGCCTACTGGGTTGCGACGCACGTCCTTGATACCGTGGCGGTCAAGTTTACCTCGCTCACTCAGCGTGGTTCGCTGCCGTTCTACCTTGCCGTGATCCTCACTGTTGTCGTCATTGCGCTCGGCGGCACAGTGCTCTCGGTGCAGCAGTGGCCGGAGGAGCTGTCGCTCATTTCGAGCCCGGTCGATATCCCAATTGCGATCGTGATGATTGTCGCGGCGCTGTTCGCGATGCGCGCCCGCACACGTTTTCAGGGAGGCTTGCTTGTTGGGGTGACAGGGTACGGAATGGCGACGATCTTCGCGCTCCACGGCGCACCCGACCTTGCGCTCACCCAGCTCCTCGTAGAGACAGTCACGCTCATTGCTTTCGTGCTCGTGATTCGTCGTCTCCCCGCCCACATGGCGTCGCGGCCCAGGCTTGCGAAGCGCACGTTCAGGCTGCTGTTGGGCACGGGTGTTGGCCTTGTTCTTGGAACTGTTGCTGTCGTGTCGCTTGGCGCGCGGATCGCCGACCCGATCTCGCTCGGTCTGCCGCAGCTCGCGGTCGAGGGTGGCCACGGGTACAACGTCGTGAACGTGATGCTCGTCGACATCCGCGCGTGGGACACGATGGGGGAGCTCTCCGTGATCCTTGCTGCTGCGACAGGAGTTGCGTCCCTCGTCTTCCTGAACACGCGCAACGACCAGAGTCCTCATCTCAGCCGGCGTGAGGCCCGCAACGCAACCCGAGCGCACCTGCTCCGCGTTGCAGATCCAGAGGATCCCGCGAGCCGGATGAACTGGTTGCTTGCAGGCTCTTACCTTCGGCCAGAGCGTCGTTCGATCATTCTTGAGGTCGTCGTCCGGCTTGTGTTCCACGGCCTCCTTATTCTTTCCGTGTTCCTCTTGCTGTCCGGCCACAATGCCCCTGGCGGTGGGTTCGCCGCCGGTCTCGTCGCTGGTCTCGCGCTTGTCGCCCGTTATCTCGCAGGCGGCCGGCATGAGCTTCGAGCAACGGTGGCGCTCGACGCTGGCAGGATCCTCGGCATCGGGCTCGCGCTTGCAGTGACGATGGCCATTCTCCCGTTGTTCTTTGGGCAACCGGCGCTCTCCTCAAGCTGGGTCGATGTCGATCTTGGGCCATTTGGTTCGCTTCCGCTCGTCACGTCGACCCTGTTCGACATCGGCGTCTATCTCGTCGTGTTCGGCCTCGTGCTCGACGTGCTCAGGAGTCTGGGTTCCGAAATCGATGAGCACGAAGAAGAAGACCAAGCCGAGTTCGCAGAGGAGGTAGCGCGATGACGATGCCCCTCGTGTTGGTCGCGGTGATGGTAGTGATGTACATCGCAGGCGTGTACCTCCTCCTCGACAGGAGCCTCACACGCATCATGCTCGGGTTCCTGCTCGTCGGTAACGCGACGAATCTCCTCATCTTCCTGATGTCGGGAGATTTCGGTGCGGCACCGATCGCTGGCGGCGACGAGGAGATCAGTGATCCGCTGCCCCAGGCGTTCATCCTCACCGCTATTGTCATCACGTTTGGTGTGAGCGCGTTCCTGCTCGCGCTCATCTATCGCTCCTGGCGTCTGGCCCGCGTCAGCGACGACCATGTCGAGGATGACGCAGACGATCTCGCAATCGGTAGCGCCGAGACGCTCACAACCGGGCAGGTCACCGAAGAAGACCTTGAGGACGCCCCAGAGTTTGAGGAAGACGTGCCAGAAGACGAGACGCAGGAGGCCCGCAAGTGACATTCCTCGTTCCCCTCGTCGTTCTGATACCGCTCGTTGGCGCAGCACTGGCCCTCGCAGCGCCGGGGCGTGGCGCGCTGCAACGCGGCATCACCCTCGTGGCCCTTACTGCGAGCTCTATTCTCGGCATTGCGCTGATGTTTATCGTCGACCGCGTCGGCCCGCTCGTCATGCAGGTTGGCGGCTGGGCGGCGCCGTACGGCATCTCCCTCGTCGTTGACCGAGTCTCTGCGATCATGCTGGCGGTGTCAGCAGTCGTGCTTCTCGCGGTGTTCATCTTCTCGATCGGGCAGGGCCTCGCCGACGGCGACGAGGAGACACCGGTCTCGATCTACTACCCGACGTACATGGTGCTCGGCGCCGGCGTCTTCAATGCGTTCATCGCTGGCGACCTGTTCAACCTCTACGTCGGGTTTGAGATCCTGCTCGTCTCGAGCTACGTGCTCATCACGCTCGGTGGTACCGCGCCGCGAATTCGCGCGGGTGTGACCTACGTCATCGTGTCGCTCGTGTCCTCGATCCTGTTCCTTGCGGCGATCGGCCTTGTCTACGGAGCGACTGGGACTGTCAACATGGCCCAGCTGCAGACCCGGATAGCCGAGTTGCCGAGCGACCTGCAACTCATTCTCAACCTGGCGCTGCTTATCGCGTTCGGTATCAAGGCGGCTGTGTTCCCGCTTGCGTTCTGGCTGCCTGATTCCTACCCGACGGCCCCCGCCCCTGTGACGGCAGTGTTCGCGGGCCTTCTGACGAAGGTCGGCGTTTACGCGATCATTCGAACGCAAACGATGCTGTTCCCTGAGTCCAGCGTCGATCCATTACTCATGGTGATAGCCGCGCTCACATTGATTGTCGGCATCCTCGGGGCGATCTCGCAGCTCGACGTGAAGCGGATGCTGTCGTTTACACTCATTAGCCATATTGGGTACATGATTTTCGGCATCGCGATCGCGACATCCGCTGGCTTTGCGGCGACGATCTACTACATCGCTCACCACATTATTGTGCAGACCACGCTGTTTCTCGCAGTCGGCCTCATGGAGCGTCAGGGGGGCACGACATCGCTTTCGGGGCTTGGCGGGCTGCTGCGAAGCGCTCCGGTTATCGGCGTCTTGTTCTTCATCCCGATGCTGAACCTCGGCGGCATCCCGCCATTCTCTGGGTTCCTCGGCAAAGTGGGCCTCTTCACGGCCGGTGCGGCACTGCAGACACCCGGCGCGTACTGGCTCATCGGTATTGGTGCACTCGTCTCGCTGCTCACGCTCTACGCGCTTGCACGCGCCTGGGTGCTCGCATTCTGGCGACCGAAGCCCGCGACAGCTGTCCAGTCGGGTCCGGCGAAGGAGCCCGCAAAGGCGCCATCGACCGAGGCATTGAGGCTGCGCGAGCGTGAAGAGGCGATGATTGAGCGGTTGCAAGATGCCCCCGACGCCGCACCGACGCAAGAGAAGCGCGGAATCCCGCGGCTCATGATCGGCGCCACTGTCGGAATGATTGGGGTGAGTCTCGTACTCACGTTCGCGGCGGGCCCGCTATTCGGGTATGCCGAGCGTGCGGGTGAGGATCTCGCGAACCCAGACGTTCTCGCCTCGCTCGTGCTCGACGGTGACCACCCGAACGGTGGCAGCGGCTCCACGGCAGCACCAGAGGAGGTATCGAATGGCTAAGCGAACTCCTCGCACGGTGACGGGCATGGAACTCATCGTGCGATTCCACGAGCTGCCGCTGCTGGTTGGCCTCGTTGTGCTCTGGATGATGCTCTGGCGCGAGGCGTCGCTACTCTCGCTCGTGAGCGGCATTGTCGTCTCGATCGTGATGATGCGTGTGTTCTACCTCCCACCCGTCGCACTCGCCGGCCGATTCAACCCGTGGTACGCGCTGCGCTACCTCGGCTATTTCCTGTGGAATCTCGCGCGGGCCTCATTCGAGGTCGCGTGGCTCGCGGTTCGGCCGGGCCCGGTGCCGATGACGTCGATCATCGCCGTTCGGCTCCGCACGAAGTCCGACTTCATTTTGACTGTCGTTGGATTGACGATCTCGTTGATCCCAGGCTCACTTGTTGCCGAGGTCGATCGGTTTGGATCGGTGCTCTACCTGCACGTGCTGAACACGCCGTCGCAGAAGTGGATTACGAAGATGCGCCGTGACGTTGCGACGATCGAACGGCTTCTCATTCTCACGCTTGGCTCCAAACAAGAAGTTGCGGAGGTGCGGAAGTGACTCTCGAACTCGTGATGTTTATCGCGATTGGCGTTGGGCTGACGTTCACCGCGCTCGCGGCGCTCGTTCGTATCGTGCGCGGTCCGACGATTCTCGACAGGATGGTCGCGTCTGACGTGCTGCTCACGACAGTGATTCTCGCGCTCGGCGCCGACATGGTCGCGCGTAACCACACTGACTCCGTCCCGATCATGGTCGCGATCGCGGCGACGGCGACGTTCGCGACGATCGTGGTTGCCCGCTACGTGAAGCGGCGCGGGGAGCAGGATCTGCCCGAGTCTGCGGGGGAGGCTGAGCATGTTTGATCAGATACTGGACATTGCCGCGCTTGTCTGCTTGCTGCTTGCGGCCGTGCTTTCTGCGGCCGCCGGCATCGGCCTACTTCGGTTTACCGACGCGCTGAGTCGACTCCACGCTGCGACGAAGCCTCAGATCTTCGGTCTGCTGCTTGTTGTTGCGGCCGTCGCGATTGACCAGCGCTCGCTTGGCGTGTTTCTCGCGCTCGTGCCTGTCTTCGTCTTCCAGGCGCTCACCGCGCCGACGGCAGCTCACATGGTCGGTCGTGCCGCCTACCGTACCGGTCAGCTTGACTCCCGCACGATTCTCGTCGACGAGCTTGGCCCTGCAGTTGAGCGGGCGACGGCCAGGGCAGCTGAGCAGGATCGTGAACAGGCGCTCGCAGAGCAGGCCCGCGACCGCGAGCTCGAAGCCGCTGAAGCTGAGCGTGAGGTGACGCCCGGTAGGCCCCCGACGGTAAGCTAGCCGAATTGGCGACGCAAAAGGGTGGCCCCCTCCGTGAGGAGGGGGCCACCCTTTTCACCACCAGCGCGCTTGGACGTGCGCGGAGATTCTACGCGTCGACGAGGTAGCGGCTGTAGGCAGGTACCGTGAGGAACGTCGGGAAGGTATCGCCGAGAGCGACGTCGGCGAAGAGCTCCGCCGCGTCATCGTAACGGTCGCCCTCGAACCGCTCGAAGCCGCGCAGGGTCTCCGCGAGGATATCCGAGACCCAAGCGCGCGTGATCGGTGTGCCGTCGGCGGTGCGCTGATCCTGATGGATCCACTGCCAGATCTGCGAGCGGCTGATCTCTGCTGTCGCGGCGTCTTCCATCAGGTTGTCGATGGCGGCGGCACCGACACCGCGAAGCCACGACTCGATGTAGCGCACGCCGATCGAGACGTTATCCCGTACCCCGGCCTCGGTGATGTCGCGGCCGATGTGCACGTCGAGCAGCTGCGCGGCAGTCACCTCGACATCACCCCGCTGACGGTCGATCTGGTTTGGCCGGTGGCCAAGCACCGCGTCGAACTCGGCCCGCGCGACCTGAATGAGGTCTGGGTGCGCAACCCAGGTGCCGTCGAAGCCGTCGGCTGCCTCGCGGCTCTTGTCCGCGCGCACCTTCTCCTCGGCGAGGCGCGTGACCTCGGGGTCGCGTCGGTTCGGAATGAACGCGCTCATGCCGCCGATTGCGTGGGCTCCACGGCGGTGGGCGGTCTTCACGAGCAGCTCAGTGTATGCCCGCATGAAGGGCACCGTCATCGTGACCTCGCTACGGTCAGGCATGACGAACCTGGCGCCGCGGCCGCGGTAGTTCTTGATGATTGAGAAGATGTAGTCCCACCGACCCGCGTTCAGACCCGCCATGTGGTCGCGCAGCACGTAGAGGATCTCTTCCATCTCGAAGGCCGCGGGAAGCGTCTCGATGAGCACCGTCGCGCGGATCGTGCCGTGCGCGAGGCCGAGGCGCTCTTCGGTGTAACTGAAGATGTCGTCCCAGAGCTTTGCCTCTTCACTCGACTCGAGCTTTGCAATGTAGAAGTATGGGCCGTGGCCGTTCTCGATGAGCTTCTTCGCGTTGTGGAAGGCGTACAGACCGAAGTCGACGAGGCTGCCCGACGCTGCGCCCTGCTGTCCCTGCGCGTCGGTGAAGCGAATGTGCTTCTCGACGAGGTGCCAGCCGCGTGGCCGCATCACAATCGTGGGGGTCTCGGCGGCAGTGACCCGGTATTCCTTGCCCTCTGGGCTCGTGTATTCGAGCGTGCCGCGAATCGCGTCGAACAGCGACAGCTGGCCGCCGATGACGTTGCGCCACGTTGGGCTTGTCGCGTCCTCTTGGTCAGCGAGCCACACCTTGGCGCCTGAGTTCATCGCGTTGATCGTCATCTTCGGGTCGGTCGGACCCGTGATCTCAACGCGCCGGTCTTCGAGGCCGGGAGCCGGGGCCGCGACGCGCCAGCTTGCATCCTCACGGATATGGCGGGTGTCCTCGCGGAACTTGGGGTCGCGGCCGTTGCCGATCTCGTAGCGGCGGCGCTGCCTGTCGGCGAGTCGCTCGTGGCGGGTGCTCGCGAAGCGCTGGTGCAGTTCGGTGAGGAACGCGAGTGCCTCGGGGGTGAGGATCTCGTCGGATCGCTCGAAGGGGCGCCCGTTGACTGTGAGCTTGGGCTCGTGGGCCGTGGGGGAGAAGGTGCGTGTCCGCTCAGCGGTTGCGGTTGGAGTGTTCATTTCGGTGTCCTTAGCGTGGTGTGTGCGCCGGTCCCGGTGGTGAGTCGGTGTCGGTGCGTGTGTGGTGAAGCCGCTGGGTGTTGCTGCTAATGCCCGGGTCGGTGTCGCTCGCCATTGATGACTTCGTGAACCGGAGAACCGGGGGAACTGCGTGGTGTGCTTCTATCTTCCGCCCGGAGATCGCTCGTCGTGCCCCATTTGTAGCGTGAAATATTGCACTTTTTCTGCTTGCCGAAAGAATCTTGCTCTGTCACGATGGATGCATGACGATCGAAGCCCTCGACCTCGCCCCCGCTGAGCCCGATAGCGATGCTGGCGATGCGCTGACGCTCGGGCGTAGAATCCGTGAGCGCCGTACCGAGCTCGGCATGACTCTTGAGCAGCTCGCGCAGGCTGTCGACCGCGCGCCCTCGCAGCTTTCGGCGCTTGAGAACGGCAAACGCGAGCCGCGGCTTCCGCTCCTGCGTGCGCTTGCGGCGGCGCTCCAGTCAACAGTCGACGAGCTCCTGCTCGACGAAGCGCCGAGCGAGCGCGCTGCGCTCGAGATTTCTGTCGAGCGCGCGCAGCGAGGCGCAGTGTTCAGGTCTCTCGGGCTGCAACCCATTCGTGTGTCGAAGGCCACGAACGACGAAACGCTCCGCGCGATCATCGGGCTGCATCAGGAAGTTGAGCGGCTGCACAGTGAGCGCGCCGCAACCCCCGAGGAGGCGCGGCGCGCCAACACCGAGCTTCGGGCGGGCATGCGTGTGGCAAATAACTACTACCCGGATCTCGAGCGTGCTGCGGCTGAGTTGCTGGATAGCGTCGGCTACTCGGGTGGTCCCGTGCTCCAGCAGACTGTTGCGAAGGTCGCCGAGAAGCTCGGATTCACGCTGCACTACGTGAGCGACTTGCCGCATTCGACGAGGTCGGTCATCGATCGCCGGAATGGCAGGATCTACCTGAGCGCGAACCTCCCATCACGGGACGCCAGGGCACCGATCCTGCGCGCTCTCGGCAGCCTCGTGTGCGGCCACGAAGAGCCCCGAAACTACGGTGATTTCTTGAAGCAGCGCGTCGAGGTCAACTACCTCGCGGGAGCTGTGCTGCTGCCCGAGGCGGCTGCGGTGGAGTCGCTGAAGGACGCGAAGAAGCGCCGTGAGATCTCCATGGAAGACCTGCGCGACGCGTTCGCGGTGTCGTACGAGATGGCCGCGCACCGTTTCACGAACCTTGCGACTGAGTGGCTCGACCTCAACGTGCACTTCATGAAGGCGCACGAATCTGGCACCCTCATCAAGGCGTACGAAAACGACGGCGTGCGGTTTCCGTCAGACGCGCTTGGCAATCTCGAAGGCGCGATGGTGTGCCGCAACTGGACGGCTCGAACGGTGTTCGCCCAGCCCGACTTCTTCAATCCGTGGTATCAGTACACCGACATGGCCGCGGGAGGCACGTACTGGTGCACGTCTCGCCTTGAGAACGCGAAGGAAGGCCAGTACTCCGTGAGCGTCGGTGTGCGCTTCGAAGACGTCAAGTGGTTTCGCGGGCGCGAGACGCAGCACAGGTCGCAGTCGTTCTGCCCAGACGAGCGCTGCTGCCGTCGAGCATCAAGCGAGCTCACCCAGAAGTGGCAGGCCTCGGCCTGGCCCGAAGCTGCGACACCGACGAGCCTGCTCGCCGCCCTGCCGACAGGCACATTCCCAGGTGTCGACTCGCACGAGGTGTACGAGTTCCTCGAGTCTCACGAGTAGGCGCGTGCCTGGCCCAGTGGACGACTGGCTGCCGGGGCCGAGAGGCGCTCTCGCGTATCTGCGAGGGAAATCGGGTCCAGGGATGCGCCGCGATGCCTCACTGCGATAGCGTAGGGGGAAAGTATCGAGGCTCTAGCCCCGACAAGGATAAGACAGGTGAGATAGTGGTGAACGAGAAGCGGAATAAGGATACCGAGGTACGCGCCACGGAGCAGTTCCGTGAGGATCTCAACGCGATGATTCGCGCGCAGGTCACCGACCTCACCGTCGACGAGCTTGAGGCGGTGCAGTCGCTGCCCTCGGGTGCTGCGCTGCTCGTTGTGCGCCGTGGCCCTGATCTCGGGGCACGCTTCCTGCTCGACCAAGACGTGACTGTGGCTGGCCGTCACCCGGCCGCCGATATCTTCCTCGACGATGTGACTGTCTCGCGTAAGCATGCTGAGTTTCGACGTCGGGGAACTGTGTTCTCGGTGCTCGACCGCGGTTCGCTGAACGGCACCTACTGCAACGGTGAGCGCATCGAGGGTGAAGTTGTTCTCGAGGACGGCGTGGAGGTGCAGGTGGGAAAGTTCCGCTTCACATTCTTCGCCTCCCGGTTTGATCTCCCGGGCTCCTTCTGATGGCTTCGGCGCAACTGCGGGCTGTGCCCGTAGGGCTTCTCAGTATCGGCCAGGTGCTTGCCGCGCTGCAGGAGGACTTCGCCGACCTCACTCCGTCGAAGCTTCGCTTTCTTGAAGACCAGGGGCTCGTGACGCCTGAGCGCACGAAGTCTGGCTACCGGAAGTTCTCGCAGGAGCACGTTGAGCGTGTTCGTCTCGTGCTGACGCTACAGCGAGACCACTACCTGCCGTTGAAGAAGATCGCTGAGGTACTCGAGGAGCTTGACGCCGGGCGTGATCCAGTGATCCCTGGGGCGTCTCAGCGCAGCGCTTCGACGATCCTTTCGTCGAAGGAAGTGCTCTCGAGCGACGAGCTCTGCCACGCTGCTGCGACGAACAAGCGGTTCCTTGGTGAGGCGATCGCGGCCGGCCTGCTGCCTGCCACGGAGGTCTTCCCATTCGACGCGATTGCGCAGCTCAACGCTCTCGTGCGCCTTGCTCAGGCGGGTCTGACACCCAGGCATTTGCGCTCCCTGAGGATCGCCGCCGAGCGAGAGGCTGAGATGCTCGCTCACGCTGTTTCGTCGCGCGGTGAGAAGCAGGGATCTCCGGGCGCCGTCGACGGCTCGCTCGAGCTTGTCGAGTATCTTGAGACTGTCCGCTCCGGCGTGTTGCGTCGCAAGTTTAGTGCGCTGTAGATCGGCGGAATTTCGCTGTTTTCTCACCTTCAAGTTGAACCTGAAGGTAGAAATCGCAATTCGCTGCTCGCGGTCGTTGCCTCGGGGGCCACTCGCCGATAGCGTTAGGTGAATTGAGCACAACGCGAGAGAGGGAAGTCATGGAGCACATCGATCCGCCATTTGGCGGGAGCGGCGCTGGTGCGGGGGAGTACCTGGACTCCGCAGAGATGCTGTTCAGCGACGGGCTTCCCCAGCCGAACATCGACGGGGGCTTCAAAGGCGCCGTCGCGGCGCGTGCGGCGGGCATCACGTACCGCCAGCTTGACTACTGGGCGAGGACCGGGCTCGTTGAGCCGACAGTCCGCGGCGCGAGCGGGTCTGGCTCGCAGCGCCTGTACGGCTTCCGGGACATCCTCGTGCTAAAGCTTGTGAAGCGTCTGCTCGACACAGGAATCTCGCTGCAGCAGATCCGCACCGCAGTGGCGCAGCTCCATGAGGCAGGCGTGCACGACCTGTCTCAGACGACGCTGATGAGTGACGGTGCCGGCGTCTACCTGTGCACCTCGAGCGACGAAGTCATCGACCTCGTGAGCCGCGGCCAGGGCGTGTTCGGCATTGCGGTTGGCAAGGTGCTTCGCGAGGTCGAGACCTCACTCGTCGATCTCGACGATCACCGCGAGAAGGCCGCAGATGACTCGTCACTGAACGACGAGCTTGCTGCTCGCCGTGCCGCACGAAAGACCTCATAGTTCTTGTAGCTCGCGCATACGAGAGAGGGGCTCCGCGGCATGTGCCGCGGAGCCCCTCTCTCGTATGCGCGCTGGGCGCCAAGTCTACTAAGCCTGTTTTGCCTGCGCCGCGGCCTGGCCCGCAGACCTCAGCACGCGGTCAAGGACCAGGTCAAAGTTAGCGGCCATCTCCTGCGCAGGTTCGCCAGGCCAGAGGTGCACAGGCTTCGCGGCGCCCTGGGCCTGCTGCAGCGCAGGGCGCTCGGGGAGCTGCGGGTTCAGCACCAGGGGGCCAAACATCTCACGCAGCTCGCGGATGCGGAACTGGTGCTCCATTGACTGCGGCTGCGTGCGGTTGATGAGAATTCCAAGGGGTTGCAGTCGTGGGCTCACGCCGCGGCGGATCTCCTCGATTGCGCGCAGGGCGCGGTCAGTTGCTGCGACGGCGAACAGGCTCGGCTCGGTGACGATAAGTACGCGGTCGCTCGCTGCCCAGGCAGTACGCGTCAGGGCGTTCAGCGAGGGCGCGGAGTCGATGATGACGAGGTCGTAGTCGGCCTCGACAGTCGCGAGCGCCTCCTCGAGCTTCCAGATGTCGCGGGCAGAGGGGTGCGGGCCGTCGAAGTTGATCGCGGAGGGGCTGCCAACGAGCAGGTCAATCTTTCCGCCCTCGTGGAACTCATTCCAGCCGCTCGGTGCGATCGCTGAACGCACGACCTTCTCCTTGGGAGACTCAAGCACGTCTGCGACGTTCGCGAAGCCCTCAGGGTCGACTGCGAGCCCGGTGGAGACGTCGGACTGCGGATCGAGATCGACGACAAGCGTCCTGAGTCCACGTGAGAACGCCGCCGACGCAATGCCGAGACTTACTGTCGTCTTTCCTACGCCACCTTTGAGGGAGCTCACACTCAATACATGCACGTTTCGAGCTTACTGGATTCCGATTGGAAACTGTTGGGTGTTCTTCCAAAACGGCAGCGATTTGCGCTGAGCCGATAGCATCGAGGCTATGGCAAAACGCGAGATTCGATTGTTCGGTGACCCGGTGCTGCGCACGGTCTGCGACGAGGTGACTGAGATCGATTCGGGGGTGCGCGCAATCGTCGCCGACCTCGTTGAGACTGTCGACGAGCCGGGCCGGGCCGGGCTCGCCTCAACACAGATTGGCTACACCGTGCGCGCGTTCAGCTTGAACATCGACGGCCACATCGAATACGTGTTGAACCCGGAGCTTGTTGAGGTATCGGGAGAGCCCGTGCCGACGGGCGAGGGGTGCTTGTCGGTTCCTGGCCTGTGGTTCGAGGTGATGCGCTACCCGTACGCGAAGGTGCGCGGGATCGACCTCGAGGGCAACGAGATCACTATCGAGGGCGAGGGGCTGAAAGCACAGGCTCTGCAGCACGAGTGCGACCACCTTGACGGGAAGCTGTACATCTCACGGCTCGACCGAGAGGCCCGCGGCGAGGCAATGCGGCAGATCCGCACCTCTACGTGGTTCTAGCCGCGCGGACACACACGAAACGCATGTGGGGGTGCTCCGACTCAGAGCCGGAGCACCCCCACATGCGTCTTGTGCAGGCTAGTGCTGCGTCTGCACCGCCTCAGTCTGCGGGTTTTCGCCGTAGATGTCGGCGATCTCCGACGCGAAGTCGCGCAAAATGTTGTCGCGCTTGATGCTCATCTTCGGAGTGAGGTGACCGTTCGCTTCGACGAAGTCAGTCGGCAGGATGACGAACTTGCGAATCGACTCAGCCCGTGACACGTACTTGTTGCCTTCGTCGATGGCACGCTGCACCTCGGCGAGCACCTTCGGGTGGCGCGCGGCCTCTTCGACAGTCATGTCAGGGTTCTCACCCTGGTTCTTCAGCCAGGCGGGCAGCATCTCCATGTCGAGCGTGACGAGCGCCGCAATGAACGGCTTCTGCTCGCCGACTGCAACGACCTGGCTGATGATCGTGTTCGCGCGGATTGGATCCTCGAGAGCCGCAGGCGCAACGTTCTTGCCACCAGCGGTGACAATGATCTCCTTCTTGCGGCCGGTGATCGACAGATAGCCGTCGCTATCGAGCGAGCCGAGGTCGCCGGTCTTGAAGAACCCGTCCTCGGTGAAGACTGCCTTCGTTGCCTCAGGGTTGTTCCAGTACTCCTTGAACACGTCGATTCCCTTGACCTCGATCTCACCGTCTTCGGCGATTCGAACGGTGTGGCCGGGCAGCGCGGGGCCGACAGTGCCGATCTTGAACTTGTCGGGCAGGTTTACGGTGACCGGAGCCGTCGTCTCTGTCAGGCCGTAGCCCTCGAGGATCTTGATTCCGAGGCTCCTGTAGAAGTGGCCGAGGTACTGGCTCAGGGGTGCAGAACCCGACACTGCGTACTTGACGCGGCCGCCGAGCTTCTCACGGAGCTTCGAGTAGACAAGCTTGTCGAACACCTTGAACTTCAGGCCGAGCATGAACGGCACGTTGCCAGCATCGAGCGCCTCGGAGTGCTCAACTGCGACCTTCGCCGCAGTGCGGAAGATCTTCCCCTTGCCCTCAGCCTCGGTCGACTGCTCAGCCGAGTTGTAGACCTTCTCGAATACGCGGGGTACCGCGAGAAGGAAGGTGGGGTGGAAGGTGCTCAGCGCAGGGAGCAATTGGGTGGTGTCTGCCTGGTGGCCAACGCGCACGCCACCGTGCACGCACAGCACGGAGATAAAGCGGGCGAAGACGTGGGCGAGCGTGACGAAGAGCAGCGTCGCGGCGCCCGGCTGCTGCACGAGTTCCGACAGCGCGCTGCCGGCGTTGCGAGACAAGTCGACGAAGTTCGAGTGGGTAAGTACGCAGCCCTTCGGTCGACCGGTGGAACCCGAGGTGTAGATCAGCGTTGCGATGTCATCGCCTGATGCAAGGTTTCGGCGACGCTCGATCTCGGCGTCGTCGACACCCGCGCCCTTCGATGTCAGCGAAGCGATTGCGCCCTCGTCGAGGCGCCACACGAGATCAACCTGAGTGAGCTGATCCTGGACTTCTGCGAACCTGCCGAACTGATCGCCTGTCTCGACGATGAACCCTCGCGCTCCCGAATCCTCAAGGATCCAGTGGATCTGCAGCGCCGACGAGGTCTCGTAGACGGGAACCATGACAGCGCCGGCGTAGTGCAGCGCAAAGTCGACGAGCGTCCATTCGTAGCTCGTCTTGCACATGAACGCGATGTGGTCTCCTGGCTCGACGCCAGCCTCGACGAAGCCTTTGGCGAGGGCAACGACCTGGCTTCTGAACTCGGTCGCCGTGATGTCAGTCCAGCCGCCATTCGACGGTGTGGCGAAGAGGGGGCGATCGGGGGTGGCTGCCACCCGCTGTTCGAGAAGGTCTGTAATGTTATCCTCGGGAACCGGGGGAACGAGCAGTGGTGTTTCTGACAGCTTCACGGCAACTCCTTTGTACCTCGTGTCGGACGCTGTTCGCAGCGGTTTCGCTGCGAACATGTATGCTCTCACCCTATCTCTATGCGCCTGTGGGCGCGCGGCTCCGCTATTCTGGAGCTCTACGAAGGGAACCAGCTCACTTTGCTTTACTGGATCTTTAAACACCTGATCGTCGGGCCCTTTTTGAAAGCGGTGTACCGGCCGTGGGTGGAGGGAGCCGAGAACATTCCGGCGACTGGCCCCGTAATTCTTGTCGGGAATCACCTATCGGTTATCGACTCGTTTTTCCTGCCAATCATGATCGAGCGACGCGTGTACTTCCTCGCGAAGAGCGAATACTTCACCGGTAAAGGGCTGAAAGGGTGGCTCGTAAAGACCTTCATGCTCGGAGTCGGTCAGCTGCCAATCGACCGCTCGGGGGGTAAGGCATCTGAGGCATCCCTGAACACCGCACTCAAGGTGCTTGACCGCGGCGACGTCCTTGGGATCTACCCGGAGGGCACTCGCAGCCCTGACGCCAGGCTCTACCGTGGCCGAACTGGCGTCGCCCGGATGGTGCTTGAGTCAGGCGTCCCGGTCGTTCCAGTTGTGATGATCGACACCGAGAAGGCGATGCCGATCGGCGCGAAGTTCCCGAAGATCCGGCGCATCGGTACAGTGATCGGCCAGCCGCTCGATTTCTCACGTTTCGAGGGTATGAGCGCTGACCGCTTCGTGCTGCGTAGCGTGACCGACGAGATCACGCTCGCGATCCAGGAGCTCAGCGGCCAGGAATACGTCGACGTGTACGCGTCGAGCGTTCGCGAGCGCGCGGGCTCCTAGCTGGCGCGTTCGCTCATGGCTGTGGCCTGGAATGCCACGTCGGCGCGGCGTGTTGGGTAGTGTTGAGTGGTGCCGCTAATTGGGGCGGCGCCTTTGAGATACACACGGGATGGCCATGAACGCAGCAAGCGTAGAGACCCTGACGGCGCAGCAGACCTTTGAGCAGCTCGATGCATATCGTGCACTCGAGGCAAAGCAGCAGCCGAGCTGGCCCGACGCCGCCGCGCTCGAGTATGCGAAAGAAGAGCTCTCAACGCAGCCGCCACTCGTGTTTGCAGGCGAGGTAGACCAACTCCGCGAGCGGCTCGCAAGCGCCGCCCGCGGCGAGGCATTCCTTCTGCAGGGCGGCGATTGCGCCGAGACGTTTGAGGCGGCGACAGCAGACAAGATCCGCGACCGCGTGAAGACGCTGCTGCAGATGGCAGTCGTGCTTACCTACGGTGCCTCGATGCCAGTCATCAAGGTCGGTCGCATGGCCGGGCAGTTCGCGAAGCCCCGCTCGAGCAACGAGGAGACCCGCGAGGGTGTCACGCTGCCCGCGTACCGAGGTGACCTCGTGAACGGCTACGACTTCACGGCGGCCTCGCGCACCGCGGATCCGAGCCGTCTCGTGCGCGGCTACCACGTCTCAGCCTCGACGCTGAACCTCATTCGCGCATTCACGCAGGGTGGGATGGCTGACCTGCGCCAGGTGAACTCTTGGAACCAGGGCTTCGTCTCAAACCCCGCGAACCAGCGGTACGAGGCCCTCGCGACTGAAATCGATCGCGCACTCCGCTTCATGGATGCGTGCGGGGTCGACCACACGGCGCTCACCCAGACTGAGTTCTACGTGAGTCACGAGGCGCTGCTGCTCGACTACGAGCGCCCGCTCGCGAGGATCGATTCGCGCACAGGCGAGCTCTACGGCACCTCAGGGCACATGCTCTGGATCGGCGAGCGCACCCGCGACCTCGATGGCGCACACGTCGACTTCCTGTCGAAGCTTCGCAACCCGATCGGCGTGAAGCTCGGCCCGACGGCCACGACTGACGACGCACTGCGGCTCATCGACAAGCTCGATCCTGAGCGGGAGCCAGGCCGCCTGACATTCATCACGCGTATGGGCGCTGAGAAGATCCGCGACGTGCTCCCAGGCCTGCTCGCTGGCGTGCGAGACGCGGGCGCGCAGCCGCTGTGGGTCACCGACCCCATGCACGGGAACGGCATTACGACGGCGACGGGCTTCAAGACACGCCGCTTTGGTGACGTCATGGATGAGCTGCTCGGATTCTTCGAGGCACACCGTGAGGTAGGAACCTACCCTGGCGGCATCCACGTCGAGCTCACCGGCGACGACGTTACCGAGTGCCTTGGTGGTTCGGAGAACATTGACGAGGAGGCGCTCGCGACACGCTACGAGTCAGTCTGCGACCCTCGTCTGAACCACATGCAGTCGCTGGAGCTCGCGTTCCAGGTTGCTGAGGAGCTGAAGCGAACCGTGGGCGCTGGCGCACGCTAACCAACTGAAACCCGCTGAGGGCACGCTCGCGAGAGCCTGGCCTCAGCGGGTGAGTTGTTTCTGCGAGCTGCGTACGTCCCTGAGGTGCGACCGCTCGTGAGCTGCTTTCGCCTGGCCGCCTGGCCGCCTGGCCGCCTGGCCGCCTGGCCGCCTGGCCGCCTGGCCGCCTGGCAGCCTGGCCGCCTGGCAGCCTGGCAGCCTGGCCGCCTAGAGCGAGAGCTGAGAGGTGATCCTGATCTCGGTTCCGGCTTCGACGCGCTCGCCAGCTGCCGGATTCGTGCCCGTCGCCTTGGCAAATCCGCGCAGCGCCTCAGGCACGAGCGTCGAGGGTGAGAAGCCCGCGCCTGCGAGCGTGTCCATTGCTTCCTGGAGACCGAGCCCTGACACGTCAGGAATCTCGAAGAGCTCGGGTCCTGTCGAGATCTGCAGGCCGACAGTGTCGCCAGGTCGAACAGGGTCTGTCGTCCAGTTCACGGCGACGACCTGCCCCTTGGGGACATCGTCTGAGATGACCTCGGTGTTGTGGGCACTATCGACTGTGAGCTCGCTCTTGCTGAGCACGCTTGTCGCCTGGTCGACTGTGAGACCGTTGACCGACGGAGGTTGGCCTGCAGAGACGATGAGGTTGATAGTGCCGCGCTCTGGGAACGTGCTGCCAATCTCGGCGTCGTCGGCGTCGAGAGCGGCGAGCACCTGGCCCTCGGGCGTGTCCGAGAATCGGGTGTCGGACACCTCGCCAAATGTGAACTTGCTGTCGCTGATGAGCGCTGTGGCATCGTCAAGCTGGAGGCCGACAAGCGTTGGCACGGCAAGCATTTCCGGGCCCGTCGACTTACAGAGCGTGACTTCGGAGCCGCGGTCGAGTCGAGAACCCGGGCCCGGGGTCACTGCCGAGGCAAGGCCAACCTCGACCTCAAGGCTCGAGCAGTCTGTCACCGCAACTGTCAGGTCGAGCGCTTCAAGTTCGGCCTGAGCGTCGGCAACTGTCATGCCAGAGACTTCGGGAACTGTGACGGCGGAGCCTGGTCCCTGTCCGAACCAAAAGGCTCCGGCGCCTGTCGCGACGGCGAGTGCGGTGACGATGAGCGCCATGGTTCTGCCCCTGCGAGCGCGGCGAACGCCCTGGGCGTGTGCGCGATCGGTGCTCGTCGCGGCGGCTGCAGGCGCGACCGCGGCGTCCCGGGTGCCAGCCTGCAGGGCTGCCTGTTCGACACCGTTCAGTACTGTCGTGGAAGGAGTGAGGCGCGTCGTCGCGGCGTCGTCGAACGCATTGCCGGGCAGCACGGTTGTGTCTCCGGGGCCCTGCCCAATCGGGAGCACGGCTGTCGCGAGTGCCTCGGGCATGCCATACGGGTCGTTGCGGAGTTCGCGCATATGCAGGAGCGCCTCGCCCGCGTTCGCTGGCCGAAGTTCAGGATCGCGTTGCGTCAGCCACACAACGAAACTGTCGAGTGCGGGAGTCGAGACATCGCCTGATTCCGACGGCGCGGGCACGTCCGAGTGCGCGTGCTGGTACGCAATCTGCATTGGCTGTTCGCCGGTGAACGGTTGGGAGCCCGTGATCATCTCGTAGAGCATGATGCCGAACGCGTAGAGATCGCTGCGCTCACCGGCAACGCCGCGGGTGACAAGCTCGGGGGAGAGGTACGCGATCGTTCCGAGCAGGGCCTGGCCCGTCGTCGTGTTTGCGCTCACCGCTCGTGCGAGGCCGAAGTCGCCAAGCTTGATCCTGCCGTCGTCTACGAGCAGCACGTTCTCGGGCTTGAGATCCCTATGCACTATCCCAGCGTTGTGAGCCGCCGCGAGGCCAGCGAGCACGGCTTCGCCGATCTCGAGGCTCTGATCGAGCGTCAGCCGCTGTTGCTTCTTGAGGAGTTCGCGGAGCGTGATGCTCGGCAGATACTCCATGACGAGGTAGACCCTGCCAAGGTCTTGACCTTGGTCGAACACGTTCACGAGGTTCGTATGCGAGAGGCGTGCAGCACTGCGAGCCTCGCGGTCGAAGCGTCGTGTGAAGTCTGCGTCTTCAGCGAGGTGTTCGTGCATCACCTTGACGGCGACCTTGCGTTCCAGCCGCAGGTCGTGCGCAAGGTAGACCATTGCCATACCGCCGCGGGCAATGCGTGAGCGGATCACGTAGCGCGCGTCGAGCGTCTGCCCGATAAGCGGGTCGATAGTGGCAGGGGTCACGGGGAAAGTCTACGGAAGATTGCATGCGCATACCCTGCCGCGCGCCGTGTGCTTGCGGATTGCGCTTCGGGGAACACGCTGGCAGAGTTATGGGGTGTCAGAGAATACTGCATCAATCGGCTCGACCCTTACTATCCCCGAAGTCGCTGAGCGCCTCGGGATCCCGCTCGGCAAGGTACACCGCCTCGTTGAAGACCACTATCTCGCGATCGTGCGCATCGACGGGGTTCGGCGGGTGCCAGTCGAGTTCATCAACGACGACAACGAGCCGCTACACTCCCTGCGCGGCACGCTGCTCGCGCTCAGCGACGCCGGACTCAACTCTGAGGAGTCGATGAACTGGCTGTTCTCGGTGAACGACGAACTCGGCGTGCGGCCGATCGACTCGCTCGTCGCCGGTCACAAGAGCGCGGTACGCCGCGCCACACAGTCGCTCGCGTTCTGAGTTAAGAACTCCGGCTGGCGGCGCGGCCGGCGAGAGCGCTCAGGCGTTCTGCCGCTGCGCCGTCAAGCTCTGCGAGTGCTCGGTGCGCGCGGTCGATGTTGCGCGTGATCATCTGTTCGACCTGCTGTTCAGCGCCGCTGTCGCGAATGGTGCGCTGCAGCATGTACACCTGCTCGGTATCGAGGTCGGTGCCGAGCAGGTCATCGAAAATGCGCCGCTGGGTCACGGGCAGCGCCTCGCGCGCAAGTGTCACAAGCACCGTCCGCTTGCCTTCGACGAGATCGTCACCACTCGGCTTGCCCGTGAGCTCTTCATCTCCGAAGACGCCAAGGAGATCGTCGCGTAGCTGGAACGCGACTCCGACAGGGAGACCGAACCCCGCGAGGGCAGCCTCCTGTTCTGCGCTAGCGCCCGCGAGCGCCCCGCCGATGAGGAGCGGTGCCTCAACGCTGTACTTCGCCGACTTGTAGACGAGCACACGAGTGGAGCGGTCGAGCTGTTCCGCGTGTTCGGCGAAGCTTGAGCGCTGCTCCTCGAGCACGTCGAGGTACTGGCCGACAGCGACTTCGCTGCGCATCCTGTTGAAGTGTGCGCGGGCTGCCCGCGAGAAGGACGACTCAGCTACCGCGTCGCAGGCGCGGTTCATGAGCTCGTCGGCCCACGACTGGAGGAGGTCGCCGAGCAGGATCGCGCTCGAAATGCCAAAGTGCTCGGGCGCGCCGCGGTGGCCATGTTCGCCGTGAAGCCCGGCAAAGCGTTTGTGGACGGCTGGGCGGCCACGGCGCGTGTCGGAGCGGTCGATGACGTCGTCATGGATGAGCGCTGCTGCGTGGAAAAGCTCAAGGGCGCACGCGGCGTCGAGGACAGCGCCGAACTCGGCCGTCACCGGGCCGGCAATGTCGAGGGGGCGCACGGCGCGATACCCGTGTACGGCGAACAGGGCCCGGAATCGCTTGCCGCCGGTCAGGAAACCCTTGGCCTCGTCGAGCAGCGGAGCCGCGTCTGGACCGAGCGGCTCGAGGTCTGCGCGGTGGCTGTCGATGATGTCGTTCAATCGCTCCTGAATAAGGCCTGCGAGTCTCGTCGTTTCGTCCACCCGACTAGCCTATCCGGCGGCCGTGGTCGTAGACTGGATGGGAAGACTTTTCTTAAGGTGAAGGGGGCATCATGGCGCTGTCAGAACACGAACAGCGGCTGCTCGACGAGATGGAGCGTCGGCTCTATCAGAGCGAGGCTGATCTGCTTCCTGCATCGACGGGCGTGCCGCGTCGTTTTAACTACCGTTCGCTCGTGCTTGGCACGCTGCTCGCGCTCGCTGGCATCGGCCTGCTCATCGGTGGGGCCGCCATGCAGCAGCTGTGGCTCGGTCTTCTCGGGTTCGTCGCCATGCTTGGTGGTGTGCTTGTGATGTTCTCGAAGAGAACAGAGGTTGAGCCAGAGCAGTTCTCCTCAAGCGCCCGTCAGACGGCGCAGGCCAAGGAATCGCTTGCAGATCGCATGGAACGCCGCTGGGATGAGCGGATGGGCGGCCAGTAGGTCGCCCCACTTTCCTCCACACGGGTCACAGCTTCGGCTGTGGCCCGTTTTTTATTCCCCTTTCGAGTCAGCCGTCGCCAACCGTTGCGCCTGGGATCTACACGAGAAATGCCCGGATCTCTGGGCACCGTGATTTGTATTGCAGATCTGCGGGTTAAGGGCCGTGGCTTTGCTGGTGAGCCGTTGGGCTGAGTCGCCGCACCTCTGAGTCGCCGAGCTGTTGAGTCGCCGAGCTGTTGAGCCGCTGAGCAGCCGAGCTGCTGAGCAGCTGGGCTACTGAGACACCGCACTCCGAGCCACTGGGCCTGCGTACAGGCCGCCGGTTCTGCCTGGTAGTGCGGCCCTCAGCGCCGGGAAATGCACCGGCGAGCGCAAAAGAGCGCGAAACCGCCCAAAATCGCTCCACTTTGCTCCACCAGTCAAATCAACAGAACTTTCGAGATCTATTCGAGAAATAACGGCCATTTGCGTGATAAGTGGAGGGAAGTGGAGTACCGTGGGAGAAACGTATCGAATGAGGAGGGGAGTGGACTATGTTTCTCGGCACGTTCACTCCGCGCCTCGACGAGAAGGGCCGGCTGATTCTCCCCGCGAAGTTTCGCGACGAACTCGCCGACGGACTCGTGATCACCCGTGGCCAAGAGCGCTGCCTCTACGTCTTCAGCGAGAGCGAGTTCGAGGCGATGCACGACAGAGTCAGGCAGGCGCCGCTCACGTCGAAGCAGGCAAGGGATTACCTCCGCGTGTTTCTTTCGGGTGCACACCCTGAGACGCCAGACAAGCAGCACCGCGTGACGCTTCCCCAGACTCTTCGCGACTACGCGGGCCTCGATAGAGAGCTCGCCGTCATTGGCGCGGGCTCGCGAGCCGAGATCTGGGACGCCCAGGCATGGGAGACCTACCTGACCGAGCAGGAATCAGTCTTCTCCGACATCGAAGAGGAGGTGATTCCCGGCATGTTCTAGCCGGGAACACGTTATGGCACAGCCCACACCACGCAATCCTGCCGAGCTGCACACCTCCGTCATGCTTGACCGCTGCGTTGAACTCCTCGCCCCCGGCGCGGAGCGCGACGGAGCTTTCGTTGTTGACGCGACGCTCGGGATGGGCGGTCACACCGAGGCGCTTCTTGAACGCTTCCCAGGTCTCACAGTTATTGGGCTCGACCGCGACACAGAGGCACTCGAGCTTGCCGGCGCCAGACTCGAAAGGTTCGGCGACAGGTTCGTGCCTGTCCACGCCGTCTACGACGAGATCGACAGGGCGCTCGCTGAAGCCGGCGCACGGAGCATTGACGGTGCGCTGTTCGATCTCGGCGTCTCCTCGCTGCAGCTTGACGACGCCGACCGTGGGTTCGCCTACGCTCAAGACGCCCCGCTCGATATGCGCATGGACCAAACCCGGGGGCGCACCGCGGCTGAGATTCTCGCGGAAGAGCCCGAGGGGCGACTGCGAGAGCTCTTCGAACGTTACGGTGAGGAGCCGCTCGCAGGTCGCTACGCCCGGGCGATTGTCGCGGCGCGCAAAGTCGCCCCGCTCGAGCGCTCGGGTCAGCTCGTCGATGTGCTGCAGGAGGCGACCCCTGCCGCGGTTCTCGGCAAGCGGCACCCGGCCAAGCGGGTGTTCCAGGCACTCCGCGTCGAGGTGAACGGTGAGCTCGCGACACTTGAACGCGCGATCCCCGCGGCGATCGACAGGCTGAACCTCGGCGGAAGGCTCGTGGTGATGTCGTACCAGTCGCTCGAAGACCGCATCGTGAAGCGGGCCATTCAGGGCCGGAGCCGCTCGACGGCACCGCAGGGGCTTCCCGTCGAGCTTCCAGAACACAAGCCTGAGCTGCGCATCCTGACAAAGGGCGCTGAGCAGGCGACAGACGAAGAGAAGGCAGTGAACCCGCGCGCTATCCCGGCACGGCTTCGCGCGGCAGAACGAGTGAGGGAAATGTGATGAACGCAACAGTTCCCGTCGAGGTAGATCCGATTGAGCTGTTCGGCGCGCCCGCGCCGCTGCGCGACACCTCGCGCGATCGCGCAGATCGACTGCGCCCGGTTCCGGCTCCGGCCGCGAAGCCGAAGAAGAGCCCGGTGCTCGGCGCGATCGTTGCCGTATGCGTCATCCTCGGAATATTCGCAGCCCAGCTCGCACTCAGCATTCTCGTGTCGCAGGGCGCGTATGAGAGCCGCGCGCTCGAGATCGAGGAGCGCGACCTCGGCCGCGTCGAACGGGTGCTGTCGCAGAACCTCGACAAGCTCGCATCGCCTCAGAACCTCGTCGAGAATGCAGCCGCGCTCGGCATGGTGCAAAACGTCGCCCCAGCGACGATGCGCCTCAGCGATGGTGCGATCCAGGGAGACCTGAACTCAACGACTCGCGAGGCTAGCCCGAACCTTGTGCCAAACGCTCAGCTCGAGAACCTGCCTGTCGTTGACGCGAAGGGTCTCCTCACGAACCGAAACGCTCAGGCTGCTCCCATCGTCGACGCCGCCGCGGCCGTAGCATGGCAGGGCAAACTTCCCGCACCAGAAACGCACTAGTCCGCTCGGCGGGCCCGTTAGGAGACGAACGAGTGTTGTGGCGAACCCTGCGAGGCACGCGAGGGCGAAACCTGGTTGTCTTCGCCATTCTCGTGCTCGTCGCGCTCGCCTTCATGGTCCGGCTTATCGACCTGCAGATGATCTCTGCCGCGGCGATGAACGAGGAGTCCCACGAGAAACGCGCAGTTCCGGTCACTGTCTCGAGCGTGCGCGGCGACATCGTCGACCGCAATGGCAACGTGCTGGCGACGACTGATGAGCGCTACGACGTGCAGCTCTCGCCGAAGAACACCCTCGTGAACAAGGGCGGGTTTACCCGCCCGGATCTCGAGCGCGGAGCGGGCACCATCGACGTCACACTCGAGCAGGCGTACGCGGAGATCGGCTCGGTCACGGGCCAGAGCGGCGCGGAGATCAAGAAGATCGTCGACGACGCGCTCGAGGTCGATAAGAAGTCGGACTTCGCGTACGTCAAGCGGGGCGTCGACCTCAACCAGCTGCAGGAGCTCAAAAAGCTGCAGATTCCGTGGCTCACTTTCGAAAGCCAGCACAAGCGCGTCTACCCGAACGGCGCCGTCGGCGGCAACATTGTCGGCTTCGCCGGGCAGGACGAGGTCGCCCAGGCGGGTGTGGAACTCTCGCAGGACGAGTGCCTCGCGGGCGAAGACGGGGCAGAGACCTACGAGCGCGGCGCAGACGGCATCCAGCTCCCCGGCAGTGTGGTGGAGACGAAAAAGGCGCAGAACGGCGGCACGGTCGAGCTCACGATCGATCTCGACCTGCAGTGGGCGAGCCAGCAAATCATCAACGAGCAGGTGCAGAACGTTGGTGCCGAGTACGGCTACCTCGTCGTCATGGACGCGAAGACGGGCGAGCTCGTCGCGGTCGCCGAGGACGGCTCGGTGGATCCGAACGACGTTGGTGCGGTTGACGGTGACAGGCGAAACGCCCGCTCTTTCACCTCGCCGTACGAGCCCGGCTCGACATTCAAGATCATCACCGCGGCCGCGCTCATTGACAAGGGCCTCGCCACGCCGCAGAGCACAGTCACGGCGCCAGACAACTGGCAGCCGCAGTCGGGCGTTACCTTCAGCGACTGGTTTAACCACGGCCCGGCCGACTGGACCCTCACAGGCACGCTCGTCTACTCCTCGAACGTCGGCATCTCGATGCTCGGCAGCCAGCTCTCGCCCGAGACGCGCTACGAGTACCTGAAGAAATTCGGGGTGGGCCAGCCGACGAACGCCGGTATGCCGCTCGAGGACCAGGGTATGTTCGCGGACGTCGCTGACTGGGATGCGCAGACAAGCTACGTGACGATGTTCGGTCAGGGCCTGTCGTCGACGATCGTGCAGACCGCCGGGGTCTTCCAGACGATCGCGAACGACGGCGTGCGGGTGCCGCCGTCGATTGTGAAGAAGTGCACGCCGGAGGAGGGGAAGGCTGTCGCGCCCGACCACGGCGACGACGTCAAGGTGATTTCGCCTGAAGCGGCGGCCGAGACCCGGAAGATGCTTGAAACCATCGGCACTGACGGCCTCATCAAGGACATGGCAGCGATTCCCGGCTACCGGATCGGCGGAAAAACGGGAACCGCCGAGCAGTCTGACGGCCAGGGTGGCTACCGCACTGACTTCGTCTACAGCTTCGCAGGCATGTTCCCGATGGACGACCCGCAGTACGTGATCGTGGCGACAGTCGCATACCCGCACGGTGGTGACGGAACCGCCGCGGCTGTGACCGCGTTCCACGATGCGGCCGAGTCCACGATCCGCAAGTTTCACATTCCGCCGTCGACAGGCAAGTACGAGAAGTTGCCAATTGGCGATGAGCTCGCGTCAGCTGGGTAGGATCGATACACGTGACCAGCACTACCGGTGATCTTACGATCAGACCCCAGCACCCGCAGAAGGTGACGCTCGCGCAGCTCGCTGAGCCCTTCTCTCTCGAACTCGCACACGCAGACGGCGAGGTGGTTGTCACTGGCGTGACTATCGACTCGCGTGATGTCCAGCCTGGCGACCTCTATGTCGGCATTCCCGGCGCGAAGCATCACGGCGCGAATTTCGCTCATGCGGCGCTCGCGAGCGGCGCGGCCGCGATGCTGACTGACGCTGCGGGCCGCGACATCGCGCTCGCTGCAGGCGTCGCCGGGCTCCCGATCCTTGTCGCCGATGTGCACCCGCGCTCGATCCTCGGCGAGCTTTCGGCCCGTGTCTACGGCACTGACGCGCTCGCTGCGAAGACGTTTGGCGTGACTGGCACGAACGGCAAGACAAGCGTCGTGTATTGCATCGCACAGGTTCTCGAGGCGGCCGGGCTTCGCCCGGGCCTGAGCTCGACGGCTGAGCGCAGGATCGGCGACGAGGTGATCGTGTCGAACCTCACGAGCCCAGAGGCCTCCGAACTACACGGCCTGCTCGCCCGCATGGTTGAGCGGGGTGTCGAAGGAGTCGCGATCGAGGTCTCTGCGCAGGCCATCGGGCGCCACCGCATCGACGGGGTGCACTTCGACGTCGTCGCGTTCAACAACTTTTCGCAGGATCACCTCGAAGAGTACGGCGACATGGAGACCTACTTCCAGGCGAAGCTCGCGCTGTTTGCCCCGGAGCACGCCGCACGCGGCGTTGTCGTCGTTGACGGTCCGTGGGGGCAGCGCGTCGCACGCGAGTCGCAGATCCCGGTGACAACGCTCGCGACCGAGTACGGCCAGAGCGCCGATTGGCACCTCGCGATCACCGCCCAGAATCTCGACGGGGTCGCCTTCGTGCTTCAGGGCCCCGAGGGCGCACACTTCCGCGGCAGGGTGCCGGTGTTCGGGAGGTTCATGGCCGAGAACGCCGCGCTCGCCCTCATCATGCTGCACGAGGCGGGAATTCCTATTTCCAGGGTTGAGGCGGGACTCACTAATGGGCTCATCCCCGTGCAGATTCCCGGCAGGCTCGAGGAGATCACCGAGGGTGGCGCCGGGCCCCGGTTCTACGTCGACTACGGCCACACTCCAGGGGCCTTTGAGGCGATGCTTGACGCGCTAGGCGAGGTCGCCGAGGGCAAGATCATCTTCATGTTCGGTGCCGACGGCGACCGCGACACGACGAAGCGCGAGGAGATGGGTAGGATCGCCGCTGCTGGTTCTGACGCGCTCATCATCTGCGACTACCACCCGCGCAGCGAGCCACCCGAGCAGATTCGCGCTCAGTTGCTTGAGGGCGCTCGCTCGGCAGCCCACGCGACGCTCTACGAGGAGGCGGATCCGAAGCGCGCGATTCGCCTCGCCATTTCGCTCGCAGAACCGGGCGACGTTATTCTGTATGCCGGTCCCGGACACGAGGACTACCAGGAGGTCGCCGGGGCGTTTATCCCGTACTCGGCGCGTGATGAAGTACGCGGCGCGCTCCGCGAGGCAGGATTGCTTGCGTGATTGAACTCAGTTTCTCCGAGGTCGCTGCCGCGATTGGGGGCCGGCTCGTGCTCGCCCCAGGCGACACGCCTGACACCCTGGTGTCGGGGGAGTCCCAGACCGACTCCCGCGAGGTGCAGCCAGGCCAGATCTTCTTCGCGAGGCGCGGTGACGACACTGACGGCCACCTCTTTGCGGGAAAGGCCGCGCGAGCTGGCGCGAAGCTGCTTGTCGTGGAGCGCGAGCTCAGCGCCGCAGAACTCGGTCTCGACGCCGGCGTTCCAGCCGTCACGCAGCTCGTCGTTGGTGACGCAACTGACGCACTTGGCGCTCTCGCGACCGCGGTGATCCAGCGCCTGCGCGCACACGACAAGTTGACCATCGTCGGGATCACGGGCTCGAACGGGAAGACAACGACGAAGAATTTGGTCGCTGCGATGGCCGAGAAGCTCGGCCCGACGGTTGCGAGCGAGAAGTCGTTCAACAACGAGGTCGGCGGGCCGATGACGATGCTCCGCGCGACGCCCGAGACCGAGACCCTCGTCGCTGAGATGGGTGCGAGTGGCGTCGGCGAGATCGCTCGGCTCACGGCTATGGCTCAGCCGCATATTGGCGTGGTGCTCACTGTCGGGCTTGCGCACGCCGGTGAGTTCGGCGGCATCGAAGCGACCTTCCGCGCGAAGAGCGAAATGGTGCAGAGCCTTGACGCGACCGGTGTGGCGGTGCTCAACCGCGACGACCCTCGTGTCGCCAAGATGGCTGAGCTCACCCCAGCGCGGGTTGTCTGGTTCGGTCAGCACCCCGAGGCAGATGTCCGTGCGAGCGATATCGAGCCTTCGGCAAGCGGCACGACGTTTACCCTGCACGCTGGCGGCGAGTCGCGCTCCGTTGCGTTTCGGGTGCTCGGCGAGCACCACGTCATGAACGCGCTCGCTGCTGCAGCCGTCGGAACGACGCTCGGCCTCTCGCTGGACGCGATCGTTGAGGTGCTCGAAGCGGCGACCCTGGCGGCTCCGGGTCGTATGCAGGTGCTCGGCGGTCGCGACGGAATCACGATCATCAATGACGCCTACAACGCGAGCCCCGATTCGATGAGCGCCGCCTTGCGCACGCTCGCCCAGATCACGAAGCCTCAAGGCCGCTCGGTCGCCGTGCTCGGCGCAATGACCGAACTCGGGGACTACACGATCGAAGAGCACCTCAGAGTCGGGCTGCAAGCCGTGCGGTTGCGGATCCGGCAGCTCGTCGTCGTCGGCCGAGACGCGCGCGACCTGCACATCAGCGCCATCAACGAGGGCTCGTGGGATGGCGAGAGCGTCTTCTTCGAGACGCAGGACGAAGCTTTTGATTATCTCGTCGAGATGCTCACTACCGATGACACGGTGCTAGTGAAGTCTTCGAACGCCGCGGGCCTGCAGGCCCTCGGAGACCGCCTGGGGGAGGCATACGCATGATTGCCATGCTCATCGCGGCGGGGTTCTCGCTGTTGTATTCACTGCTACTGACGCCGTTATTTGTTCGCGGCTTCAACAAGCTCCGTTGGGGGCAGCCGATTCGCGTCGACGGGCCGAAGGAGCACGAGACGAAGCGAGGCACGCCAACGATGGGCGGCCTGATCTTCCTCTCAGGCTCAGTGCTCGCCTACTTCGTCGGCAAGCTTGTCATGGGGGAGACCCCGACGCCGTCGGCGCTGCTCGTCATTCTCATGGCTGTCGGCGCCGGCACTGTTGGCTTCATCGATGACCTCATGAAGACGAGGTTGCAGAATTCCGCGGGCCTCGGCGGCTGGGCGAAGGTCTTTGGCCAGGTCGTGATTGCGGTGTCGTTCGCGCTCCTTGGCCTGCAGTTTGCGAACGAGCACGGCCTCACGCCTGTGTCGACGCACATCTCCATCTTCCGTGACCTGCCGTTTGACTTCATGAGCCTCGGGATCATCGCGGGCACGATTCTGGTGATCCTGTGGGTCATGGTGATCGTCACTGCGACCACAAACGCTGTGAACGTGACCGATGGCCTTGACGGCCTTGCAGCGGGAGCATCGATCTTTGCGTTCTCCGCGTACGTGCTTATCGGGTTCTGGCAGTCGGCACAGAACTGCGCGGCGACCGCGGGCGAGGCCGGCTGCTACGAGGTTCGCGACCCGATGGACCTCGCGGTGATCGCGGCGGCGTTCCTCGGCGGCGTCGCCGGCTTCCTCTGGTGGAATACGAACCCCGCCCAGATCTTCATGGGTGACACTGGCTCAATGGGTATCGGTGGCGCGATCGCTGCGCTCGCGATTCTCACCCGCACCGAGGTCCTGCTCATCCTGATCGGTGGCCTGTTCATCATCGAAACCGGCTCAGTCATCCTGCAGCGGCTCTACTTCAAGGTGACGAAGGGCAAGCGAATCTTCCTGATGAGCCCAATCCACCACCACTTCGAGCTCAAAGGCTGGGCTGAAGTGACGATCGTTGTCAGGTTCTGGATGATCGCAGGTATTTTCGCGATCGTCGGAATCGGCGGCTTCTACGCAGAATGGGTGCTGAGCCAATGACCGCAGTTCAGGATCGTCTCGCCGCGCTGACAAGCTGGCACCACGACTGGTCAGGGCTGCGAGTCGCCGTGCTCGGTCTCGGTGCGACTGGCTTCTCCGTTGCTGACACACTCGTCGAGCTTGGCTCCCGCGTTCGCGTCGTCTACGGCAAGCCTGACGCCGACCGCGAGCGGTTGCTCGACGTGATTGGTTCGGAGCGTGCGCTCGCGGAGACTGACGATGCGCAGATCGCAGAGCTCACAGGCTTCGATCCCGAGCTCATCGTGATCTCGCCGGGTTACCCGGCGCATCACCCCGTGATTGAGTGGGCGAACGAGCACGGCGTTGAGGTGTGGGGCGACATCGAGCTCGGTTGGCGTCTGCGCGATAAGACGGCGAGGATCGCCGACTGGATTTGCATCACCGGAACGAACGGCAAAACGACAACCACTCAGCTCACTGCGCACATGCTCGTCGCCGGTGGTCTGCGGGCGGCACCGGTCGGCAATATCGGTACGCCGCTGCTCGATGCGCTCCGCGACCCCATTGGGTACGACGTGCTTGTGCTCGAGCTTTCAAGCTTCCAGTTGGAGCGCGTCCGCTCGATGTCTCCGTACGCGAGCGCGTGCCTGAACCTCGCGGACGACCACCTCGACTGGCACGGCGGCGCCGAGGCCTACCGCAACGCGAAGGCGAGGGTCTACGAGAACACGCAGGTCGCCTGCGTGTACAACCGAGGAGATCTCGAGACCGAGCGCATGGTCGAAGAGGCAGACGTTATCGAGGGCGCCCGCGCGATCAGCTTCGGGCTCGATACTCCGCCGCCGAGTGGTTTCGGTGTCGTCGAGGGGATTCTCGTCGACCGCGGCTTCCACACGGGGCGACAGAACGAGGCCTACGAGCTCGTCACTGTCGAGGAGCTGAAGGATCGTGGCATCGGCCAGCCGCACATGGGGCTGAACATTCTCGCTGCGGCTGCGCTTGCCCGCTCACGCGGCGTTGAGCCCGCAGAGGTTGCGAGCGCAGTTCTGAGCTTCACTCCCGACGCACACCGCGCCCAGCAGCTCGGCGAGCACGCAGGGGTGTTCTGGGTCGACGACTCGAAGGCGACGAACGTGCACGCGGCAGACGCTTCGCTGCGCGCGCTCTCCGGAGTCGTGTGGATCGTTGGCGGTCTGCTCAAAGGCGTCGACATTACGCCGCTCGTTGCCGAGCACGCGTCCCGCCTCCGCGCCGCGGTCGTCATCGGCGCGGAGCGCTCGGAGGTGCTCGGGATTCTTGCCGAGCACGCTCCCGGCGTTCCAGTCGCCGAGGTGACCGCCGAGCGCGGCATTGCCGTGATGCGTGACGCGGTGCGCGAGGCAGCCTCGTTCGCACAGCCGGGGGACACTGTCTTGTTGTCGCCAGCGTCGGCATCGATGGATCAGTTTGCTGACTACGCCGACCGCGGGCGCGCCTTCCAGGACGCGCTGCGGGAGCTTTCGGCGGACGCGGAGTAGCTGATGGCTGCCGGAGGCGGGGAGCCGGGCGAGGGGAGTGCCCGGCCCGCCCTGGCGGGTGCGCGGATATCGCTCGGCGCCGCCCCAAAGACTGGCAACAATCGCACGGTCGCATTGCTGTGGGGGATCACGCTCTTTCTCACGGGTATCGGGCTCATCATGGTGCTGTCGGCGTCGTCGGTCACGTCATACACGCAGGACCAGGGGAGTCTCGGAGGGTTCACGCGCCAGCTCGTGTTCGCGGGCCTTGGGCTACCGCTCATGGCGTTCGCGGCGACGCGCAAGCTTGATTTTTGGAAGCGGTGGGCCTGGTGGTTTTTCGGCGCAGGGCTGTTGCTGCAGGCACTCGTCTTCACGCCGCTGGGGTTCGCGGTCGGCGGTAACCGCAACTGGCTGCTCATCGGCGGCCTGCAGGCGCAGCCATCAGAAGCGCTCAAGCTCGCGCTCGTCGTCTGGATCGGTGCGGTGCTCCTGAAGAAGGAGAAATACCTCGGGCAGGTGTCTCACGAGCTCGTACCGATCGTGCTCCCCGGTGCGCTTCTCGCTCTTGGCCTCGTGCTCGCGGGTCGTGACCTCGGCACCGTGCTCATCATGGCGGCGCTGGTGATCGGTGCGATGTACTTCGGTGGCGTGAGCTTGAAGTCGCTTGGGATCATCGTCGCTGGTGGTGTGATTGCGACGATATTTTTCGTCGTCACGAGCGAGAACCGCATGAAGCGTCTCTTCGAGCACTCGGGCGGCGAGTCAGACTACTCGGGTATCGGCTGGCAGCCCCAGCACGGCCTGTGGGCCCTCGCGAACGGCGGCATGTTTGGCGTCGGGCTCGGCGGGTCGAAAGCGAAGTGGAACTGGCTCCCTGCCGCCGACAACGACTACATCTTCGCAATCATTGGCGAGGAGCTCGGGTTTGTTGGCGCGATGCTTGTGATTGTGCTGTTCATCGTGTTGGCTGTGCTGATGCTGCGAGTGATCTCGCAGGCGCGAGATCGGTTTGGCCGTGCGGTCGTCGGCGGCGCGCTCGTGTGGATCGTCGGGCAGGCCTTCGTGAATATTGGCGTGGTGATTCGAATCTTCCCCGTGCTCGGCGTGCCGCTGCCGCTGATTAGCTCAGGCGGCACCGCGCTCGTGTCGTGTCTTGTGACGATGGGGGTCGTGATCTCGGTCGCGCGCGACGCGAAGGCCTACCGAGAGGAACTTGCGCAGGGCGCATCCGTGGGACGATAGACCCTATGACAACGTACCTCCTCGCTGGCGGCGGCACCGCCGGACACGTGAACCCGCTGCTCGCCCTCGCCGATCGGATTCGCGCGAGAGAGGCAGACGCAGAGATCGTTGTGCTCGGCACGAAGGAAGGCCTTGAGGCAAGGCTTGTGCCTGAGCGAGGGTACGAGCTGTCGACGATTGCGCGGCTGCCGTTCCCGCGCAGGCCAAACGGCTACGCACTGACCTTTCCAGCGAAGTATGTCGGCGCAATCCGCGAGGTTCGCGAGCTGATCCGGGATCGCGGCGTCGACGTCGTTGTCGGCTTCGGCGGGTACGCGTCCGCTCCCGCATACCGGGCCGCAGCGAAGGAGGGCATCCCCTCCGTGATTCACGAGGCGAACGCGAAGCCAGGGATGGCGAACAAGCTCGGCGCACGGTCGACCGAGTTCGTTGGAGTCACGTTCGCCGACACGCCGATCGCGCACGCTCGGGTCACAGGTATGCCGCTTCGGCCCGAGATCGAGGAGCTCGACCTTGCCGCGCTTCGTGGCGAGGCTCGCGCCCATTTCGGCTTCGATCCTGACAGGCCGACCCTCCTGGTGACCGGAGGCTCCCTCGGCGCCCGGGCGATTAATCGCGGTATTTCTGGCTCGGCCAAGGCGATCGTCGACGCCGGAGTGCAGGTGCTGCACGTGTGGGGTGGACTCACCGAGATTGAGGACCCGGAGGTCGCGGGCTACACGGTCATCGAGTACTGCGACCGCATGGATCTGGCCTTCGCGGCATGCGATCTCGCGATCTCGCGAGCCGGATCGACGACTGTAAGTGAGCTCTCGGGTCTCGGGGTCCCTGCCGTCTTCGTGCCGCTCAGCCACGGCAACGGCGAGCAACGAGCGAATGCGGCGGGCGTTGTTGCCGCAGGCGGGGCACTCATTGTTGACGACAGTGAGCTCACTCCCGAGTGGGTGACCAGCACGCTCCTGCCCCTCATCACAGACCGGGAGCGCCTCAGCGCGATGTCCGAGCGCGCACGGCGTGCAGGATCGCTCGACGGCACCGCCAGGCTCTACGACCTTGTCCGCGAAGCCCTTGCGGCAGGATAGCGCCGCACCCCGCATCACTCCGCGTTCGTGGGCGATGCTCGCGGTGATGGTGTTCGGGCAGGCGGCTACGACGGTCGTCACGGCAACGCCAGCGTTTCTTATTCCCTACCTGCATTCTGAGCAGGGCATGAGTCTCGCTGGCGCGGGGATGCTCGCCGGCGCACCTCACCTCGGACTCGTGCTCACGCTTATCGCGTGGGGCGCGCTCACCGACAGGTTCGGCGAGCGTAAGGTACTCATCACAGGCCTCGCGCTCACGACCCTCGCGGTTGCTGCCTCCATGCTTGCCCAGGGGTTCGTCTGGCTCGGGGTCGCGTTTGTTGCGAGCGGAGCAATGTCTGCGTGCATCAACAACGCGAGTGGCCGCTTGATCGCGGGCTGGTTCCCGGTTGAAAAGCGGGGCCTCGCGATGGGCATCCGCCAGACATGCCAGCCCGTGGGCATGGCGATCGCGGCGCTTGCGGTGCCCGCGGCGGCGAACGCCTGGGGCATCGTCGGGGCGCTTGCGTTTGGCGGCGTGCTGACCGCCGTGAGCTTGGTCGCGTGCGCGATCATTGTCGTCGACCCGCAGATTCCCGCGAAGACGCTCGCCCAGGTGAGTAGCAGCCCTTACCGTGAGTCTGGCACGTTGCTGCGGATCCATGCAGTCTCCGTGCTGCTCGTCATTCCACAGTTCGTGCTCTCGACCTTCGGGCTCGTCTGGTTCGTGATCGGCTTTGGGTGGAGCGAGCTGGCGGCCGGGGCGCTCGTCGCGGCAGCCCAGCTCATCGGGGCGGCCGGCCGAATCGTCGCGGGCGTCTGGAGCGATCACGCTGGGTCGCGTCTGCGACCGATCCGGATCATCGCGTTCGCGTGCGCCGCGCTACTGCTTGTCGCGGCTTGCTTTGGTTGGGCCGATATGGCGATTCCAGCCGCGGTCGTGTTTGTACTCGTGAGCTGCGTGAGCGTCGCCGACAATGGCCTTGCCTTCACCGCCGTCGCCGAGATCGCCGGGCCGCGCTGGTCGGGCCGCGCCCTCGGAGCACAGAACACCGGGCAGTTCCTCGCGTCGGGCCTGCTGCCGCCAGTGATCGGCGCGCTCATCGCCGCGCTTGGGGTACCCGCCGCGCTCGCGATCGTCGCCATCGCGCCGCTTGTCGCGGCCCCCATTGTGCCGTCGGAGGAGGACGCGCATGCCACAGCGACGCGTACGGCGAAGGCGGTACGCTTGAAGCCGCGCAAACGTGCAGCCGGACCCGGTTCGGCGCACGACGAGGCGCCCGCACGACAGCCTGAGGAGGCTCCCTGATGATCTATCCCGACACCCAGCTTGAGATCCCTGAGGACCTCGGCCGCGTGCACTTCGTCGGTATCGGTGGAGCCGGGATGAGCGCGATCGCACACATGATGAGCGCCGCGGGCGTTCAGGTGACTGGCTCCGATCGCGGCGCGAACTACAGCACTCAGGCGCTTGCTGACGCGGGCGTCAAGATCGCGGTCGGTCACGCCGCGGAGAACGTCGGGGACGCAGACACGCTCGTCGTCACCGGCGCGTTGTCGCCGGACAATCCCGAATACGTCGAAGCCCGCGAACGTGGGATCCCGGTGCTGCACCGCTCGCAGGCGCTGGCCTGGCTTGCCCGCTCGAAGCGGCTGGTCGCTGTCGCGGGTGCCCACGGCAAGACGACCTCGACAGGAATGCTCGCCACCGCACTTTTGGGGCTCGGCACGGACCCGTCGTTCGTGAACGGGAGCGTCATCGCGGGCATCGGCACCGCCTCCGCCGCGGGGGACGACGACCTGTTCGTGATCGAGGCAGACGAGAGCGACAAATCGTTTCTCATCTACGACACGCAGGTGGCGCTCGTGACCAACGTCGATCCCGAGCATCTTGATTTCTTTGGCTCGCGCGAGAACTTCATGGCCGCGTTCGTTGACTTCGCCAGGGGAGCGAGCGAGTTGCTCGTGATCTCGGCAGACGATCCTGGCGCGCTCGAGGTGCTCGCCGCGCTTCGCGCTGAGCGGGATGGCGAAACTCCAGCTCCGGTTCGCACTTTTGGGTTTGCGGACGGCGCAGACGTTCGGATCGTATCCGTGGACACCACTGATCGCGCAGTCCTCGAGCTTGAGATCGCCGGCGAACGATTCGCCGAGCAGCTCGGAGTGTTCGGGCGCTACAACGCCGTCAATGCCGCCGGCGTGGTCGCTGTGCTCACCGGGCTCGGATTCGATCCGGGAGCCGCGCTGCGTGCGGTTGCAGGTTTCACTGGGACGCACCGCCGGTTCGAGTCACACGGCGAGCCTGGCGGGGTACGCGTATACGACGACTACGCCCACCACCCGACAGAGGTCGCAGCGCTGCTTGACTCCGCTCGTTCGGTCGCCGGCGCGGGAAAGCTCATCGTCGTGCACCAGCCACACCTCTACAGTCGCACAAGGACGTTTTTCAAGGAGTTTGCGGAGGCGTTCTCGCTCGCGGACCACACGATCGTGCTTGAGATTGACCCCGTGCGTGAGGCGCCTGACCCCTCGACGACGGGTGCGCTCGTCACCGAGGCCTTCGCAGACCGCAACCGCGCCTCATACATCGACGACTGGGCCGCCGCAGTCGCGCGGGTCGTTGAGCTCACCGCCCCAGGGGATCTCGTGCTCGTCGTCGGTGCGGGCAACGTCTACAAGATCGTTCCGCAGCTTGTCGAAGCGCTGGGCGTGGCGGTCGGGGATTCGGGCCGCGAGTGAAGCGTCCTGATGGGTTTGATTCGGGGAGGCCGCAAGACCCTGAGCGGACAGCAGCCGACCTCCGCGCCGAGCGTGAAGCGCTCGCCCGCGAACCCGCTGCTCGCGAGCAGACCGCTCGCGAGCAGGCAGCGCGGGAGGCAGCTGAACGCGACGCCCAGAACCGTGCGGACGCTGCGCGCGAGCAGGAGGCGGCCGACACTGCCGCGCGCGCCGCGGAGCGCGCATGGATCGCAGAACGCACCCACGCAGTCGACTCGGTGACCGGCGTAGGGGGCGGCGCAGGCGATCCTGATCCGGCTGATGCCCAGGAGACACGTGACGTATCGGCTTCGCTTGATGTCGCTCGGCTTCGGAGCGCGCCGGACAGAGTCCGCGCGCTGTTGCCCAGGCGTGCAGTGAGCGAGGTTGACCCAGTCGTCGCCGCCGAGAAGCGGCTGCGCGCCGCAGAGCGGCAAAACAAGCGGCGCGTGAAGCGCGAGACGAAGCGCTTTACCGCTGAGTCGCGTCGGCGACGTCGGCGCGTGCTCATAGCGCTCGGGACAGTCGCGGCACTCGTGCTGTTTGTGCTCGTCGGCGCGTTTACCCCGATCATGTCTGTGCGCGATATCAAGGTCGAGGGTGCTGCAAGCGTGAACGTCGACGAAGTGGCCGAAGCGCTCACTGAGTTCAACGGGGTGCCCCTGGCGCTCGTGAACGAGAATGACGTGCTGCGCGCGCTCGAGCCCTTCCCGCTCATTCAACGCTATGCGATCGAGCGCGTGCCACCGAGCACGCTTATCGTGCGGATTGAGGAGCGGGTGCCTGTCATCGCGATCGCAGAGGGGGACTCGCTTCGCCTGTACGACGCCGCTGGGGTCGTGCTTGGCGACGTTGCGGAGCGGCCCGAGGGGGTGCCGCTCGGCAGCGCTGGCATGCGCAACACGTCGTCAAAGGGGTTCCAGGCCGCCTCGCGCGTGGTGCGTGACATGCCTGCCGCGCTCCGCGCGCAGCTCGCTGAAGTGAGTTCGACGAGTGGGCAGGACGTGACGTTTACGCTGGCGAGCGGCGTCGAGGTGTTCTGGGGAAACACCGAGGAGACGAAGCGGAAGTCGCTCGTCCTCGAGACGATGCTGAAGTCGCTCGGCGATCGCGCGGTCAGTCATATTGACGTCTCGTCGACCGAGTCGCCCATCTTCAAATAGATTCGCGGCGTGTCGAAGGCGCGGGGTGGGCGCTGAGCCATACCGTTGACACGAAAGCGTATACGGCAATACTAACTTTGAAGTTCAAGTAGAACTTTAATGTTGCTCGTACTTGAAGGTTGAGGGGACCAGGTGGCCATGAACCAGAACTACCTCGCGGTGATCAAAGTCGTCGGAGTCGGCGGCGGCGGTGTCAATGCAGTGAACCGCATGATCGAGCTCGGGCTCCGCGGCGTCGAGTTCATTGCAGTGAACACCGATGCGCAGGCCCTGCTCCTCAGCGATGCTGACGTAAAGCTCGACGTTGGCCGCGAGCTCACTCGCGGGCTCGGCGCAGGCGCCGACCCCGAGGTTGGCCGGCGTGCAGCCGAGGACCACGCTGAGGAGATCGAGGAGGCGCTGGCTGGCGCCGACATGGTCTTCGTGACGGCTGGCGAGGGTGGTGGCACGGGCACTGGAGCGGCGCCAGTCGTTGCGCGCATCGCAAAGTCGATCGGCGCGCTCACAATTGGCGTTGTGACCCGCCCGTTCAGCTTCGAGGGCAAGCGCCGTGCCGCGCAGGCCGATGCTGGCGTCAATACCCTGCGCGAGGCCGTCGACACCCTCATCGTCGTGCCGAACGACCGCCTCCTCGAGATCAGCGAGCCGGGCATCAGCATGATCGACGCGTTCGCCGCGGCCGACCAGGTTCTGCTCGCAGGTGTCCAGGGCATCACTGACCTCATCACCACGCCCGGCCTCATCAACCTCGACTTCGCCGACGTGAAGTCGGTCATGCAGGGTGCCGGCTCGGCGCTCATGGGTATCGGCTCGGCCCGCGGTGCAGACCGTGCGATCAAGGCTGCCGAGCTCGCTGTCGCCTCGCCGTTGCTCGAAGCGTCGATCGAGGGCGCGCACGGCGTGCTCTTCTCGATCCAGGGCTCCTCGAACCTCGCGCTCAGTGAGATCACCGAGGCGTCGACGCTCGTGCAGGACGTCGTGCACCCGGAGGCCAACATCATCTTCGGAACGGTCATCGATGAGACTCTCGGAGACGAGGTCCGCGTGACTGTCATCGCCGCAGGCTTCGATGAGGAGCCCGCAGGGCAGACTCGCGGCGCCTCGGCGGATCGCGGCCGTCGCGCCGGACATGTTGAGAGCATCGAGGAAGCCTCGGCGGTCAGCGCCGCGCTTGCGGGCACCGGCGCACGTTCGGCGACGACCGAAGTCACCGAAGAGACAGGCGAGTTCGGGGGAGCGCTGCAGCACCCGCCCGTTGAGGAGCAGCTGCGCGATCCCGCGTTTGACGGTGACGATGACGACGATCTCGACATCCCAGCCTTCCTGCGATAGGCGAACACGTGAGCGTCACTGAGGCGTCGAGTACGTACGAGGGGCTCGCCGAGCGCCTGCACGCCGTGCAGGACGGGATCGCTGAGGCCTGCCGGGCAGCGGGGCGTGATGCGTCGGAGACGACGCTGATTGTCGTCACGAAGTTTCACCCCGCGAGTCTCGTCGAGGCGCTTTCAGCGCTTGGCGTCCGAGACGTCGGCGAGAACCGACACCAGGAAGCTCAAGAAAAATCAGCGCAGCTCGCGGATCTCGACCTGAACTGGCATTACATTGGGCAGTTGCAGACTAAGAAGGCGCGGCAGGCGGCCCAGTACGCCTCCGCGATTCACTCGATCGACCGCGCACGGCTCGTCGATGCGCTGTCGAGTGTCGACCGAGCGCTCGATGTCTTCCTGCAGATCAACCTCACTGACGACCCTGGCCGCGGAGGCGCCGCCCCGAGCGACATCGAGTCACTGACCGAACACATTCTCGCGACAGACTCCCTCGTGCTCCGCGGAGTGATGGCTGTCGCGCCACTCGAGGAGCCGGCGCCACGGGCGTTCGAGCGCCTCGCCGGATACTCAGACAGAGTGCGCGCCCTCGCGCCGGCAGCGACGGCGATCTCGGCGGGAATGACTCACGACTACGCCGAGGCGATCGCGGCCGGGGCGACACACCTGCGAATCGGCAGCGCAATCACAGGAAACCGGCCGGATGCCCGGTAGTCTCAAGGCAAACAATCGTTGGGAGAACAGATGAGTAACCCGTTGAAGAAGACAATGGTGTTCCTCGGACTTGCCGAGGAGGGCCTCGAAGAGGAGCCTGTCGCCCAGGCCGCGCCCGAGCGCGACCCAGCTCCCTCGGCTCAGGCCGCAGCGAAGCCCGCTCAGACGCCGCGCCCGGCAGTGGCGCCGCTTCGCCGGGTTACCCCTGTTCGCAATCAAGCACCTCAGGCAATGAACGAGATCTTTACTGTCCACCCGACCGCCTACCGTGACGCTCAGGTCATCGCCGAGAGCTTCCGTGACGGCATCCCCGTCATTATGAACCTCTCGCGCATGAGCGACGATGAGGCCAAGCGTCTCATCGATTTCTCGAGCGGCCTCACGCTCGGCTTGAACGGTCGGATCGAACGCGTGACGAGCAAAGTCTTCCTGCTGACCCCTGAGCACATCGAGGTCGGTAGCGACGAGCCCGCGAGCGAAGCCGACGGTTCATTCTTCGTGGCTCCCACCGCATAGTGGAGATCCTCTATATCTTCACCACCGTGGTGCGTATCGCACTGCGGCTGTTCGTTTTGCTGCTTTGGGCCCGCTTCATCCTTGACTGGGTGACTGTACTCGCCCGAGGATTCCGCCCGAAAGGGATTCTCGCGATCATCGTCGAAGCCGTCTATATGATCACTGATCCGCCGATTCGCATGTTCCGCAAGATCCTCCCGCCTATCCGACTCGGCCAGGTCGCCCTCGATCTCGGCTGGTTCTTGACAATGTTCGCCTGCATCATTTTGCTCAGGATTATCCCTGGCTGGGTGTAAACCCCGTAAGCTCAATGAGAGTTTGTTAGCGTTGATGTGTAGATCGCGCGAGCGATCCAACCCACAGAAAGAGATTTAACGATGGCCCTAACTCCTGAAGACGTTGTGAATCAGAAGTTCACGATCACGAAGTTCCGTGATGGCTACGATCTCGATCAGGTCGATGACTTCCTCGACACGGTCGTTGAAGAGATCCGTCAGCGCGACGCAGAAAAGCAGGAGCTTGAGGCGAAGATCGCCGAGCTCACCGCTCAGCTCGAGGAGCGCGGCCCCGTTGCCGCCGACGAGACGATCGTCGTTGAGGCCCCTGTCGCCGTTGCGCCCGCACCTGAGGTCGTCGAGGCCGCACCTGCGGCCGACGGTGCGCAGCGCCCCGACGCGATCAAGTCGAGCGCGATGCTGCAGATGGCACTCGAGCTGCACGACAAGTACGTCAGCGAGGGCGAGACCACCCGCGACGAGCTCATCAACGCCGCGCAGACCAAGAGCACTCAGATGGTAGACGACGCAGAGCGCACCGCACGCGAACTCGTCGAGGAAGCGCAGAAGCGCCGCACCGACGAACTTCGCGCGCACAGCGACGAGATGGAGAAGCTCAACCAGGTCGTCGCAGAGCTCCGCGGCTTCGAGAGCGAGTACCGCTCCACGCTGCGCTCGTACATCCAGTCGCAGCTTCGTGACCTTGACAGCTCGCCCGAGCCGCTCGTGAGGCCTGAGGGCCTCGAATAAATCGAGGGTGAAGACAACAACTTCAGCCGCAGCGGCACCAAGAACCCTTCGCCGGGTATTGGTGCCGCTGTTGCTCGGTGCAGTAGCGGCGACGGTCCTTGTCACCGACCAGCTCGTGAAGAACTGGGTCGTCGCGACCCTGCCCGAAGGGGAGACCGTCCCGGTCTTGGGAGGCTTCCTGCAGTGGCACTTCGTGCGCAACCCGGGGGCGGCGTTTTCGATTGCGAGCGGGCAGACATGGATCTTCACGATCCTCTCCGTGATCGTCGTCGGGGTCATCATTTGGCAGATTCGCCGACTGCGGTCGGTGCCGTGGGCGCTGTTCCTCGGACTGCTGCTCGGCGGTGTGCTCGGAAACCTCACTGACAGGCTCACTCGCGAGCCAGGCTTTCCCGAGGGTCACGTCATTGACTTCATCCTCACGCCGTGGATGATGCCAGCAATCTACAACATTGCCGATATCGGCATCGTCAGCGGCATGATCCTGTTCGTGCTCATCACCATTTTCGGGCTCTCGATCGAGGGCGGACGAGAGAAGCGTGGCGATGATGCGGAGTCAGATGCCGAAGCCGTGACTGGTGCTGAAGCAGAGGCAGGTGCTGAAGCAGAGACAGTACCAGCGGCCGACGCCGAGACAGGCGTCGCTGACGAGAGGTCAGAGGGTGGAACACCGTAGTCTGCCAGTGCCCGACGGGCTCGCCGGCGAACGTGCTGATGCGGCTCTGGCGAAGCTTCTTGGGTTCTCCAGAAGCTTCGCGCAGGAGGTCATCGCGGCCGGGGGCGTCTCCCTCGATGGAGAGACGATTCCAAAGTCCGCGCGGCTGAGCGCCGGAGCCCTGCTCGAAGTGAGCTGGACGGAGAAGGCGGAGCCCACTGTGGTGCCAGTCGACCTTCCCGAGCTCGGCATCGTGTACGACGACGAAGACCTCGTCGTCATTGATAAGCCAGCGGGCGTGGCAGCCCACCCGTCGCTCGGGTGGACAGGGCCGACGGTGCTCGGCGCGCTTGCTGGCGCCGGGTATCGCATCGCCACCTCCGGCCCGCCCGAACGCCAAGGAATCGTGCATAGGCTCGATGCTGGCACGAGCGGACTCATGGCCGTCGCGAAGAGCGAGCGCGCCTACAGCCTGCTCAAGCGTGCGTTCCGCGACCGGGAGGTGCGCAAGATCTATCACGCGGTCGTGCAGGGCCATCCCGATCCGTTCTCAGGAACTATCGAGGGCTCGATCGGCAGGCACCCGGGCCACGAATGGAAGTTCGCGGTGACGAGCGACGGCAAGCCTTCGATCACGCACTACGAGACTGTTGAGGCTTACCCGTTCGCAACCCTGCTCGAGATCGAGCTCGAGACCGGACGTACGCACCAGATCCGCGTCCACATGTCTGCGCAGCGCCACCCATGTGTTGGCGACACGATGTACGGTGCCGACCCCGTGCTCTCCGAACGGCTTGGGCTCACTCGCCAGTGGCTCCATGCGATGCGGCTCGGCTTCAGGCACCCGGGCACGGGGGAGCCTGTTGAGTTCGAGTCGACGTACCCCGCCGACTTGCAGCACGCGATCGACGTGCTCGACGCGTAACCCATGCTCCAGAGCCGTTCCGGGCGGCGCGCGCGGGCAGCTTCGCTCCGAGTGAGCCTGTCGGCGACTCTGGGCGTCCGCCCACGCTCGACGCGGTACCCTTGAACTGTCTTCGAAAGGGGCTCTTGAGTGTCGGATTCTGACGGTTTCGTTCATCTCCACGTGCACAGCGAGTACTCGATGCTCGACGGTGCTGCGCGCGTGAAGCCACTCATGCAGGCTGTCGCGGACCAGGGAATGCCTGCTGTCGCGATGACCGACCACGGCAACACGTTCGGCGCGTTCGACTTCTGGAGCTCTGCGAAGGATGCCGGGGTGAAGCCCATCATCGGAATCGAGGCTTACCTCACCCCGGGCACGCATCGTACTGATCGCACGCGGGTGCGCTGGGGTGACGGTGGCGGCGATGACGTCTCTGGTGGCGGCGCGTACACCCACATGACAATGCTCTCCGAGACGACTGAGGGCATGCACAACCTGTTCAGGCTATCGAGCTATTCGTCGCTCGAGGGATATTACTTCAAGCCCCGTATGGACAGGGAGCTCCTGCAGACGTACTCCAAGGGGCTTATCGCGACGACTGGGTGCCCCTCGGGCGAGATCCATACTCGTCTGCGCCTCGGGCAGTACAACGAGGCGCGCCAGGCGGCAGCCGAGTTCCAAGACATCTTCGGCAAAGACAACTTCTTCTGCGAGATCATGGATCACGGGCTTGAGATCGAGCGCCGGGTGCAGAAGGATCTGCTCGCGATCGCTCGCGATCTCGGCATTCCCCTGCTCGCGACGAACGACCTGCACTACGTCCATGAGAAGGACGCTGAGGCGCACTCGGCGCTGCTGTGCGTGCAGTCGGGGTCGCGACTTGACGACCCGAACCGGTTCCAGTTCAGCGGCTCAGGCTACTACCTGAAGAGCGCGGCCGAAATGCGGCACATCTTCCGCGAGCTGCCCGAGGCCTGTGACAACACCCTGCGCATCGCTGAGCGCTGCGAGGTTGAGTTCAACACCTCGGCCAACTACATGCCGCGATACCCGGTGCCCGACGGGGAGAGCGAGGACAGCTGGTTCGTCAAGGAGGTCGAGAAGGGCCTCCACTACCGCTACCCGAGCGGCATCCCGGATGCGGTTCGAAAGCAAGCCGAGTACGAGATCGGCGTCATCATTCAGATGGGCTTCCCCGGATACTTCCTCGTCGTCGCCGACTTCATCAACTGGGCGAAGGAGAACGGGATTCGGGTGGGCCCCGGCCGTGGCTCGGGCGCTGGCTCAATGGTCGCGTACGCGATGAGGATCACCGACCTCGACCCGCTGCAGCACGGCCTCATCTTCGAGCGCTTTCTCAACCCAGATCGCGTCTCCATGCCCGACTTCGACGTTGACTTCGATGATCGTCGCCGCGGCGAGGTCATCAAGTACGTGACCGAGAAATACGGTGACGAGCGCGTCGCGCAGATTGTGACCTACGGAACGATCAAGTCGAAGCAGGCGCTGAAGGACGCCTCGCGCGTGCTCGGTTTCCCGTTTGGCATGGGCGAGAAGCTCACCAAGGCGATGCCGCCGGCAGTCATGGCGAAGGATATCCCGCTTTCTGGCATTACCGATTCGGAGCACCCTCGGTACAAGGAGGCCGCCGAGTTCCGCGCCGTGCTGCAGGAAGACCCCGATGCCAAGCGCGTCTACGAGACCGCGCTTGGTCTCGAGGGGTTGAAGCGGCAGTGGGGCGTGCACGCAGCTGGAGTGATCATGTCGAGCGATCCGCTCATCGACATTATTCCGCTGCAAAAGCGTGAGCAAGACGGTCAGATTGTTACGCAGTTCGACTACCCGACGTGTGAGGGCCTCGGCCTCATCAAGATGGACTTTCTGGGGCTTCGAAATCTCACGATCATCTCCGACGCGCTTGAGAACGTCAGGCTGAACCGTGGGGTCGAGCTCGACCTTGAGCGCCTCGAGCTCGACGACGCGCCCTCGTACGAACTGCTTGCGCGCGGCGACACGCTGGGCGTCTTCCAGCTCGATGGCGGCCCCATGCGCGGCCTGCTTCGCCTGATGAAGCCTGACAACTTCGAAGACATTTCGGCCGTGCTCGCACTCTACCGGCCCGGCCCGATGGGCGCCGACTCGCACACGAACTACGCACTCAGAAAGAACGGGCTGCAGCCAATCACCCCGATCCACCCTGAGCTCGAGGAACCGTTGAAAGACGTGCTTGACACGACATTCGGCCTCATCATCTACCAGGAGCAGGTGATGTCGATCGCGCAGAAGGTGGCGGGCTTCTCCCTGGGCCAGGCAGATATTCTGCGGCGGGCGATGGGCAAGAAGAAGAAGTCTGAGCTCGACAAGCAGTATGAGGGCTTCGCTGCCGGCATGCACGAGCGTGGCTTTAGCGACGCCGCGGTGAAGGCGTTGTGGGACATCCTGCTGCCGTTCTCGGATTACGCGTTCAACAAGGCTCACTCTGCAGCATACGGTGTGGTGAGCTACTGGACCGCTTACCTGAAAGCGCACTACCCGGCCGAGTACATGGCAGCGCTGCTGACGAGCGTTGGCGATTCAAAGGACAAGCTCGCGATCTACCTCAACGAGTGCCGCAGGATGGGCATCAACGTGCTTCCGCCAGCTGTGAATGAGTCGTTCGCGAACTTCTCGGCCGTCGGCGACGACATCAGGTTTGGACTGGGAGCAATTCGCAACGTCGGCACGAACGTCGTCGAAGCCGTCCGGGAGGCGCGCGAGAAGAAGGGCAACTTCGAGTCGTTCCACGACTACCTCAAGAAAGTCGCGCTGCCCGCGCTGAACAAGCGCACGATCGAGTCTCTCATCAAGGCTGGCGCGTTCGATGGACTCGGCGGTACGCGTCGCGCGCTCCTCGAGATTCACGAGGGCGCGGTTGAAGGCGCGGTGAAGGAGAAGCGGGCCGAGGAGAACGGTGACGTCGGGTTCGACTTTGACAGCCTCTTCGCGGAGGCCGCCGAGGCCACCGGGGCGGGCTCGGAGACGGTGTCGCTCGTTCCCGAACGGCCGGAGTGGAACAAGAAGGACAAACTCGCGTTCGAGCGTGAGATGCTTGGCCTGTACGTGTCTGACCACCCGCTTCGCGGCCTCGAGACGACGCTCGCGAAAGAGGCGTCGGCGACTGTCGAGCAGGTGACGAATCCTGATGCGAACTTTGATGGCGAGACCGTCGTGCTTGCTGGGCTCCTCACGAGCGTGCAGCACCGCACAGCGAAGTCGGGAAACCTCTACGGCATGGCGACTATCGAGGACTTCACGGGTGAAATCCAGGCGCTCTTCATGGGCAAGTCGTACCAGGAGTTCGGGCCGATGCTGCAGCCAGACTCGATTGTCGCGCTCAGGGGCAAACTCAACGCGCGAGATGATGGAATGTCGATGCACGCGTATGGCGTGCGCGGAATTGACGCGTCGGTCCAAGACGAGGCAGGGACGCTTGCGCTCACGTTGACGGAGGCGCGGGCGACCGAGCCGCTGATGGAAGAACTTCAGTCGACGCTGAAGCGGCATCCTGGCGATTCAGAGATTAGGCTAAACCTCATCACGCCACACGCTGTGCGCGTGTTTGAACTCCGAGAACGGGTGAGAATCTCTTCCGACCTGTTCGGTGAGCTCAAGGGGTTGCTGGGGCCGCGCTGTCTCATGGACGTAGAGGAGCTTGTGTAGTGAACGAACTACAACACCGGATCATTCGCGAGCTCGGCTCGCTGCCCGAGATCGATGTCGCGGGTGAGATCGAGCGGCGGATCGCGTTTCTCGCGGACTATGCCGCGGCGATCCCCGGCGTCCGCGGGTTCGTGCTTGGTATCTCCGGGGGGCAGGACTCGTCGCTTGCTGGCAGGCTCGCACAGCTCGCTGTCGAGCGCCTTCGCGACGCTGGGTCGCCAGCCGAGTTTTGGGCGATGCGTCTCCCGTATGGTGTGCAGCACGACGAGGAAGACGCGCAGCTCGCGCTTTCATTTATTCGGCCCGACCACGCCGTCACAGTGAACATCGCCGACTCGGTTGACGGCATGGTGTCGGCGCTGACGGCAGCGACGGGCGAACCCGTAAGCGATTTCAACAAGGGAAACGTGAAGGCCAGGGCCCGGATGGTCGCACAGTACGGCCTCGCTGGCGACCGCGGGCTCATCGTGATTGGTTCGGATCATGCAGCAGAGGCGATTACTGGGTTCTTCACGAAGTTTGGTGACGGTGCCGCCGACGTGATTCCGTTGCAGGGTCTCACGAAGAGCCAGGGCGCAGAGATGCTGCGCGCCCTCGACGCGCCTTCCCGGCTGTGGGAGAAGGTGCCGACGGCTGACTTGCTCGACGGCAAGCCCGGCGAGACCGATGAGTCGAGTCTTGGCGTCACCTACCCCGAAATCGACGCGTACCTGCGGGGTGAAGAGGTGTCTGACGAAGCGCGCGCGAACCTCGAACGTCGGTTCCTCGCGACTGACCACAAGCGGCGAGTGCCGGTTGGACCAAACGACGCATGGTGGCGCGGTGAAGGAGAACTCGCATGACAACGACCTATGTGCTGGGTGGCGGTTGCTACTGGTGCCTTGACGCTGCCTACCGGGCCCTGCGCGGCGTGAGCGCCGTACGCTCCGGGTTCGCTGGCGGCGAGACTCCGAGCCCGACGTATGAGGCTGTGTGCACTGGGCGCACCGGGCACGCAGAGGTCGTCGAGGTTGAGTTCGATGAAAACGTATTGCCGCCGAGCGTTGTGCTCGATGCGTTCTTCACGATGCACGACCCGAGGCAGCTCAACCGTCAGGGCAACGACGTCGGCACGCAGTATCGCTCGGCTATGTTCTACGCTGACGACGCGCAGCGCGAGCAGTTTGAGGCCGCGCGCGAACGTGCAAACGAGGCGTGGGGCGGGGGAGTCGTCACCGAGATTGCTCCCCTGGACGCCGTGTACCCAGGGCCTGAAGAGCACCAGGACTTCTTCGCGAAGAACCCGACTCAGGGCTACTGCCTCGCGGTAGCCGTGCCGAAGGTGAACAAGATTCGCGCGGGCTTCGCTGAGTACCTCGTCTAGCCGCTGATGACAGAGAATGGAGCCGCTCGCACTGAGGCGACGGCGGCTGGCGCGCCAGTTCAGAATGGAATCATGCAGCAGGGCGCACTCGCGCTGCGCCCAGTTGCCTTCGCGTTCAGGGCCGTCTCGTTGGTGCTCATCGCGGTTGGAATCGTGCGGATCACAGGCATTTTCGGACCTGACCCGAGCCTGTCAGCGTTCACGTTTTACACGGTGCTCAGCAACGTGCTCTGCTTGGGCTGGATGCTCGTGCTCGTCGTTGCGACGAGCCGAGACCTGGTACTGCGCGGCCCGCACGGAGTCTCGTCGCCGTCCGCCTCCTGGAGCGCCGCGATCATGATGGCGATCACCATCACGATGCTCGTCTACCTTGTCGTGCTCGTTCCGACCTCGTTTGTGCAGGGCAGCGATTACGTCCCGTTCTCGCTGACTGACAACCTGATTCACATCGTCACGCCGTGCCTGTTGATCGTCGACTGGCTGCTCTTTGTGCCGAAGGGTGCGCTGCGCCGCGCCGATCCTGTGCGATGGCTCGGGTTTCCACTCGTGTACCTCGTGTTCGCCTTCATTTACGGTGGCCTCGGGGGAGAGTTTTCGCCCGGCCAACGGTACCCGTACCCGTTCTTGAACGTTGAGGCACACGGGGTCGGCGGCGTCGCGCTGTGGGTCGTCGGTCTCGGCATTGCGCTTACTGCCGTCGGCTACCTCTACTTCTGGCTTGACAGGGCACTCGCTGGCCGCGTGCGGAACTCTGATGCCTCACGCCGAAGCGAGCTGGGGAGTGAATCCGTCGGATGACCTGGCGACGTCTGGCGACCCGGCGTCGTCAGAGCCACCGCGGTCGGCGTCCACACGCGAGCGTTCTGGGGGAGTCGGGTCAGCGCTCGCCTCGCGGGAATCCTCAGTTGGCGTCGCCGCGGGTGTCTGATTGGCGCCCTCGACGCCGTTTGCTTTGAGGAATCCAGAGACCCCGAACCGCACGTCGTGCCCGACTCCCTCGGCGTCGACCTCGACTGCCGTGCCCCGCTTGCCCTCGTTCTCCCAGTCGCGCAGTCTGAGCCTGCCCGCGACGACAATCCGGTCGCCTTTCTTGAACGATTGTTTCGCGTGGCGCGCGAGTCCGCGGAAGGTGTTGATCGTGAACCAGTTTGTTTCACCATCTGACCACTCTTTCGTTTCCGCGTCGAACCTCCTGTCAGAGCTTGCGAGGCGAAACGTGCAGAACTCCGCCCCGCCGGCGGGCGTGAAGAGCTTCGGTTCTGTCGCGATCTGTCCGATGATGCTGATGTGCTGGGCCATGATGGCTCCTTTTCTCTCACTGCTGGTGTCGGTGGGCGACGCCTCCGTCAGGCGTCGGTTGCGTCCGGGTGTCGCGGACGGGTGTTTCTAGCCTGGCGCTCGGTGACACGGCCCTCGACCAAGTACGTCGGCCTGTGGACAATCAACCGGGTTAACGACGAATCGGGCACCTGTGGGCGAAGCTCACAGCATTGCTGAGGCTCACACCCTGCGGCGCCCCGTAGACTTGGCGCATGGTTGTGAAACGAGCTCGTCGCGCTGCGGCAACTGTTTTGGGCGCTGCGGCGCTCATGCTTGCCCTCAGCTCGTGCTCATTGCTCGAAGGTCCGACGCCCGTGACGCCCGAGCGTCCGCCTGTCGAGGTGCCCGCTGAGCCCGCTGTGTTTGTCCCGGGGGGTTCCTCCGAGGAGAACCTGCCGTTCTTCAGCCAGGTGCTCCGCGAGTATGCGGCAGGCGAGCAGGCCGTGCAGGGGCAGCCAATCGTGGACGCTCTTGCGGCCGGTGGTTTTGAGAAGCAAACGATGCAGGTCTCGTTTGACGCGTCCAAGACGGGCCTCGCAGCCGACAGCATCTACGTCTCGGTTCGCACAGGCGAGACCTGCCTGATCGGGCAGATCTCCGCGGAGGAACGCGACGCCACGGCGGAGGTCGTCGACGCTGTTGGGCCAGAAAAGAACGTGTGCCTCATCGGGCAGACGCGTCCGATCGACTGGTAGCCGCCGTGCGCGCCACTGGCGACTATCCGACGTCCCAGAGCAGCCGATAGAAGTCGATTCGATCCTGATCGGGGTCGATGCCGTACCCCTCGTACACGAGGTGATCGAACCCCTGACCGTGGTTCCAGTCGATACTCCATGCGGCGACCGCAAGATCCGCCCAGCGATCCGCGACGCCGAGTGAGCCGAGATCAACGTGCGCTGCGAAGCGCCCGGTCGAGTCGAGCAGCGTGTTCGGCGCGCACGCGTCGCCATGGCACACGACGAGTCGATCAGGGTCAGGCGGGTCCAGCAGGATCCTTCTGGCCGTTTCGACAGTGAGATCCCGATAGTTGCGATGCCAGTCGCCCGGACTCTCGCCCGAGGCGATGCGCTCCTCGAACCGTGAAACCCGGCCCGCGATGCCCCATTCGAACGGGCACTCGGCGACGGGGAGAGTGTCGTGCAACACTCGCAGCCCGGCGCCGATCGCCAGAGCGGCGGTCGCTGGCTCCGCGATCCACTGCGGAGCCACTGCCGAGGCGCCCGGGAGCGCGCGCGTGATGAGCCAGTCTCCATCGCTGTCGGAGCCATGACTCACTACCTCGGGCACAGTGGCACCGCCCGCCAGCGCCCACGCGAGCCGCGTCGCCTCGTCGGAGAGATTGAGTTCGGGAGTGCCAGCCGGGACCCACTTCACGTAGCTCGCGCCACCGCTACCTGGGGCGCCGTGGTCTCGAAACGTGAGCCCACCAAGCTCGTTGACCCAGACGGGGACGAGATGACGGCCGCCGGTGAGCTCGCGTACGCGCTCGGGTACAGGGACCGGTCCCGTCGGGATCTCGGCGACGGGTTCAGGTGCGTCACTCATACACACGAGTCTACGGAGCGGGCATCGTTGCCGTCCGGTCGCATGAACCTGAGTCGCCGCGTGCCGAGAACGGGTAGAGTAGTCCGCGATAGATTCCACCTCGTGAAGCAGGGAGTTCGGAGCGCACGCGCTTTTGAAAATATATGGCTGAATACATCTACCAAATGGTTCGCGCCCGCAAGGCAGTCGGCGAGAAGCTGATTCTTGATGACGTGACGATGTCGTTCCTTCCGGGCGCCAAGATCGGCATGGTCGGCCCGAACGGCGCCGGTAAGTCGACGATCCTGAAAATCATGGCGGGCCTCGATACCCCGTCCAACGGCGACGCCGCGCTGACCCCCGGCTACACCGTCGGCATCCTCATGCAGGAGCCCGAGCTCGACGAGACCAAGACGGTCCTCGAGAACATCGAGAGCGGTATCGCGATCAAGGGCAAGCTCGACCGGTTCAACGAGATCTCGGCACTCATGGCCGAGCCCGACGCTGACTTCGACGCGCTGCTCGCCGAGATGGGCACGCTGCAGGAAGAGATCGACGCCGCAGACGGCTGGGATCTCGATAACCAGCTCGCGCAGGCGATGGATGCGTTGCGCACCCCGCCAGGCGACGCCGAGATTGGCCCGCTTTCTGGCGGTGAGAAGCGCCGTGTTGCGCTCACCAAGCTGCTGCTCCAGAAGCCCGACCTGCTGCTCCTCGACGAGCCGACCAACCACCTTGACGCCGAGAGCGTGCTGTGGCTTGAGCAGCACCTGCAGAAGTACCCGGGAGCGGTCATCGCGATCACCCACGATAGGTACTTCCTCGACAATGTCGCGGAGTGGATCGCCGAGGTAGACCGCGGCCGCCTCATCGGGTACGAGGGCAACTACTCGACCTACCTGGAGAAGAAGCACGAGCGCCTCGAGGTCCAGGGAAAGAAGGATCAGAAGCTCGCGAAGCGCCTGAAGGATGAGCTCGAGTGGGTCCGCTCGAACACGAAGGGCCGCCAGGCGAAGTCGAAGGCGCGTCTCGCGCGCTACGAAGAGATGGCGAACGAGGCCGAGCGTACCAAGAAGCTCGACTTCGAGGAGATCCAGATTCCCGCAGGCCCGCGCCTCGGCAACCTCGTTATCGAGGCAAAGGACCTCAAGAAGTCGTTCGGCGATCGCACGCTCATCGACGGCCTCTCGTTTAGCCTGCCCCCGAACGGCATCGTCGGTGTCATCGGCCCGAACGGCGTCGGCAAGACGACCCTGTTCAAGACGATCGTCGGCTTGGAGCCGCTCGATGGCGGCGAACTGCGCATCGGCGAGACTGTGAAGATCAGCTATGTTGACCAGAACCGCGCAAACATCGACGCAGACAAGACGCTCTGGGAGGTCGTGAGCGAGGGCCTCGACATCATCACCGTCGGCAAGACTGAGATCCCGTCGCGCGCGTATGTGTCGAAGTTCGGGTTCAAGGGACCGGATCAGCAGAAGAAGGCCGGCGTGCTGTCGGGCGGAGAGCGCAACCGGCTGAACCTCGCGCTCACGCTGAAGCAGGGCGGCAACCTCCTGCTCCTCGATGAGCCGACGAACGACCTTGACGTCGAGACGCTGCAGTCGCTCGAAAACGCGCTGCTCGAGTTCCCAGGCTGCGCCGTCGTCATCACCCACGATCGCTGGTTCCTCGACCGCATCGCGACGCACATTCTCGCGTACGAGGGCACCGACGAGAACCCGGCTGACTGGCACTGGTTCGAGGGGAACTTCGAAGCCTACGAGGCGAACAAGATCGAGCGCCTTGGTGCGGACGCTGCGAAGCCGTCGCGTAGCCATTACCGCAAGCTCACCCGCGATTAGCGAATGATCGAGTGCCCGCAGGCGTGTCCTGCGGGCACTCGTATTTTGTCACCCAGAGGTTTCCGCGAAAGGATCGCACAATGGCCCGAGCCCACGTCACCCTGCAGCTTCGCTGGGGCGATCAAGACGCCTATGGGCACATCAACAACGTCGTGTTTGCCCGACTGCTTGAAGAGGCGCGCGTGCGCGTGCTGTGGCTCGGCGCGGCGACCGAACCCACCGGGCTTGAGGAGCATTTCCAGTCGAATATCGCAGGCGGGCCGAAGATGCTCGTTGCGAGCCAGTCGATCGAGTTTCTCAGCGTGCTCGAGTACTCGGAGCAGCCAGTCACTGTCGAGCTTTGGGTCGGCAAACTTGGTGGTTCGCACCTCGAGATCCATTGTGAGATTGTCGACGGAGCTGCGGCTGAGCGCTCAGTCGTCGCGCGCGCGATCACCGTCGCGGTGATGGTCGACGGCGAGACGCTGAGGCCGGCACGTCTGAGCGCCGAGGGCCGCACGGCCGTCCGAGAATGGATGGACGAGCCGCTCATGCTCGGGCGTGGCTAACGGAACATCGCTCGCGGACAACCGCTCCCAGGCCGTGGCTTGGGAAGCGTCGGTCGCGGGCCGTGGCTAACGGGGGAGTCGAATCATCGACTCCTGCGAGACGCTCGCGACAAGCGCGCCAGAGCGGTCGTAGAAGCGGCCATGCGCGAGTCCGCGGCCGCTCTGTGCGGTGGGCGACTCGAGCGTGTACAGCAGCCACTCGTCAACGCGGAAGGGTCTGTGAAACCACATGCTGTGGTCGAGGCTTGCCGCGCTCATCCCTGGCGTCGCCCAGGGAATGCCATGGCGCCGCGCGACCGGCTCGAGAAGGAGGTAGTCGGACGCGAACGCGAGCGCGGCTGAGTGCAGCGCCTGACCGCCGTCAAGCGGCTCGCGGCTCTTCAGCCATACCGCCTGATTGCTACGCGGCTCGCCCGCGTCGACCAAGATGTCGCCCTCGACGTGGCGGAAATCAAACGGCCTGTTGAGTACCCACGAATTGCGCCGCTCTCCGGTGAGATGGCCGTACTTGTCCCATACCGAGGGAAGCGACTCTGGCTGCGCGATTGCCGCGGTGTCGAGGCCGTCCTGATGGTCGAGCCCCTCCTCGGGCCCCTGGTACGAGGCGATGAGCGACATCAGTACGGCGCCATCCTGGTAGGCCTGGGCGCGCCTGGTCGAGAAGGACCTGCCGTCGTGAAGTCTTGCGATCTCGAACGTCATTGGGGTGTGGCTGTCGCCGGGGCGCACGAAGTAGCCGTGCATCGAGTGAATCTCGCGGCCCTCTGGAGCGGTGAGGCCTGCTGCCATGAGCGCCTGTCCGAGCACCTGGCCGCCGAATGCGCGGCCGTGGGGAGTCGGCATCGCAGGCCCCGTGAAGATGTCGTAGTGGGTGCGCGCCTCGGTGTTGGCGAGCGCGAGCATCTCAGCAAGGTTGGGGGCGGGAACCTCGTCGCCGTGCATAGTCTTCGCCGCGTCAGTCATAGGCATCAGTCTATGTCGCGGCTGCGCTAGCGGGTGAAAGCTCGCGGCTCGCATCAATCTTGCGGCGATAGGCTGATGCTGATGACCGAACAGACTTTCACTCTTGGCCTCGCAGACAAGCCAACACGAGACGACTTGCAGAACTACCTCTCCCGCCTCGCCCGGCTCGGGGAGGCCGAGGTTCGGCTGCAGACCCGTGGCAGCGCTCTCGCAGTGTACGGCTGCACACAGGCGCCGGTGGGGATCATGGACGAGTCGCCAGTCGTGCTCGTCATGCGCGCCTTCCCGTTGGCTGCCGCCCCGGCTGCGCCGATCGACACTGTCGTGGAGGTGCGTGCGCTCACAGATAGGCTTGCGCGTGCCGCATCCGGGCTCGATCTTGCGCTTCCCGACATGACAGTTGCTGCGGCGTGGGCCGGAGTACTTCCCCCAATCGCGGGTTGGGAGGCCCGTGGTGAAATGGACGCGGGGTCTCTCGCTGTCGTCGCTGCTGAGGGCATGGCGCGCGTCGCCGAAAACGTACCGGCCGATGCCGGCGATCCTGTTGTGCAGAAGGTTCGTCGGGCAGTTTGGGGCAGTGAAATCGCTCCCGGGATCCCTGCGGCGGCCGCGTTCGCGGCCGAAGGTCTCGGCTTCCTATCGGGCATTGATCGCCTGACGATTTCGGGTACTCGAGCCTGGACGAGGCTGAGCAGTCGTAACGGGCACGTCATCTTGCGCCGCGGCGTCGGCCTCATGGGCTAGAATAGACGGGTCTATCTAGAGGAGTTAATTCATGGCTAATGTCAACGGCATCATCGACCCACCGATCGACGATCTGCTCGACAAGGTGGACTCGAAGTACGCTCTGGTCGTCTTCGCTGCTCAGCGCGCGCGCCAGATCAACGACTACTACACTGATCTGCACGACGGGAACCTGTTCGATAACGTCGGTCCCCTTGTAGATTCGTCGGTGGATGACAAGCCGCTGTCGATCGCGCTGCACGAGATCGTCGAGGGCAAGCTGCAGATGACGCCGAAGGCGTAACTGCTCACTCTGTCGGTGGCGCCGGATACCCTCTAGGTACCGGCGCCACAGCCATTCTGGGGCCATACGTTTCGGCCCATTTCATCACTATTCGAGGAGCATCCGTGCTGCGTCAGTTCACGTCCGAGTCCGTCACCGAGGGGCACCCCGACAAGATTTGCGATCGCATTTCTGACTCGATCCTTGACGCGATGCTTGAGCAAGATTCGGGGGCGCGCGTCGCCGTCGAGACGCTCGTGACGACTGGGCTCGTACACGTCGCCGGCGAGGTGTCCACGAGTGGCTATGTCGAGATCCCGCAGATCGTGCGTGACGCGATCCGTGAGATTGGGTACACGAGCTCGGAGATGGGCTTTGACGCCTCGTCGTGCGGCGTGTCGGTGTCGATCGGGCAGCAGTCGCCAGACATCGCGGGTGGCGTGGACGTGTCGCTTGAGGCGCGCGAAGCCGGCGACGATGACGCGCTGAGCGCGCAGGGCGCAGGCGACCAGGGCATCATGTTTGGCTTCGCGACCGACGAGACCCCCGAGCTGCACCCGCTGCCGAGCTGGATCTCGCACCGCCTCGCTGAGCGACTGACTGAGGTGCGCAAGAGCGGCATCATCCCCGAGCTTCGCCCTGATGGGAAGACCCAGGTCACTATCGGCTACGACGGCGACCGTCCCGCGTCGATCGAGGCAGTCGTTGTATCGACCCAGCACGCGGCGAGCCTCTCGACCCCCGCGCTGCGCGAGGTTGTGGCCCGCGAGGTCATCAACCCTGTGCTCGACAAGGTCGACCTGCCGCGCGCCGGCGCAGAGTTCTTTATCAACCCGGCGGGCCCCTTCGTGGTGGGCGGCCCGATGGGTGATGCGGGTCTCACAGGCCGCAAGATCATCATCGATACCTACGGTGGCGCGAGCCGGCACGGCGGCGGCGCGTTCAGCGGCAAAGATCCTTCGAAGGTCGACCGCTCGGCAGCCTACGCGATGCGCTGGGTCGCGAAGCACGTCGTGCGCGCGGGCCTCGCTCGACGGGCCGAGTTGCAGGTCGCCTACGCGATCGGACGCGCGCATCCGGTCGGCCTGTATGTCGAGACCTTTGGCACAGAGATCGTTCCGACAGCCGTCATCGAGACCGCCGTGCGCGAGGTGTTCGACCTGCGCCCCCTCGCGATCATCCGCGATCTCGAACTGTTGCGCCCGATCTACGCACAGACGAGCGCCTACGGACATTTCGGTCGCGAGCTGCCCGACTTCACCTGGGAAGCGACGCCGCGCGTCGCCGAGCTGCGCGCAGCCGCAGGGCTCTAGTTGAGGCGGCGGCGTGTCGGCCGGTGAGCTGAGCGACGTCTCCGCAGCTGCGGGGTCTGGCAAGCGAGCTGAGGCGGCCGCTCCCGCGGAGCCAGTGGTTCCCGCGACCTCGTGCAGCTGTCTCGACGCCGAACGGCCGAACGGTCGGGCCGTCGCCGAGGTGCTCCTCGATTCGGCGCTGCCGCAACTCGACCACCTGTTCGACTACGCGATCCCAGAGGGGCTCGCAGGCGAACTTCGTGTCGGCCAGCGCGTTCGGGTGCCGTTTCGCAATCAACAGCGCAAGGCGTTTGGGTACGTCATTGGGTTCGCCGAATCGAGCAGCTTCGGTGGTGAACTCTCGCCAATCGCCGATATCGTGAGCCCTGTCCCGCAGCTCACACCAGAGATTTGGCGGCTCGCGCGCGCAGTGGCCGACCGCGCCGGCGGTTCTGCCGGCGACATCCTTCGTCTCGCAATTCCAGGCAGACAGGTGCGCGTCGAGAAGCAGCACCTCGCCGCGGCGGAGTCTCAGCCTGAGAGGCCCGACGGCGCGCCTGCCGGAGATCTCGATGCCGATTCCGCTGGTATCGCGGCTCGCCTCGTTGTTGGGGAGCGGCTCGCGCTCACCGCGAATCACTCACCAGAGCGGCTGTCGACAGGCGAGTGGGTCGGGGCATGGGCGATCCGGCTCGCGCAGGTCGCGATGTCGGTCCACGCCGCGGGCAAGAGTGCGATCGTTGTGCTTCCCGACTACCGCGATCAGGATCAGGTGCAGAGCGCCCTCGCCGCCCTCGGCGCCGAGGGCGTACTCAGGGTTGACGCGAGGCAATCAAACGCGGAGCGCTACGCAAGCTTTCTGCAGGCGCTCGACTCGGCGCCGCGAATTATTGTCGGGAATCGTTCTGCTGTGTACGCCCCGGCGCACGATCTTGGGGCGATCCTGATGTGGGACGACGGCGATCCCGTGCTCGCCGAGCCGCTCGCACCATATGTGCATGCCCGCGACGCGGCGCTTGTGCGCGCCGAGCAGTCGGGCGCCGGGCTCTTCTTCGCCGCGCACGCTCGCAGCGCTGAGGTCGAGCGGTTGGCCCTCATCGGATACGTGCAGGATCAGGTGAACCCGCCCAGGCGTACCCGCGTGATTCACGCCGACCAGTCGATCGCGCCAGACGCGTTCGCAGGGCGTGTGCCTGACTTCGCGGCGAAGACTATCAGGGAGGGGCTGCGCACCGGCCCCGTACTCGTGCAGGTCGCGACGCCAGGATATGCGCCAGTCTCGGTGTGCGGCGACTGCGGTGACCTTGCCCGCTGCACCGGGTGCGGTGGCCCGATCGGGTTTCGCACGGCAGGCACCGCCGCGTGCCGCTGGTGCGGACAGCACGCGGGGGGCTGGGCGTGCTCTGGCTGCGGCGGGAACCGGCTCGCGGAACGCGGCATGGGGTCGGCGCGCACTGTCGAGCAGTTCGAACGGCAGTTCCGCGGATTTCGCGTGCTGCTCTCCGACGGCGACCACCCCCGCGAGCGTGTGGACGCGAGACCGGCGATAGTCGTCGCGACTCGCGGAGCTGAACCGCTCGCGGCTGGCGGCTACCGGGCGGTCGTGCTGCTCGATGCCGAGCGGCTGCTGAGCCTCGAGAACCTCCGGGCCGGCGAAGACTGCCTGCGATGGTGGGAGAACGCGGCCGCGCTCGCTGCTCCTGACGGGGTGTGTCTGATGGCATCAGGGGGAGGCCCCGTGGTGCAGGCGTTCGTCACCGGGCGGCTCGACGAGTGGCTGCACAGCGAGCTTCGCGACAGGCAGGCGCTGAGGTATCCACCCGCAGTCCGCGTTGCGAGTGTGACAGGCGGTTCCGCCCAGGTCGACCGTGCGATCGCGGCGCTCCGCACTCCCGACATGCTGGCGGGTGTCGAGGTGCTCGGGCCGACGCCCGTATCAGCATCCGACCCAGCTGCACGCGGCGCTGGGCTCGTACGCGCCATTGTGCGGTTCGAGTATGCACGCGGCAGCGACGTCGCGAAACGGCTGCGCGGCGCGCTCGTCGCCGACGCGGCTGGCGCGTCGTCACGGCAGAAGGGTCGGGCTCCAGGGCGGGCCGTCCCAGAGGCGCTCAGGCTGCGATTCGATGACCGCGGGGTGTTCGATGGGTGAAGCCGGTGAATCCCGCAAAGTCGGGAGCTGCTGGCCGGGCCCTGCCGACCTCAGCTGACCCGAGCTGACCGCTGCCGTTCCCTGCTGTCTCTGCCGCTATGCCCGGGAACGCCAAGACACACGATCCTCGTGAGAACACATGTCAAACTGCTCGGTGAGCGTGTGTTCTCGCGAGGATCGTGTGTTCGCGGGCCACTGGGAAGCCGTGGCCTGGCCGACCGTGCTACTGCGCGAGGCGCTCGGCGACGAAATCGACATCCTTGTCGCCGCGGCCCGAGAGGTTCACGATGATCACGGCGTCCGAGGGCAGCGTCGGCGCGAGCTTCACCGCGTGTGCGACGGCGTGTGACGACTCGAGCGCGGGGATGATGCCCTCGGTGCGAGTCAGCAGCTGGAACGCGTCGAGGGTCTCGGCGTCGGTGGCGGTGACGTACTCGACGCGGCCGAGCTGCTCGAGCCTGGCGTGCTGCGGGCCAACGCCCGGGTAATCGATGCCCGAAGCAATTGAGTGAACTGCCGAGGGCTCGCCGTTTGCGTCCTGCAGCACCTTCGTGTGCATGCCGTGCAGCATGCCGGGGGTACCGAGCGTCATGGTTGCTGCGTGGCGGGTGCCTTCGAGACCCTCACCGGCTGGCTCGACGCCGATGATGCGCACGCTCTCATCCTCGAGGAACGCGTCGAAGAGCCCCATCGCGTTGGATCCTCCGCCGACAGCTGCGATGAGGTAGTCGGGGAGCTTCCCCTCCGCTTCAAGCATCTGCGCGCGGGCCTCGCGGCCAACCACTGACTGGAAGTCACGCACCATCGACGGGTAAGGGTGGGGCCCGACGACCGAGCCGATCGCGAAGAAGTACTCGTCGGGGTTCGCTGCGTAGACGCCGAACGCTGAGTCGACTGCCTCTTTGAGTGTCTTGCCGCCCTCCTCGACCGAGACGACCTTTGCGCCGAGCAGTTCCATGCGTACGACGTTCGGGTGCTGTTTGGCGACGTCGATGGCCCCCATGTGAATCTCGCACTCGAGCCCCACGAGCGCCGCGGCCGTGGCGAGCGCAACACCGTGCTGGCCGGCACCGGTCTCTGCGATGACCTTCGTCTTTCCCATGCGCTTTGCGAGCAGCGCCTCGCCGAGGCAGTGGTTGATCTTGTGCGCCCCAGTGTGGTTGAGGTCTTCGCGCTTAAGGTACACCTTGGCGCCGCCGAGCTTTGCGGTGAGGTTCTCAGCGAAGTACAGCAGCGAGGGCCGGCCGACGTACTTCGAGAGTAGCGACTGGTACTCCTCTTGGAACGCGGGGTCAGCGCTCGCCTTCGCGTATTCGCGTGCGACCTCGGCGATGGGCTCGACGAGGAACGGCGGCAGCGGCGCGCCCCCGAACTCGCCAAAGAAGCCGTGCTCGTCGGCGCGGTAGGGGGAAGCAGTGGTGGTCTGAGTCATGAGTGGAGATCCTTCGTGGTCACTGAGTGGTGGTCTGAACGCCACTCGTGAGACAAAAAACACCGCCTCAGAGAGGCGGTGTCGAGGTGCATGCAGATGCGTGAAGAGTGACCGCCCTAGGCGGCCCACCACTGAATCACGATCTGCATGTGGCGAGTTTAGCACCAGCCGCGCGCGTGTGTCACCCGTGGTCGCTAGCATCGAGATATGACGATGCAGCATGCGACGGCTCAGGCAGCCCCGCGGGCGTTCGGCATGCTGACAGGGGCGTCGCCTGACGGGCTCGTGCTCGGACTCGCTCCCGCCCTCACCAGGCACGGAATCGACGGTTCGCCGAGTTTCTTCTCCGGCTTTGCGACGGAGCCGCTGGTGCTTGCCCGGGGACTGCTCGCGCTCGCCGACATCACTTCGACCCGCTACTTCAACTACGTGCCGACAACGATGCGCGACCCCGTACTCACCGCACAGGGCGACAGGCTTCGGGCCGAGTGCTTCTCGGCCTGCAACAGCGTGTACGCGAGGCTCGACTTGCTCGGCACAGGTTTTGACGGCGGAGACATTGCGCACGGCACGACGAACGTCGACCTGGGGCGGCAATCGCGTGCGGTGCTGACGGGGGTGCGGCGCGCCGAGCTCCTGCACCTCGATGTCGGGGTCGGCGGTGCGGTGCTCGCCACACCGAACGCGCACGCCACGGAGCGCCCGGTAAACATGCCGGGCCGGTGGGTGCGGGCGTTCGGCAACGTTGCCGAGCTCCACAGCCGCATGGTCCCGCTCGCGAAGCTCACTGCGTCGGAGGCGCGCGCCTTCGTCGCGGCGGTTCCGCCAGCGACGGCGAATGGGAGAACGGCGTGGATCGTTCCCGCGACGGCGGGTGTCAGGATCACGTCGCGGCCGGTGGCAGGGGCGGTCGCGGTTCCGGGGCTGCACCGCTTGAGCGCGGCGAAGCGCCTCCTCCCACACCTCCGGGGCGCGACAGTGCACGGCGCGCCGCACACGGAGACTGGCTCGGTCGCCGTCGTACTCGAGCTCCCGCACGCGCGACTCACACTCGGGCTAACCGCTCAGGCGTGGCGCGGGCACTCGGGGGAGGGCGCGCTTCTCGCGGCGCTTGCGAGTGACGACGTCGTGGCCGACGCGGAGCGTGTTTCCGCGTTACTTGCGTTCGAACCCGTCCTCGATGCCGCAAGGCTTGCCAGCGCGGCAGGGCTCACGCGTGCCCGCGCGGACGGGGCCATCGCGGTCCTTGCCGCCTCGGGGCGTGTCGGATGGGATCTCGAAGGTGGCGCTCACTTCCACAGGGAGCTTCCCGATGACCCGGCGCGTGTCGAACGCGACGGCCCCCGCCTCGCCGCGGCACGGGCGCTCGTCGCTGCGGGACGAGTGATGCCGCTCCCCGGCGAAGGGAGCTCGAGCGGACCGCGGAGCTGGATCGTGCGAGGCGGGAGCGCTGGTGGTGACGGTGGTGGTGGCGGCGGAGGTGCTGGTGGCGGCCGTGGCGTTCGACCGGCAGGCGGGCCTGGCGGCGACGCCATTGTGCGCGTCGGGGACGGCGGGAAGCTTGACTGCGGTTGCGCGTGGGGCCTGAATCACGGGAACGGACGCGGCCCGTGTAAGCACGCGCTCGCCGTCGAGATCACCCGCGCCCGCGCATCCCAGGGCGATCGCCCGGTCACGCCGGCCGCATCTTCCACTCGGACACAGACATCGATACATACGTCGACCCAGGCATCGACGGAGAAGGAGCAGGCGTGAGCGCCTCCGTAGCATTGAACGACTCACTCGCGGTCTACCGCGCGCTCGGCTGGGCTGACCACACCCCAGGCCTGGCGCCAGAAGCGATCCTCGCGCTGCCGCTCGGCACTCCCGAGCAGCAGCGCACCGCGTTGGCGGGGCTCAAAGCTGGCGAGTGGGGATCATTCGAGGCTCTCGACGCCGCGAGCTACGGGTGGCGCAGCTGGCTCGGTGACGGCGTGCACGCCGGCATGCTCGCCCTGTTCGCAATCCGCGTCGGCGTCGCCGCCAAGCGCGCCGTCGCGATCGCTCCAGCGAGCGGGGCAATCAGTGACGAGGTTCTCGCCGCTGTCGTCGCCGCCCGGGGAGTGGAGTATGCCCGGAGCTTCGTGACTCACGCGTCGGCGCGCGGAGGCAGGCTGTGGATCGATGCGACCTCGCGGTTGGCGGGCGCCACCGTCCGCCTGGTGCATGACCTCGCACTCCCGGTGCCCGAGCACGTCGACTACCTACGCGACTGGGCCGTCTACGCTCTCGGCGCGCCGGCAAATGACGGCTGGCTGCAGCCGCGCGACCGCGGCAATATTTCGGGCGAGTCGCTCGGCCCACGCTTTCGCGAGCACGCAGAGACAGCGGTCGCGCTCGGGCTGAGCGTCACTGGGCCGTTCGGCGGACTGCTCCCGGCTGCGCTTGAGCGCGGCTGGCTCGACACCGACACCGCGCTCGATCTTGCACTTGCGGGTCTCGACGCTGCCCAACGGCCCGCGACCGGAAAGTCTGGGCCGCCTTCCTCACCGAGCACCTCGGGCTCACTAGCGAGGCGCGCCGGACAGACCTCCTCAACCGTGCCGACGCGCTCGTGTCAGCAATCGCGACGGGAGACGCCCCACTAGTTGAGGCGTTCGGCCCGGCGCTCATCGCACACGGCGATGACAACACGCTCCTTGAGGTGCTGCAGCTCGGGCTCGGAGTGAAATCGAAGAAGGCGCGGCGCGCGCTGCTCGCCGCTGCCACCGGACGACAAGCCCCGAGCGCCGGTGTCGCCGCGGACGTCGCAGTGCTCATCGAACCGCTGAAGATAGGCAACGACGTCCCGCTCGCTCGCGCTGCGAGACGGTTGCTCGACGCCTGGGGAATCGCCTCGGGGCCGGGTGGCGCCGTCGCAGACGCGTCGGCATCATCGAACACCGCGCAGACGGAAGCCCGCGGCCGCTGGGACGCGACTCCGCCCCTTTGGCAGGTGCCGCTGTTCTCGCTCGCACTGGGTGAAGCAGGGGGTGGGGCAAGCGGACCCGCAGGAGGTGCCGCGCTCGCCACCGCGGGCACTGAGGCGCTCGCCGTCGCGGACACTGACGCGCTCATTGCTGCCGTCACCGCGGCGGCCGCCGAACTCACCGGACGGCCCGAAGGCGGTGCGGTCGACCCAACCGCCGAGCGCGTCCTCGCACTGGCGAATGAGCTGGCGCGGAGAGACACTGGCCTCGCGCGAACTGCGCTTCGGGGTGTGCGGCAACACTGGGTTCCTGGGCTGCGGTGCATCGCCCAGTGGGTTGCTGGCGAGCAGCTCACAGCGCTCGACCGGCCTGCTCGCCCGGACTTTCCTGGCTCGAAGCCGACGATCTTCGGCCCGTCACCCGCCCGTGATGCGGCGGTGACCAAGCGCCTCGGCGAGGTTCCAGTGCTGCTCTCGACGCCGACGTGGGACGACATGGGCCTCTCAATCGATGAGCTCGTCGCGAGGCTGCGGGTGTACGCCGACGAGCGCGCGACAGCGAGCGAGGCCGACCTGCTACTCGCGCTGCTCCGTGTCGACGCCACGACCGTGACGCTCACGCACCGCGACGCGCTCAGCGAGCTCGACGTCGCCATCGTCGGACAGGACGGGGCTACGCTCCCGGTCCGCGCAGGCGCGGTCGCCTGTGCCTATCTCGCGCACCCGCTCACCGAGCCAGAAGTGGAGCTCGACCCCCAGCGGCACTGGTGGGCGCCGACAGGTCTCGAACAGCCGCCTGCGCTCGCTGCATTCCCCACCCGGCTGAAGGCAGACACCTACCGGAGCGATATCGAGGTTGGGGTGCTGCCCGCAGGCGGGGACTGGGCGTCCCTGACAACCGGGGATACTGATAGCTCAGCCCTTGGCCTCGTGCTGCGACAGCTCGTACGGAGGCGCACACCGCTCACTCCCGGGCAAGCGGTGAACCTCATTGGGGCCCAGCGCGGCCTTCACGAACGCGCCGTCGCCGACGGGGTTCTCGCGATCCGCGAGGGCTGGGAGCGCGGGCTCTTGATTCCCGGGGTCGCCGACGTGCGCAAGCTTGGCTGGACCGACACTCCAACGAAGCTCGCCGCACTCGCGAGCGCGTGTCTCGATCTCGCCGATGAGGGAATGCTCGCAGTCGTGTGGCCGCTGCTTGATGACCTCGTCGCGCTGTCACTCGCAGCCCCTAGGCGTCTCGCTGGAACGGCAGAGATAGTGGAAGCCGTCGGAGAGCTGCTGCCGGCAGTGATCTCAGCGGTCGAGGTAGGTGTTGCTACAGGCACCGCGCTCGAGATCGCCGGCGTTAGGGCGCTCGCCGCAGCCGGCGGGTCGTCGCGCGCAGTGCAGCTTGCCCGATCAGTGGTGGAGAGGCTCGCGGAGGTGGCGCCGACGCTTCCCGAAGCTCCGAGGGCAACAGTGCTCAACCCCGCGACACACGTCCCTGCAACGTTGACAGAGGCCGAGTTCGCAGTGTTCTGGCCCGCTGACGTTGAAGCGCAGCCCGTTATCGATGACGGCGCATCTATCAAGGCGACCTGGCAAGACCCAGCGGCCTCGACACGGCTGTTAGAGATCGAACTCGAGTTCGCCCCCGAACGCCTCGCAGACCCGACCGACGGCCCCCGCCGGTTTCGCACCCGGACTGCGTGGTTCTACGACATCGAGGAAGAGGGCCAGTGTGGCATGACCGAGATCCTCTCGGACGCCGATGACGTTCGGCACGACTCCCGTGCATGGCTGCGGTGGGACCCCGCGGCGCGGGCGGTACGGGTGGCTGAGCACCGCAACTGGCGTGACGGCAACGCGGGCCCGCTCGGGCGGGGGGAAGCTGTGCCACCTATTACGGTCGGTATGGTCGCGGTGCTGCTCAGTGGGATGAGCCACGACAACGGCAGCGGCTACCACGTGCTTGCCGCGGTGCGCGCCGGGCTCGTCGGCGCTGACTCCGTGCGGCTCGCGGTCGGGCGGCTGCTCGAGAGCCCAGATTTCACCCCCGTGAAGCTCGCAGGAATGATCGAGTCCGAGCCGGACACGCTGCGCGCGCTCTGGCCTGCGCTGACCGAGTCCGTTCGCGTTGCGGCCGAACAGTCGGCCCCGCCGAAGTGGCTGAACCGTGTGCTTGACGCCGCGCTCGTGCGGGCACCCGTACTCGTCGAGGCTCGGAGGCGAGGACTCATTGCCGGCGACGCTTCGGCGTGGCCCGGGCTCGCCGACATCGCGGCGCGCAAGGGCTCGCAAGCCGCCCTGCGGAAGGCGCGAATGCTGCTTGACGCTCTCGGGTGACGCCAGCCGTGCGTGCGTCGTCTCGTCTGCGGGGTGAGAGAATAGCCTGATGCGTATCGTGTTTGCCGGAACCCCGGAGTTCGCCGTCCCCAGCCTGCGAGCCTTGGTCGAGGCCGGCCACGATGTCGTCGGCGTTGTCACGCGTGAAGACGCCCCGCTTGGGCGTAAACGGGTACTCACGCCGTCACCAGTCGCCCAGGCGGCTGCAGAACTCGGGATCGAAGCGCTCAAGGCGAACCGACTCGGCGACGAGGCCACCGCTTGGGTCGCTGAGCGCGCGCCCGATCTCGGTGTCATCGTCGCCTACGGCGGACTCATCCGCGAGCCGCTCCTGTCGAGCCCCGCTCACGGCTGGATCAATCTGCACTTCTCGGATCTCCCGCGCTGGCGCGGAGCCGCTCCAGTGCAGCGGGCGCTCATGGCGGGAGAGCAGGAGCTGGGCGTCACTGTGTTCAGACTTGTCGCTGCGCTCGATGCCGGGGACGTGCTCACTCGCGACTCGACGACGTTTGCGCCTGGCACCTCTGCGGGCGCGGCGCTCACCGAGCTCTCTGTCTCGGGCACAGGCGCGCTGCTGCGTGCCGTCGAGCTGCTCGCCACGGAACCGGGGGCGGGGGAGCCGCAGACCGGGGAAGACACCTACGCGCACAAGCTCTCCCGCGAGGACGGGCTCATTTCGTTTGGCTCGGGGGTGACTTCAGAAGCCGCGCTCGCGCACTGGGCTGGCGTGACGCCCGAGCCGGGCGCCTACGCGCTCATCGGTGGCGAACCGATCAAGCTCACCGAATTGCGCCCGCTCGATTCCGGCCTCTCGGCGGCGCTGCCGACTGACCTCGCGCCGGGCGAGGCGCGCATCGTTTCAAAGCGTGCAGTTATTGGCTGTGCGAGCGGGCAGTCTGCTGCCGGGCTTGAGCTTGTGCGCGTGCAGCCCGCGGGAAAACCTGCGATGGACGGTGCCGCCTGGTTGCGCGGCCGTGACGGAAAGGCGGACCTCGCGTGAGCGACAAGCATTCACACAGTGGGCGCGGCCGCAACTCGGCTCAGGGTGGCGCTCGCGGACGCGGCGGCAAGCGTCAGAGCCGGCCGCGAATTTCGGGCGCCAGGATCGTCGCCTACGACGTGCTGCGTGACGTCGTCGAACGCGACGCGTACGCGAATCTTTCGCTTGCCTCTCGGATTCGTGACGCGAGGCTCGACGGACGCGATGCGGCCCTCGCAACCGAACTCGCTGCGGGGACGCTCCGCTCGCTTGGCAGGCTCGACCGCATCATCGAGCTCGCGGCCGATCGGCCGACCGAAGACATCGACTCCCGCACCCTGAACGTGCTCAGGATCGGCGCGCACCAGCTGCTCGCCATGCGCACGGCGGCTCACGCCGCGGTCCACGAAAGCGTCGAGTTGCAGCGCCTCGTCGGCAACGAGCGGGCAGCCGGGTTCGTGAATGGTGTGCTCAGGGAGATCGGGCGGTCAACGAACGAGGAGTGGGATGCGCGCATTTCTGACACCGCGAAGAACGCCGACGACGCTCTCGCGGTCCGCACGTCGCACCCCGCCTGGGTCGTGCGTGCCCTCCGCGACGCGCTCCGTGCGGAGGGGAGCGAGACCGAGCTCGACGCGTTGCTCGACGCCGACAATGCCTCACCGCGTGTAAACCTTGCCCTGCTTGAGGGCGCTGGTATCACCGCTGAGGAACTCGCGCTTGTCGAACCAGATGCTGTCGATGCAGTCGGCCCATCGCCTATCGGCCTTGAGCTCACCGGCGGCGATCCCGGCCGTGCAATCGCGGGCGCCGAAGAGCGCGCCGCGATCCCTGCTGGGCTGCTGCGCGTGCAAGATCAGGGCTCCCAGCTCGCCGCGCTCGCGCTCGTGCGCGCGACGCCGGTTGCCGAGGGTGAGCGTTGGCTCGACCTGTGCGCGGGACCTGGCGGTAAGACTGCCATCCTCGGCGCCGAAGCAGTTGTCGAGGGCGCCACGGTACGCGCGAACGAGGTGTCCGATCACCGGGCTGATCTTGTGCGGAACTCGGTTGACGGCATCTCGGCGCTTTCGCCCGGGACCGTGAAGGTCGTGAGCCATGACGGCCGCGACGAGGAGGCATTCGGGTGCGGCCGTGACGGGCACGAGCAGTACGACAGGATCCTCGTCGACGCGCCATGCTCCGGTCTTGGAGCGCTTCGCCGCCGGCCTGAAGCGCGCTGGCGGAAACAGCCGAGCGACCTGCCCGAGCTCACAGCGCTGCAGAGCGAGCTCATCGATGCGGCGGTCGCGCACCTGAAGCCGGGCGGCGTGCTCGCCTACGTGACGTGCTCACCGCACCTCGCGGAGACGCGCGTCGGCGTCGATCGTGCGCTCAAGCGCCACCCGCAGCTCCGGGAGCTCGATGCAAAGGCGGCCGTGCGGGCTGCCGCGCGCGAGGACTCGCGGCCCGAGCTTGCGGGTGAGCATCTCAGTGCACAGCTGTGGCCGCACCGCCACGACACCGACGCGATGTTCGTCTCGTTGCTCACCCGCGACGCAGAGTAGCGGGAGGCCCCGCCGCCACCGCTCCGCGCGCCTGGGAGTTACGCCCGCGTGCGGGATGAGGCTCTTTCGTTTCATCGATGCGACGCATACTCTTGGCCTATGAATGAGTCGGGTGCGATGGAGCCCCGCCACCCTGACGCGGCGCGCGGGGCCGCAGGAGCGCCCGCGGCTGTCCCCAGTGGCGTGGCCGGGCAAGCTCCGAGGACAGGCCCGGAGACAGGCCCGGGGGAGGTGCCGCCAGCTGGGGGCCGAACCTTCGCCCACGTCCTCGTGAACACCGCGGTTGCGAGCCTGACGACGAACTTCCTGTGGTTCGCCATCGTGTTCTGGGTGTACTTGGAAACCCGGAGCATTCTGGCCACCGGGGTGCTCGGCGCCGTCTACATGATTCTGCTTGCCGGTTGCTCAATGTGGTTCGGCTCGCTCGTCGACAGGATGCGCAAACACCGCGTCATGCTGCTGAGCGCCTGGGCGACGCTCGTCTCCTTCGTCATCGGGTGCGCACTCTTCTTTGCGGTGCCCAGTGACACGCTGCTCCGCCTCGACGCCCCCTGGTTCTGGCTGTTCACACTTGTCGTTCTCGCGGGCTGCGTCGTCGAACTCATGCGGAACCTTGCGCTTGCGACGACCGTAACGCTCCTTGTTCCCGTCGAACGCCACGCGAATGCGAACGGGCTCGTCGGCACCGTCCAGGGACTCGCGTTCATCGCGACGAGCGTGCTCAGCGGACTCTCAGTCGGCCTCCTCGGTATGGGGGCGACGATCCTGCTCGCCACGCTCTTCGTCGCGGTTCCGCTCGTGCACCTGCATCTACTGCGGATTCCCGAGCCAGTCGTCGCCCGAGACCCAGACCGCGCTGCCGTCGATTTCCGCGGCGGCATGGCCGCAATGCGTGCAGTGCCTGGACTCTTCGCGCTCGTGCTATTCAGTACGTTCAACAACCTCGGCAGCGGAGCGTTCATGGCGCTCCTCGACCCGTATGGGCTCACGATGTTTCAGGTCGAGATCTGGGGCCTCGTCTTCGGCCTTGCATCGACGGGCTTCATCGTCGGCGGCCTCGTCGTTGCCAAGTGGGGGCTTGGGCCAAACCCGATTCGCACCATGCTTGTGCTCGTCGGGATCCTCGGATTCGTAGGAATCGCCTTCACCCTCCGCGAGTGGCCCTGGCTGTTCATCGCGGGAATCTGGGTGTTCATGGCGCTCATGCCAGCGGTCGAGGCGGCCGAACAGACTGTCATCCAGCGCGTCGTGCCGTTCGAGAAGCAGGGGCGCGTCTTCGGGCTGGCGATGACGTTTGAGGCGGCGGCTGCGCCAATCACCGCGCTGATAGTCGCGCCGATCGCCGAGTTCTGGGTCGTGCCGTTCATGCGTGGCGAGACCGGTCAGCGCGATTGGGGATGGTTACTCGGGCAGGGCGACAGCCGGGGGATCGCGCTCATCTTCGTCTGCACGGGACTTGGAATGATCTTGCTCGCGTGTGCGGCATTCTTCACTCGTTCCTACCGCACACTGTCGCGCGTCTTCGCCGAACAGCCCAGCTCCGGACAGGCGACGCGGCACGGCGCGGCAGAGTCCGCCGTAGACTAGTCGGGTGACCGCGCAGCGCATTAACCCCAGCATCCTGTCCGCAGACTTCGTGAACCTCCAGGCAGAGCTCGAGGCAATCCGCACCGCGGATTTCGTGCACGTCGATGTGATGGACAACCACTTCGTTCCGAACCTCACGATGGGCCCGCCGATCGTCGAGCGAATTCAAGCGGTGTCGCCGGTTCCGCTCGACATGCACCTCATGATCAGCGATGCCGACCGTTGGGCGCCTGGGTACGCTGAACTTGGCGCGTTCTCGGTGACATTCCACGTCGAGGCATCGACCGATCCCGTCGCGCTCGCTCGGAAGATCCGCGACATCGGTGCGCGCGCCGGCATCGCGCTCAAACCCGGTACCGACCCAGAGCCCTACCTCGAACTGCTGCCTGAGTTCGACCAGGTGCTCGTGATGACTGTCGAGCCAGGGTTCGGCGGCCAGTCGTTCATGCCCGACATGATGCCGAAGCTTCGGCGCTTCGCTGAGGCCCGCGCGCAGCACGGCCTCGACGTCTGGCTGCAGGTCGACGGCGGTATCACCGTCGACACCATCGGGATCGCGGCTGAGGCTGGCGCCGACACGTTCGTCGCGGGCTCAGCTGTGTACGGCGGCGTTCCCGAGGAGCGAATCGCCGACCTGCGCGCAGCGGCCGCCGCGCACGCCCACTAGTCTGCGGCGCCGCCGACGTTGAGTAGCACCACGCCGGCGATGGTCAGTGCGACGCCGATGAGCTGCAGTGACGTCAACCGCTCGTGGTAAGCGACGAACCCGATCCCGACGACGAGCACGGTGCCGGCGGCCGACCAGATAGCGTACGCGGTGCCGACGGGCATGGTTTGCAACACTCGCGATAGCAGAAAGAACGAGAGCGCGTAGCCCGCGAGGACAGACACTGTCGGCCAGAGCCGCGTGAAGCCGTCCGATATCTTGAGCATCGAGGTTGCGAACACCTCGAGGGCGATTGCTGCGGCGAGAAGAGCCCAGTGCATGAGTGTCCTTCGTGTTTCGAATAGTGTCCGTGCATGTGGGGGCGGTTGCCAAGCGCGCTCGCCCCCACTCCGGCACGCGTCCTAGGAATCGAAGCCCATGCCGATAGCATCCATGGTGCTGAGCCACAGACCGCGCTTGCCTTCGCGCCTATCGGATCGCGCCATCTCAGCGGTGGTGATCTTGACGCCGAGCGCGGCAATCGGCTCGGGCGGGAACGGGATCGGCTTCTTCTTGACGAGCTCGAGTTGGGTGCGTTCGGTCTGCAGGCCGTCAAGCAGGTCGAGCATGACGTTTGCGCCGAACCGAGTCGCTCCAACACCGAGCCCTGTGAAGCCGGTAGCCGACACGACGCGATCCCGGTGCGCCCGTGTGAAGAAGGAGAAGAACCGGCTGCACGAGTCGATCGCGCCGCCCCACGCGTGGCTGAAACCGATGTCTCCGAGCACGGGGAACGTTTCGTAGAAGTGTGCGACCAGTCTCCGGTAGGTTGGCTCGCTGTTGTAGTACTCCTCGTTGAGGCCCTTTCCGAAGTGGTACAGCGCGTCGTATCCGCCGAACAAGATCCGCTCGAGTCCGTCGGAGCCGCGCGTCTTACGGATGTAGTGGAACCGGTTGTTCATGTCGGCAAGGCCCTGGTTGCCCGCCCAGCCGAGCGCCGCGGACTGCTCAGCGGTGAGCGGGTTGCTCATGAGCGCATAGTCCCACACCGGAACAGTAAACGGCCGGGCTCGCCTCAGGAGATTCGGGAACACATTCGTGGCGAGCGCGACGCGCTGCGCCCGGATCGTGGCACCGCCGTCGGTGGTGACCGTAACGGCGTCGGCTGAGGCGCTGATGTCAGTTGCCTGAGACTGCTCATAGATGTCGACGCCGAGCTCGAGGCAGACGCGCCTGAGCTCCCATGCGAGCTTTGCGGGGTGGACGAGGACGTTTCCTTCGCGCTCCCACAGCGCGCCGTGGTACACGGGTGAGTTGATCTCTGTCTTCACCGCGGCGGCGTCGAAATAGACGGCGCCGGGATCCTGCGCGGCGTCCGCCCTGAGGATCGCGTCCTGGTAGGGCTCCGAGGCGACGCGCAGCACACCCGTCTCGCTCCAATCACAGTCCATGTTGTAGCGGCGAACCGTCTCCCCGAACTCGCGGATGTTCTCGAGTCCAAGCTCGTGCAACCGCGCGGTCTCCTTCGGCAGGTGGCGCTCGCCGTTGCTTGCACCATGCGTCAGGCTGGCCTCGCAAAATCCGCCGTTGCGGCCCGTTGCGGCCCAGCCGATTCGCTGACCTTCGAGCAGAATCACGCGCCGGGAAGCATCGCGTTCCTTGGCAAGGAGCGCGGTCCACAGTCCGGTATAGCCGCCCCCGACGACGAGGAGGTCGGTCTCGATCGCACCCGCGGCGGGTGGGAGCGCTGCAGGGCGCTCGTCCGAATCAAGCCAATAGGGCTCGCGGAGGGTGTTCGCAAGGGCTGCGTCGATGCGCTCCGCCGAGACAGCCGCCTCGGCGCGCTCGTAGGTGGTCATGCGTGTTCCTTTTCGATCGTAGGATGGGCCCCGGCCCGCGAGCAGCGGGCCGGGGCGGGGAAGCCCGGCTGTGACCGGGCCGTCGCTGAGCTGGCGGGCTCAGCTGGTTTGGGGGTCGTGGTCGCCGCGGCCGGCGAGTGTGTGCGTCATGACAACTCCGTTGTTATCGGGGTGTACCCCTGCGTCGAGTGGACAAGACGCATCGTGCACTGATTTGCTGAAATAGTCAATTCGAGTACGCTGAATTGTTTTCTCAGCAACTCCACCGGGATCTATCTTGCGCAATCGTGAAGCGTGTCGTATGGTGGGCATGCAACATTGCAGTTACTGATACACGGAGGTATCGCCATGAGTTCCCTGCCAGTGCCGACTCGGACCCAGCTGTTCATCGCCGGTGAGTTCACCGACGGTGCATCCACCGAGCGGGCCGACATCTTCAGCCCCTCGACGGGCGAGAAGATCGCGTCGATCCCTGTCCCAACAACCGCTGACCTCGACCTTGCCGTCGCGAAGGCACACGAGGCAAAGACTGCATGGCGCAAGCTGGGTGTGTTCGCGCGCGCTGAGATCTGCCACAAGGTCGGCACCGCGCTCGAGTCCCGCGTCGAGGAGCTCGCACGCCTGCAGTCCCTCGAACAGGGCAAGCCCTACGAGGAGTCGCTCGCCGACGTCAAGGAAGCGGCACAGCTGTTCCACCTCCACGCTGAGGACGCCGTGCGCCTGTACGGCGAAACGCTCCCATCGAACGATATTCAGAAGCGCCAGATCACCCAGCGGGCCCCGATCGGTGTGTTTGGCATCATCACCCCGTGGAACTTCCCGCTGCTGATGTTCGCAGAGTTCGTCGCTCCAGGCCTCGCGACAGGCAACGCGCACGTCGTGAAGCCCCCGACGAACACGCCCCTCACTGTGCTCGCTGCGATGGACGCGCTCGTCGAGGCTGGCGTGCCGAACGGGCTCGTCTCGGTACTTCCCGGCGAGGGCGAGTTCGGTGCGGCGCTCGTGTCACACCCAGGCATCGACGCTGTCGGCTTCATCGGCTCGTCGGCAACCGCTACGAAGATCCAGGCGACAGCCGGCCTCAAGCCGCTGCTCATCGAAGCATCTGGCAACGGCCCTGTCGTCGTGCTCGCCGACGCGAACATTGAGCGTGCCGCTAAGGCCGCGGTTGACGGCGCCTTCTACTGCGCCGGCCAGGTCTGCTGCGCGACAGAGCGCGTGATCGTTCACAAGGATGTCCACGAGAAGTTCGTCGCTGCAGTGCTCGAGTACTCGAAGACTGTCGTGCTCGGCGACCCCTTTGACCCGAACACAAACCTCGGCCCGCTGAATAATGAGGGCGTCGCAGCGAAGATGGACCGGCACATGGCCGACGCGCGTGAACGTGGCCTCGACATCCTGCTCGGCGGCGGGCGCCGTGAGGGCCAGCCGACTGACCTCTACTACGAATTCACCGTCGTTGACAACGTGACAACCGACAGCCTGCTGTCGCGCGAGGAGTCCTTTGGACCCGTCCTCCCGATCATCGTTGCCGAGGACGACGACGACGCACTGCGCATCGCCAACGACGATCCGCTGGGGCTGCAGGGCGCCGTCTTCACTGAGAACCTGTCGAAGGCGTTCCGCTTCATGGAAGAGATGGAAGTTGGCCAGGTCGTTGTTAACGACTCAAATGGCTGGTGGGACGTCAACATGCCGTTCGGCGGCGCGGGCGGCAAGGGCACCGGCTGGGGGCGTATCGGCGGCATGTACACCTTGCACGACATGACCTACCTGCGCACCGGCGTGATCCACATCGGCGCGTAGCGCGCGGTCGCGGAGAACGCGAGGATCGGCGACGGGGCGTGGTTCCCCGTCGCCGATCCTCGCGTTGGTAGATTGTGACGAGCGCGACCCCTGACCGTCTTGAAGGAGCCCACATGAAAACCGACCTCGACGACATTGACAGGCGACTCATCGCCATCCTGCAGACCGATGGCCGACGATCGTTCAAGGAGATATCTGAGGAAACCGGGATCCCGGCGTCGTCGGTGCGCTACCGGGTACAGCGCCTCGAAGAATCGGGGACGCTTCAGATCGTCGGCGTCGCAGACCCCCTCAGGATCGGATTCGACAGGCTCGCTCTCGTCGGGCTGAAATGTGAAATGGGCAAAGCCCGGCTCGTGTGCGAGGAGCTCTCGAAGCTCCCTGAGACGAGCTACGTTGTGCTCACGACGGGACCGTTTGACGTCATGGTGGAAGTCGTATGCCGCGATGTCGCGCACTACACCGAATTTCTCCACGACCGCCTCCCGAAACAAGACGGAATTATCGGCGCCGAGACGTTCTTCGTTCTCGAGGCATACAAGCTTGCCTATGGCTGGGGCGTCGGCGACACGCCGGCCGAGCCCGCGGCTGAGGCATCAGATGACAAGCGCGGTGAGCTCGACGAGCTCACCGCGCAGTGAATAACTGCCGCGCACGCGGCACAGTCGAAGGAGACATACTATGACTCAGGATGAGACAGTCCCGCCACCCGCTGGTGACGCGCCGCTGCAGGCGGGCGCGGTGCTCGATACGCTCGCTCTGGCGCTGCCACTTGAAGACTTGCCTGTCGAGGAGGTCCGCGCCGGCGCGCCGCTTGCCGGCGCGATCGATATCGATGCAGGGCCGGGCGTCTCCCTCGGCGTCTGGGAGATGACAGCCGGGACCGCTATCGACGTCGAAGCCGACGAATGCTTCGTTGTGCTCCGCGGGAGCGCTACGGTAACAATTTTTGCTGACGGCGGCGATCCGGCGACCGTGCTGGAGCTACGGCCGGGCTCGCTCGGGCGCCTCTCCGCAGGCATGCGTACCGAATGGGTGATCCACGAGGATCTGCGGAAGGTTTACATTCTGCCGACGGAGTAGCGGTGTGGGCTCCCTGCAAATCTGCAGGGAGCCAACCGATACTCTGCTGGAGGGCGCTACCTTGAGTGCGTCGCCACGTGGAAAGGACTTGGTTGTGATTCTCGCGTTCTCTGTCGCTCCGAGTGGGGGCGAATCGAGCTCTGACGGTTCCGTATCGGAGGCGGTCGCACAGGCCGTTGCCGTCGTTCGAGCCTCGGGGCTTCCTCACCGAACGAGCAGCATGTTCACCGAGATCGAGGGCGACTGGGACGAGGTGTTCGACGTCGTCAAGCGCGCGACAGAGGCCGTGGCGAAGTACGGCTCGCGGGTATCTCTCGTGATGAAGGCCGACATTCGGCCTGGTTTCACCGGCGAGCTTGATGGAAAGCTCGAGCGCCTCGAACGCGCGATCGAAGGTGGCGCGCCTGGTACGCCGGCGCGCGGCCGCCATAGCTAGCGGAGTGCGGCAGGGCTAGCCACTGGCGGTGTGTCGCCGTGTCGCTTTCGCCTGTCGAAGAGCCCCTGGCTGGCGAGCACTCCCAGAACGATGACGACCCCACCCACTGGTTCGTTCCAGTGGACAGATTCGCCGAGCACCGCGACGCCGAGCGTGACGCCCACAACGGGGGTGAGGTACGTGACTGTTGACGCACGTGCCGGGCCCCATGCTCGAATGATGCCTGTGTACCAGATGTACGCGACGCCGCTTCCAAGGATTCCGAGTGCGAGCATTGCAGCGATGACGCTCGGTGTGAGTCGCACCGGCTTGAGCGAGATGAGCGGCGCTGCCGCGAGCGCGAGCAGACTTGCAGTGGTGAGCTGCATCGCAGCTGCCGTGACCGCGTCGAGCCCAGTTCGGGAGAGAAACTTTCGCATGTATAGGCCCCCGAAGCCGTAGCAGAGCGTAGCCGCGAGGCACGCTGCGAGCCCGGGCAGTGAGACGCTTCCGTCGGCTGCGAGGTACCGCCACGGTGCCACAAGGACCGCGACGCCGATGATGCCTGTCACTAGTCCGATTGATTGCCGGCGGCTCAACTTCTCCGCGGGGATCAACAGCGGCGTGAGTAGGAGGGTCATGATGGGCGTCGTTGCGTTCGCGATACTCGCCACGGTTGTCGGGAGCACTGTTTCTGCCCAGGCGAAGAGCATGAATGGGATGGTGCACAGGGTCGCGCCGATGACAATCATGTGTGCCCAGACTCGTCGCTCGCGGGGCCATTGTCGACGGGTGAGGCGCATGATTGCAGCGAGAGTGCATGCACCAAGTGCGAGTCGGCCGAGCGCAACCTGACCGGGGGACAGGCCGACAAGTCCGAGCTTCATGAGGAGGAAGCTGGAACCCCAGATGAGCGCAAGGGCAGAGAAGGTGAGCATCGTCGTTCGGTTCTTGCTGGGCTGCGCCATGTGGGTTAGCTTAGAAATTCCGAAATTATGAGGCAAATGTATCTACCTCATGCTGGCATGAGGAGAGTTCATGAGCATCACCGTGCAGCAGCTTCGCACGCTTGTGGCTGTCGTTGACGAGGGGTCGTTCACTCACGCGGCGCTTGTTCTGGGCAATAGCCAGTCTGCGGTCTCGCACGCGGTCGCTGCGCTCGAGCGGGAGCTTGGCGGACCCGTTGTCGAGCGTGATGTCCCGCTCGTGCCGACTCCGTTGGGGCTCCGCGTGCTGCCACACGCGCGTACCGCGGTGGCCGCGATCACTGCGGTCGAGGTTGCCGCACGGGGCGATCGTGCGCTCGCGGGCTCGGTGCGGCTCGGGGCCGTGCCCACAGTGTGCCAGGGGCTCGTTCCGCAACTTCTTGACGAGTGGCGCGGGGCGCTGCCCAACGTGCGTGTCGAAGTCGTAGAGGGTGATGACGATGAGATGCCAGTGTGGCTTGAGAACGGGTTTGTCGATGTGGCAGTGCTCGTCGACCCGCCCAAACTTCCTCCGGGGGCGAAGCTCATTGCGATTGATGAGTACGCAGCGGTTGTTCGCGATGATCACCCACTTGCTGGACTCGCGGAGATCCCCCTCGAGGAGCTTGCCGAGGACGGCGTGATCGTGACTACCGGGGGATGCGAAGCCCACGTTCGCGACATGCACGAGGCGGTCGGGCTCACGTTCGCTGCCAGGCACCGGGTACGCGACATCGGGTCAATGTTCGCGATGGTGCAGCGCGGTTTCGGAGTGTCAATTGTGCCGAGCTTCGGGAGAAAGCTTGTGCCCGACGGGATGCGGATGCTGCCAGTCATTGAAGGCCGAGCTCGGCGACACGTTATCGCGGTGCCGCAAGAGCGCGAGCCTCACCCGATTGCAGTCGCCCTCGTCGAAGCGGCGACCCCCCAGCGTTCCGGCGTCGCCAACTAGGCTCCGGGCAATGCCAATGTCATCTGCTGTTCCAATGCCCGGCCGCTGGCACTTTGGACATGTCAACTGCAGATTGCATTGGTTGTGGTTGTGGTTGTGGTTGTGGTTGTGCTGGCTTGTGGTTGCGGCAACGCTGCAGTCGGGTCCGGGGCGCCCCGGGGGGACCGTGGCACGGGTCCGCCGCCAGCCCTGATAGGGTTATCGCGTGAAAACCTTCGACACGCTCTTCGCCGAGCTCGCCGAGAAGGCCGCGTCGCGGCCCGAGGGCAGCGACACTGTCGCCCGGCTGGACGCTGGCGTGCATTCGATCGGCAAGAAGATCGTCGAAGAGGCGGCAGAGGTATGGATGGCGGCCGAGTACGAGTCGCAAGACGCCTGTGCCGAGGAGATCAGCCAGCTGCTGTATCACCTTCAGGTGCTCATGCTCGCAAAGGGCATGACCCTCGAAGACGTGTACGCGCATCTGTAGCGTCGACGCTCGGCTTGAGCCATGCGTCGGCGCGTTTCGCTGACCTTTACAACTCACTCGGCCGAAACACTCCCGTGCGTCGGCCACGATGGAAGGAAATTCCACATGCTGCGCATTGCAGTTCCGAACAAGGGTTCGCTGTCTGAGATCGCGGCGGAGATGCTCGCTGAGGCCGGCTACTCCGGCCGAAAAGACTCCCGCAAGCTCGTTCACGCTGACCCGAAGAACGACGTCGAGTTCTTCTACCTTCGCCCGCGCGACATCGCCACATACGTGGGGTCGGGCGCGCTCGACGTCGGCATTACTGGCCGGGACCTGCTGCTCGACTCTGGCTCTGAGGCGCACGAGATCGCCGAGCTCGACTTTGCAGATTCGACATTCCGCTTCGCCTCGCCCGCGGAGGGCGCCATCAAGGAGCTCACCGATCTCCACGGAAAGCGTGTTGCGACGAGCTACCCGCTGCTCGTTGATACTTTCCTGCGTAAACACGGCGTTGAATCGACACTTGTGAAGCTTGACGGTGCTGTCGAGTCGGCGGTTCAGCTCGGCGTCGCTGACGCTGTCGCTGACGTCGTCTCGACGGGCGCGACACTCCGTGCCGCAGGCCTTGAGATCTTCGGCCCCGTCATTCTCGATTCGACTGCGGTGCTCATTGGTGGCCCGAGCCAGCACCCCGGCATGGAGCGCCTGATGCGCCGCCTGCGCGGCGTGCTTGTCGCCCGAAAGTTCGTGATCATGGACTACGATCTCCCGGTCGCGCACCTTGACGACGCTATCGCCGTCGCCGGCGGCATCGAGTCGCCCACGGTATCACCGCTGCGCGATGAGGAGTGGGTCGCTGTGCGTGTCATGGTCCCATCTGACGACGCGAACACGATCATGGACAGGCTCTACGATCTCGGTGCCCGTGCAATTCTCGTCACCGCGATCCACGCCGCACGTCTGTAGAGAGGAGCACTCATGTCTGTTGCAGTACGTGTGATCCCCTGTCTCGACGTCGCCGGCGGGCGCGTCGTGAAGGGCGTGAACTTTCTGAACCTCCAAGACGCGGGGGATCCCGTCGAGCTTGCTGCGAAGTATGCGGAGCAGGGCGCGGATGAGCTCACGTTCCTCGATGTGACCGCGACGGTAGACGGCCGGGCGACGACCTACGACGTTGTGCGTCGTACCGCCGAGCAGGTCTTCATCCCGCTTACCGTTGGCGGCGGCGTCCGCGAGGTCGATGATGTTGCACGCCTGCTCGAGGTGGGGGCCGACAAGGTTGGAATCAACTCTGGTGCGATCGCTCGCCCCGCGGTGATCGGCGAGATCGCAGACCGCTTCGGCGCACAGGTGCTTGTGCTGTCGCTTGATGTGAGGCGCAGCGACCGGATGCCGAGCGGTTTTGTCGTGACGACGCACGGTGGCAAGCGTGAGACTGACCTTGATGCGCTTGAGTGGTGTGCTGAGGCCGTTGAGCGTGGCGCTGGCGAGCTACTCGTGAACTCGATGGACGCCGACGGAACCCAGGACGGCTTCGATCTCGAACTCGTTCGCAGGGTGCGAGAGCTCGCAAGCGTGCCTGTGATTGCGTCGGGCGGGGCAGGCGAGCTCGAGCACTTCGCTCCCGCAGTTGATGCTGGCGCGGATGCCGTGCTCGCTGCTTCGGTGTTCCACTACGGCAAGTTCACTATCGGTGACGTGAAGGGCGCGCTCGCAGATGCGGGCCACACTGTGCGGCTCGGCGCGACGGGCGGTGCAGCGTGAACGCGATATCCGCAGAAGCAGTTGAAGCCGCCATCGACGGCTTGAAGTTTGGCGAGGGCGGCCTGATGCCAGCTATGGTGCAGGATGCTGAGTCTGGTAACGTGCTCATGCTCGCTTGGATGGACGCTGAGGCAGTTCGCCGCACCCTGTCGACTGGCCGCGTGACGTATTGGTCGCGCTCCCGCGGAGAGTACTGGCGCAAGGGCGACACGTCGGGCCACCGCCAGTACGTGCAGTCTGTCGCTGCTGACTGCGACGGCGATACCCTGCTTGTGCGCGTCGTGCAGATCGGCGCTGCCTGCCATACGGGCAGCCGCACGTGCTTCGACGACCGCGGGCTGCCCGCTGTTACAGGCAGCCCGGACGCCGACTAGCGCACCTGCCTGCCGGAGCTCGGCGGCCCGCACAGACGACCTGGATACCCCGAGAGATAAGCTGAGTTCGTGAGCAACACCACCACCCGCGAGGAGTTCGAGGTCGAACGATCCGCGCACGCTGTCATTCCCGTCCGCCGCGAGGTCTTCGCAGACGCTGACACTCCAGTGAGCATCTACCGAAAAGTCGCGGGGTCGCGAATCGGTACGTTCTTGCTCGAGTCTGCTGAGCAGGGCGGGGTGTGGACACGCTTCAGTTTCGTCGGCGCCGGCAGCTTCGGCGTGCTGGGCGAGCGCGACGGCTTCGCGCAGTGGACGCCAAGCGTGGGTGGCTTCGGGGAGACTGCCGGCGCGGGCCCCGCGCGTGAGCTCGATGAGGATCGCCTGCTGCCTGGCGGCGTGAGCCACCTGCAGCCTGTCGAGGCGCTTCGCGCGGCATACGAGCGTTGGAAAGCGCCGCAGGTGCCCGGGCTTCCTCCGCTCGCGAGTGGTTTCGTTGGATACCTCGGCTGGGAGACAGTGCGACAGTTCGAGCGCCTTGATTCACCACCGGCGGTCCCGAGCGGCTTGCCAACGCAGGGGCTCAGCTTTGTCTCGGAGCTTGTCGTGATTGACCATCGCGAGGGCTCGGTGATCCTCATTGCGAATGTCTTGAACGACGGTGCGCTTGCGCGAAGCGGCACGGAAGCGCCGACAGGCGAAGCGGCTGACGCGCAGTGGGCCGACGCGCAGCGGCGCCTCGATGCACTCCAGGCCGCCCTTGCAGCCCCCGAGCCGTCGCCACTTGGCGTGCTCGACCGGGCCGCGCTTCCTGACCCGCAACGACTCACGACGACTCCCGAATATATGGCGACGGTTGACGCGGCGAAGCGGTACATCGTCGACGGCGACATTTTCCAGGTTGTTCCGTCGCAGCGGTTCGATCAGGAGTGCACTGCCGACCCGCTGGATGTCTACCGAGTGCTCCGGCATCTCAACCCGAGCCCGTTCCTATACCTCGTGCAGCTCGAAGACAACGAGGGAGTGCCGTTCTCAGTCGTTGGTTCGAGCCCCGAAGCGCTCGTGACTGTGCAGGAGCACGGCCACGTGATGACTCACCCGATCGCGGGATCGCGCCCCCGCGGCGACACCGTAGAGCAGGACAACCAGTACGCGAAGGATCTGCTCGCTGACGAGAAGGAGCGGGCAGAGCACCTGATGCTTGTCGACCTCGCGCGCAACGACCTTGCCCGAGTGTGTGAGCCTGGCAGCGTCGAGGTGACCGAGTTCATGCGCATCGAGCGTTTCAGTCACATCATGCACATTGTCTCGTCGGTCGAGGGGCAGGTCAGGCCTGACCAGAACCCCGTTGACGTGTTCCGCGCGACGTTCCCGGCGGGGACGCTCAGCGGCGCGCCGAAGCCGCGGGCGCTTGAGATCATCGACGAGCTCGAGCCTGTGCAGCGTGGGGTCTACGGGGGCGTGGTCGGGTACTTCGGGCTTGGCGGCGCGGCGGACTTGGCGATCGCTATTCGAACAGCGACTATTCGCGACGGCGTTGCGATGGTGCAGGCAGGCGCAGGCATCGTCGCGGACTCGGTCCCCGAGACAGAGGACGCCGAGTGCCAGAGCAAGGCAGCGGCACCCCTCAGGGCGATCGCTATCGCTAACTCCCTGACGAGAATGGAAGCGCATGTCTGACGGTAAGCGGAGCAAGCTCACTGGCAAAGGGGGCCTCATCGGTCTTGTCGTGCTCGCGGGCGCTGCAGCATTGCTCGCGTCTGTGCAGCCGTGGCTTCACATTGAGTTGCTGCCCGGCGTCGCCACGGTCGAAGAACTCGCGGTGACCGGGCAGCAGATCACCCCGGCTCTCACGTTGATCGCTCTCGCGGCGCTCGCCACCGCTCTGGTGCTCACGATCGCTGGCAGAGGATTTCGCCGGGTCATCGCGCTCCTCATCATTGTGCTCGGGGGAGGCCTCGCCTATTCGGGCGTTGAAGCGATCGTGAACCCGCTTGATGGTGCCAGTGGTTCGCTCGAGGGCGTCAGCGGTATCGCGGGTGAGGCGCAGTCAGCGCTGGTGAGTTCGGTCGCAGTGTCGGCGTGGCCGGCAGTCACTGTCGCTGTTGGCATTGTGCTCGCGCTTGCTGGCGTGCTCATCTTGCTGTTCGGTTCGCGGTGGAAACAGGGCGGCCGAAAGTACGAGTCGAGCACCGAATCGAAGCGGGCTCGCGCGGCCGGAACTGCAACCGGAGACCGCATTTCTGATTGGGAGGCGCTGTCAGACGGTGATGATCCCACTGACGACGACTACCTCGATGACGCCATCTCAGATGAGGTTGCGAGCGCCGACTCAGAACAGAGCGACTCAGACTCGCGGCAGTGAAGCGCGTGCGCCACGCGCGCCGCATTCGCTGAAAGCTGGGAGTTCCCGGTAAGATTGAGACGTCCGAATGTGCACACCTGCCAGAGGAGATACATGAGTAACCAGCACGGAGACCCCGGTCACGGCGATTCGCCCGCGGCATGGACAGCAGTGGTGGTGATGCTCATTGGCATTGCTGCCGGAACTGTCTTCTTCTTCCTGCACATGCCGACCCTCGTGTGGGTCTGTGTTGGCGTCGTCGCGCTCGGCCTGATCCTCGGGTTCGTCCTGGCGAAGGCCGGTTACGGCGTGAACGGCCCCCGTTTCACCCCGAAGTCACACGACTAACTGTGCTTGATCAGCTCCTCCAGGGTTCGCTCGAGGACGCGAAATCCCGCAGGCAGATCAGGCCGTACGCAGTCGTAGAGGCTGAGGCGCTTGCGCGTCAAGCAGCCCTTGACGCGCTCGCGCACCTCGCCCCGGCTGACCATATTCGGGTCATCGCCGAGGTGAAGCGTGCGAGCCCGTCACGCGGAGACCTCGCAGAAATCGCCGAACCGCACGCTCTTGCGAGCCAGTACGAAGCTGGCGGCGCGAGCGTCGTCAGCGTCCTGACCGAAGAGCGTAAGTTTAAGGGGTCGCTCGACGACCTCGATGCGGTTCGTAAGGCCGTCAGCATTCCTGTGCTCCGCAAGGAGTTCATTGGCGAGGAGTACCAGATCCTCGAGGCGCGTGCCGCAGGCGCCGACCTCGTGCTGCTCATTGTTGCAGCGCTCCCGCAGGAGACACTTGAGCGCCTGTACTCCTTCACTCTCGAGCTCGGCATGACGCCGCTCGTCGAAGCGCATTCTGCTGACGAGGTCGCGCGGTCTGTTGACCTCGGTTCGCAGCTCATCGGTGTGAACGCCAGGGACCTGTCGACGTTCGAGCTTGATCGCGACCTGTTCGGTCGCGTCGCCGACCAGATCCCCGCGGGCGTGATTCGCGTCGCAGAGTCGGCAGTGCTCGGCATCGACGACGTCGTGCGTTACCGTGAGGCCGGCGCCGACGCGATCCTCGTTGGTGAGGCGCTCGTGACGAGCGATCCGATCGCGACCCTCGCTTCGTTCTTGAGCGTCTAGTACGCTCTTCGGCGCCCAGCGCGACGCCGTTCGTTCCACCTTCGAAAGGCGACAATGTCAGACCAGACCTCAGTGACGAGTCTCAGGGATCAGGAGGGGCCATTCTTTGGCTCCTTTGGCGGCAGGTTCATGCCCGAATCGTTGATCGCCGCGATCGATGAGCTCTCTGACGCGTATGCGGAGGCGAAGGCCGACCCTGCGTTTCAGGCGGAGCTTGTCGAGCTGTTGCGAGACTACGCCGGCCGGCCGTCACCGATCACCGAGGTCCCGAGGTTTGCAGAGCACGCAGGCGGTGCGCGCATCTTTTTGAAGCGCGAGGATCTGAACCACACTGGCTCGCACAAGATCAACAACGTGCTTGGTCAGGCGCTCCTGACCAAGCGTCTCGGGAAGACTCGTGTTATCGCCGAGACAGGGGCGGGTCAGCACGGCGTCGCTACCGCAACCGCAGCCGCGCTGCTCGGCCTCGAGTGTGTTGTCTACATGGGCGAGGTCGACACCAAGCGACAGGCCCTGAACGTCGCGCGCATGCGGCTGCTCGGTGCCGAGGTCGTGCCAGTCACCACCGGCTCTCGGACGCTCAAGGACGCGATCAACGAGGCCTACCGTGACTGGGTCGCAACGGTTGAGCGAACCAACTACATCTTCGGAACTGCGGCCGGGCCGCACCCGTTCCCGGCGATGGTGCGCGACTTCCAGAAGGTGATTTCTGAAGAAGCGCGCGCCCAACTGCTTGAGAAGAACGGTCGGCTCCCTGACGCTGTTGTCGCGTGCGTGGGCGGCGGATCGAACGCGATCGGCATGTTCGACGCGTTCCTCGACGACGAGGGCGTCGCGCTCTACGGCGTTGAAGCGGCGGGCGACGGCGTCGACACTGATCGCCACGCGGCGTCGATCGAGCGTGGCCGCCCCGGCGTGCTGCACGGCGCGCGCACCTACGTGCTCCAGGACGAAGACGGTCAGACAATCGAGTCGCATTCGATCTCGGCTGGTCTCGACTACCCGGGCGTTGGGCCTGAGCATTCGTGGCTCTCAGATATCGGTCGCGCGACCTACATCCCCGCAACCGATGACGAGGCGATGCAGGCGCTCAGACTGCTGAGCCAGACCGAGGGAATCATTCCGGCGATCGAGTCGGCGCACGCCCTCGCAGGCGCGATCCGGATCGGCAAGGAGCTGGGCCCGGACGCGACAATCGCAGTGAGCCTGTCTGGCCGAGGCGACAAAGACATGGCTACCGCTGGTCGATACTTTGGGCTGTTTGACGGCACCGAGCTTGATGCTGCCGAGGAGGCCGCCGAATGAGCACATCACGCGTTGAAGCCGCGATCCTCACCGCCAAGCGCGAGCGCAAGGGCGCTCTCATCGGCTACCTGCCTGTCGCCTTCCCCGACCTCGACACGAGCGTCGACGCCGCGATTGCGATGGCGCGATCCGGTGCAGACGTGATTGAGTTTGGCGTGCCATATTCTGACCCGGTGATGGACGGCCTCGTGATCCAGGAGGCAACTCAGACTGCACTGAAAGCAGGCTTCAAGCTATCTCAGCTGTTCGAAGCGATCAGCCGCGTCACCGCCGAGGTCGACGCGCCGGTGCTCGTGATGACGTACTGGAACCCTGTCGTGCAATACGGCGTTGAGCGGTTCGCGCGTGACCTCAAAGCTGCAGGTGGGGCGGGCCTCATTACGCCAGACATCACACCGGACGCCGCTGCAGAGTGGATCGAGGTGAGCGAACGGTTCGGTCTCGACCGAGTTTTTCTCGCGGCACCGACGTCGACCGACGAACGCCTCAGAATGATTTCTGAGCAGAGCACGGGCTTCGTCTACACAGTGTCGACGATGGGAATCACCGGAGAGCGCTCTGAGCTTGACGCCGCAGCCCGAGTGCTGACTGGCAGGCTTCGAGAGGCAGGCCACAAGCTCGCTTGCGTCGGCATCGGAATCTCGAACGCCGAGCAGGTCGCCTCGACGCTCGAGTACGCGGATGGCGCGATCGTCGGAACGGTGTTTGTTCGGGCGCTGCGCGACGGCGGGGTCGACGGGCTCGCGGCGGTGGTTCGCGAGATCGCTCAGGGCACCACCAGCTAGGATTGATCTCGGTGCCGGGGGAGACCACGGCTAGAGACAAGATTTCAGCGGCGCATGCGCCGGGTGCGCCTTGCCCGGTGGTTCGTAGCCGCGAGTACGTAAGATTCGCCCGCGAAAGAGGAGCAAATGATTCTCCCGCTCAGTATCCCGAGCCCCAGCTTCCAGTTCTTTCAGATCGGACCGCTGACTATCCACCTGTACGCGCTGTGGATCATCCTCGGGATTGTCCTTGCGGCAATCTGGACTGGCCGCCGACTCACCGCTCGCGGTGCCGAGCGCGGTGTCGTGCTCGACTTCACTGTGTGGTCAGTGCTCATGGGCATCATCGGCGCCCGGCTCTACCACGTTGTCACTCACTGGGGGTTCTACTTTCAGGAGGGGCGCCAGTGGTGGAACCCGTTCGAGAAGGACGCAATCTGGAACATCTGGGACGGCGGAATCGCCATCTTCGGTGCGCTGCTCGGTGGCGCAATCGGCGTGCTCATCGCCTCACGGCTGACGGGCGTCCGGTTCCTTTCGTTCGCTGACGCGCTCGTGCCCGGCCTGCTGCTCGCACAGGCATTCGGCCGCCTCGGCAACTACTTCAACCACGAGCTCTTCGGCGGCCCAACAACGGCACCGTGGGGGCTCGAGATCGATTCCTCGAACCCGGCATTCCCGATCGGACTGCCCGAGGGGACTCTGTTCCACCCGACCTTCCTGTACGAGATCCTCTGGAACCTCGTCGGGATCGTCCTGCTGCTCGCGATCGAGCGCAAGACCCGCCTCCGCTGGGGTAAGTTCTTCGCGCTGTACCTCATCTGGTACGGGATCGGCCGAGCGATCATCGAGTCGATGCGCGTCGATCCGAGCCTGCTGTTCCTCGGCCTGCGCACCAACGTGCTGGCTGCTCTGCTCGCGATCGTGCTCGGCGTCATCATCTACCTCGTTCAGCGCCGCAGGCACGTTGGCATCGAGACCAGCGTCTACCTGCCCGGCCGGTCGAACCCGGCTGATTCGATCCTCAAAGACACTGCGGATCCCGAAGAATTTCACCACGTGATCAACCGCGGCAACGCGGAATAGAAGGAGTAGCCATGCGCCACGCCAAGATTGTCGCAACCTGGGGCCCCGCGGTCTCGAGTTACGATCACACACTGGATCTCATCAGTGCTGGCGTCAACGTCGCTCGACTGAACATGTCGCACGGCACCTACAACGTCCACGAGGGCATCTACCGCAACATTCGTCGCGCCGAGGTTGAGGTGAAGCGCCCGATCGCCGTGCTCGCCGATCTGCAGGGGCCGAAGATTCGCCTCGCAACGTTTGCCGACGGGCCGCACGACCTTGAGGTTGGCGACGAGTTCGCGATCACGATCCTTGACGTTCCTGGCGACCGTACAATCTGCGGGACGACCCACAAGGGACTCCCCGGCGACGTGAGCGTCGGAGACCCGCTGCTCGTCGATGACGGCAAGGTCGCCCTGCGTGCGGTCAAGGTCACCGAGGACACTGTGCACACGGTCGTCGAGGTGCCAGGTCGCGTCTCGAATAACAAGGGCATCAATCTCCCCGGCGTTGCTGTGAATGTGCCTGCCCTGTCGGACAAGGATGAGGAAGACCTCCGGTGGGCCCTCAAGCTCGGGGTCGACTACATCGCTCTTTCGTTCGTGCGTGACGCCGCAGACATCGTGCGCGTCCACGAGATCATGGATGAGGAAGGCATTCGCCTTCCCGTGATCGCGAAGATCGAGAAGCCCCAGGCGGTCGAGAACCTCGAAGAGATCGTCGACGCGTTTGACGGCATCATGGTCGCACGCGGCGATCTCGGCGTCGAGATGCCGCTCGAGCGCGTGCCGCTCGTGCAGGCCGAGGCGATTGGCATTGCGCGCCGCAACGCGAAGCCGGTCATCGTGGCGACCCAGGTACTCGAGTCCATGATTGAGAACCCGCGCCCCACACGTGCCGAGGCCTCTGACTGCGCCAACGCGGTGCTCGACGGCGCTGACGCTGTGATGCTCTCGGGCGAGACGAGCGTGGGTGCATACCCAGTCGAGGCCGTACAGACTATGGCCCGCATCATCGAGGCGACTGAGGATCACGCGCTCGATCGCATCGAGCCACTTAAGACCGCGCCGCGCAGCCAGGGCGGTGTGCTCACGCGCGCTGCCGCGGAGGTTGCGGAGTTCATTGGGGCGCGCTACATCTGCGTGTTCACCGAGTCTGGCGACACCGTCCGTAGGATGTCGCGTCTGCGCACACCGATCCCGATCATCGGGTTCACGCCCTCGGTCGCGACACGTCGGCGGATGGAGCTCACCTGGGGCGCACGCTCAATCGAGATGGAGCGTGTCGGAAGCACTGACGAGATGTTCGCGCAGGTCGACGCCACGCTTGAGCCGCGCGAGAACATCGAGCTCGGTGAGCGAGTTGTCATCGTTGCTGGCTCGCCTCCCGGGGTCGTCGGCACAACGAACACGCTTCGTATCCACCGAGTAGGGGAGATGAGCGGCAACCTCGAAGCCGCCGGCCCGCGCAAGCACACACTCGCTGAGGGGTAACGAACACGGGTCTCCAGTACAGTAAGCTGGAGTCTCTTGCCGGATTGGTGGAATGGTAGACACGGCGCACTCAAAATGCGCTGCCGAGAGGCGTGCGGGTTCGAGTCCCGCATCCGGTACCAACGGTCACTCGCGCGAGTGACAACAGATAAGGCCCGCGACACGCGGGCCTTATCTGTTGTGAAGCTGTGTGTTCGACGCGATTTGTTCATCGTTTTCCCCCACGCGCAGAAATCTCGGCGTTATCCAAACGAGATAACGTAAGCTGGAGGTGTGAATGACCAGAGTGTTGCACCGACCGCGCCCAGGCGCGTAGTCGTAGCAGAAGACGAATCCCTCATCCGCCTCGACATCGTCGAGACGCTGCGCGACAACGGGTTCGACGTTGTCGGTGAGGCAGGCGACGGTGAGACCGCTGTTGCCCTCGTGAAAGAGCTCCGCCCCGACCTCGTCGTGATGGATGTGAAGATGCCGAAGCTTGATGGCATCTCGGCGGCCGAGCAGATCAACGAGGAGCACATTGCCCCCGTCGTCCTGCTGACTGCGTTCAGCCAGCGCGAGCTCGTCGAGCGCGCGACCGAAGCAGGCGCGCTCGCCTACGTCGTGAAGCCGTTCACCCCCGCAGACCTCATCCCTGCAATTGAGATCGCGCTCTCGCGTTTCCAGCAGATCGTCGCCCTTGAGAGCGAGGTCGCTGACCTCGCCGAGCGCTTCGAAACCCGAAAGCTCGTCGATCGTGCGAAGGGTATCCTCAACGACAAGATGGGCCTGTCTGAGCCTGAGGCGTTCCGTTGGATTCAGAAGGCGTCGATGGACCGCCGCCTGACGATGCAGGACGTCGCGAAGACGATCATCGATCAGCTCGGGCCGAAAAAGGACTAGCGTTCGCCCCTGAGCCACGCCCGACGGGCAGCACAACGAGAAAGACCCCGCCAGCGGCGGGGTCTTTCTCGTTGCTGCTCGTTCTCGGTGTTGTCGCGCGCTGAGGGCGCGCTACGCCGAAGGGACGGTTTTGTAGAAGTTCGTGATCCTGAGCGTCGAGCATCGGCGACCAGTGTCGTCGGCGCAGACGATCTCGTGCACAGTCATTGATCGGCCAGCGTGTATCGGTGTGCATACGGCAGTGATTGAGCCCTCCGTGGCGGAGCCCGTGTGAGTGGCGTTGATATCGACACCAACGGGAACCTTCCCTTCTGGGGCGAGGAAGCCCGCGTGCATCGAACCGAGTGTCTCGCCGAGCACTGCGTACGCGCCGCCGTTAACGAGGCCGAACGGCTGAGTGTTTCCCTCGACGGGCATCGTCGCGACAATGCGCTCGGCGGTGAACTCCGTCACGACGATACCCATCCGTGTAGCGAGAGCTCCGAGACCGCGGGCATTGACGAGATCTACGTCTGCGCTGTCGCTTCCAGGCTCGACTCCGAAACGGTTCCTGGTTGCTGCATCGTGCTCTGGCATTGCCACTCTTTCAATGTCGGTTCAGCCTTGTAGGCTGGGTACGTGTCGAATAACACTCAGCAGCCTACCCTCATGGTCATCGACGGTCACTCCCTCGCTTTCCGTGCCTTTTACGCGCTCCCGGTCGATAGTTTTCAGACCCAGACTGGCCAGCACACGAACGCGATCCACGGGTTCATCTCGATGTTGATCAACCTGCTCGCGAACGAGAACCCAGATTCTCTCGCGATCGCGTTCGACATCTCGCGGCACTCGTTCCGCACTGAGGAATACCCCGAATACAAGGGAACTCGCGGCGAGACCCCCGTCGAGTTCAAGGGCCAGATCCCGCTTTTGCAGGAAGCCCTGCACGCGATGGGGATCCGCACGATCGAGAAGGAGGGCTACGAAGCCGACGACATCCTCGCGACACTGTCGCTCGAGGGCGCAAACGCGGGTTACCGCGTGCTCGTGGTCTCCGGCGACCGCGACACGATCCAGCTCGTTGACGACAATGTGACGCTGCTGTACCCGTCGAAGCAGGGCGTGAGCGAGCTCACGCGCTACGACGCCGACAAGGTGATGGAACGCTACGGCGTGCGCCCCGAACAGTACCCAGAGATCGCGGCGCTCGTCGGTGAGACGAGCGACAACCTCCCAGGCGTGCCTCGTGTCGGCGAGAAGACAGCCGTCAAATGGATCAACCAGTTTGGCTCGCTCGAGGAGATCATCAGGCGGCAGGACGAGATTGGCGGCAAGGTCGGGGAGAGCCTGCGCGAGAACGCGCACCTCGCCGAGCGCAACCGGCGCCTGAACCGCCTCGTGCGTGACGTAGAGCTCGACCTCACGCTTGACGACCTCAAGCGTGGCGACGTCGACATGGAGGCCGTGCAGCAGAAGTTTGCGGAGCTCGAGTTCCGCACGCTGCTGCAGCGAGTCGCGAAGCTCGTCGGTGCCGAGGTACCCACGGGCTCGGGCAAGCCCGCTGCGATCGGTGCGACCCTGCCCGAGGCACGCCTGCTCATTGACGAGGAGCTCGGCGACTGGCTCTCGAAAGCGAAGAGCCCCGCCGTGTACCTGGCGGAGACCGGTGGCGGCATCGACGTTGGCCTCGCCACTCCCGAGTCGACAGTGAAGCTTGTCTGGCAGCCTGGCGGCCGCGACTACGCCCAGTTCGAAGAGTGGCTCGCGTCTGACGCACCGAAGATCTTCTTTGACGCGAAGCAGCAGCTTCGCGTTGCAGCTGCGGTTGGTGTGACAGTCAACGGGATTGCTGGCGATGCGCTGCTCGCTGCGTGGGTGTTGCGCCCGATTGCGCCCGAGAAGACGATCGCTGAGGCCGTGTTCCGCTACCTCGGCGAGGAGGTGCCTGTCGGAGACCCGAACCAGCTTGTGCCCGAAGAGGGGAGCGTCGCGACCCCTGAGCAGCTCGCCTGGTACATCGTGCGTGTGCACGCCGCTATCGTCGGCAGGTTCGAAGGCCGAACCGCCGAAGTCTACGAGCAGATCGAGCTTCCGCTGCTGCCGATCCTCGCGCAGCTTGAGGCTCGCGGCGTTGCGATCGATCTGCCGCTCCTTGAAGCGCACAACGCCGAGCTCACCGAGCGCGTTGCGGCGCTTGAACAGCGCGCGTTTGATTCGATCGGCCACGAGGTAAACCTCTCGTCGCCGAAGCAGCTGCAGCAGGTGCTCTTCGAAGAGCTCGACATGCCGAAGACCCGCAAGACGAAGAGCGGGTACACGACTGATGCGGCGGCGCTCGCCGATCTGCAGCAGAAGCACCCGCACCCCTTCCTTGACTCGCTGCTCGCGCATCGCGACGCGAACAAGCTTCGGCAGATCATTGAGACACTCATCAAGGCTGTCGGGACTGAAGACCAGCGGATCCACACCACACTCGTGCAGGTGGGCGCGAGCACGGGCCGGCTCGCATCGACTGACCCAAACTTGCAAAACATTCCAGTGCGCTCCGAGGAAGGGCGCCGCATTCGCGAGGGCTTCATCCACGCCCCCGAATACGCGACACTGCTTACCGCTGACTACTCGCAGATCGAAATGCGGATCATGGCGCACCTCTCGGGTGACGAGGGGCTCATCGAGGCGTTCAACGCGGGCGAGGACCTGCACCGCTTCGTGGGCTCGCGCATCTTCGGCGTGACGCCCGCCGAAGTGACGAACGAGATGCGCTCCAAGGTCAAGGCCATGTCGTACGGCCTCGCCTACGGGCTCTCCGCATTCGGGCTGTCGAAGCAGCTGAACATCTCCGCCGGCGAGGCGAAGCAGCTCATGGAGGACTACTTCGAGCGGTTCGGGGGAGTGCGCGACTACCTTCGCTCGGTCGTTGAGCAGGCGAAGCGTGACACCTTCACCGAGACGATCTTCGGCAGGCGGCGGCCGTTCCCCGACCTCGCGAGCCCGAACCGGATCCTGCGCGAGAATGCAGAGCGAGCCGCGCTCAACGCGCCGATCCAGGGCTCTGCGGCCGACATCATCAAGATCGCGATGATCCGCGTTGAGGGCCACATGCGCGAGGCTGGCCTGAAGTCGCGCATGCTGCTGCAAATTCACGATGAGCTCATGTTCGAGGTTGCCGATGGCGAGCAGGAACAGCTCGAGGCGATCGTACTCGCCGATATGGCGGGAGCTGCCGAACTCAAGGTGCCGCTCGAAGTGCAGTTTGGGCACGGCCCGAACTGGAATGCTGCGGCGCACTAGCGAACTACGAGCGGGCGACGCGCCGGGAATCGTCACTTGCCGAGCGCGTCGAGAGCGCGTTAGACTGAACTGTCACATCTGTGGCGACTAAACCATGTCCACGTGTGGGACGTCTCGCGGAACCGAAGCAATTCGGTTCCGGCCAATTTGGCACGCGCCCGCCTGAATATCCTGTCCATTCTGGAGACCAATTACATGACGAACGCAACGACCACGAGCAAGCAGGTCGCAGTAAACGACATCGGCTCAGCCGAAGACTTCCTTGCAGCGGTCGAACTGACCATTAAGTCCTTCAACGACGGGGACCTCATTGAGGGCACCGTCGTGAAGATTGACCGCGACGAGGTTCTCCTCGACGTCGGGTTCAAGACCGAGGGCGTCATCCCCTCGCGCGAGCTGTCCATCAAGCACGACGTCAACCCTGATGAGGTTGTTCAGGTCGGCGATTCCGTTGAGGCACTCGTGCTCCAGAAGGAGGACAAGGAAGGTCGCCTGATCCTGTCCAAGAAGCGTGCTCAGTACGAGCGTGCTTGGGGCGACGTGGAGAAGGTCAAGGAGACCGAGGGCGTCGTCACCGGCACCGTCATCGAGGTTGTCAAGGGCGGCCTCATCGTTGACATCGGACTCCGCGGCTTCCTCCCCGCATCGCTCATCGAGCTCCGCCGCGTGCGCGATCTCACCCCGTACCTTGGCCAGGAGATCGAGGCGAAGATTCTCGAGCTCGACAAGAACCGCAACAACGTTGTGCTTTCGCGTCGTGCGCTCCTCGAAGAGACGCAGTCCGCTACCCGCTCCTCGTTCCTCGCCGACCTCAAGCCCGGCCAGGTTCGCAAGGGCGTCATCTCGTCGATCGTTAACTTCGGTGCGTTCGTTGACCTCGGTGGCGTTGACGGCCTCGTGCACGTCTCGGAGCTCTCGTGGAAGCACATCGAGCACGCTTCGGACGTCGTCGAGGTTGGCCAGGAAGTCACTGTCGAGGTGCTCTCGGTCGAGCTCGATCGCGAGCGCGTCTCGCTGTCGCTGAAGGCTACGCAGGAAGATCCGTGGCAGGTATTCGCACGCACCCACGCAATCGGTCAGATTGCTCCGGGTGCTGTTACCAAGCTCGTTCCGTTCGGCGCGTTCGTTCGCGTTGCAGACGGCATCGAGGGCCTCGTGCACATCTCCGAACTCTCGGGTCAGCACGTTGAGCTTGCTGAGCAGGTCGTTTCGGCAGGCCAGGAAGTCTTCGTCAAGATCATCGACATCGATCTCGAGCGTCGCCGCATCTCGCTCAGCCTCAAGCAGGCGAACGAGGGCCTCGACCCTGAGGGCACCGAGTTCGATCCGGCTCTGTACGGTATGACTACCGAGTACGACGAGAACGGCGAGTACAAGTACCCCGAGGGCTTCGATCCTGAGACTCAGGAGTGGAAGGAAGGCTTCGAGAGCCAGCGCGAGAAGTGGGAGCAGGAGTACGCTGCTGCTCAGGAGCGTTGGGAAGCACACAAGAAGCAGGTCGCCGCTATGCTCGCAGAGCAGGCAGCTGCACCCGCTATTGATGCGCCTTCGGCCTCGAACTTCTCGAGCGACTCGGCTTCGACCGGCGCACTCGCTGACGATGAGGCACTCGCTGCACTCAAAGCTCAGCTCGAGGGCAACTAAGCCCGAGCTAGTTTTCACTAGCTGCTAGCCAAAAGCCCGGCCCCGCATGTGCGGTGGCCGGGCTTTTGCGTTTCTTGCATGGCACTGGTGACCGGAGGGGACACAGTCTCTCGGGGCGCGGATCCTCAAGGGCTTCAGGATCCCCGCCTCTAGGCGACGGCCGGAGTCCCGCTGTTCCCTTGCCTGCGGTCCCGCAGCTTCCTGAACCAGCGGACTCCGAAGACAATGAGTAGCACGATGAGGGCGAGTGCGACGAGGGGGAGAAGTATCGCGAGCACGGTAACGACTACGGCCGCGACGTCCTCGATTGTGCTCATGATCGACGCGCCGACTCCCGCTGACATGAGGTTGACCACGGGCCTTGCCACAAGCTTCAGTATGTGGGGCACGAGTGCGATGAGCACACCAATGACGAACGGCCAGAAGGCTGAGGAGTTCACGAACGCCGCGGGGTCGGTGACTGCGACAGTTGAGCTCGCTGATCCTGCGCTGAACACGAGGCCCCCTGAAGCCGGGCGCACTATGGTCTGGAGGATGTCGTTCGCCGTGTCAAGGGCCGGAACTTTGTCGACGATCATCTCAACGATGAGCAGGCCGCCGAGTACACCGAGGGCCCACCCGTTCTCCAGCCAGTCCCAGCCTGCGGGCAGTGTCAGGAGGTCAGTGAAGCGCGAGAGCAACCCGAGCCCGAGCAACGGGATGTAGGCGTTGAGTCCCGCGGCTGACGCGAGTGCGAGACCGGTGATGGCTTCAAGCATGGTGACCTCCTGACTCCTAGCCTACGGGCGCGCTAATGTTGGCGTATGCAACTCATTGCCCTTACTGGTGGAATCGCGGCAGGAAAGAGCACTGTTGGCGGGCGGCTCGCGGAACTCGGCGCGATCAGGATCGATGCTGATCAGCTCGCCCGTGACGCGGTCGCTCCTGGATCGCCCGGCCTCGCCAAGGTTGTCTCGCGGTTTGGTGTGAGCCTGCTCGAGGAGGACGGCTCCTTGAACCGAGCTGCACTCGGTGAGCGTGTCTTCGCGAGCCCTGAGGAACTGCAGGCGCTCAACGCGATTGTGCATCCTGAGGTGCGCAGGCTCGCAGACGAGGCCATTCAGGCGGCGGCCCGTTCCCGCCCTGACGCGGTGATCGTGTACGAGATCCCGCTCCTTGTGGAGAGCGGGGTCATGCCCAGCGAGGGCGGGCTTGACTGGGACATGATTGTTGTCGCGGAAGCGCCAGTCGAGACGCGTGTTGCACGACTGGTTGAGCTGCGCGGAATGACTGAAGCTGAGGCGCGAAACCGCATCGCGAATCAGGCGAGCGACGCGGCCCGCCGTGAGATCGCGGACGTGGTGATTGACACCTCGGGTACGAAAGGCGAGACGATTGAGCAGGTCGACGCGCTCTGGCGTCGGATCGCTCCAGCGTCCTCGGCGACTTAGCGCGAGAACTCGGCGAACCAGTTGAGCTGGAACTGCGCGACAGCCGCGATGACGAGGTACGAAATAAGTACGAGTACCCACGCCCACGAATTGATCGCGGCAAACGCCTTCTGCGTGCTCGGTTTCGCGGCGTAGTAGCCCTGTGCCTCTGGCCGGAACGCAGTGAAGAAGAACAGCGGGATGGTGGCTGACCATACGACCATGCACCACGGGCAGAGCGTGTTGATGTAGAAGATGCTCTGGTAGGCGAGCCAAAACACGAAGATCACGCCGAGCGCGAGGCCTGCGCGGTAGAGCCACCAGAACCAGGCAGCGAAGCGGGCGCCGGCGAGCATGCCGACACCGACAGCGATCGGGGCGACGAACGCCATGAGGCCGATGATCGTGTTGCTGAAACCGAGTATGGATCCCTGCCACGAGTCCATGTTCGGCCCGCAGGTCACAAGAACTGAGAGCTCACAGTTGGGGACGTAGTCTTCCACCTGCAACGTCTTGATGTATTCGGTGGCGAGTTCCCACGAGGCAAACAGGCCGATCGCGCCGAGAACGATGGTGACGATTGCAAACCCACGACTCTTCGGGGTTTGGACTTCGATAGCACTCATGTGTTGATAGTAACGCGCGAATCCTGTGACAACGCGCCGCGAGCAGCGTTCCAGCAATGTTCAGTGTGTCCGTGACATAATGATTACCGTTGGATAACGCCACGACGGCACCGTCCACGTACAGTCTTTGGCTGCCCCAGGGTGGCCGCCGGCATCAGCCGAACACTCACGTCGAGTGGGTGAATTCAAGGATTTGCGGTGAATCCCGCACTCAATATTGGTTTCCGCGGAGCTTCACGGCCGTGGTTGAAGGAGCACACCAGAGATGGTGAATACACAAGAGAACACCGAGGATGCGGCTGGCGCCGTCGTTGAGGCAGCAGCATCTGTAGAGAACGAGCCGACACAGACGCACGAACCCGACGGCGAGGCGAGCGAGGAGTCAAGCTCTGCTGAAGCGAATGAGGCGCCGGAAGAGAGCAGCGAATCGCCAGAGAAGACATTCTCTGACGGGCTGCCGCTCGTGCTGCCGCTCGCTGACATGTCGCCCGAGGAACGCTTCCGCGCAACGACGCGCCTGATCTTCCTCGCGCCTGATGTGCCGCCGGTGCAGCCGATGCCGCGCCGCAACGAGCTGCGCAAGCTCGACGATATCCTCGACTCCCGGTTCCCGGGCAACGAGACTCGCGACCGCAACCAGCGCGATCGCGGCGAGCGGGACCGAGACCAGGATCGCGGTGAGCGCGATTCTGACCGCGGTGGAAGGGACTCGGGCAACACCCGCGGCGGTTCGCGTCGCCGCCAGGGTGGGGCAGAGCATGACGAGGAAGACGGACGTCGTCAGCAGCGCCAGGCGCCGGTGGTGGCCGAACCTCAGAAGCTTCGCGGGTCGACCCGACTTGAGGCGAAGAAGCAACGGCGTCGCGATGGCCGCGACGCCGGACGCAAGCGCATGGTGATCACCGAGTCGGAGTTCCTCGCCCGCCGCGAGTCCGTCGACAGGGAGATGATTGTCCGCACCACTCCGGATCGAATCCAGATCGGTGTGCTCGAGGACAAGGTGCTCGTCGAGCACTACGTTGCGCGTTCGAGCGAGTCTTCGCTCATCGGCAACGTTTACCTTGGCCGCGTTCAGAATGTGCTTCCCAGCATGGAGGCGGCCTTCGTTGACATCGGTCGCGGCCGGAACGCGGTGCTCTACTCGGGCGAGGTCGATTGGTCTGAATTTGAGGGCGGAAACACTGCCCGGAAGATCGAGAACGCGCTCAAGCCGGGCGACCAGGTGCTCGTACAGGTCACGAAGGATCCGGTTGGCCATAAGGGCGCCCGACTGACGAGCCAGATCTCGCTCCCCGGCCGTTTCCTTGTGTACGTGCCTGGCGGCGCGATGAATGGTATTTCACGGAAGCTTCCAGACACTGAGCGTGCACGCCTGAAGAAGATTCTCAAGGAAGTGCTGCCGACTGGCGCTGGCGTAATTGTTCGCACGGCTGCGGAGGGGGCGACCGAAGATCAGCTGACTCACGACGTGCAGCGCCTCACCCGTCAGTGGGAGTCGATCCAGGCTCGGGTGAAGAAGGGCGGCGGCCCTGCCATGCTGCATTCCGAGCCCGACATGCTGATTAAGATCGTGCGAGACGTCTTCAACGAGGACTTCCTGCGGATGCGCATTGAGGGCGCCGAGACCCATGAAGTCATTGAGAACTACCTCTCAGCGGTCGCCCCTGACCTGATGCAGCGCGTGGAGCGTTACGAGGGTGAGCGCGACATTTTCGACGAGTTCCGTGTCACCGAACAGATCGCGAAGGCGCTGGATCGCAAGGTGTGGCTGCCGTCGGGTGGTTCGCTTGTGATTGACAGGACCGAGGCCATGACAGTTGTCGACGTCAACACCGGAAAGTTTGTTGGCGCTGGCGGCAACCTCGAAGAGACTGTCACGAAGAATAACCTCGAGTCGGCTGAGGAGATCGTGCGACAGCTCCGACTCCGCGACATTGGCGGCATCATCGTCATCGACTTCATTGACATGGTGCTCGAGTCGAACCGAGACCTCGTGTTGCGGCGCCTCATCGAGTGCCTCGGCAGGGACCGCACGAAGCACCAGGTTGCCGAGGTGACCTCTTTGGGACTCGTGCAGATGACACGCAAGAAGCTCGGTCTCGGGCTCCTTGAGTCGTTCAGTGAGCCCTGTGATGTGTGCGCGGGCCGCGGCGTGATCGTGCATCACGAACCTGTGCACCGCCACCGCAGCGAGTCGACAGGGCGCCAGAAGCGTGGCGGATCACACTCGGGGTCGGGCAATGGCTCGTCGAACGGGAAGGCTCAGACTGAGCCGAAGGCGCAGACGCACGCGATCAGTGACGGCGCGAAGAACATGCTCGCGCAGGTGGCGGCGTCGACGATCCCGACGGCGAAGGCTACCGAGGAATCGGCGCCGACGGCCGTGCTTGAGAGCGTGCTTGATGCGCTCCCTGATGCGCCTCCAGCCGGTGCGTCGAAGTCGCGCAGCCGCCGCGTAAGCTCGCGCGCCGGAGCTCCAGCCAGTGCACCAAAGGCGCAGGATCAGAAACCAGCTGACCACGCGACTCGCAGTGCGGGCGAGTCTGGCGGGTCAGTTGCAGCTTCTGGCAGCCCGGGTGTGGAGCCAGCGGGGGAGCGCCGCGACGGCGATAGCACTGATCCGATGGCGCAGCTCGCTGCGGCGTTGGACGGAGATACGCAGCGGAGCGGCCGCACGCGAGGGTCGCGTTCGCGCTCGTCGCGCGCGCAGTCCCAGAGTGGGGCTCAGGGCGCGGCGAACGCCGCGAGCGAAGCTTCCGGCGCATCAGCGGGCAATGACGCGCTCGATCCGGAGCGCATGCTCCTCGACGCGCTTGACGCCCGCACACAGGGTCGCGGCGAGGCTCAGGCTGACACGCCGACCCACATTTGACCGAACGCGGTAATTCGCGTTATTATTGACCGTTGTGCGTACTCGCTTTTGAGGCGGGAAGTGCACGTATGACTTCGATCGTGACGGGTTCGCGATTCGACACGATTTAAGACGATCCTCGAGAGATGGGTGACCAAGTGGTTTACGCAGTAGTGCGCACAAGCGGACGGCAGGAGAAGGTCGAGGTTGGCTCGATCATCACTGTAAACCGTGTAGCGGGAGACGCTAAGGGAAAGATTGAACTCCCGGCAGTGCTCCTCGTTGACGGCGACAAGGTGACGAGCGACGCTTCGGCTCTCGCAAAGGTGAAGGTTACCGCTGAGGTCCTCGACGACCTTCGCGGACCGAAGATTGTCATCCAGCGTTACAAGAACAAGACCGGTTACAAGAGCCGCCAGGGGCACCGTCAGGATCTGACGCGCCTCAAGGTCACCGGCATCAAGTAACACTTTTAGACTCTAAGGAGACAGACCAATGGCATCCAAGAAGGGCGTCGGCTCCAGCAAGAACGGCCGCGACTCGAACGCACAGCGCCTCGGCGTGAAGCGCTTCGGCGGTCAGCAGGTGAACGCCGGCGAGATCATCGTGCGTCAGCGCGGAACCCACTTCCACCCCGGCGTCAACGTTGGCCGTGGCGGAGACGACACGCTTTTCGCTCTCGCAGCGGGCGCAGTTGAGTTCGGTGCGAAGGGTGGCCGCAAGGTCGTCAACATCGTTGCCGCTGCGTAAGTAGTTCGGTACCGACAATAGGCGAGCTTCGGCTCGCCTTTTGTCGTATCTGGCCGGATTGTGCGGGCTCGAGCTCGCGCACGACGTGATTCGGCGTCGCCTTGACGATTTTCGTCGGGCAGAATGTAGTTACTCGAGCGCGTCTTCGGGTCGGAAGGGAAAACTCTCATGGTGACGTTCGTTGACCAGGTCCAACTACACCTGCAGGCGGGCCGCGGTGGGAACGGCTGTGTCTCTGTTCGGCGCGAGAAGTTCAAGCCGCTCGCCGGCCCAGACGGTGGCGCAGGTGGGAACGGCGGCACGATCGTGCTGCTCGCCGACCCGCAGGTGACGACCCTGCTTGAGTACCATCGCCGGCCGCATCGTACGGCTGAGAACGGCGCGTACGGTGCGGGCGACTACCGGGCAGGCGCGCACGGCGCCGAGCTTGTGCTGCCGGTTCCGGTGGGCACTGTCGTCAAGGACGCTGAGGGTGAGGTGCTCGCGGACCTCACAGAGGCCGGCACGCGCTTTGTCGTTGCCGAGGGCGGCCTCGGCGGCCTCGGCAACCATGCGCTTGCAAGCCAGAAGCGCAAGGCCCCCGGCTTTGCTCTCCTCGGTACCGAGGGCTGGGCGGGTGACGTCACGCTCGAACTCAAGACGATCGCCGATGTCGCGCTCGTTGGCTTGCCCTCGGCTGGGAAGTCAAGCCTCATCGCTGCGATGAGCGCCGCCCGCCCGAAGATCGCCGACTATCCGTTCACCACGCTCCACCCAAACCTCGGCGTCGTCGAGGCGGGGGAGACCCGCTTCACAGTTGCTGACGTTCCTGGCCTTATCGAGGGCGCGAGCGAGGGTAAGGGTCTCGGCCTCGACTTCCTCCGCCACGTCGAGCGCTGCAGCGCGCTGCTGCACGTGCTCGACTGCGCCACCCTCGAACCGGGGCGCGACCCGATCTCTGATCTTGAGATCATCAAGAAGGAACTCGCGGCATACGAGGTTCCTGATGGGCAGGTCCCGCTTCTCGACCGTCCGCAGCTCGTTGCGCTCAACAAGATCGACGTGCCTGAGGCGCGTGAGCTCGCGCAGTTCGTTCGCCCAGACCTCGAGGCGATGGGGTACCGGGTGTTCGAGATCTCTACTGCATCACGCGAAGGGCTCCGCGAGCTTGGCTTCGCCCTTGCGGAGATCGTGGAGGATGCGCGCGCGAAGGCTGAGGCTGAAACTGAGCGCCTCGAGCGAATCGTGCTCACGCCGAAGGCCGTCGACCGTCAGGCTGGTTTCCGAGTTGTGACCGAGGGCGGATCGTATGGGACGCTCTTTCGCGTGCTCGGCCAGAAACCAGAACGCTGGGTGCAGCAGACTGACTTCCAGAACGATGAGGCCGTCGGCTACCTCGCAGACCGCCTGCAGAAGCTCGGCATCGAAGACGCACTTGTGAAGGCGGGCGCAGTCGCCGGCTCAACAGTGGTGATCGGCCCCGGCCAGGGCGTCGTCTTTGACTGGGAGCCGTCGCTGACGAGTGCCGCCGAGGTACAGGTCGGCGTCCGCGGCAGCGACGACAGGCTCGACGGGCCGCAGCGCCGCACCAACAAGGAGCGTCGTTCCGACTACCACGACCTCATGGACGCGAAGGCAGCCGCGCGCGAACAGCTTGAGGAGGAACGGAAGTCAGGGATGTGGGAGTCTGACGAGTGAGCGGCGCAGGTTCGCGCGGCGCGACGCTCCTTGCGGCGCGCCGCGTCGTCGTGAAGGTCGGCTCGTCGTCGGTCAGCGGCGACAACGCCGGACAGATCCCCACCCTCGTCGACTCGCTCGCGCGGTTGCGGGCTGCCGGGGCCGAGGTGATCCTCGTCTCCAGTGGTGCGATCGCGACCGGTGTCCCGTTTCTGAACATTGATGCGCGACCTGACGATCTCGCGACGCAGCAGGCCGCCGCTGCTGTCGGGCAGAACATTCTTGTGAACCGGTACCAGCGTGCGCTCAGCAGTCACGACCTCGTCGCCGGGCAGGTGCTTCTCACCGCGCACGACATGGAGAACCCGACGCACAGGGGAAACGCCAGGCGCGCCCTCGAACGGCTGCTCGCGCTCGGCACCGTGCCGATCATCAACGAGAACGATACCGTCGCTACCCACGAGATCCGGTTCGGCGACAACGACCGCCTCGCGGCGCTCGTCGCGCGGCTCGTCGAGGCTGATCAACTCGTGCTGCTCTCTGACATCGATGCGCTCTACACGGCTCCACCAGAGATGGTGGGCGCTGAGCGCATCGCACACGTCGCGTACGGCGACCCACTCGATGGCGTGAAGATCGGCGAAAGCCAGTCGGGCTGGGGGACCGGTGGCGCGACCACGAAGGTGCAGGCTGCGAGGCTCGCTGCTGACGCAGGAACGTCTGTGCTGCTCACTGAGGCTCGGCTGCTTGCCGCAGTTCTCGATGGTGAGGATCACGGCACCCTCTTTGGGGCGGCAGCGCGGTAGCTCCGGCGGGCTAGAATGGCGGCATGTCTCGCACTGATGCCTTCGTCGACCTGTTGACCCTGGCGAAGGGTGCCTCGCGCACCCTTGCTACTGCTACCACGGCGCAGAAGAACGCCGCGCTCGAAGCGATCGCGGTCGCGCTCGAGGGTGCGGTCCCAGAGATCATCGCCGCGAACGAACTCGACCTTGCGAGGGGAACCGCGAACAACATCGGTGACGGTCTGCTTGACAGGCTGAAGCTCGACGAGGCGCGCATTCTCGGGCTTGCTGCCGCGGTGAGGGAGATCATCGCGCTTCCCGACCCTGTCGGCGAGGTGGTTCGGGGCAGCACGCTCGCGAACGGGATGACTATCGCGCAGAAGCGAGTTCCTTTCGGCGTCGTCGGTGCGATCTATGAGGCGCGCCCGAACGTCACTGTTGATATCGTCGCCCTCGCGCTCAAGAGCGGGAACGGGGCAGTGCTTCGCGGCGGCTCTGCCGCAGAGGATTCCAACCGCGTGCTTGTGAGCCTGATCCAGGACGCGGTTCAGCGCAGCGGGATCGATGGCGACGCTTTCCAGACGATCGATCCGTTCGGACGCGAGGGCGCAGGGAGGCTCATGCGTGCGCGGGGCTTCGTTGATGTACTCATCCCGCGCGGCAGTGCTGGCCTGATCGCGACGGTCGTGAACGAATCGACAGTGCCCGTCATTGAGACGGGGGCTGGCATCGTTCACGTGTTCGTCGATGCAAGCGCGGACGCTGCGATGGCGGAGTCAATCGTCGTGAACGCGAAGACGCATCGTCCGAGCGTCTGCAACTCCGCAGAGACGCTGCTTGTGCACGCGGCGCATGCGGACACGCTGCTGCCACGCCTCGTCGATGCGCTCGCGGAACGCGGCGTCGTGTTGTATGGCGACGAGCGCGCCCAGGCGGCGGGCGTGCGCGAGCCCGCCACTCCCGAGACGTGGGCGACCGAGCACCTCGACCTTGTGATGGGAGTGCGTGTCGTGGATTCAATCGACGAAGCGATCGCCCACATCGACGAGTTCTCGACGAAGCACACGGAGTCGATTGTGACGAACGACTTTCAGAGCGCCGAGCGCTTCCTCTCCGAGGTTGATTCGGCAGTCGTGATGGTGAATGCCTCGACTCGGTTCACCGACGGTGGCGAGTTCGGCTTCGGGGCGGAGGTTGGAATCTCAACCCAGAAGATGCACGCGCGCGGACCCATGGGACTGCCCGAACTGACAAGCACGAAGTGGGTTGTGCGTGGCGCTGGGCAGATTCGATAGCCAAACCCTGTAGGGTTGTAGTAAGTATTTCTGCCATACGAAAGGTCAGGGCTCTTCATGTCATTTGCAGCCACGATTGCAGCAGCCGAGGGCGCAAGCCACGTCGTCACGGAGCTTCCGATGCCTGCGCCCGTATACGGCGTCATTGTCTTCTCCGTCTTCGTTGTTGCCGCACTGGTGACGTTCTCCTTCCGTGACGTTGCGAACCGTCACGCAGAGAAGGCAGCGGCATACGCCCGCGAGCACGGTGAGGCGCAGCAGCACTAATCGTGGCTAGTCGGCGACGCGTGGGGGTGATGGGCGGCACCTTCGACCCAGTTCATCACGGCCACCTCGTCGCCGCCAGCGAGGTTGCGAAGAGCTTCGACCTCGACGAGGTCGTCTTCGTGCCCACCGGTCAGCCCTGGCAGAAGAGCAACGTCTCGGAGAGCGAACACCGCTACCTGATGACAGTGATCGCTACGGCATCGAACCCGCAGTTCACTGTGAGCCGAGTGGATGTCGACCGGGACGGGCCAACCTATACAGTTGACACGCTCCGCGATTTGAAGCGGCTCATGCCTGACGCGGAGCTCTTCTTCATTTCTGGAGCAGACGCGGTTCAGCAGATCGTCAGCTGGAAAGACGTTGAAAAGCTCTGGGAGCTCGCGCACTTTATCGCGGTGTCGCGCCCCGGACACGAGCTCTCCCTCTCGGGCCTTTCACACGATAACGTAAGCTTGCTTGAGATCCCGGCGCTCTCGATCTCGTCTACGGACTGTAGGGAGCGGGTGTCGAGAGGTTACCCTGTGTGGTACCTAGTGCCCGATGGGGTGGTGCAGTACATCGCCAAGCACGGCTTGTATTCCGAGGAAGCGACAGACGAATGAGTGAGCAAGACCACGAACGGCCCTTGACGCGGCGCGAGATGCGCCTGCGCGAGCAGGCTGAGCGCGAGGGCGCCGAATCGATCGAAGAGGTCCCGGCCAGCGACGCCAGCGAAGCCAGTGCTGCGGCGGAAGAGGCGGCGTCGGGAACAGCTGCAGTCGACCTTGCGAGCATCGAGATCGACCCGCTGAATCCCGATGGGACCCCGCGGACCAGGCGCGAGATCCGTGAGCTCCGCGAAGCGGCCGCGGCCGCGCTCGTGGCAGAGCAGGAAGCCGCCGACGCTGCGAAGGTAGCTGCCGGGGCTGCGGAGCAGCCTGCCGCAGAGGCAGAAGCTCCCGCTCCCGCCGAGGACCCCGTTGTCGAGGACCACTTTGATTCGTTCGGTGCACCGACTGAGGCGCTGAGCTTCGAAGACCTGCCTGCAAGCGGCGCCTCCTCGGAACAGCCATCGGGTGAGTCGGTCGACGCTCCAACCGAGGCTTTCTCGCTCGAGGACCTCCTTGACGCTGCAGAGCCCACCTCGCCGACTGGTGACGCTGATGCGGTCGCGAACCTTTTTGCAACCGGCTCGAACGATATCGTCACGCCAGTGGAAGCAGAAGCTGTTGTCGGCGCTGACACTGAGGCCGCTGTTGACACCGAGGCAGCAGTCGACACCGAGGCAGCTGTCGACGTTGATGCAGAGGAGGTCGTTGTTGAGGCTGAGGCCGTCAGTGACGACGTCATCGCGGATGCGGTTGTTGTCGACGAGGTAGTTATCGACGATGTCGTTGTTGACGTGACAGCAGGAGAAGCGGGTGAGCCTGTCGACGTCGTTGATCCTGACCTCGTTGCCGCAGACCTCAACGCAAGCGCCGTCGACCCGAGCGACCTGGCCGCTGATGCAGCCGAGGCCGCTGCCGAGGCCGACGATTCGCGCGATACCGGTACCGACACCGCGGGCTACTCGTTCCCAGACATCCAACCGCCCGAGGAGTGGCGCTCGGTGTTCGACGACCCCGCGCGTGCGGCAAACATTAGCGCTCCCGGTGATTCGGGCGACTTCGACGATCTCATCTCCCGCGCAGTCGCGCAGGAGGGGAGTACGGGAGGAACTGGTGCATCCGCGCTGATCCTGCCCTCCCACCCAGGCGAGACCGGCGGCCTCACTGGCCCGCTCGGCGCGACAGGCGAGCTCTTCGTGACGGGTTCGATCGAGCTGCCGAAGTCGATGGGCGAGACCGGGGGGCACTCCGGTATTCACGACTCAATCGACTTCGATCCGTTCCTGACGGGCGAGACGCCCGACGCGATCACTTCAACGTCGGAGTCGGGACCCATGCCGGTCTCTGCCCGCAGTGCGGTGAGCGCGCGTCGTCGCCCAGAGGTGCCTGTCGTAGCGGAGCCAACCAAGGACCGCAGCAAGGTGCCGCTCATCCTCGCGCTGTCAGGCGGCGGGCTGATCGTCATCGTTATTGGTGTTGTGGTTTTTGCCGCAACCCAGGGATTCTTTAACTAACACCTTGAGGGGTACACACGTGGCAGACGCTCGAAACATGCTCGCCGACCTGCAGATCGCCGTTCGCGCGGCCGACGCGAAGGGCGCAACGGCTCCCGTCGCGCTCGAAGTGGGGGAGCTGTTCGGCTTTGCCGATGCGTTTCTGATCGTGTCTGGCAGCGTCGAGCGAAACGTCCAGGCCATCTCAGACGAGATCGAGCGCGACCTCAATGAGGCCGGCGTTCGCACCATTCGTCGTGAGGGGCGCGAGGGCGGCCGTTGGGTGCTGCTCGACTTCGGCGACATCATGGTGCACGTCTTCCACCACGAGGAGCGCGACTTCTACCAGCTCGAGCGACTCTGGCATGACTGCCCAGTGATCGACGTCTCCGAGATGCTTGAGGTCGCCCCGCAGTAAGGTTTCAGGCCAGGTTCCGGGCGCGTCGATTTGCTTCGCGCGATCCGGGCTGGTGTAGAATAGAGGAGTTGTCGGGCGAGCATTCGCCCGACTTCCATGAGGGTCTGTGGCGCAGTTGGTAGCGCACCTGCATGGCATGCAGGGGGTCAGGGGTTCGAATCCCCTCAGATCCACTCTTAGGGTTCACGAGTCGCCACTGTTCGCTGATGCGGGTGGCGATTTTGAGTTTTCGGCATCTCCACTCTGTGAACTGCGTGATTCGCGGCTATGTCCGACAGGTCCACTTCTCAGGGCTGTCCGTGGAGCTCCTCGAATGGCGCGCGGGCCATTCGAGGGCGCCAGGCTACGAAGGACCCCGAGCCACGGCTACGCGCACGAAGTGGCAACGCACGAGACCTAGACTTGGACGGTGCTGAAGAAACGCCGAACACTCTCCTCGACGCTCTCGGGGCAATCGGTCACACTCACGAGTTCGAGGCTGCGGCCTGGTCGATTCGAGCTCAGCGTTGACGGGGTTGCGCAGTCTGTCGTCTCGCTGTCTGACCCCACCAAGCTCGCGTATCCATACACCCGCCATATCGCGCGCGCGATCGATGCCGCTGCTCCGAGCGGTGCACCGCTCTTCACGGTGCATCTTGGGGCTGGCGCCCTGACGTTGGCGCGGTACGTTCAAGCCACCCGTGCAGGCTCACCACAGCTCGTTGTCGAGTTCGAGCCGGAACTCTACGCAACAATGCTTGACGCGCTTCCGCTGCCTGAGGGGAGCGACGTGCGTGCGGTCTTCGGAGATGCGCGTGAGGTCGCCGAGGCGGCCAGCGCCTCCGGGGCAGGGTGGGCGCCGGGGCCGGCGCCAGGGCAGGGGCCAGGGCAGGTATCCGAGCCGGAATCTCAGCAGGTGTCCGAGCCGGAGCCAGCCCCGCAGTCCAGGCACGCTAGTCAGGTCGACGCCGGGCGCACCGCAACGCCAACAGACTGGGCCGAAGCTGAGTTCACGATTGTCGACCTCTGGGATGCGGCCGTGATCCACCGTCGCGTCGCGAGCCGCGAGTTCTTCGCCCTCGTCGCCGCGCGCTCCGCGGCTGGCGGAGCCGTCGTGGTCAACCTGCTCGACGGTCATCCGTTCGAGTACGCGCGCCGGCAGGCCGCAACGCTGGGCGACGTGTTCGCGCACGTTGCTGTCGTGCTCGACGCCGACCCGCTCGACGCAGATGGCCCCCTGGGTAACGTGCTGATCTTCGCGAGCGACGCGCCGCTCGCAGTCGCAGCTGATCCAGACCTGCTTGGACCGCCGCGGCCGCACCTGCTGTGCGCCGGCCAGCTCGCGGCGTGGGTGGGAGATGCTCGCGTCATGACCGACGGCGATGGTGCAGAATCACCGGATCCGAACGATCCTCGCTGGGAGTAGCATCTGTGCGCGCCGTGAAAGTACCTGACATTGCTCGTGGCGTGCGTGTTGTGCCTGGCGGAGCGAGCACATTGGCCGATAGTGTGCCCGTGACACGTGAGTAAGGATGGGCAATGACAGGTGGTCTCCCTGCAGGAATCGCTGACTTTCGTGACGGCGTCGCGATGGCTGACCCGTGGGTGGCGGGAGAGCCGCCCCCTGAAGCGCTGGCTGTCGTGCCAGCGAACCCGGGTTGGCCCGAGCGGGCGCGCGTCCTGGGCGACGCGATCCTCGCGGCAGTCGGATCTGTGGCGGTTTCGCTCGAGCATGTCGGCTCAACTGCGGTCCCACGCCTACCGGCAAAGGACGTCATCGATCTTGACCTCGTCGTAGCCGACCCCGACGATGAGTCACGCTACATCCCCGCGCTCACCGCACTGGGGTATCGGCATACCGTACGGGAGCCGGAGCTCGACGGCCACAGGATGCTGAGGCTCGAGGAACCGCGGGTCAACCTGCACGTGTTCGATGCCGGTACTGCCGAGCCCGCACGCCATGTGCTCTTTCGTGATTGGCTTCGCGCGCACCCGGAGGACGCGGAGCGCTACGCTGCGGCGAAAGCCGCGGCAGCGGAGGGCGCCCCGCAGACTGCGATGGCCTACAATCGCAGGAAACACACGACTGTGCGGGAGATCTACGCGCGTGCGTTCGCTGCGGCCGGAGTTTCGCTCGCAGACCGTGCGCTCGCACCAGACGCGCTGCCCGAGCTCCCCGCGACAGCCGGCGGTGAACACCTGAGCTGGCGCCCCGCGACTGGCGATGATGCCGAGGCAATCTGCGAGCTATACCGCGCGGCGGGAGTCATCGACCACCCGTATGAACTGTACGGACTGGATCTCGTGAAGCTCTGGCTCACCGGAGATCGCTTTACTCTGGCGACCGACACCGTGCTGGCGTTCTCGAACGCTGGTGTCCTCGTCGCGTTTGGGGAGGCGAAGCTCGACGACGAGTGGCGTGACCAGGTCGACGTCTTTGTCGACGGCGTTGTCCACCCCGAGTGGCGGGGTCTTGGTATCGGTACCGGGATGCTTGCGTGGCAGGAGGCTCGCGGTCGGCAACTACTCGCGACGGTCGATGCGAGGCTGCCTGGGCTGCTCAGCATGGGCGCACGGGAAGCGAACTCCGACACTCTCGCGCTCGCTGCGAATGCCGGATACCAGCCGGTGCGGTGGTGGATGGAGCTCGGAAGATCCCTCGCTGGCGAGATTCCCGCCCGCAAGTTGCCTCCGGGGGTTGAACTCCGCCCGTACACCGCGGAGGTGTCTGAGGCTACGCGGCTCGCGGTCAACGACGCCTTTCGAGACCACTGGGGTTCGCGCCCCATGAGCGCGCAAGAGTGGGCGGACGAACGAGAGCTCGGGGAGTTTTCCCCTGAACTGTCGCGCGTGCTCGTCACGGGTCGCGGCTCAGACGCCGACCCGATTCGGGTTGTTGCCGCCGCGCTCACGGAGGTGAACGAGGACGAGTGGGAGCTGAACGGCGGCCCGTTTGGGTACATGTCGACAATCGGCGTCGTACGCGATTGGCGAGGTCGCGGGCTGTCGTCAGCGGTGATTTCGGCAGTGCTCGAAGCGTACCGCGCCGCGGGTTTCGTCAACGCCCTGCTCGACGTCGACTCTGCGAACCCGAGTGGCGCGCTCGGCATGTATGAGCGTCTCGGGTTTACCGCCCGTGACCGTTCGGTGACGCTCGCGAAGTGGGTCTAGGGGAGCCGCAGCCGGGCGTCTCCGTTTAGGGGAGGAGGGCGCCGATCGAGATCATCAGGCTGTATGCCATGATGATGATCAGGGAGAACCTGAACATGCGACGTGCCCAGGCGTTGTCGTCCTTTGCGCTGAAGCCCTGGATGCCGATGACGATCCACCAGACGCCAAGCGCCCCCATGACCGCCGCATACACCCAGCCTGTGTAACCGAGCGGGGTGAGCGCGACCGATGCCACGACGTACGCGATCGTGTACAGCAGGATCTGGATCTTGGCCGCTGGAATCCCATGCACCACGGTGATCACGGGAACGCCGGCACGAGCGTACTCGTCTCGACGGTACACGGCGATTGAGTAGAATTCGGGCATCTGCCAGAAGAAGATGGCGAGGAAGGCGAGGATCGCCGCCGCATCAACCGTCCCGGTGACCGCAACGTAGCCCGCGAAGATCGGCGCTGCGCCTGAGATACTTCCCACGAGCGTGCCGTGCACGCTCATGCGCTTTGACAGCATGCCGTACAGCACCACGTACGTGAAGAACCCGGCGAGGCCAGTCACGACGACGAGCCAGTTTGTCCAGGCAACGAGGATCGCGTTGCCGAACACAAACAGCACAACCGAGAAGGTCACCGCGTTTCGCACGCTAACGCTGCCAGATACGGTTGCGCGTTTCTTCGTGCGCTCCATCCGGTCATCAATATCGCGGTCGAGCACGTTGTTCAGCACGCAAGCGGCGGCGATGACGAGCGTGGTGCCAACGATCGTCGCGAGAAAGAGAAGCCCGTCAAAGGCGCGCGCAACACCGGCGGCGAGCAGGAAGCCGGCTGCGGCAGTCAGGACGTTTCCGTACAGCACGCCCGGCTTGGTCAGCGAGTAGTATCGCGCGAATGTAGCGCGTAGGGTATCGCCGTCTGCACGGGACGCGATCTTCGCGTCAGTTCCCCGGCTGCGCTCGGAGAAGACTGCCGCGTCTGCGAGCTCGGCGAACTCTGGAGCGATCTCGCTTTCTCGCGCAGCGGTCTCACGATGACCCTTCGGCGTCTCAGGGGTGCTCGGGACCTGCTGGTCGTCCTCAGGGATCCCATTTGCGGGCATACGAATCTGGCCTTTCTCAAGCCCGTGCGCCATTTGGCTCCGGCTTGCCGCCTGCTGTGCGGCGTGTCTGCAGCGCTGGCGGTGCCAGGCGCCGTAGCCGATAGGCCGCAGACTTTGCTCTTCAAATATACCGTGTCTCTGCACGCCGAAAGGCCAGCTGGCGTGCAGGTTCACGTGTACTCACTCGACGCAGGGAGCGTCTCCGGCACGGCGTAGCATTGAGGCACGTATGAATAGTCCCGATGTCGATGCTCCTCCGCCAGCGCAGCGTGGCCCTGAGGCTGCGTGGCGAGCGCGGCTCGGGGAGCTCCTTGGGAGCAGGGACGGCTCGCTCGATGGTACGCAGCGAGCGGTCCGCGAACGCGGTGCCTCCTCGGCACGCGGAAGCGTCATAGCGGGGGGACAGTTCGCGCAGCTCGGCCTGCAATTCGAGGTTCGCGAGATGATTCCCCGCTCCGCAGACAACTGGAATGGGCCGCTGTCGCGCTCAGTGAAGCCCGGGCAGGACGCCGGGAGCGGTATCTTCCAGTTGGGAATTCGGCCGGCGATCAGAACGGAGCGCGGCTGGGCTCGGGGGAGCCTCACCTGGGCGAACATCGGCCATCACGGGAGTCGGTTAAGCCTTGACCCCGCGCAGCAGCGATGGTTTCGGCAGCTGCACGCTCTGCACCGAGCCGGCGAGACTGTCGCCATCGGGAAGGATCCTGATTGGGTCTTTCTCGACGAATACCTGAGTCCGGCGTTGTGGACTCTGCTCCGTCAGTCTGAACGCCTTGGAATCGCGCTCGTCGTCGCCGGAAAGGGCGCTTCGGTTCGGTTGCACGAACGGGCAGAGCTCTGGCTTGACACCGTCGCAGCCGGCGGCGGCGCGGTCGTGCTGACGCCGAGGCTTGAACTCGACGGCGCAGAGGTACCTTTCGTCGAAACCGGTGCAGTAGGAAACCACGGTGTCTACATCGCCGGGCGCGGGCGCGACCGCTCCGTCCACCTCGCGCCGACGACGAACGAGACGACAGCCTCGGAGGTGGCGCTCCTTTCGGGGGCACTCGAGCCGGGCGGCCTTACAATCGCTGCACAGGAGCGGACAGAGTTCCTCGCCGACGGACTGCCAGAGCTGCAGTCGGAGTTCACCGTGGCGAGCAGCGACGGGTCGGTGACGCTGCCCGATCCGGACCGGGTGCGGCTCTTGCTGACGGCGGCCTGGCGCGCAGGACACCGACTGCTACTCACCTGGAGCGATGAACGCCCCACTCGACGCCGCGGCGAGGGGCGCCCAGCGACCCTCGGCAGTGTGATCCCCGATGAGATCCTTGCCCAAGAACTCTTCCCCGACGCATGGCGCGGGGATGCGCCAGAATGGCTCGACGCCGAGGCGCAGCGCGGGCTGCCCGGCCCCCTTGAGCTTCGTGGGGTGGCTGCCGCCGAATTCTTGACGAAGGTGGTCCCTCAGCTCCGCGATACACCGGGGGTCACGGTGCGTGTTTCGGGGGCTGTCCCTGCGTACCGCGAGCTGCAAGGGGTGCCGCACCTCAAAGTGACGACGGTGCCGAGCGAACGGGAGGATTGGTTCGACCTCGGCGTGCTCGTCACGATCGAGGGGCGGACAGTGCCGTTTGGGCCGCTATTTAAAGCGCTCGCGACAGGGCGAACAAAGCTGCTGCTTGTCGACAATACGTATCTTCACCTGAACCACCCTGCATTTGCGCCGCTGGCGGCCCTCATTGCGGAGGGCCAGGACCTTGACGAATGGGAGACTGGGCCGCGTGTTCCGAGGCACCAGGTGCCGAATTGGGCAGACTTTGAAGACCTCGCAGACGAGTCGGAAGCCGCCGTTGAATGGCGTGAACTGGCCCGTGAGATCGGCGCTGCGCGACCCGTGCCAGTGCCCGAGCCTGCCGGTATCACTGCTGAACTTCGGTCATATCAGCGCGACGGCTTCCACTGGTTGGCGTTTCTGTGGCGCAACAGACTGGGCGGCATCCTCGCTGACGACATGGGGCTCGGAAAGACCCTCCAATGCCTGACGCTGATCGCCTACGCCAAGGAAGGCGAGCGTGGTGGTCTTGATGGGCCGGGTGTGTTGCGCGATTCAGTCGAACCCGGCGATTATCGCGAGTCTGGCGGGCCTGCAGAGTCCAACGGCTCCGATGGTTCCGGTGGTTTCGGCGGCGCTTCGATCCCCTGGCGGCGAGCCGCCGGGCGGGCCGAACGTCGGCCGTTCCTCGTTGTCGCGCCAACGTCAGTGATGAGTAACTGGGCCGCGGAGGCGGCACGCTTCGCGCCGGGCCTGCGCGTTCGCGTCCGCGCAGCGACGGAGGCCGCGAGCGGTCGCACGGTGCGAGATGATGCCGCCGAGGCGGACCTCATCGTGACGAGCTACGCGCTGTTCCGACTCGACTTTGCGAGCTATCGGTCAGCCGCTGAAGACCCGGAACTCGGAATCGCGGGCCTCATTCTCGACGAGGCGCAGTTCGTGAAGAACTCGGCTGCCCAAGGAAATGAGCTTGCCGAGACCCTCCCGGTGGGATGGAAGCTCGCCGTGACGGGAACACCGATTGAGAATTCGCTCCGAGAGCTGCACGCGCTCACCAAGATTGTCGCGCCTGGGCTCTTCCCGTCCGCTCGCCGCTTCGAAGAAGACTACGTGCGTGCCATTGAGCAGCCTGCGCCGGGTAACTCGGTCGGTACAGGGGCCGGGAGCGGCCCGAAACTGCAGCGAGAACTCCGTGCGCGGCGCACGAAGGAACTTCGACGTAGGATCAGGCCGTTCATGCTGCGCCGTACCAAGGCTAGCGTCGCTGCAGAGCTTCCCGAGAAGCAGGAACAGATCCTTGAAATCGAGCTAGACTCACGTCATCGGGCGCTCTACGACGCCTTCCTGCAGCGGGAACGGCAGAAACTGTTCGGGCTGATGGAAGATCTTGATCGGAGTCGGTTCACTTTCTTCCGGTCGCTCACGCTCCTGCGCATGCTCGCGCTCGATGCGACGCTGATCGATGGGCAATACTCTGAGATTCCTTCTGCGAAGCTCGAGGCACTCGCGGAGCATGCCCGCGCGCTTGCCTCCGAAGGTCGGCGTGCGCTCGTGTTTAGCCAGTTCACCTCGTTCCTTGAGCGCGCGTCGGCTCACCTCGCGGCTGAAGGGATCCGTACGATTACGCTTGATGGCGGGACCCGAAATCGAGACTCGGTCATCGAGCGTTTCCGAGATGGTGAAGTGGATGTATTTCTCATCAGCTTGAAGGCGGGAGGAGTGGGTCTCAACCTCACCGAAGCCGACACCGTGATTCTGCTTGATCCCTGGTGGAACCCGGCGAGCGAGGCCCAGGCAATCGACCGTACTCACCGGATCGGTCAGCAGAAGCCTGTAAACGTTGTCCGCATGATTGCGCTCGGGACGATTGAGGAGAAAGTCCTTGAACTGCAGCGACGCAAGCGTGCACTCTTCGACGCAGTGATTGACGATGAGGAACTCTTTTCCAAATCTCTCACGGCCGATGACATGAGAGACCTGCTCGCCTGATCGTTTCCTCGCCTGGTAGCGGGCCCGTCACTCCGCATGCGCCCTGCTCGTGCGAGCGCGAAACCTGACAGTGCTGGGAGCGCGTGAGGTGTGCTCGGCCCCCGTCGGGCTCACCCACGTGAGTGCCCCAGCATCGTGTTGGATGAGCCTCCAACCGCTTGTGTGCTTCAACACGTGATGGCCTCGGCAGAGGGAAGCGAGATTGTCGGTACTTGTCGCGCCGCCGTGGGCAGCATCGATCGTGTGATCGATATCGCAGCTCGTCGCCTGCCTGCGACAACCTGGCGCTCGGCAATGGAGGTCTCGGGCGATGATCAACCGCCGCATGTGCGCGGATGGCCGATACGTCTTGACGCTCATGACGGTGCCGCCAACCGTGACGTTCACGAGGTCCCAGCTATCGCCGGCTGCGGCGGCCCGTTCCGCTGCCTCGCGCGCAACCTTTCCGCCGATCGGGCCATACCCAACAAGCTCCGCGACGCCACCAACATTGGCGTTGTCGCAAGCGGGGTCGCCCGTTGATTCAGTATCCGTGAGCGGTACGTCGTGCAGCCGATGCGCAGGTACAACGACCTGAATGCGGCCAGATATGCCCCGGCCGATCGGGGCCGACCCTTCGGCCGCAACCGGAACCTCGCCTGTCAGCAGGAGATCTGTGAAGAGGTCAGCCTCAATCTGCGAGCGAGTGCGGCCCCCGCCCTGCTCATGAGTGGAGAGTGCTGAGCGAGGGGTGCCCGCTCCACCCCTTCCACTGCCTGTGCCGTCGGCCCCCAGCGAACTCGCGGCTGCGGGTGACTCCGTCTTCGCAATGTGCTTGGCAATCTGAGCGACCCTGTCACGAATCGCGTATGCTGCCGTCGCTCGGAGGTACGCGGCGAACTCCGCCATGCCGTCCGGGAGATCGCGCACCTGTACGCATCGCCGTCTCGTGGCTGACTCGTGCTGTTCGTCAAGTGGAAGATCTGCAAGCTCCAGCGCAATCCGGTGGGCAATTGGCCGAAGCCTGTTGGGCGTCTCGACGCGGGCGTGTGGAATCACCTCAGCTTCATACTGTGCGCGCCGCGTCGACGCCTGCTCTGGTGGAAGAGATTGAAAGACAAGCCCCTCGTCGACGGTGACGTGCACGACCTGCAGCGAAACGCGGCCTGCAGCGAGTTCGGTTAGGGTTGCTTTGTAGACGTCGACCGTGTGGTGAGCTGTATGCATGAGCTTTTCGGCCGCGTACTCGCTGAGGTGGAGGCGCGCCGCGACCTCGAGTCTCAGCGAGCGCAGTTCGAGCTCTGGATTCCGAGAGCGGCTACTCTCGCCGACAGTCGCGTGCCCGAAAGTGCGCCGCATCAGGCCGCCAAGCGCGCGCAGCTGAGCTGCTTCAGCCGCTCGTGCAGCCGATGCTGCGTCGGCCATGTCGGCGAGGTCTGTTGCGTCAGCCCGGTCGTCGGCGTCGAGTCCATTGGCGGTCACGGGTGCATCTGAGCCCGGCACAGTATGGCTAGGCGGTGATGCGGCCGTGGAATCGGGGACCGCTGCGGTGGAAGTCGTTGGGGCGCCTGGGGCGCCTGGGTGGCCTGGGACGTCTGGTGGTTGCTCGTGTTCGGAAGTATTTAACATGGGATGAGTCAAGCACTGGTGCACACCCCGGCCGGCGCTTTCCACAGGATGAGGTCAGTTTGCCGCTACCAGCGGAGGACGTCACCCTTGTGGACCGAGCAAGCAATGCTTCGCGCTCCGCAAGTCGCCAGTGCTATGAGCGGCACTTAGCGCCCTGGCGGCCCCTGGTGGCGCCCGAGCGTCGCCCGGGGCATCCCAGCGGCACCCAGCGGTACTTGGCACCCTGACGGCACTCAGCGGCGAATGGGGCATCACTTGTCACTCTGGAGTTGAGCGCCTACGCTGAAAGAGCAACCAGAGCCTGAGCGCCAGGTCGCGGACCGGCGCCGTCCTATGTAGGGAGCCGGAATGACAGCGTTGCCGCCAAATGGTCAAGTTGGGCAGCCCGTAAACGGCGGACAGCCGCCCCAGGTCGCACGGCAAGTCCTGCCACACCCGAACCTACACCCGAACCGACACCCGAACCGACACCCGAGCCAGTACCCGAACCAGCGACCGCGCTCGAGCGTCGGCGCGGTTGTCGCCGTAGTGCTCGGGGCGATCCTCACGCTCGGGGGTTTGCCGTTTGGCCTCGCAGTCGGCGCTCTCGCGACGGTTCCAAAGGTATTCGAAATGATTGAGGAGGTCACCGAGGTGACCCCGAGTGGCACGGTGACAGCTAGCAGAGCAGATGACGCGTTCTATCTCCTTGCGCCAGAAGATGCTCCGAATGCTTCGTTCCCTATCGAATGCACTGCAACGACTGAGTCCGGGAGGAGTCTTCCTGTTCAGGCGGTCCGCCCCTACTCGTTCAGCTCCGAGTATCGAGGCGGCGACTTTAACTCCTTTGCGATCGTGCGGGCGGAGAGCCCTGGAGAGATCCTGATCGAGTGCCCAAGCGATGTCGTTGGCGTCGTCGCCGCGCCCGCCTTCAACGCCGCGAGCTTCTTTGCCCCGCTCTTCGGGTGGTCAATTGGCGGTGTCGTCGCGACGGTCATGGGTGTTGCGCTTGTAGTGGTCGGAATCGTATTGCTCGTCCGGCGACCGCGCGCCGTGCAAGGTTAGCGAAGGAGCGAAGGGCAGCGTCCGTCGCCCCGTCGGCGACCTGGACCTACATGCTCGTCGACAACAACCCGCTTGGTACGCGGGCAGACCGCGCGACTCGTGGGTTGAAGCGCCTCACTCGCCGATAGGGCAGGTTTGACAGCTCTCGGAATAGGCGTATGCTGACTTATGGTCAGAATGACTTTAAGTCTGAATTGAGCGGAGCGAGGATGCACTACCAGCGCGCTAGCGTCGCCGAGCGTCGCTATCTGCCGCCAGCGGTTGCAGTGTCAGTCGTCGCATTCGCCCTGCGACCGCCCGCGGACGCCGAGCATGTCGGCGAGGCCGCCGCGGCTCCCACAATTTGGCTTCCCCTCGTGCGAAGGACTCGCGCGCCTTTTCTCGGTGAATGGGCGCTACCAGGCGGGCCAACCGAGTGGGATGAGACACTCTCCGATACCGCGCTCCGCACCCTGCGGGCCGCTGCCCGAAGGAATCCGCGTCACCTCGAACAGCTTTACTCATTTGGCGGTATAGAGCGATCGGCGGACGCCCAGCGGCTCGTCACCATCGCCTACTGGGCGCAGTACGGCGAGCTCGAGCTCGAGCTCGACGCCGAGCCAAACGCTGACGCCGACCCAAACGCTGGTGTCGAGCTGCCGCGCGAGGGGCGCGCTCGCGTGGATTCCGATCCTGATCCCGTGCCTCGGCCCCGCCGCTGGGACGACCCGCTCCCGCCCCTGTCATCACGCGACGGAGGCGACGCGGGGGCGGCTGAAACCGCGGAGGCACTCGAACAGACCGCGGGGGAGAACGTCGCCTGGTTCTCAATCGACCGACTTCCGCAGCTCGCGTTCGATCACGCCGAGATCATTGACCATGCCGTCGACAGGCTTCGCGCCAAAACCGAGTACGCGGCGGTCGCGCACAGGTTCCTTGGTGGGTCATTCACGCTCGGGCAGCTCCGCGCGGTTACTGAAGCAGTGCTCGGCCAGGCCATCGACCCAGCAAACTTCAGGAGGCAAGCGCTCGCCCGCGGCGGGCTCGTCGACACGGGCGAGCTTGACTCTGGCGGTGCGCACCGGCCAGCCCGGCTCTACAGGTTCAGCGAGTCTGACCAGACCCCGGACGTCACACGCCGGAGAACGCCAACCGCTCCGCCAACCGCATTAGCCCCCAGACCCGACACGACCAAAGAAGACGCGAGGAGCAACTCATGAGCAGCGTGCACGAACTTATCCGCGGCGCGGCAGCCCGCGAGGCGGCTGTATCCGAGCGACCCGGCCGGCCAACGACGGCCCCACATCGCAAGCCGATAGCGCTCCGGGCGACAGGCTCGGTATCTTCGTGCGATGCCGACCTCGCAGACGATCCGTGGTCGATCGACACGAAGCCCGGCTACGGTCCCGGTGCCTCCGTCGGTGACGTGATCCCGGGGACGGCGCCGCGCCAGGGCCCGCTGCCCGAGCGATACACGAACGCGAGCGACGCTGAGCTTGACCAGTGGATCACGGCGGCGAAGGCGGAGCTTGGTGACCGCGTCCGGATCCTCGGCCACTTTTACCAACGCGACGAAATCGTGAAGTACGCAGACTTCGTCGGCGACTCGTTCATGCTTGCGCAGGCCGCGAAACAACACCCTGAGGCCGAATCGTTCGTGTTCTGCGGTGTGCACTTTATGGCCGAGACAGCCGACATCCTGTCTGGCCCTGAGCAGTCTGTCGTCTTGCCGAACCTTGCCGCCGGATGTTCGATGGCAGACATGGCGACGATCGAGCAGGTCGAAGCGTGCTGGAGCGAGCTGACAGCCGCGCTCGGTCCAGCCGCCGAGGGTGAGCTGCAGCCAGTGATTCCCGTCACCTACATGAACTCGTCTGCAGCGATCAAGGCGTTCTGCGGGCGCAACGGCGGCATCGTGTGCACGTCGTCGAACGCCCGCACCGTGCTCGAGTGGGCGTTCGAACGCGGCCAACGCGTTGTGTTCTTCCCCGACCAGCACCTCGGACGCAACACGGCGAAGGCAATGGGGGTCCCTGAGGAGCTCATGCCGCTCTGGCGCCCGCATCTTGCACTCGGCGGAAACACGGCTGAGCAGCTCAGAGATTCGAAGGTCATCCTGTGGAACGGCTTCTGCTCGGTGCACAAGCGTTTCACCGTCGCGCAGATCGAGCAGGCACGCGCAGAGTATCCCGGCGCGCGGGTTATCGTGCACCCAGAGTGCCCGGCGCCGGTCGTCGAGGCAGCTGACGGGGCAGGATCGACGGAGTTCATTCGCAAGGAGGTCGAGGCGGCGGCGCCGGGCGCAGTTCTCGCCATCGGCACCGAGATCAACCTCGTGAACCGGCTTCAGCAGCAGCGCCCTGACCTCACGATCTTCTGCCTCGACCCGGTCGTGTGCCCGTGCTCGACAATGTATCGAATCCACCCCGCCTACCTTGCCTGGACACTTGAGTCGCTCCTCGCTGGGCAGGTGCCGAACCAGATCAGCGTCACGGATGACGTGGCGCACGACTCGCGGATCGCGCTCGAGCGGATGCTTGCGGCGAAGCCGTGATTCTCGTCATCGGAGCAGGTGTTGCTGGGCTCTCGTCCGCGCTTGCGGCGGTGGCGAGGGGCGCAGAGGTGATGCTCGTGACGCCGGGACGCTTGCGGGATGGCGGCAACACTGCGCTCGCGCAGGGAGGAATCGCCGCGGCTGTCGGGCCGGGCGACACGACTGACGCGCACCTCGCCGACACTGTCAGTGCGGGGGCAGGCCTCGTCAACGCCACGGCCGCGCGCGTGCTGACTGTCGAAGGCGCCAGGATTGTGCGCGAGTTGCTCGCCGCTGGGCTGGCAGTCGACCGCGCCAGCGATGACTCGGTGCTACTCGGGCTTGAGGGGGCTCACAGTGTGCCCCGCATACTTCACTCGGGTGGCGACCGCACGGGGGCGGCGCTGCATGCCTTCCTGGCAGAGCGTGCGCTTGTTGCAGTCGCCGAAGGAAGGCTGCAACTCCGCGAAGAAACCAGACTGACCGCACTCATCGTCGATGCCGGGGAAGTGACGGGTGCGCAGCTCCGAACTGCCGGCCCATCCGGCGACGCCAGCGCGAACACCGCGCAGCCCGCTGCCGCTGTCGTGCTGGCGACGGGCGGCTATGCCGCAATGTATCCGCGCACGACGAACCACGCGGGGGCGCGGGGCGAAGGGATCCTCATCGCCGCGCGAGCCGGTGCGCTTGTCTCTGACCTCGAGTTCGTGCAGTTTCACCCAACCGCGCTTGAGAGCGGTGAGCTCATCTCGGAAGCGGTCCGTGGCGCCGGTGCCGTGCTGCGAGACTTCGCAGGGCGGCGGTTCATGGAGGGGCGTCACCCGCTTGCCGAGCTCGCGTCGCGCGACGTCGTGTCTCGCGAGATTCACCGCGTGCTCCGTGAGGGGACTCGGGGGCCAGGGGGCGGCGGAGCGTCGTTGGACACAGTCTTTCTCGATGCGACCCCCATCGAACGGGAGCACGGCCGTGGGGCCCTCGAGAGACTGTTCCCCGGTATCTCTGCTGCAGTTAGGGCCCAGGGCTTCGACTGGACACGCGATCCAATCCCGGTGACGCCCGCTGCTCACTACTCCATGGGTGGCGTCGCCAGTGACGTGCTCGGGCGAAGCAGCCTTCCGGGCTTGTTCGTTGCCGGAGAAGTCGCATCAACAGGCGTGCACGGTGCCAACCGGCTCGCCTCGAACTCCCTGCTTGAAGGGCTCGTCTTTGGCGAGCGTGCGGGCGCAGAGGCCGCGCGCTACGCAGCCTCTGGCAAGCAAGGCTGGGACGTCGCTGCGGCTGCGCTTGGGGTTGAGATGGACACCGACCCAGGTCAGAGCGTGGCTCGCCTCACCCAAGGTGGGGAAGGGTGCGCCACAGCGGGCACCGGCGCGGCAGGTGTGGCCAGGGCGACAGCCGAAGCCGCCACCGCAGGTGGAGCCACCGCGGTCGCGGAAGCGATCGCGGGATCTCTCGGGATCGAGCGCGACGCCGACGGGCTGTTGCGAGCTTCCAGCGTCTTCGCCAGGGAAGCTGCCCTCGGCTCAGACCTGGCGGAGTTCGCTGGCCTCGTGTGCGTTGCGGCGCTCGCGCGCACTGAATCTCGCGGGGCTCACCAGCGATCCGACCACCCAGATACTCACGACCGCTTTGCCCAACGACGCGGGCTCGTACTGACGCCTTCGAGGGAGCCAGTCGCTGTCGGCTAGCGTGACGTCGCACCGAAGCCCCCGATTTCACCCCACATTCACCTGAGCGCAACGCTCACGCCACAACCCCGAGGAGCTGCCACGTGCTTACCCCGCAAATCGTTTCTGATGTCGTTGGGCGCGCCCTCGCTGAAGACGCCCCGTGGGGCGACCTGACTGTCGCGCTCGCGATTCCTGAGGATGCGAGAATCACGACGGTACTCGTTGCGCGCGAGTCGGGAGTGTTCGCGGGCGGGCCGCTGATCCTTGAGACCTTCAGGCAGGTCGACGACCGGATCGGCGTGACCGATCTCGCGCCGGAGGGAACCGCTTTCATCGCGGGCGATGTGCTCGCGCGGATCGCTGGTCCGGCACGCGGGGTGCTCACTGGTGAGCGGGTGGCACTGAATTTTAGCCAGCGCTTGAGCGGCATCGCGACGCTCACGTCGACGTTCGTCGCTCTCGTCGCGCACACGGGTGCGCGGATCGCTGACACCCGGAAGACGACTCCGGGCCTCCGGGCCCTCGAGAAGCACGCGGTGGCCGCCGGCGGGGGATCGAACCACCGCTTCGGTCTCTCTGACGCGATCATGGTGAAAGACAACCATCTGGCGGCCCTCGGGGCGGTCGACGCGGCGACGACGACGGCCGCGCTCGCGACGCTGCGGGCCAGAGCTGGGCACACGACGTCGATCGTTGTGGAGGTCGACAGGCTCGACCAGATCGAAGCGGTGCTCGCCGCAAACCCGACGGGGGTGCTGCTCGACAATTTCTCCCTCGAAGACCTTCGCGCGGGGGTGGCTCTCATCGGTGACCGGGCGCTCGCAGAGGCGAGCGGCGGCGTGAATCTTGACACGGTGGCTGGCATTGCGGAGACCGGCGTCGATGTGATCTCGGTCGGGTTGCTCACACACGGGGCGCGGGCGCTCGACCTCGGGCTTGACGCCGAATGAACGCTGGCGGAACAGGCGGCGGCGCCCACCCTGGCGGTTATCTCGACGCAGCGGCGACTGCTCCGTTGCGGCCGGAAGCACTCGACGCAATGCTGCGGGTGTTCACCGGAGGACAGGCGAACGCATCGAGCGTGCACTCGCCCGGGTTCCGCGCGCGCGAGGAGATTGAGGCGGCACGCGCGCGCATTGCCGCGGCACTTGGCGCCCGGCCCGCTGACGTGATCTTCACGTCGGGCGGGACGGAAGCGAACTCGCTCGCGATTGTGGGGCTCGCCCTCGCCACCCCCCGCGGTCGGCACCTCGTCACCACCGCTATCGAACACTCATCAGTGCTTGAATCGTGCCGGTACCTTGAGCGGGTGTTTGGCTTCGAACTCACGGTGCTGCCCGTCAATGGTGAGGGCCGAGTGAGCCCCGCCGATCTCCGCGGAGCCCTTCGACCCGACACGACGCTGGTTTCGATTGGCCTCGCGAACGGCGAAGTCGGCACTGTGCAGGACGTGCCGGCGCTCGCGACTCTCGCGGGTGAGGTCGGGGCGATCGTGCACACTGACGCGGTGCAGGCTGCGGCATCGCTCCCCGTTTCGGTGAGCGAGGGGGACGCGTGGCCTGGCGGCGCCGTCGACGCGCTGAGTGTCGCCTCGCACAAGTTTGGCGGCCCCCAGGGCGTCGGCGCACTCGTCGCTCGAAACCGGCTCAGGCTCGAACCAATCATCCACGGCGGCGGGCAGGAGCGCGGGGCTCGATCCGGCACCGAGAACGTCGCCGGAATCGCGGGGTTCGCCGCGGCGGTCGGCGCGGCCACCGCGCAGATCGGGGCGTCGGCGCTCGCGCTCATGGAGAGCCGGGACGCGCTCACCGACAGGATCCTCGCTGAGGTGCCCGGCGCCCGGCTCACCGGGCATCCGACGGAGCGGCTGCCCGGCCACGCCTCGTTCACCGTGCAGGGGGTGAGCGGGGAATCGATGCTCGTTGCGCTCGATGCTGCAGGGCTCGCGGTGTCCTCAGGCTCGGCCTGTGCTGCGGGCAAGTCCGAGCCCTCTCCGGTGCTGCTCGCGCTGGGTGTCTCCGACGAGCTTGCGCAGACCGCCGTTCGGTTCAGCCTTGCAGGCCCGCTTCCTGGCGAGACGCTCGATCGGATCGTTCGCGTGCTGCGGTCCGAGGTGCTGCGGGGCGTCGCGGGCTGATGCCGCCGCCGGGGCTGGCTGTCGTGCGCAGCTGACCGCGCGTCGGAGGCGCGAGCTGCCCCGCGAGCATCGCGGCGAGGGCGACGCCGAAGCCGACGAGCTGCACGGGTGCGAGCGACTCGCCAGCGACGAGAACGCCTAGTGCGGCGGCGACGAGTGGCGACAGTAGCCCGAGCAGAGCGGTCGAGGTCACGGGCAGCTGCCTGATTCCCGAGAACCAGATTGTGTAGCTCGCCAGCGCCCCGAACACAGCAAGCCAGGCGTACCCCCACGCCGCCGCCGCGTCGACCACGGGCGGGACGCCGTCGATGATGAGCGCGGGCCCGGCGATCACTAGGCCGGCCGCGGTGAGCTGCCAGCCGGCGAGCGCCATCGCCGAGACGCCCTCGGGCCTGCCCCAGCGCTTCGTAAGGACGACCCCCGTGCCCATCGACAAGGTGCCGGCAAGCCCCGCGAGGATGCCGACGGGGGAGAACCCGGCACCAGGACCGAGAACGACGAGGCCGACGCCGACGACGCCGACGATGCCCCAGCCAAGACGCCAGCCGGAGAGCCGCTCACCGAGGATTACGACCGCGAGAAATGCGACGATGATCGGCTGGCCTGCGCCGAGCGTCGCGGCGACGCCGCCTGGGAGGTGCTGCGCCGAGATGAAGAGCAGCGGGAAGAAGGCAGCCATGTTTAAAGTGCCGAGCACAAGGCTCTTCCACCACCAGGATCCCCGCGGGAGCGTCCGGGTGATAAGCAGCGCGATGAGACCCGCGGGGAGTGACCGCATGAGCGCGGCGAAGAGCGGGTGGCCGTCGGGAAGCAGGTGCGTCGTCACGAGGTAGGTCGTGCCCCAGATCGCCGGGGCGAGAGCGGTGAGCGCGATGAGCGAAGTGCGGGGCCGAGAGGCGGCGGCCAGCGGAGCTGGTGATACTGATGGGCTGTTCACGCTTCCATCGTCCTCGCGCCCGGTCAATCAGTCCAACGCATAATTGTGATTGCATTCATGAAATGAGATCATTAATCGTATGGAGCTGCAGCAGATGCGATACGTGGTCGCGGTCGCTGAGGAGCGGAACTTCACCCGCGCGGCGGAACGCTGTCGCGTCGTCCAATCGGCCCTGAGCCACCAGGTGAAGGCGCTCGAGCGCGAACTCGGGGTGCGGCTGTTCGCGCGCACGAGCCGCCGGGTGGAACTCACCGCCGCCGGCGAGGCCTTTCTGCCGCACGCCCGCGCGAGCCTTGAATCGGCTGAGCGCGCCATCGCAGACGCCGCCTCGGCAGCCGGCGAGGTGCGCGGCACCCTGACGATTGGGCTGATCCCGACCGTGACCGCGCTCGACGCGCCCGCAGCGCTTGCTGAGTTTCACCGCTCGCACCCCGCCGTGCAGATCGCGCTGCGTGGCGGTGGGAGCAACGAGTTCGTCGCGGCGATTGCTGCGGGCAGGATGGACATCGCCGTGCTCGGGCTTCCAGACGACTCGCCCCCGAAAGGAGTCGCCCACCGCGAGCTTGTCCGCGAGCGCTTCGTCGCCGTCGTGGGAGAGCAGCACCCGCTCGCTGGCAGGGGGCGGGTGAGTCTCGCCGACATTGCCGAAGAGACCTTCGTCGACTTCCCAGTGAGTACCCCGGGGCGCGCGCAGTCCGATCTCGCGTTCGAAGCGGCAGGAGTGCGCCGTGAGGTCGCCTTCGAGGTGATGGACATGGGCATTATCGTGGAGCTCATTCGGCACGGCCTCGTCGTCGCTCTCCTTGCACCCGCCCTCGTTGCCGACATGGCAGGCATCGCCACAGTCGAACTCACCGACGGGCCGGGAAGAGTCGAGTACCTCGCTTGGAGTGAGTTCAACCCGTCGCCCGCCGCGCTCGCGTTCCTGCGAACGGTCGAGCGCGGCGGCCGCGCACGCGGTTAGGCCCGCGCCGAGCTACTCAGGCAGCTCGGGGAGCTGCGTCATACGCCCCTCCTCGTCGAGTGCGAGCACCGTATCGATGCCGATGCGCCGAAGGAACCCGAAGTCGTGGCTCACCACGAGCAGCGCGCCCCTGTAGGCATCGAGCGCCTCGGCGAGTTGGGCGACGCTCGCAATGTCGAGGTTGTTTGTCGGCTCGTCGAGCACGAGCAGCTGCGCAGGCGGGTCGGCGAGCAGCAGGGTCGCGAGCGAGACGCGGAACCGTTCGCCGCCCGAGAGGGTGCGCACGGGCCGGTCGACAGCGTCGCCGCGGAGCAAAAGCCGGGCGAGCTGGTTGCGGATCGCTCCCTGCTCGGTGCCGGGCGCGACGCGCTGCACGTTCTGGATCGCGCTCTCATTGTCCACGAGGCCGTCGAGCCGCTGCGGCAGATAGCCGACGGTGTCGGTCACGAGCCGCGCCGCAGGGCGATCCGGATCACCCTCTCGCTGCCCGAGCAACTGGGCTATGAGTGTCGATTTGCCGCTGCCGTTCGCACCGACGAGGGCGACACGCTCGGGCCCCTGCACGACGACAGTGCGGCCGCCGTCCGCAAATTCGGCTATCCGCCGGCCTCGCGGAACCCCCGGGTCCGGGAGGGTGAGGTGGATGTGCTCGTCCTCTCGAACCCGCGCGTCTGCCGCGTCGAGCGCAGACTGTGCGGCGCGAACCTTGTCGTCGAGCGCGCCGCGCATAGCCCCGGCGGACTCCTGGGCGCTACTTGCCCGCCTTCCCTGGAGAATCTTCGGTATGCCCCCGTCTTTCTGGGTCTTCTTCGCGGTGCGCTCGCGACGCGCGAGCTTTGTCTCCGCCTCAACCCGCTGACGCTTCTCGGCCTTTAGCGTCTGCTGCGCGGACCGTGCCGCCTGCTGTGCAGCCGCCTGCTCCTGCTCGAGATGCGCCTGCCACTCGCTGTAGGGTCCGCCAAATGTCGTGAGTGTCCCCGCGTGGAGCTCAGTCGTGTGTTCCATGCGCTCGAGGAGCTCGAGGTCATGGCTCACGACGACGAGCGTGCCCGGCCATTCGTCGACGAGTTCGGCAAGCCGGGAGCGCGTCGGCCGGTCGAGGTTGTTCGTCGGCTCGTCGAGCAGGGTGATCGCCGTGCGGCGGATGCTGAGCCCCGTGATCGCGATGAGCATGGCCTCCCCGCCAGAGACCTCGGAGACGCGGCGATCCAGATCGCTCGCCGCGAAACCGATGCGGCCGAGCGCCTCGTCCGCGCGCGACTCGATATCCCAGTCGTCGCCGATCGCGTCGAAGTGCGCCTCGGCCACGTCGCCCGACTCGACGGCTCGGATTGCGGCGAGGGTGTCGTGAATGCCGAGCAGGTCCGCGATCGTCGCGTCGCCTGCGAGCGTGAGCGTTTGCGCGAGGTATCCGACGTCGCCGGCGGTGTCGATGTGGCCCGACGTTGGGGCGAGCTCGCCCGCGATGAGTCGGAGCAGCGTCGACTTGCCGGCGCCGTTTCTGCCGACGAGCCCGGTGCGGCCGGGCAGGAACGAGCCGCTCACGCGATCGAGTGCGACGGAGCCGTCGGGCCACTCCAGCGTGACATCGCGGAGTGTGATTGCAGACTTCTGGGCCTGTGCGTTGGGTGCTGAATGCAACATGGTGAGGGGTCCCCTCTTTCCTCGGCGGACTGTGGGGTCGCCGGAATCGTGTTCGAACTGCGTGCCCGAAACGGGCGAGCGAACCGAGCGTCCTGGCGTTCAACAGATACCCAAAACAGTGGGGAGCGCCGAGCGGGCGTGGAGGTTCGCAGCGAATCGCTACGGGGCGGTCAACGCACGGGGCAGTGCCCAATAGTGCGGACGGCGGCGGTAGCGCGGAGGCTAGATGCCATCCACCTCAATCATCTCCATGCGGGACAGAATAGCACGCCGGGCGTGGCGCTATGCGGCGAGGCCTCGGGAGAGGCGGGCAAAGACCTGTTGCGCGATCGCCGCGGGGACGCCTTCTGCGCCGTCAGGATCGGCGTCACCAGCCGCCCAGTGCTCGAGCCCGAGCCTGATCGCGTCTGACGCGACCGTCGCGAGGATTCTGACGTTGAGCGGGTCGATGCCGGGGCCGCATAACTCGCTCAGGATCGGGCGGAGGCGCGCCTCAGAATCGGCATTCACCCGATGCCAGACGGCGCGGAGGAGCGGCGTCTCGGTGATGCTGCGGAGCACGCCGCGGGTGACGCGAAGCTCCTCGCGGTCGGCCGCTGTTTGGGGGAGGAGGACCTCGTCGATGAGGCGCGGAAACAGCGTGAGCGGGTCGCGCTCGGGAGCGTCGGCGAGCAGCCGCACCCAGTTGTCAGCTCCCGACGTCAGGAGCGGGGTGATCGCATCTTCCTTCGCCGAGAAGTGCCTGTAGAACGTCCGAAGCGAGATGCCCGCGGCTTGGGCGATCGCCTCCGCCGTGACGTGCTGCGGGCCGTGCTCGGCAAAGAGCCCGGCGGCAGCCCGGGCGATCTCCAGTCTCGTTTCCTCACGGCGGCGTTCAGCGAGGGTCTGAGGTTGGGTCTCGCTGGTGGCGGGCGTGAGTGCGTCCGGGAGGTGCATGAGGTCAGTCTATGGCATGATGTGCCATAGTGGCATGACGTGCCATGCGTCGGTCGACGGTGGCTGACCGAATGAGAGGAACCCCCATGAATCGCTACGAGAATCGCCGCGCGCTCGTGACCGGCGGCGGATCAGGCATCGGCCAAGCGACCGTGCTGCGCATGCTCGCGGAGGGCGGCCGGGTCGTCGCCGCAGATATGAGTGAGGCGGGTCTCGCTGACACGGCCCAGAAGGCAGGTGCCAGCGCGGACAGGCTCTCGACGGTGGTGCTGAACGTCGCCGAGGAGGAGTCGGTGCGGGCCGGCGTTGCGGCCGCCATCGAGTGGCTGGGTGGACTCGACGTGCTTGTGAACGCCGCCGGCATCCTCCGGTCCTCTCATACGCACGAGACGAGCGTCGCGGAGTTCGAACAGGTGCTTGGCGTGAACCTCGTCGGCGCGTTCACGGTGATACGCGAGGCAATCCCGGCCCTCACGCAGGGCACTGACGCCGCGGTCGTGAACTTTAGCTCAACCTCGGCGGACTTCGCCCACCCGTACATGGCGGCGTACGCGGCGTCGAAGGGTGGCGTGCAGTCGATGACCCACGCGCTCGCGTCGGAATACGCGAAAGACGGCATTCGGTTCACCTCGGTGCAGCCCGGCTCGATCTCGTCCGGCATGACCGACGGTTCCGGTGCGAGCGGTCAGAACCGCGGGCCGGGACTGCCCGAGGACGCGGACATGTCGCTGTTCATGAAGCTGAGCCCGGTCCTCGGAACTGGATACGCGGGCCCCGAATCGGTCGCGAGTGTTGTTGCAATGCTCGCGAGCTCGGACGGCAAGTTCATCACGGGGACGGAAGTGCGGATCGACGGCGGCACCCACTTCTAGGAGTACCGGCGTGCCGGAGTCGCTCGGGTCGCCCCGAGCGGCTCCGACAGGCCCGGCTACTCGGCGAGCTTGCCCGCTGGCGAGTCGTCGATGCCCTGCTCCGCGAGCGCGCGGAACGAGTCCGGGGCCTCGGCGGCTGGCTCGAACGTGACGCCAGCATCGGGGGTCCACACCATGTTGCCACGCAGAGCCGCGTTCTGCTCGGGGAAGTCGGAGCGGTTGTGGGCGCCGCGCGTCTCACGGCGCTCACGCGCGCTCTCGAGTGTCGCGCGGGCGGCGAGCATGGAGCCGTACATGTCGAACGCGTGAGCGAGATCGTCGAAGCCCGCGATGTCGGGGTGCGCCGTAAGGTTCGCGACTCGCTCCCCGAGTTCGTCGAGCTTCTCGAGGCCGGCGGTGAGGCCCTCCTCGCTGCGCACAACGCCAGCGTGCTCGGTCATGAGGTTGCGCAATTGGCGCTGGAGCAAACGAGGGCTTTCCTCGCCGGCGCCAGTGAGGAGCTGCTGCATCTCCTGGCGGGCCTCGGCGACCGCGGCGGGGTCGCGGGTGATGCTCGTGAGCCCGGAAATGTAGCTCGCCGCGTCACCGCCTGTGAGCCGGCCGTAGACGAGCAGTTCAATGAGCGAGTTGCCGCCGAGGCGGTTGGCCCCGTGTAGCCCGCTCGCGGCCTCGCCAATCGCGTACAGTCCGTCAACGCCCGTCGCGTGCTCCTCGGCGCTCACCCACACTCCGCCCATCGAGTAGTGCGCTGTCGGCGCGATCTCGATGGGGCGCTGCGTGATGTCGAGCATCTGCAGGTCGATGAGGTTGCGGTACACGCGGGGGAGCTTCTCGAGGATCAGCTCGCGCGGCAGATGCGAGACGTCGAGGAAGACGCCGCCGTTCGTGGTGCCGCGCCCCTCGATGATCTCGGTGTAGCTTGCGAGTGCGACCCTGTCGCGGGTCGAGAGCTCCATCCGCTCCGGGTCGTACTTCTCCATGAAACGCTCCCCGAGTGCGTTGCGCAGGATCCCGCCCTCCCCGCGGGCGGCCTCTGAGACGAGCAGGCCTGCTGCGTCGGCTGGCTCGAGGATGCCTGACGGGTGGAACTGGACGAGCTCGGCGTCGCGGATCTTCGCGCCGGCGAGGGCGGCGAGCCTGAACGAGTCGCCCGTGTTCTCGTCGCGCCGCGAGGATGTGTTGCGCCAGATGCGCGTGTGGCCGCCGGCCGCGAGAATGACGGCGTCGGCGTGGATCACGACGGGGGTTCCATCGACGATGTCGAAGCCATACGCGCCGAAGACGCGACCGTCGCCGACGAGCAGCCGGGTGATGTAGATCGAGTCGATGATCGGTACCTGGAGTTCCTGGGCGCGGCGGAGCAAGGTGCGCTGGATCTCGAGGCCGGTGTAGTCGCCCGCGTAGCAGGTGCGCCGGTAGAGGTGCGCTCCGAAGAAGCGCTGGCTGATCCGCCCGTCGGCCTCGCGCGCGAACGGCATGCCCCAGCGCTCAAGATCCTCGATGCCCTGCGCGGCGTTCTTCGCGACAATCTCGACAATGTGCGGATCGGCAAGGAAGTACGATTCCCGCAGTGTGTCTGCGGCGTGCTGCTCCCAGCTGTCTTCGGGGTCCATTGTGCCGAGCGCGGCGTTAATGCCGCCCGCGGCGAGGGTGGTGTGGGCGTCGTGCTTGCGGCGCTTGCCGACCGCGAGCACCTGCACTCCTCGCTCGCCGAGTTCGATTGAGGCGCGGAGGCCCGCACCGCCCGTACCGATGACGAGAGCGGAGGTTGAGATGAGTCGTTCGTGTGTGCCTGGTGCAGTCATGAGAGCAACGCTAGATACTGACGCTCGATACATCCAATGAATAGTTATCATCGTGACGATGCGCGTAGGCTATGCTCATGAATCTTGAGCAACTGCGTGGCTTTGCCGAGGTCGCGCGCACGAGCCACTTCACCCGAGCCGCAGAGGGGCTCCACGTGACTCAGCCGTCGCTGTCCCGTCAGATCGCCACGCTCGAGGCCGAGCTCGGCGTCGAACTGTTCCACCGTGCGCGTGGCAACGTCTCGCTCACCGCCGCGGGCGAGCGGCTGCTTCCGATCGCGAAGCGCATGCTCGCCGACGCGGAGACCGCTGCCGCGGCGATGGCCGAACTCGCGGGACTCCAGGGCGGCAGGATCAGGCTGGGCGCCACCCCGACGCTCTGCACGAGCCTCGTCGTCGAGGTTGTGGCGCAGTACAGCGCTCGGTACCCAGGGATCGACATCGAGATCCTCGAGCGCGGCTCTCGCAGCCTCATTTCGGCCCTCGTTGAGGGGCAGCTCGACTTGGCGCTCATCGTGACGAGCGTGTCGTCCGAGTCGGGGAGGGCAGTGCTTGAGCGGGAGCCGCTCCTCTCTGAGCAGCTCGTCGTCGCGGCGAGCGCTGACGCCCCCTGGCCTGCCGCCCTCGCGGCGCCAGTAGACCTCGCGGCCCTCGCCGCTGTACCGCAAATCATGTTCCCCAAGAATTATGATCTGCGCGCCGCACTCGACGCAGAGTTTCGCGCCCAGGGCCTCACTCCGACAGTCGCGGTCGAAGGCGTTGAGATGGACGCGGCATTGCGCTTCGCCGAGCGCGGCCTCGGCGTCGTTGTTGTGCCAGCGATGGTTGCGGTAGAGCGGCCGACGCTGCGGGTCGCCCCGCTCGCAGGGCCAGGCATCTCCCGCACCGTCAGCATCGCCCGCAGGTACGACATGACGCCGACCCACGCCGGGGCGGCGATGCACGCGCTCATCCGTGAGACCGCCGACCGCTTCGCAAGTGACGACGCGAGGCTGACGACGCTTGTTCGGCGGGTTGGCCCCGCCCAGGGGTAGCATTGCCGCATGTGCGCCGGATACGGACTTGAGCTGCGCGGACCGACCTCGACCACGGGGGAGCGAGTCGGCGTGCTCGCGTTCGTGCCGGGCCGCGACGACGATCAGCTCGAGCTCGTGCGCCGATGGCTCGACGAGCAGCATGGCGAGGCGAAGATCACCGGCCGGAACGCGCGGAATCTCAACCCGATCATTCGGCACGGGGAGACAGGCCCCGTGGCCGAGCTCGCGTGGTGGTGGCTTCACGTGGGCGGCCAGCCCGCGAAGTTCAACGCGTTCAACTCGCGCTCGGACCGGCTGCTTGCGAGCTGGCGTGAACCGTTCCAACACCGGGCGCTCGCGCCCGCGAGCTGGTACGTCGAGAAGGGCGTGCGGTTCGAGCTGCCCGGGGGCGAGCCGTTTGGGATCGCCGCGATCACCGCACCCACTGCGGAGGAGGCGCTCACGAGCTACTCGATCGTGACGCGCGAGGCAGTCGCCGATGCCGCTCGAGTGCACAACCGGATGCCCCTCGTGCTTCCCGCATCGCTGCACGACGAGTGGCTCGACCCGGCCAGGCAGGGCGATGCGTCGCTCGTGGACCGGGCGGTCCGCGCGTCGGAAGAACTCTCCGCGGCGCTCGTCGCGGCCGGGCCGGTGGCGGGTGCGCCGAAGGCGGCCGCGCCAGACCCGCAGCCGACGCTGTTCTAGCCAGCTCCGCTCTGGCCGCGGTAGGGTAGCCCACATGGGTACATTGATTCGTGCGTGCGCAGTGGCGTACGCACGTAGCACGCGGCGGCGCCGCGCCTAACGGCGCGCCGCACCTTCGCTCCGCGCGTCGTCCTCCGAGAGCCCTCAGCGCCTCGGGGGTGAAGTGGTGTACATGGTGCACCTGCCCCTGTGGCGCTCCACAACGTTTCTTCTGGAGTGCACCCATGCCTCGTTCACATCACGGCGGCCGACACGAGCTCGGCCAAAACTTTCTCATCCACCGACCGACAATCGACCGCATTGCCGGGCTTACTGCCTCCACGCGAGGGCCGATACTCGAGCTCGGCGCGGGCGACGGCGCCCTCACGTTGCCGCTTGCGCGGCTCCGCCGGCCGTTCACCGCGGTAGACATCGATGAACATCGCGTCGCGCGGCTTGCGCGGGCCGTGCCGGGGGTGCGGGTGAGTGTCGGCGACGCACTCACCGTACCGATCGCAGCGCCCGTCATCGTCGGGAATCTGCCGTTTCACCTCACGACGCCGATCCTTCGCCGCCTGCTCGCGGAGCCCGGGTGGCTTGATGCGATCCTCCTCGTGCAGTGGGAGGTCGCGCGCAAACGCGCGGGCGTCGGTGGCGGCACGATGATGACCGCTCAGGCCGCACCCTGGTTCGGCTTCGAGCTGCACGGTCGCGTGCCAGCACGCGCATTCTCGCCGATGCCGAGCATCGACGGCGGGATACTCGCCATCCGGCGGCGCCCCAGACCGCGGGTGCGCGAGTCCGAGCGCCGTGCATACGACGCGTTCGTGCGCTTCGCCTTCACCACACGGGGCGGCTCAATCGGTGCCGCCGTGCGCGCAGCATGCGGAGGAGACCATGGCGCGGCCACGCGGGCACTGCAGGAGGCCGGAGTCGCGTCACGCGCGTTGCCGCGCAGCGTTGGCGCTGAGCAGTGGCCGATCCTTTGGCGCGGCGTCAGGAGCGGTCGACTGCGTGCGTAAGTTGGAGCGCCGCGAGGCGTTCGATCGCGGTCGCGAGCGTTGCGTCGTCCTTCACGAAGGTGAAGCGCACCCAGTTGCGAAGCCGGTTGGCCGTTGCCGACCCCGCGCGGCAGAACGCCGCGAGCGGCACGCACGCGACCCCGATCTCAGCGGGGAGCCATCGGGCGAACGCTGCGCCGTCGGGCACATCACGGGTGAGGAACGGGGTCGCGTCGGCGCAGACAAAATACGTGCCCTGGGGGCGGACAGTGCCGAACCCGACCTCGGTGAGGCTGTCGAGCAGCACCTGCCTGCGGTGGTCGAGCGTCTCCCGGAGCGCAGCGATGTCGCCGTCGCCCTCGACCAGCGCCCGGGCGATCGCCGACTGGAATGGGGCGCCGCCCGAGTAAGTGAGGAACTGTTTGATCGCGGTGACCGCTTCGATGAGCTGCGCAGGTCCAGTGGCCCAGCCGATCTTCCAGCCCGTGAGTGAGAAGGTCTTGCCAGATGAGGAAACAGTGATCGTGCGCTCGCGCATGCCTGGCAGCGTGGCGAACGGAACGTGCTCGGCCCCGTCGAACGTCAGGTGCTCGTACACCTCATCGGTAACAACAACCGCGTCTGCCCGCGCCGCCGCCTCAGCGATTGCCGCGAGCTCCGCGCGGGTAAGCACCGCGCCGGTGGGGTTGTGCGGGGTGTTCACAAGGATCAGCCTGGTCGCCGGGCCCACCGCCTCATCGAGCGCCGCGCGGTCGAGCGCGAACCCGCCCTCGGTTGGCGCGAGCGGAACGGTGACGTGCGTCGCGCCGGCCATCGCGATCGCCGCGGCGTGCGAGTCGTAGAACGGTTCGAGCGTGACCACCTCGTCGCCGGGGCCAGCGAGCGCAAGGATCGCTGCGGTGAGCGCCTCGGTCGCGCCGACGGTCACGAGCACTTCGGACTCGGGATCGAGCGCGATACCGTAGTGGCGGAGTTGGTGGGCGGCGATCGACTCACGCAGGGCCAGCGATCCGCGTCCCGGCGGGTATTGGTTTTCGCCAGAGCGCATCGCCGCGACAGCGACCTCCCGGACCCACTCGGGCCCGTCTTCGTCGGGGAATCCTTGCCCGAGGTTCGCGGCACCGGTCGCGGCGGCGAGGGCGCTCATCTCAGCGAAGATTGTCGGCTTCGTCGTCCCGTCTTCAGCTGTGAGTCCTGCTGCGGCCGCTACTTCTCTCCACCGTGAGTCCATACCCACCAGAATAGGAGGTGAGGCACGAAGCGGAGACGAATGTGACACGAGACGGGGTAACTGCATGATTGAGATCCAGCGACTGAATCCGATCGACGAGCTGCGTGCGGACCCGAGCCCCCTTGCTGAGTTGTGGCTCGCCCTGTTCGATCACCACGTATCGACAGGCGCAGCCGGGATGCCGACGCGGCCCCGGACGGGAAGCTGGCCTCAGCGCCGCGATCACTATCTCGACACTGTGGCTGGCTCACCGCACGCCTCGCTCTGGGTTGCACTGGAAACCGACAGGCCAGTGGGCTACGCGTTAAGTTTCGAGGACACACTTGACGGGGAGCCGGTCGAGGTATTGGAAACGCTTTCCTTACTTCCCGGGACGCGCGGGAAGGGGCTCGGGACCGAACTCGTTCGGGGTGTCGAGGATGACGCACGCGCCCGCGGGATCAGGCGTGTCGCGATCGATGTGATGGGCGGCAACGACGGCGCACTGCGGTTCTACGAGCGGTCGATGTATCGGCCGTATTCGGTCACATGGATGAGGTCACTTCCGCCCGCCACGGACGCTGTCGAGGCCTTGGATCTCGCATCCCCGAAGGCTGGGGATGCCCGCGCCGCTTTTGCGGAGCTCGGTCTCGCGCTGACAGCGACCGGTCAGAGCGACGATACCTGGGCCACCGCCGGGAGCGTCGCGACAGTCGCCATACCCACGATCGACGCTGCAGGCGAGTCTTCTCCGGTGGCGTGGGTGAATGAGCTTGAGCGTGGGGCAGACCTGCTCGGCGCGGCAGGCTTCTGGACTGTCTGGTTTGAGATGCCTGCCTCTGCACTCACAGCGCCCGAAGGGCCGATCGGCGGCGCCCTGGCTCACCGCGGGTTTCACCACGGCATGTCGCGCGTGGTGAAGGCGATATGAGCGCTGTGCCCGGGCCTCGCGACGTTGCGCTTGTGGGCATCGGAGGCGCACTTGGTTCTGTGACTCGCTACCTCACAGGGTACGCGCTGCCCTGGGACGCGAATGTCTCGACCTTTGCGATCAACGTCGTGGGATCTCTGCTGCTTGGGCTGATGGTTGCAGGCTTTGCTGGCCGTCGGCCGCGGCTCCAGCTCACCCTCGGCACAGGCTTCTGCGGCGGTTTCACCACGTACAGCGCCCTCGCCGTCGGGATCGCCGAGCTCACGAGGTCTGGCGAGGTCTTTTCGGCGATGCTCCTTGCGCTCGGCACCGTGGCGTGCACTGGCGTTGCTTCACTTGTGGGGGTATTAATCGGGCGCCGGTTATCGGCTGCGAGCGCCGCGTGATGGCTGCACTTGTCGTGGCCGTCGGCGGCGGGCTCGGCGCGGTACTGCGCTTCCTGCTTGATTCCTGGGTGACGCGGTCACTGTCGCGCTCGCAGAGGGGAGACTCGCACGTGCGCGGGGGCCAGCGTTTCCCGTGGGGGATCACCGTGGTCAACCTCACCGGTTCTCTCACGCTTGGCGTGCTCGTCGGGTGGCTCGGACGTGACCTAGCGGACTCGGCCGCGGCGCACTCCGCGGGTCCGGCTGCGCTGCTGTGGCTGACCCTCGGAGTCGGGCTCCTCGGCGGGTTCACGACGATGAGCACAGCGAGTCTCGACACGGTGCGCCTCGCGCAATCCGGGCGGATCGCAGCGGCCGCGGGCAACGCGCTCGGCACGCTCGGTGCCGGTGCGCTGCTCGCGGCCGCAGGGATCCTGATTGGGCAGGCGATCAGCTAGCGGTCACGGCCTGTGCCCACGTGGCAAGCGGCATCGGCGCGACACCGATTCGCGCCTCGGCGCTCGTCGCCGGATCAAAGGTGAAGTCGGCCTCGGCCCCGAGCGCAGTGTAGAGCCCGGCGACGCCCGCCGCGGCTCCCTCTCCGAGAAGCGGAGCAATGCTCGCGCCGAACGCTGCTGGCGTGACCGGCTCGAATCGCACCTCGCTGCCGAGCGCCGCCCCGAACGCGGCGGCGAGTTCTGGCCCGGTCACCGCTGGGACGTGGCCGACACGTACGACCCCGGTCACCGATGGGTCGCGAAGCAGCGCGGCAACGGCGGCTGCGACGTCCATGTGCGACGCCCACGACACCGCGAAGTCTGGGCGAACCGGGTAACGGAGCACGCCCTCCTCGCGCACGCCTGCCTGCACGTGGGGGAGCAGCAGGTTCTCGAGGAACAGCCGGGGCTCGACGACTGCCGTCGGGATCCCGGTCGCCGTCGCGCCAGCGATGAGCACTGCCAGCGACGAGTCGCTGGGGGCCTGCAGCGGGGTGCCCGGCGCGCTCACGATGCTGCCGCTCGTCGAGATGACGACCCGGCCGGGGCGCGCCGATTCGAGCGCAGCGATCGTGGCGTGAGCGATCCTGAGCCGCTCGTCCTCCGGCGCCATGGGCAGATGCACGAACACTGCTTCCGCGTCCGCGTAGACCGCGGCGAGATCTGTCGCCGATGTGGCGTCGACCGCGAGCGCGCGTGCGCCGTCGACCTGCTTGCCGCCGCGGCTGAGAGCGATGGGCTGCTCGCCGAGAGCGGCGAGGGCAGCGACGACGGGGGAGCCTTGGGCGCCTGTTGCGCCGTGAATAACTGTTGTCATGTTCCAATAGTGCAGTCAATGCATCAGTTACATCAACTGCACTAATGGGAGTAGGGTGAAACTCATGGAAACTGAACTTCCGGAGTGCGGCGTCGCCAGATTTCTCGTGCTGCTCGAGGGGCCGTGGGCGACACTCATTGTTCGCGAGCTGCTGCGCGGGCCGCTCCGATTTGGCGAGCTGCGCGAGTCGCTGCCCGGCATTAGCCCACACACGCTCACGAGTCGGCTGCGGCAGTTCGAGACGCACGGGCTCGTCACCCGCACCGTGTACGCCGAGGTTCCGCCGCGCGTCGAGTACGAGCTGACGCCGTTGGGTCAACAGCTGCGCACCGTGCTCGACGCGATGGCGGAGTGGGCGCTGAGCGTGCCTGCGGCGGGACAGACCCGATGACACCGCCCGTTGCGGTTGAGAAAGTGAGCCCTATGCCATTCACCCCGCCACCCGCATTCACAACACGGCCGACGCTTCAAGGCACCTTCGGCATGAGCGCGTCCACGCACTGGCTCGCGACCGCGAGCGCCCAGGCGGTGCTCGAGCGTGGTGGAAATGCGTTCGATGCGGCCGTCGCCGGAGCCTTTGTGCTGCACGTTGTCGAGCCGCATCTCAATGGTCCTGGTGGCGATATGACCGGTATCATTCATGCCGCAGGTTCGAGCGGTCCGAGAGTGGTCATGGGGCAGGGGAGCGCCCCTGCTGGGGCCACTGTCAAGCACTTCCTCGAAGCTGGCCTAGAGCTCGTTCCAGGATCCGGCGCGCTAGCCACCGCGGTGCCGGCCGCGGTCGACGCCTGGCTGCTGCTGCTCGCGGAGTACGGCACGTGGGAGCTGGCGGACGTCCTCGAGTTCGCGATTGGATATGCCAGGGAGGGGCACCAAGCCCTACCACGTATGAGCACGACGATTGAGAGCGTGAGGGAACTGTTCGTCGAGCACTGGCCGACCTCCGCGGAGCTCTGGCTCGTTGACGGGAAGGCACCTGCGCCCGGCACGATCCTCACGAACGATGCCTACGCACGGACGCTCGACAGGCTCGTTGCTGCTGGAGCTGAGTTGCCGGGCGGCGGCGACAGGGTTGCTCGGATTGAAGCAGCTCGCCACGCGTGGTCCGACGGCTTCGTCGCCGAAGCCGCTGCCGAGTTTGTTCGCGGTCCGCATCGCCACGCTTCGGGCACCGACCACGCCGGCGTGATCGCTCGCGAGGACTTCGCGGGCTTCCGGGCGAGCACCGAGGAAGCCGTCACGCTCGAGTTTCGCGGCGCCACGATCGCGAAGACCGGGGCATGGGGATAGGGGCCTGGGGACAGGGGCCTGCGTTGCTCCAGACGCTTCAGATACTGTCAGGCTTTGCCGATCATGAGATCGACCCCTCGACGGCCGACGGAGCACACCGCATCATCGAAGCCCAGAAGCTCGCCTATGCCGACCGCGAGGCGTACTATGGCGACCACGAGGTCCCCCTTGACGTGCTGCTGTCGGAGGAATACGCCGCAGAGCGCCGCTCCTTGATTGGCGAACGCGCGTCAACCGAGTTTCGGCCGGGCACGATACCGGGTCACACGCCATTCCTGCCGCCCCTCCGCACGAAGTACCGGCCTCCGGCGCTCGCTGCTGGCGATGCCGCTGTTGGCGTAGGCGAGCCCACCGTCACGAACGTGGGAGTGACCAGAGGCGACACGTGCCACATCGACGTCGTCGATCGTTGGGGAAACATGGTGGCTGCGACGCCCTCTGGCGGATGGCTGCAGTCGTCGCCCGCGATCCCGGAGCTTGGCTTCTGCCTCGGGTCCCGCCTGCAAATGACGTGGCTTGAGCCAGGCGGGCCGTCGACGCTGACGCCGGGCAAACGCCCCCGGACAACGCTCACTCCGACGCTCGTGTTGCGCGACGGCGAGCCCGTCCTTGCTCTCGGTTCGCCCGGCGGAGACCAGCAGGATCAGTGGCAGCTGCTGTTCCTGCTGCGCGTGCTCGTCGGTGGCTACACCGAGCAAGAGGCGATCGACGCTCCGGCGCTGCACACGACCGCAGTACCCGAATCGTTCTGGCCGCGCACCTGGACCCCGGCCGGCGTAGTCGTTGAAGATCGACTTGGCGACGACGTTATCGAAGCACTCGAGGCCCGGGGTCACCGAATTACGCGGGCGGGGGACTGGTCACTCGGTCGCCTCTCGTGCGTCGGCCGGGACCCGCAGACGGGTACGCTCTCCGCCGCAGCGAACGCTCGTGGAGCGCAAGGGTACGCGGCTGGTCGATAGCTCGGAGTGAGTCGCCAGAAGCGGCTGATGGAGTCCAACGCGTTGAGATACGCCCCGAACGCGATTCGGTGTGGCTCACTCAACAACAGATTCCCGAACTGCTCGGAACGACTCGAAAAGACATCACGATTCACCTGCGCAAGGTGTGACTGGAGGAGGCGCGCGACAAAGCGTCAAGCTGCAAGGAGTCCTTACCGGTCCGAAGTGAAGACTGTCGGACGGCGAACTCGTCGCAGTCTCACATGTGGGCCTCAGGTTGCCCCTGAAGCTCGGTGACAAACACTAGCGCGGGCGAGCAAACAGCAGCCAGAATGATAAAAGGTCAGAGTCGTTCCAATTGTCACCGCTTGGTCTTGGCTGTGGAAGACTACCTCTCAGGAAATGGTGCCTCTGCTGTGGAATGGGGAACATGGTGTGTGAATGCAAGAGCGAGACTCCCGTCAACGTGCGATCCGTCAACGCCTTCATGTTTCAGGCCTTGAGCAACGCAGCCGGAGTGTTTATTGCCGGTACTCCAGTCTTCATCTATGCAGTCGCGAGCGGGGCAAAGGATGACGAGATGTACGCCCAAGTGGCAATAGGTGCGCTCATTGTGGTTGCCGCTCTGCTGGCGTTGTGGGGCGCACGGGCGATTGCGGGCCGACTTCCCGCAAGTTCGTCGGCCAACACGGCTGATTCCGGCGACGCGAGCTTGGCGCATCACGATGACGAGGGTTCGGTGACTTTCGAGGTGGCACTGACCGCGATTCCCGTGGTGGGGATCTTGTTTGGCGTTGCGTGGATGGTTGCCCAAATCTGGAGATGACTCGAATAAGCGCCGGAGGCCTCCTATTCCTGCTGTCGATCATGCACCAGGCCTGTGTCGGCTCGATTGCGCGGTGGCGACTGTCAATGGAGCGTCGTGCCCAGCGGTATCCTTGGTAAGTGACAAGCTCTCGTTCAGAAATCGCCTTCCAGCGTGCGCTGGTGGCCTTCAAGAACCCGACGCTCGATCTGCTCCACGGGAGGTATGCGCCGTTCGTCGTTTCGGTTCTCTCCGGGATGTTCACGGCTGAGCGGCCATCAGTGCCGATCTCTGACGCCCACGTTGAGGTCGGTAATTTTGTCGACGAGCTTCGGGCAGCGGGCTACGACGCCGACGAGCGTCGGCTCCCCAGCGGATCCGGCCGCGACATCTGCAGGTATTGGGCGCGAGTCGGATGGCTCGTTCCGCAGATCCAAGACGGCGTCGAGCTGTATAGGCTCTCGGCTCAGGCAGTCGGAGCGCTTGAGATCGCTGGGCGCGCGGGTGGCGGCAGTGCGAAGGTGTCGCGCTCGCGCGTGCGAACGCTGCTTGAGTCTGTCGAGCAGCTCACCCAGAGCGCAGAGACTGACCCCGCGAAACGCATCGAGCGGCTCCGCGCCGAAAGGGCCGAGATCGACGCCGAGCTCGCCAGCCTGGAAGATGACGACGACTCCTATACGCCCATCGACGACGAGCAGTTGCTCGAGGACACGGAGAACGTGCTGCACCTCGCGCGCGAGCTGCCCGCCGACTTTGTGCGCGTCGCAGAGTCGATCAACGCGATGCAGCGTGACGTCATCGCCGAGCTTCGGCGTGACGAGCGCCCAACAGGCGACGTACTGCGGGAGTACCTGCAGCGCGGAGAGCACGTCATGGACGCCACGCCAGAAGGGCGCGCCTTCGCCGGCGCCCTGAAACTCATCGGTGACCCCGTGCACATTGAGGAGCTCACCGATCAACTGCAGTCGATCCTTGGCAGGCCGTTCGCGCGGCTCATGAGTGCCGAGCAGCGATCAGACCTCCGCGCGATCGCGAAGCGGGTGGAGCAGGGCGTCGAAGAGGTGTTGGCCGCACAGCGCCGGGCCTCTCACATCATCACGACACAGGTGCGCACGCACGATCCGATTCGCGATCGTGAGGTCGACAGCCTGTTGCGTAGCGTGATGGCGGGGTTGCAAGCCTGGGTTCCCGAGTCGAACGCCAGAGACCGCGTCGAGCCGCTTCGCGCGTTGCCCAGCGCTGGAATCCACCACCTTCGCCAGACTGTCAGTGATCCGCGGCCACCAAACGTGCCCGCGCCGCTCAGCGAGGCCGCGGAGGCGCGAAGTTCCGCTGAGTTCGTCGACGCCGACACGCGTGCGTGGGGTGGACCCAACTACGTTGAGCTCGAGGCTTACGTTGCGGGCCTTCCCGGCAAGGACTTCGACCTTGCCGAAGCGTTCGACAGTATTGGCGATGACGCGACGCGCCGGCCAGCCGATCTGCTCGGAATGCTTGAGCTCGCGCATCGCGCGGGCATGACTGAGGGGGAGCGGGTCTCGACTGTCGAGGCCATTCGCCCAGACGGCACGGCGCGGAAGTTCGCGTTCGCCGCCGTTACCGCCCGCACGGGACGCGACAACCCCAAGAGTGAAACCGAATGAGTGAGATGCCAGAGCCAGCCGAGACGATCAGTTCAGACGAGATGCCTGACGCCGAGATGCCTGACCTCGGCGACGGTTTCGTCGCACCAGCGCCGATGGAGCGTGACCGCGAGGAGTACTTTGCGGGGGACCGCGGGGTGCTCGACCCTGCAGTTCGGCGCGTGCTTGTGCGAATTCTGCAACGCCGAGTGCTCTTCGCAGACAAGCACAAGGAGGACTGGTCGGTGCTGCTCGAGAACCATCAGGTCATCGAGTCGCGTCTGCACGATTTGTTCATCAGGCTCATCGTTGACCCTGAGCGCGGCGTCGCCTACAAGCAGCAGGTCCGCTCCGAGGAGCTCGAGGTGCCCGTGCTGTTGCGCGACGAGGCCTACAACCGCGCTGAGACGCTCGTGCTCGTCTACCTTCGCACGGTCTACCAGCGCGAGTCGACCGCGGGTGAACCCGCGGTGCGTATCGACGTCGAGGAGATCGAGCAGACGGTGCTCAGCTACTTCACCGACAGCGACGGAAATACGGCAGCACGCCAGAAGACGGTCGAGAAGGCACTGAACCGGCTTCGCAACGAAGGCATTATCGACGAAGAGTCCGAGGGGCGCTACCGGGTCACCCCGCTCGTCGAGGTTGTGCTGAGCGCTGACCGCCTCGGTGAGCTGCAGCGGTGGCTCAAGGAGCAGGTCGCTGACACCGCCGACAAGAACGAGGAATCCGCATCATGACCATGCTCGACACGCTTTTTGGCCTCATCCCCGCCGAGTCGCGCGGCCAGCAGTGGGTTGCAGACGAGCTCCAGCTCGTGAACTGGGGCGGCTACGACGGCGCACACAGGGTGCGGTTCTCACCGCGCGCGACGCTGTTGTGTGGCGGGTCAGGATCCGGTAAGTCCACGCTCATGGACGCCTACATCGCGCTCATGATGCCGCATACGACACCGTTCAATGGCGCCTCAAACGGCGGCGTCTCGGGTCGTTCGCGAGGCGAGGAGCAGCGCAATATCCTGTCCTACGGCCGCGGCAAGCTCGACGAGTCGCGCACCGATGCGGGGACGCAGGTGCGCGTGCTGCGCGGGGACGGCGAGGACACGTGGACTGCGATCGCGGCCACCTGGCTCGATCACGACGGTTCGCGATTCACCGCGTTGCGAGCCTGGTACATTCCGGCGACCGCGCGAATCATCGAGGACACGGTCCGGGTTCGCGCAACTGTCGACGGGACTTTCGACCTTGGCGCCCTTGAGGCAGCGGCGGCTCAGCGGCTGAGCGACGCCGCTGTTCGGGCGGCCGGGCTCGAGACGTACTCGACCGACCGAGAGTTCTCGGCGAAGATCCACTCGGTGCTCGGCATCGGCGCCTCAGGCGCCGGGGCGAAGGCGATGAGCCTGCTTGCGCGCATCCAGGCGGGACAGCAGATCACGACAGTCGACGAGTTGTACAAGCGGATGGTGCTCGAAGAACCCGAGACGCTCGCGACTGCCGACGCTGTCGTCGAGCACTTTGACGAGCTTGAGAGCACGCGCATGCGCATGGTCACCGCGCAGCGGCAGGTGCGCGCCCTGCGGCCGATCCGCGACATGCGGGGCCGGATCCTCGCCGCAGCGGATCAGCTGCGCCTCATCGACGACATTGGCCGATTCGACGACCCAGACTCACTCTCGGCGCTCTGGCGGACCGGGCGCAGGCTCGAGCTCCTGCGCGACGTCGAAGCCGAGTTGCGGCAGGACAAGGCCGCGGCCGACACTGAGGTGCGCACACAGCAGGCGCTGGCGGCGGCGGCTGAAGCTGAACGCGAGGGTCTCGTCGAGGTGCTCCGAAACTCCGGCGGCGACCAGATCGAACGTGCCGAGCGTGATCTCTCGATCATTGAGAAGCAGCTCGAGGTAGTGAGCGCCTCGCGCCGCAGGTTCGACGAGGCAATCGCTCCGATCGGTGAAGACGCGAGCACGGAGAAAGCATTCAGGCAGCTCATCGGCCGTGCCCAGGCCGCGCTCGCCGACCCGCACGCGAAGGCCGCGGTGCGCGACGCCTACGCCGACGCCCGGGGCAAGACGAACGCGCTGCGCGAGCAGGTCTCCGACCTCGCGAAGGAGAGCGGCCGCGCCGAGTCGCTCCGCGGAAACATTCCCGGTCATCTCCACGAGGCCCGCGAGCTGCTTGCCAGCGCAGCGGGGATCCCAATTGAGGAGCTGCCGTTCGTTGGTGAGCTCATCGAGGTTCGCACCGAATTTGAGCCGTGGCGCCAAGCGTTCAACCTCGCCCTCGGCGGGTTCGCCACGACGCTGCTCATCGACACCGCGAACCTCGGCAGGTTTCGGCAGGCAATCAACGAGGTGCGGCTCCCGATGCGTCTGCGCTACGAGGGCGCCCACACCGATCGCGGCTGGCATGCGCGGCTCGACTCCGCGAAACTCCCCGGCAGGCTTGAATTCCGTGACACCCCGTTCACTGGGTGGCTGATGGACAGGCTCGAGGAGCAGTTCGGCTTCGTCTGCGTTGACACCGCCGCGGCTCTCTCGGAACACCGCATGGCGCTGAGCATCAGCGGGCAGATGTCGCAGGGTTCCCGCGGGGCCCACGGTGGCCACGGCCGCGCGAACGTGCTCGGCTTCTCAAACCAGCGCAGGCTCGACGACCTCGCGGGTCAGGCGGGCGACCTCTCGGCGCGGCTCACCGCGGCGACGAAAGCCGAGAAGGAGGCTGCTGCAGCCCTCGACGCGCTCGATGCGCGACACGCAGCCTACGCGAAGATCAGTGACCTCACGTGGGATCAGGTCGACGTGGCGACGCTTGAAACGCAGCGCGACAAATGGCTTGCGCTCGTTGCAGAGCTCGTGTCGGGGAACCCCAAGCTTGAGCCGCTGAAGGCCCAGATCGGCCAACTCAAGCAGAAGCTCGCCGACCTGCAAAAGGCGCTCGGCCGCGCCGAAGCGCGTCAGGAGAAGATCGCCACAGATTGGGCCCACATCACCGACGAGGTTGACGAGGCGCAGCGCGCCGTCGACGACGCTGAGGACGCGGAGCGCCGACTCGATCCTGATCAGCTCGCCTACCTCGACGAGCGATTCGACAGCCCGGCGGGTGCGCCCGCACGCAGCAAGCTTGAGGCCCTCGCCAGGTTCGACGCGGCCCTCGACAGTGCGTCGCGCCTGCTGCGGGAGGACCAAGCCGCCGCGCAGCTCACGCTCGAGGAACAGCGGCTGCACCTGAAGCGAGCTCTCGAGGCGTTCCTCGAAAGCTGGCCGAACCCGAACCTCCGCGCCGACCCAGATTCGTCGCTCGCCGACTTCGAGCGGATTCTCTCGGAGCTTGAGACGAGCGGACTCCACGAGCTCGAAGCCGAGTGGAAGCAGAGCCTGCTGAAGCTGTCGGGCAACGACCTGACAAACCTCGACTCGATGCTCAGCCGTGCGCTTCGTGAAATCAGGGAACGCATCGAGCCCATCAACCGCATCATGCAGGATCTGCCGTTCTACGACGATGAGCACCGGCTGCAGATCACACCGCGTGAGAATCAGTCGGAGGCGAGGCGCAGGTTCCGCGCCGAGCTGCGCGAAGTCCGCGCGCTCATTAGCGAAGCGAAGTCGGATGAGGATCGCGCGGAGGCGTACGAGCGGATGAAGAAGTTCATCGGTAGGATCAGGCGTTCGGCCCCCGACTTCGCGGAACTCGTCGACGTGCGCAACCACGTACGCGTGAGCGCCGAGAAGGTGCACGCAGTGACGAAACAGCACGCGGCGCTGTACGACCACATCGGCGAGAAATCTGGTGGCGAGTCGCAGGAGCTCATCGCCTTCATCGTCGGTGCTGCGCTACGGTACCAGCTCGGCGACGCCGACGCCGAGCGGCCACGCTACGCGCCCGTCTTCCTCGACGAGGCCCTGATTAAGGCCGACGCACACTTCACGAAGCGCGCGATCGGGGCGTGGCGGGGACTCGGCTTCCAGCTCGTCATCGGAGCCCCGAACGACAAGTACAGCGCGATTGAACCGCACGTCGACGTCGAGTACGACATCTTGAAAGACACGACCGGGAGGTCGTGGGCGAAGCCGAAGGTGGGGCTGCCGGAGGCCCGGTAGCCCGGTAGCTCTGGTAGCTCCGGTAGACCTGAGGATGGCTAGCGGACCCGCTGCGCGGCGAACTGCATGCTCGGGTGTGCGTAGGCCTCCTGCGACTCGACGAGCTGCAGTTCGCGCTGACCGGAGGCGAGCGTGTTTTCGAGCAGGGTGAACACGCTCGATGCAGTACGGGCGAGTGCGTCGCCGGTGTCGCCAGTCGCCGTGAGGTGCGCCGTGAAGAGGGCAGCGGTGACGTCGCCCGAGCCGTTCGCCTTGAGTGGCAGCCGCGGGGTCTCGATGAGCCAAGCCTCGTTGCCGTGGACGGCGAGCATCTCGATCACACCGTCGGCCGCGCGTTCTGGGCGCTCTACGCTCGTGACGAGGACCGTGCTTGGCCCAATCTCACGTGCGAGGTCGACGGACTCGAGCGTGGACTCGAGCGTCGTCGGAGTCGTGCCCGTGATGAAGCCGAGCTCGAACTGGTTCGGGGTGATGAGGTCTGCGCGCGGCACGACGCGGTCGCGGATAAGGTTCTGGACCTCGGGGGCGACATGGCAGCCCGAGACAGCGTTGCCAAGCACTGGGTCGCACGCGTAGACAGCGTTCGGGCTGTGCTGCTTCACCCTGTCGACGGCGTCGAGGATCGCGTCACCAATGTCGTCGCCGCCCTGGTAGCCGGAGAGCACAGCGTCGACGCCTGCAAGCCCGCCGCGCTCCTCGATCCCTGTGACGATTTCCCGTACGTCGTTGCCCGAGAACATCGGTCCCCGCCACGCGCCGTACCCTGTGTGGTTCGAGAACGCGACGGTAAAGACTGGCATGACCTCGACCCCGATCCGCTGCAGCGGAAACACTGCGGCCGAATTGCCGACGTGGCCGTAGGAGACTGATGACTGGATCGACAGAATGCGCATTGTCTGATCCTTTCACTGGACCACGCAGTGATCCACTTCGCGTCTGTGTGAGTGGACCACTCGCCGGTGTGCTCCCGTTAGATCGCGCGACCCGGGGTGAGGATGCTGCGCGGATCAAGCGTGCGCTTGATTGCCCGCTGCACGTCGAGCGACACCTCATCCAGTTGCCAGGCGAGCTCATGCTGCTTCACAAGCCCGATGCCGTGCTCTCCGGTGATCGTGCCGTCGAAAGAGAGCGCGAGGCGGGTGATGTCGTCGATGATGGCGTCGGCCGCGGCGATCCCAGTTGGAGTGTCGGGCGCGGCGACTTTGCAGTGCAGGTTTCCGTCGCCAGCGTGTGCGACGCTCGCGACCTCGACTCCGTGCTTCTTCGAGATGTCGGCGACCCCAGCGAACATTTCCGCGAGCCGCGAGACAGGCACACCCACGTCGCAGGAGATCTTCAGCCCACGGGCGCTGAGCGCAGGATTCGACTTTCTGCGCGCCTCAACAAGGTTGTCGTTCACGGCGACCGCGCCCGCTATCGCGCCGCGCCCGCGACAGATGGCGAGGATGGCCTCGGCATGCGCGGCTGCGCCTGCGCCTACGGTCTGGCCGACGAGCAGTGCGCCGCGCGGGATGCGAATCCCCGATGGGAACACTTCCTCGATCGCCCGGACGGTGAGGGAGTCCATGAGCTCGAGAACTTCGGGTCGCGAGTCGGACCCGACGATCTCCGTGACAGCGGCGCCCGACTCGGCGAGCGCTTCAAACTCGGCCCAAAACGTCACCGGAGCGCCAACGGGGACCGACTCGAGCCGAACCACCGCCTCAACGATCACCCCGAGAGTGCCCTCGGACCCGACGAACAGCCGCGTCAGATCGTACCCGACGACGTTCTTGCGAGTCCTGGCGCCAGTCCGCAGAATCCTGCCATCGGCCAGTACAACGGTGAGTGCCGCAACCCAGTCGGAGGTCACGCCGTGCGCGACGCAGCGAAGTCCGCCTGCATTCGTCGCGATGTTGCCGCCAACCGTGCAGGTTCGAACGCTCGCCGGGTCGGGTGGAAAGAACAGTCCGTGCGCGTGCGCCGCGTCGTCGAGATCGGCCGTGATGACTCCCGGTTGCACCGTGGCAAGCCTGTCTTCAGGTGCGATATCGACGATCTTGTTCATGCGCTCAAGCGAGACGATTAGTCCACCGTCGTACGCTGTCGCCCCGCCAACGAGGCCAGTGCCAGCGCCGCGGATGCTGACCGAGACCTCGTGCTCGTGCGCCCACGCGAGCGCCGCCGAGACGTCCTCAGCGGACTCCGCGAGCACGAGGCCGAGCGCCGTGCCCGCAAATGTGGCCCGCGAGGAGTCATTCTCGTAGGTCGCGACGCGGGATCTGTCAGTCACCAGTCTCGGCCCGAGCGCTTCGCGTAGGTTTGCGAGATCCCGCTCCCGCACGCCACTCTTCCCGGTCTCGCTTGTGTTCACCCGTACCTCCTCGTCGCTTCTCGCCCCAGCGTAGCGCGCAAGCCGCTGGCGGCGTCGCGCCTGCGCCGTGGGAACATAGAGCGGTGAGTACCCTACGAGCGTCAACTCCGTCGGCGGCGACCCACCAGGGTGCCGGTCGATACGCCCCAAGCCCCTCAGGCGAGCTTCACCTCGGGAACCTGCGAACCGCCCTTGTTGCATGGCTGTTCGCGCGGTCGACCGACAGGCGATTTCTCGTGAGGGTTGAGGATCTCGACCGCGCGCGTGACGCCGGGACCGCGGGTGCGCAGCTCGCCGACCTGCGAGCCCTCGGCCTTGATTGGGACGGTGACCCGGTGCTGCAGACTGATAGCGGCGAGGCGCACGAGGCAGCGATCGCCCAGCTTGCGAGCGCCGGGCTCGTCTACGAGTGCACGTGCACGAGGAAGGACATTCTTGCGGCGCCCACAGCGCCGCACGCTCCTCCGGGGGCGTACCCGGGAACGTGCAGGGACCTGACCGATGCTGAACGCGCGGCGGCCCGGGCGAGGATCGCCCCGCGACTTCCGGCGCTCAGACTGCGGGCGCCCGAGGGGGAGTCGCGCCTCGCGTTCGACGACGCGCTCCTGGGCCGCACGGAGGGCGACATCGACGACCTCGTTCTCAAACGCGGAGACGGCACCGTCTCCTATAACCTTGCGGTTGTCGTTGATGACGCGGCGATGGGTGTCGACCAGATCGTGCGCGGTGACGACCTCGCATCGTCAACTCCGCGCCAGATCCTGCTACAGCGACTGCTCGGGCTTCCAACCCCACCCGAGGTGAGCTACGCGCACGTGCCCCTCGTGCTCGGGCCGACGGGAGCTCGCCTCGCGAAACGAGACGGGGCGGTAACGCTGAGCGACCTCTGGGCAGCGGGCATGGCATCAGCCGACGTGCTCGCAATGCTCGCCGGGTCTCTGGGGCTCGCAGGCGCCGAAGAGCGCGTAACCGCATCGCAGCTCGTCTCACGATTCGACCCTGCGGCGCTCCCACGCGAGCCCTGGGTCTGGCGCCCTGCTAGCGCTTGAAAGCGCGAATGACGCGAGCGAGCGCCCTGCCAGCAACCCACACGAACGGCACGCCAACCGTGAGTAGCGCGATGAGGTTCGGTTCGAACTTCGTGTGACCGTCGCGGGTGATGTACGCGCCGATCGGCAGCGAGACGCCGCCGCCACCGCCGCCCGAGCCCTCGCCCGAGAGCGACTCGTCTGAGCCGGCGCCTGATCCCGCGCCGCCCTCGCCCGCACCAAAAATGTAGCTGCCGACTGCGACAGGCATGATTGCCGTGCCGTCAACTTCGACGACCTCGCCGTAGGCAGTTGTCACGCCTGTCTGAGTTACGGTGTCTGCGATCTGCTTCGTAATGTAGGGCATGCTCCCACCATACTTTGCGAGGCCGAGTGTGCGAAGTGAAATCTCCGTGAGACCTAGTCGGCGTGACCGTGGCGCGGCCGAAGCGGTTGCGGCTCGGGGCGCTTCGGCTCGATGTCGTCGCCAGAGGACACGTGCTTGAGTCGGCGGACCACCCACGGAACAAGGTGCTCTCGGGCCCAGACAACGTCGTCCTTGCGCGCCTGCCGCCACGTGCGCTCGAGAAGCGTCGGCGGATCCAATGGCCCAAGGTCGTGCTGAACGTTGAGCGCGTCGAGCGCCGCCCGGGCAATCGTGTGGTGTCCGAGTGCATTCATGTGCAGCCTGTCGCCAGCCCAGTATCTGCTGTCTTGGAGCTCCTCGATAGCCCACTGATCGACGACGTAGCAGTCGTGTCGCTGCGCGACCTTGCGAACGTTCTCGTTGAAGATCGCGACCTTGCCCCGGATCGAACGGAAGACAGGCTGAAACGCAACATCGACGCCTGTGAAGATCAGGATCGTCGCGCCTGTCTCCTTCAACCGCGAGACGATGTAGTCGAGCTTCGCAGCGACCTCGTCGGGATCGGTGCCGGGGCGAATGACGTCATTTCCGCCGGCGCACACGCTCACGAGATCGGGGCGCAGCTCCATAGCCGCGTCGAGCTGCTCGTCGATGATCTGCTGGATGAGCTTTCCGCGGACAGCGAGGTTCGCATACGCAAACTCATCGTTTTGTGCGGCGAGCACCTCGGCGAAGCGGTCGGCCCAACCACGAAGTCCGCCGGGGCTATCTGGATCCGGATCGCCAAGGCCCTCAGTGAAAGAATCACCGATGGCGATGAATCGCGACCACGGCAACTCCTGGTTCTCACCAGTTCCATCGTGCGGTCCGCCGCTCAAGCGTGAATCGTCAACCACAGTCTCGGCTCCTTGTTCATTCTGCTATTACCCATGTCGCATATGGTCTGCGCTAACCTGCATTGGCGCAGCTTCTCCACCTCGAAGGGGGCAGCCTCTCAGCGCCACAGAAGCGACGCGCTCGGGCTGACGCGCTCCAAGACACGAATAAGCGTTCATGGGTAGTCTAAGACGTTGTGATTGAATCGGCAGAAGACGGGACTCTCCTCCCAGGAACGTTTGCCGCCGAGCACCTCCCGCCCGCATACCCAGAGCGGGCTGCGCGCGGTACCGCGGGAAACCTCCGAGCCTGGCAGCAGGAGGCGATTAACCTCTACCTTGAACGAAACCCGCGTGACTTCCTCGCATCGGCGACCCCCGGCGCTGGCAAGACGACGTTCGCGTTGAGGCTCGCCGCGACACTGCGCGGTAACCAGACAGTGTCCCAGATCATCGTCGTCGCTCCAACAGAGCACCTGAAGGTGCAGTGGGCCGACGCGGCCGCCAGGGCAGGGATCAGGTTGAACCCGCGCTACTCGAACAACGACGGGCTCGGGTACGGTCGCCACTACGACGGCGTCGTCGTCACGTATGCCCAGGTTGCGATGAAGCCGGTGCAACACAGGCTGCTCACCGAGTTCACCGACACGCTCGTCATCATGGACGAGGTGCACCACGGTGGTGATGCGCTCAGTTGGGGCGACGCCATCCGTGAGGCCTACGGGACGGCAAAACGCAGACTCTCCCTCACGGGAACCCCGTTCCGCTCCGACGAAGCGCCGATCCCGTTCGTGCAGTACGCCCCGCAAGGCGACGGATCCAGAGTCTCCCTCACCGACTACGACTACGGCTACGGTCGCGCCCTCGCCGATGGAATCGTTCGCCCCGTCATTTTCATGGTCTACGCGGGTAAGATGCGCTGGCAGACCTCAGCCGGCGAGGAAATGGAAGCCCGGCTCGGCGAGGGCAACACGAAAGACGTCACGAGCCAAGCCTGGCGCACCGCCCTCGACCCCGCAGGGGACTGGATGGGCAAGGTGCTCCGGGCCGCAGACCGGCGACTCACAGAGGTGCGCGGCCACATCCCCGACGCCGGCGGCCTCGTCATCGCGACCGACCACGCCTCGGCGAAGGCCTACGCGCAGATGCTCCACGAGATCTCGGGTGAGGAAGTGGCGCTGATCCTGTCCGACGACGCTGGGGCCTCGGAGCGAATCGACAGCTATTCCGCGGGAACCTCGCGCTGGATGGTCGCTGTGCGCATGGTGTCTGAGGGCGTGGACGTGCCGAGGCTCGCCGTCGGCGTGTACGCGACGAGCTCGTCGACGCCGCTCTTCTTCGCGCAGGCGATCGGACGCTTCGTGCGCTCACGTCGCCGGGGCGAGGTCGCCTCGGTATTCATTCCGAACGTGCCGCCGCTCATGGAACTCGCCGCGCAGCTCGAGAAGGAGCGCAACCACGTACTCGAGGGACCAAAGTCCGCCGAAGAGATGTGGGACGCAGAGGCGGCACTCATGGCCGAGGCTGAGCGCGAGGACAAAGCCTCAGACGACCTCATCGAAGATGAATTCAAGTACCAGGCGCTCGAGTCTGACGCTCACTTCGACAGGGCGGTGTTCGACGGGGCAGAGTTCGGCGGCTACGCCGAGGTCGAGACCGAGGAAGAACTCGACTTCCTCGGATTCCCCGGCATCCTCGAGCCGCAAGAGGTACGCGCTTTGCTGCAGCAGCGGCAGTCGAGGCAGGCGCGTCGCAGCGCGCAGAATCAGGGAATTCTCGAACACGCACCCGAAAAGGCTGAGGCGCCTGGCGCTCTGCATCGAACGCTGAAGGAACAGCGAAAGCTGCTCTCGAGTCTCGTCGGTATGTACTCGCGGGTGAGCGGCGAGCCGCACAAGGACATTCACAATGAGCTCAGGCGGTCGTGTGGCGGGCCTGCCGTTGCACAGGCGTCCGTCACCCAGCTGCAGAAGCGCATTGACCTGCTCAGGCGGCGGCTCCGGCCGTAACCCCGAGCAGTCGCTGCGCACGTATGGTGGTGGTCATGGCAAAGAAAGCGGCTGGGGCGACACCGGCGATGGTTGCGCTCACGAAGGCTGGAATCGAATTCACCGTCCGAAGCTACACCCACGATCCGGCGGAAACCGACTTTGGGGGAGAAGCTGCGCGCGAACTCGGGATTGAGGAGACGCGGGTCTTCAAGACGCTGCTCGCCGATCTCGATGGCTCGCTCGTCGTTGCGGTTGTTCCAGTTGCGGGAATGCTCGATCTGAAGGCGCTCGCATCTGCGCTCGGTGGCAAGCGAGCGCAGATGGCGGACCCGAAGATCGCCGAGAGGAAGACCGGCTACGTCGTCGGCGGCATCAGCCCGCTCGGGCAGAAGACGCGTTTGGCTACAGTCATAGACATATCCGCGCCCGGGTTCTCATCGATTCTCGTCTCCGGGGGTCGGCGAGGGCTTGATATCGAGCTTTCTGCCGAGGATCTCGCACGTGCGACGGGCGGGAGCTTCGCGGCAATTGCGAGAGTGTGAGAATGGCGAAGATCGTTGCGGGCATTGGCATGCAGGACTGTCGGGCGGCTTGAGGGGGCCCGCGCCGCGCCCGGCTGCGCGGGGTGATTCGCATTGCGCCAACATTCCATGCTAAATTATTCTCTGTTCGGCCGGTGAGAAACCAGCCAGACAGATTCGCGCGGATGGCGGAATTGGTAGACGCGCTAGCTTGAGGTGCTAGTGCCCGTATTAGGGCGTGGGGGTTCAAGTCCCCCTTCGCGCACGTGAATCGAGTAAGGCCCCTGCTTCGGCAGGGGCCTTCTTGCATTGTGGTGGGCCGGCAGTGCCCGCCGACAGCGCTTGGCGGTGCCCGCCCAGTGCACACGACCCCTGCACGCCGACAGCGCGTGGCGGTGCTTGCCGAGTGCTCACGACCCCTGCACGTGTACACGGTTTCTACGGTTTGATTTCGTGTGCACTCGCGAGAAGCGTGTACATCGGGAGGTGGCAGGCGGCAGGTGGCAGGTGGCAGGTGGCAGGCGGGAGGCGGCAGGTGGCAGGCGGCAGACGGTAGGCTGCAGGCGCGGCGCTGGCCCGGTCACGCTGTCGGCGAGGCCCGATGCTCCCACAGCGGCGCGGAGGCTGCCCCACGGTGGCTGGCGCAAGCCGAACCCTGTGGCGCTTCGGGCATACTTGAGGCATGACGGAAGCCTCTGGCGCGGCCAGCCAAGACCACAGTCTGGGGGATCGGCGCCCCGCACTCGCTCTGCGCCTCTTCGGGCTCTATCTCGCTGGGGCGATCCTGCTCTCCGCGGCAACGCTGTGGCTCGGAGGTTGGCTGTTCCCGTCTGCTGGAGCCCGCTGGCTTATCGCTCCGGCCTCGGTTCTCACGCTTCTGGCTGTCGCCGTCGGCACGCGCCGAAGCCCCGAGCGACTGCGTGCGATCATGCTGTCTGCCCTCGCTGGAACACTGCTTTACGTAGTGAGTGTGGCCTCAGGCGTCATGCTCACCGCCGACGCCCACCAGGCGACCGCGGCCGAGCTGCTCGGCGGCTCGTTCTGGATGTCGTTCGCAATGCTGCTCGTCACCGGTCTCCCGCTAGCCGCCTTCACCGTCGCCGTCGTTGTTGGGGCCGTGCAGCGCCTGCTTGTGAGGAAGCCGCGCGCAGGCCAGCGCTACTTGTAGCCCGAGCCCCAGCGTCCGATCGGAGTGAAGGGCGCCTTGCCTGGCCGTGTGCCGTCTCGGCAAATGCACAACCGGAGCGCGCCCGCCGGATGCTACGTTCGTTGGATGGCTCATATTGATATCGCTGCCGTGAGCTATACGCTCTCAGACGGGCGCCCACTCCTTTCTGAGGTTTCCTTCTCGGTTGGAGAGGGGCAGCGGGTCGCGCTCATTGGGGCCAACGGTGCGGGCAAGAGCACGTTGCTGAAGATTGCCATGGGGGAGCTTCCTGCAGAGTCTGGTGCGGTTGCGACAACCGGGTCTGTCGGGGTGATGCGCCAGTTTATTACCGGTGGCACCGTGCACGAACTGCTGCTGTCAGTGTCTCCTCCGAAGCTCCGGGAAGCGGCGGAGCGCCTCACCCGAGCCGAGGCGAAGATGAATGAGAGCGGTTCGACACAGTCGCAGATGGCCTTCGCAAACGCGGTAACCGCGTGGGGCGACGTGGGCGGCTACGACGCTGAGGTGCTGTGGGATACGTGCACTGTCGCTGCTCTTGGGATCGCCTATGACGAGTGCCGCGACCGCCTGCTCGATTCTCTCTCTGGTGGTGAGCAAAAGCGACTCGCCCTGGAAGCGCTGCTCCGAGGACCAGACGAGCTACTCATTCTTGACGAGCCCGACAACTCGCTCGATGTGCCTGGCAAACGCTGGCTCGAAGAACAACTCAGGGCGACGCACAAAGGCGTACTGTTCGTGAGCCATGACCGGGAGCTGCTCGCGCGAACGGCGACGTCCATCGTCACGCTCGAACTCGGAGCTGCGGGAAGCACCGCCTGGTCACACTCGGGCAGCTTCACGACCTATCATGAGGCGCGCAAACGCCGATTCGAACGTCTCGAGGAGCTCCGCAAGCGCTGGGACGAGGAGCACGCGAAGCTTCGCGAGTTGATGCTCATGTACAAGCAGAAAGCCGCCTACAACTCGGACATGGCCTCCAGGTATCGAGCGGCGCAGACAAGACTCGCGCGCTTCGAGGAGGCTGGCCCACCCGAGGAACAGCCGCACGACCAGCACCTTGAGATGCGCCTCTCGGGAGGCCGCACTGGCAAACGGGTCATCGTCTGCCAGGAACTCGAACTCACTGGGCTGATGCTGCCCTTTGACTTCGAGGCCTGGTACGGGGACCGCATCGCGGTGCTCGGTTCGAACGGTTCTGGGAAGTCCCACTTCTTGCGCCTGCTCGCTGCGGGCGGGAGCGACCCGAATCCGGAGCACGAGCCCGTGAGCGACGTCGAGATCCCCGCGGTCGCTCATACTGGCAGCGCACGGCTCGGCGCGCGAGTACGCCCTGGCTGGTTCGCCCAGAATCAGGGCAGACCCGACCTCCGCGGACGTACGCTGCTTGAGATCCTGCATCGCGGCGACGAACACCGAGCGGGCATGCCGCGCGAGGAAGCCGCTCGTGCGCTCGCCCGCTACGAGCTCGCACGCGCCTCCGAACAGCTGTTCGAGTCGCTGTCTGGCGGCCAGCAAGCCCGCTTTCAGATTCTGCTTCTCGAGCTCGGCGGCGCGACGCTTTTGTTGCTTGACGAGCCGACTGACAACCTCGATCTCGTGTCTGCGGAAGCGCTGCAGCATGCCCTCAGCATGTTTGAGGGGACCGTCATCGTAGTGACTCACGACCGCTGGTTCGCCCGCGACTTCGGCCGGTTCCTCGTCTTCGGTAGCGATGGCGACGTTCGCGAGTCGGCGACACCCGTCTGGACCGAGACGCGCGTCGAACGAACGCGTGGTGCGCGATGAGCGGCGTGTTCGGTGCCGCCTATCGCGTACGAGGGGTGGTGCTCGGCTGGGCGACGGCGCTCCTCATCGGCGGGGTGCTGCTTCGGTTGGTGCTGCCTGCGGGCCCCATCGCGAACGTCGCTGGAGTCGTCTCGCTCGTCGCGCTCATCGGGTACGTCGCCGCGGTCGCCGTCTCCTGGGCGGGCCGTTCGCGCGCCGCCGAGTACGAGGACACGCGCGGGGAGGTGTGGGTGCAGCCGCCCGTCCGGGGGCGCTGGCTCGCGCTCAATAGCCCCGCGACGCAGGTACCGAGTCACGGCGTTCGCGGCTACGGTCAGTCGCACGCCGTCGATCTCGTCTATGCCCCGGCAGGTGTCTCCCGCCCAGAGTTTGGCGCGGGGCCGAGCATGCTCCCGGCGACCGACTTTCCCGCTTTCGGGGAGCCGGTGCTCGCGATGCTCGACGGCGTCGTCGAACGCGCGAGCGACTGGCGGCGTGATCACCGCTCACGCTCGACGATGGCCGCGATGCTGTACATCGCGTTCGAAGGGACTGTGCGGTCCATCGGCGGCCCGGGCTTCGTCGTCGGCAATCACGTCGTAATCCGCGGCAGCGACGGGGTTTACGGGGTCGTTGCGCACCTGCGGCGCGGCTCGCTCCGGGTGCGGCCGGGGGACAAGGTGGTGGCCGGACAGGTGATCGCCGAGTGCGGCAACTCGGGGAATTCGACGGAGCCGCACGTGCACGCTCAGCTCATGGATCGGCGCTCGTTTCTCGTGGCCCAGGGTGTGCCTATGGCGTTTACGGGAATCACGATCGAACCGGCCCCGCTGGCTGCCGCGTCAGACGCCGAGCGCGACGGTGACGCGGCGGCTGAGCCTGCGCCTCAGGCAGGTATGCCGAGGTCGGAAGACTTCATAGAGGCCTAGCTGGCGCGCCCGCGCTGGTGCTGCGCAATGGGTCAGCGACCGGCCCCGGTGCTCCCCAGCCGCTCGAGGAGCCGGTCGGGCAATACCGAGATGAGCGGCCGAGCAAGCCTGTAGCGCCAGTCTGAGACCCGCATGGGCTTTCCTGAGTACACGGCCCGCAGTCCGTCGCTCACGACGCGACCAGCGTCGGCCCAGGCGATTCGGGGAAGAGCTGGGAGGTGGTCCTCGCCCATGCGCTCGTGAAACTCTGTTGCGACGAGGCCGGGGCAGAGTGCTGTCACCCTGACTCCGCGTGCGCGATACCGCGCGTGGAGTGAGCGCGAGAGGGAGACGACCGCGCTCTTTGCAGCGCCGTATGTGCCGCTTGGCATGAGCGCGGCCGCGCTTGCGACGTTCAGGATCCAGCCCTGGCCCCGCGTGAGCATCCCGGGCACGGCAGCGTGTGCGAGCCGCAGGGGAGCCCAGGAGAGGAGTTCGTGCAGGCGCCGCTCGTCGGTAAGGCTGCTTGTCTCGAAGCTTTCGTAGACGCCGAAGCCCGCGTTGTTGATGAGGATGTCAACTGGCCGTTCTGTGTCCGCGAGTCTGGCGGCGACAGCGTCAAGCGAGGCAGGCACAGTGAGGTCCGCTGCAATGACTTCGACGTCGACTCCGTAGCGGCCGCGGAGCACGTGTGCGAGCCGTTCGAGCCGTGTGATGTCGCGCGCGACGAGCACGAGGTCTACTTGGCGAGCCGCGAGTTGCCGCGCAAACTCGGTGCCGAGTCCGGCTGACGCGCCGGTGATGAGCGCACGGTAGGACATGTCGCGGATTAGTCGCGCTTCGCGGCGGCGCGCTTTGCGGCCTTGTCGACCTGTTCTTGAATGTAGGGGAGCGGGTCGATCGGCACGCCACTTCGCCTGAGGGCGAGGTGCAGATGATCGCCGAACGACATGCCTGTGTTGCCGACCCTGCCGATGAAGTCACCGATTTCGACCTTGTCGCCAACTTTATGGTCGTGGGAATCGACCTGCATGTGGCAGTAGCGGCTGGTGAGGGTCTCGCCGCTGACGTTGTGCTGCAGCTTGATCGAGAAGCCGCAACCGTCAGTGGCGTAGCCCGCCTCGATAACCTCGCCCGAGCCAATTGCGAGCACGGGGGTGCCGCCCGGGGCAGCGATGTCTTGCGCGTCGTGGAACTGTTCGACAGGCGCGGTGCGGTATGCGAAGCCGTCGGTGAGGGGGAACTCCCTGTCGAAGGCGAACCGAATATCTGTTGACTCGAGAGATGCTGGATCGACGAGGCCGGCCTCAGCCGTGATCTGCTTGTAGGATCCTGGGTCGACTCCGAGCTCGACCGAGCCGATGGCATCGAGCGCGTCTTGGGTTGCAGTGACCTCGGAACTCTGGAGCTGTTGGTCTGCCCGGGCTGCCGCAGCCTCGGGGGTGCCGAAGGCATGAGAGAACACGGGAAGCGTGGTTGTGACCGCAAGCGACCCTACGCAGGCAAGTGAGAACGTGGCCGCGACAACGCGCTTCGCACGCGGGCGGCGCTTCGATGTCGGCTCTGCGGCTGTCTGGCGCTCGCCCGAGGGCGCGCCGCCAAGTGCAAACTCGGGCAGCGGCGTGAGGAACAGGCCTTCGAGCTGCTGCGAAGGGGACGTTGGCTGGGCGGCTGTGGCGGTCGAGGCAGTCGGTGTTGCGCCGCTTGTCGCCTGCTCGTTCCGCTCGCGCGCCTCCCGGAGGGAGCGTCGACTTGGATAGGCCGTCGGCTCTTTCGGGGGAAAAGACATGTAGTAGTGCAGAGCGGTAACTTGTTGTCACGAGGGGCCCGACCGCTTCACCCGGTCCCTCGAAGCTGGAATTGTGTAACCATAGCAGAGCCTATCGCGCCCGGGTAGGGCTCCGCCTCCGCCGCGCGGCTTGCGGCAAGGTCTGCCGACACCGGCAGTTGCGCAACGTTTGTGCAACGATTCGCAGAATTTTCGCCTCGATTCAGGCAATGTTCAGGCGATATTCATGTCAGCACCAGGCGTTTTTGTCCGTGCCTCGGGGGTGAGGCTGAGTTGCTGATCGTCCCATCGCGTGCGGAGCCATGGATCATGAGACGCGATGACTACGGTTCCTGTGAAGTTCGTGACAGCGAGCTCCAGCGCGTCAGCGAGCGCGGGCGAGAGATGATTTGTTGGCTCGTCGAAGAGAAGGAGGTCAGGCGGTGAAGCGATCAGGATCGCAAGCGCTAATCTGCGCCTCTGGCCAACGCTTAAGGCGGACAGTGGGACGCCCTCGTCGCGGGCGTTCAGCAGCCCGAACGTGCTGAGCGGTCTCTCTGCGGCGAGCCGCGCACCGACGCCATCCGCGTAGACGTCGGTGACTCGTCTGGAATCACCGAGGCCACGGGGATCCGCAAATGTTGCGTCCTGCTCCAAGAGCCCGATCCGCGTGCCGGGCGCGACTCTCAGGCTCCCGGTGCCTGGCTCGCCCGGCCTGGCGAGCAGCGAGAGCAGCGTCGACTTTCCAGCGCCATTGGGCCCCGTGACGAGAAGCTTCCCGCCGCGCCGCAGGGTAAACGTGGTTGGGGCAAGCCTGCCGGCGACTGCGATCGATGTCGCGGCAATGACGGGGCCGTCGTCTACCGCAGCGGAGCTACTGTGCGTGTCGCTACCCAAGGAATCGGCTGGCTCGAGTCTTGGCGAGGTAGGCGCTTCGAGCCCTGCAAACGCGAGCTCAAGCGGCGGCGCCGCAATCTGCTTCGCGGCGAGCGCGTCGAGGCGCGCTTTCGCGTCGTTGACTCTGCGGGCGACGACGCGTGCGTTGCGGTCTGCATAGAACTTCTGCGCCGCTCGGGTCTCAGTGCGCGGTTTCCACTCCCCGTGCCCAACGATCTGGCCAGCGCCGGCGGAAGCACGCAAGCGGCGAAGCTCGGCCTGTTCGGCAGCATACTGTTCCTCCCAGCGTGAGCGGATCCGCCTTCGCTCTTCGACGTACTGCGAGTAGCTTCCCGTGAACCGTGCCACGCCGATGCCACTGCCTGCGCCGTCCTGAACAAGTTGCGCGGCACGGGTGTGCGGCCGCGGCGTGGGATCGAGGTCGACGAGCGAGGTTGCAGCGTCGTCGAGGAACGCGCGGTCGTGACTCGCGAAAAGGACGGGACCATGCCAGCGGGTGAGTGTGTGGATGACGTACGCCGTCGCCTGATCGTCGAGGTGGTTCGTGGGCTCGTCGAGGAGGAGAACATCGGGGGAGTTGAGAATCGTCCACGCGAGCGAGAGCCGTGCCCGTTGTCCGCCTGAGAGTTCCGAGGTTCGGCGATCGCGTGGGATTGACTCGATGCCAAGCCCGGCGAGCGTGCGTTCGACCCGGGTCTCGAGCTCCCATGCCCCGAGGCGCTCGGCGTCGTCGAGGGCCTCGGCGTATGCGGTTTCGCGGGCGCGCAGCTCCGCCGTGTCTCCGGGCGCAGCGAGGGCAGCCCCAGCCGCATCGAGCCTCGCGGCGGCGTCTAGGACCGGCCGTGTCGCTGCGGCGAGCGCGGTCAGGATCGTGTCAGCGCCGGCGAACGGAGGCTCCTGATGGAGTAGCCCGATCCTCGGGCTTCCTCCTCCGGGTGCCGTTGCTGACACGGTCCCTTTGGAAGGGACGAGCGTGCCGGCGGCGATGCGGAGCAGCGTCGACTTTCCGGAGCCGTTCTCGCCGATGAGTCCGACGCGGGCGCCCGATGGGACCGCGAACGTGATGTCGGTGAGCACGCGGCGACCACCGTATGTGTGAGAGACGTCGTCGAGGCGTAGGTGCGTCGAAGCGGGAGCGGGAGCGGGAGCGACCACGACTCAGCTACCTCCGGCTGGTTCGCGAGGCGGAGCCCGCTCGAGCCCGCCGCAATTCTCCGACTTTGACCGTCACGACCCCCGCGACAATGAGGGCGGCGCCGAGCCACTGCATCGGGGTCGGTATGACGGCGAGCAACACGATTGTCCACACGATCCCGAAAAGTGGTTCCGCATATCCAGTGAAACTCGCCACGGTCGCGCCTAACCGACGAGAGGCTGCCACGCCAAGCAGGTACGAGAGGACCGTCGAGATGAGTACCATGCCTGCGACGACGAGCCAGGGAGAGACAGTCGATCCTGCAATGTCGGCGGGCGCATTCGAGAGATGGAATGGCAGCAGGCCGAGCGCGCCGGCGACGATAAGCGGCACCGCACCGACGAGAAGTCCGAGCCCGACAAAGGGGAGCGTTGGGATGCCATGGCCGCCGGCCGCGCCTGTTGCGTAGTACGCGGCATTTCCGGCGGCAGCGATGAGCGCGAACGCGATGCCGAGCGGGTGGAGTGAGACGCCGGCGAGCACCCCTGAGATCGCGACAACGCCGAGCACTGCGACACCGGCGCCCGCAAGCGTAACGCCCGACGGAGCGACCCGGCTGCGCGCCCACATCCAGAAGACGAGCATCACCGGCCCAGTGAACTCGATGAGGAGTGCGAGGCTCGGCGGGATGAACTGGACGGCGAGGAAGAAGGCGAGCTGGCAGCCAGCGACCGCGAGCACGCCGAAGACGACAAGCTGCAGCCATGCGCGCCTAACGAGATCCCACTTTCCGCGCATGAGCAGGAGTGTCGGCCCGAGAAGCACGAGGGCAGACAGCGTAATGCGGGCCGTTGTTGCGGCGCCGGCCGACCATCCGGCGGCCATCAGCGAACTCGCGAACACGCCCGAGAGCGCGAACGACGCTGCCGACCCCACCGCGAGCAGAAAGCCAATCACCGCGGTGCTGGGGGCGGAAGATCGCATCGGTACCTCTCAGATATTTCCGCCACACCGCGTTGACTGTGGCTGCGTAGCTGAGAGCGTATCGCGTTCCTTGTGCCGCCCGTCGAGATATGGTGGACGTATGGCAACAGAGCTCAACGTAGAACTGTCGGAAACCGCGCGGATCGCCCGCGACCTCATTCGGATCGATACGTCGAACCGTGGAGAGGGCGACGCGAACCCTGAACGTCCAGCAGCTGACTACGTCAGCGCGTACCTGCGCGAGCTGGGGCTCGACCCCGTCACCATCGAGTCTGCACCGGGCCGCGCGAGCGTTGTCGCTCGCGTCGCTGGTCGCGAGCCTGAGCTTCCCGCCCTGGTGCTCCACGGGCACCTTGACGTTGTTCCCGCAGATCCAGCGAACTGGACTGTCGACCCGTTCGCGGGCGTCGTGAAGGACGGCCTGCTCTGGGGGCGCGGTGCTGTCGATATGAAGGACATGGACGCGATGATCCTCACCGCGATCGCTGAGCTTTTGCGTGCTGGCGAGAAGCCGCGACGTGACGTTATTCTTGCGTTCTTCGCCGACGAGGAGAACGGCGGCGTATACGGCTCGCATCACCTCGTTGAGCACTACCCGGAACTCTTCGCCGGTGCGGGATCGGCGATCAGCGAGGTCGGTGGGTACTCCATCGAGATCGCTGGCCAGCGTGCCTACCTGGTGCAGACCGGCGAGAAGGCCCTCGACTGGATCAGGCTGCGCGCTCGCGGAACCGCCGCGCACGGGTCGCGTGTGTGGCACGACAACGCGGTCACGAAGCTCGCGACGGCGGTCGCCGCGCTCGGCAACCATGAGTGGCCGATCGCCCTGTGCGATACGACTCGCGAGCTCATCGACGAGATTGCCGCGATCGTTGGTGAGGATCCGAAACAGATCAACCCAGAAGAGATGGTGCTGAGCCTTGGCAAGGGCGCTGGCCTCATCCAAGCAAGCCTGCGGAACACCTCGAACCCGACAGTGCTCACCGCCGGGTATAAGCACAACGTCATCCCTGACACAGCTGAAGCGCTCGTCGACGTACGCACCCTGCCCGCGGAGCGCGACGATGTGCTCGCAAAGATCCGCGAGCTCGTTGGTCCCGAGATCGAGATCGAGACTGTGCATTCGGACATCGGGCTTGAGGTACCGTTCGCGGGTGAGCTCGTCGAAGCTATGAAGGCTGCGATCGAGGCGCACGATCCGGGCGCTCGCGTGCTGCCGTACCTACTGTCGGGCGGCACCGACAACAAGGCCCTCGCGCGACTCGGCATCACGGGGTACGGGTTCGCGCCGCTGAAGCTTCCGGCCGACCTTGACTTCCCCGGGATGTTCCACGGCGTCGACGAGCGTGTTCCCCTTGACGCGCTTGACTTCGGGCACGGCGTGCTCGCCGATCTGCTCCGCTCCTACTGATCGTTCAGCCCAGCTTGGGCTAGTCTGGACGACGGCCCGCAGCGCGTGCCACGAGACGGAAGGCCACCACCGAATGGGTATTTTCGAGGCGATCATCCTCGGCATCGTGCAGGGGCTCACAGAGTTTCTGCCGGTTTCATCGAGCGCTCACCTCCGGGTGACGAGTGAACTGCTCGGTATCGGAGATGCGGGTGCGGCATTCACCGCAATCACCCAGATCGGCACTGAGGCGGCGGTAATCGTGTTCTTCTGGCGCGACATCGTGCGCATCATCGGCAGGTGGTTCAAATCCCTGTCTGGCAAGACTGTGCCGCGCAACGACCCAGACGCGAAGATGGGCTGGTGGATCATTCTCGGCACCGTGCCGATCGTGGTGCTCGGGCTGCTGTTCCAGGACGCAATCGAAACGACACTTCGCTCGCTCTGGTTCACCGCGATCTCCCTCATCGTGTTCGGCCTCCTGCTCGGCGTTGCCGATAGGGTCGGCCAGAAGGTTCGTCCCATCGAGAAGCTCACCTGGAAGCACGGCCTGATCTACGGCTTTGCCCAGGCCGCCTCGCTCATTCCAGGTGTCTCGCGCTCAGGCGGTACGATCACCGCCGGCCTCTTCATGGGCTACAAACGTGAGGCCGCCGCGCGCTACTCGTTCCTGCTCGCGATCCCCGCTGTGCTCGGCTCGGGCTTTTACCAGGTCTTCAAGGTCATCAAGGCGCCCGAGGCGCAGACGCCGTGGAGCATGACGATCATCGCGACGGTCGTCGCCTTTGTGATCGCCCTCGTGGTTATTGGCTTCTTCATGCGTTACATCTCAAAACGGAGCTTTATGCCGTTCGTGATCTACCGCGTGCTCATCGGTGTCGTCATCATTGTGCTGCTCATCACCGGCGTGCTCACCCCCGGCGGCGAGGTTCCCGCGATCGCGTTCCAGGATGGTGTGCAGTGAGAACATGGACTCCGCCGATAGTTCCTGAGCTTCCCGGGGCTGGCGAAGCGCCCAAGCTCTTCAACACGGCAAAGGGACGGCTTGAGCACCCAGCGATCCAGGACGATCGCGCCACACTCTACGTTTGCGGACTCACACCGTACGACGCGACGCACATCGGGCACGCCTTCACATACCTGACATTCGACATCATGCAGCGTGCCTGGCGCGACGCCGGCATCGAGACTGTCTACGCGCAGAACATTACCGACATCGACGACCCGCTTCTCGAGCGTGCGAACGCGACAAACGTCGACTGGCGGGCGCTTGCCGACGAGCAAATCGGGCTGTACCGCTCGGACATGCACCGGATCGGGATGATCCCTCCCACGCATTTTGTCGCAGTGACCGAGGCGATCGACGAGATCGCGGACGGCGTGAACCGACTCATGGAACTCGGATACGCCTATCGCGTACCCACACCGGAGTCGGAGGCCGGCGACGACATCTACTTTGACGTCCGAGGCGCGCAGCAGCAGTCGCAGTGGCGGCTTGGCGACGTCGCGCCCTACGAGCGCGCGCTGCTCGAGACGCTAAGCGCCGAGCGCGGGGGTGACCCAGAGCGCGAGGGCAAGCGAGACGTCCTCGATCCGCTGCTGTGGCGCGCGGCGCGCGAGGGGGAGCCGAGCTGGGGCTCAGTCGTCGGCGAGGGCCGGCCAGGCTGGCACATCGAGTGCACGGTCATCGCCCAGCAGGCGCTCGGAGACCTGTTTACCGTGCAGGGCGGTGGCCACGACCTCGTCTTCCCGCACCACGAGTTCACGGCTGCACACGCGACGGCGCTCTCGGGTAAGCCGCTCGCGCACGCATACTGCCACGCTGCGCTCGTATCGTACGACGGACACAAAATGTCGAAGTCGCGTGGCAACCTTGTCTTCGTGTCGAAGCTGCTCGATGGCACGCACGCAGGCCACGCTGTCGACCCATCGGCGATCCGGCTCGCACTGCTCGCAAACCACTACCGGAGCGAGTGGGAGTGGTTCGACAGCGACCTCGAGCGCGCCGAGCGTCGGCTCGCTGCCTGGCGAGAGGGGCTCGAACGCGAGAGCGCCGAGCCGGCCTCGTCCGCTGCGGTGCTCCAACAGCTTCGCGCCGCCCTCGCAAACGACCTCGACACGCCAGTCATGCTCGCGACGCTCGACGCAGCCCTCGACGCGGGTGTCGACGATCCCTGCCTCGTCGCGAACGCCGTCCAGGCACTGCTCGGCGTCAGGCTGCAGCCGGAGGAGTAGCGAGCCAACCAGGATGCTCGGGGCGGTTCAGCGCTCAGGCTGGGGCGCCTCGGGATCCTGATCCTGGTCCGATTGGTCACTAGGCTCGTCGGCATCGCCGCGCGCATCCTGCTCGAGGAACTTCTCGAACTCGGCGGCGAGAGCATCGCCAGTCGTCTCCGCAGCGAGCGCGTCGTCGCGCGCCTCCTCGAGGCTGCGAATGTAGCGCGTCATGTCGTCATCGTTTTCGGCGATGCGGTTGATGTTCGATTCCCAATCGGTCGCCTGCGCGAAGAGCTCGCCGCGGGGGATCACGATGTCTAGCAGCTCCTCTAGCTTGTCGAGGATCGCGAGCGTCGCCTTTGGTGATGGCGCCGAGTGCACGTAGTGGGGCACCTGCACCCAGAGAGCGAGGCTCGCAATAGTCGCGGTTTCAAGCGCCATCTCGATTGCAGTCACAATCCCGACGGGGCCTTCGTAGTCACTTCGTTCTGCCCCGTAGCGCTCCCGCACCTCGGGGTCCTCTGCCGTCACAGTCGTGATGATGGGGCGTGAGTGCGGGGCGTCCGAGTACATCGAGCCGAGGAGCACGACAAGGTCGACACCCCACACTTCGGCGAGTTCGACGACCTCGTCGGCGAAGTTCTCCCAGTCCCTCCCAGGCTCGTACCCCGGGAGGAAGAAGAGGTCGAGCACAGGCGAGCCGTCGATCCGGGTGATCGCATCGGCGTCGCTCGTCTGAGACAGCTGTGCGTCCTGTCCCGGCCTGTGCACGGTCCCGTACAAGCGCGTGTCGGGCCAGTCGATCGTGCGCCGGCCACTCTCGTCGCGGTACATGCGCGGCCGCTGCAGCTGCAGATCGACGAAGCTCTCGCCGCCGATCACGTGCAACAGCTCCGCCTTCTGCAGCTTGATGAGATGCTGCACCGCCTCAGACGTAGCGTCACCAGCGTCGCTCCATCCCTGGAACGCAGCGATGAGCACGCGCGGTGCGAGGTCTGGGGCTGAAGAATCATTCACCTGACCAGACTATCCCCAGGCGTGTGGCGGCTGCGCGCGGCGACTGGTCTTAGCGGTCCAGAGCGATGGGGCGGCGCTGGCGATAGGATTGTGAGAATGACGACTGCGACGACACACGGCCTCCCTGCAGCCGCCCTCTGGGACATGGATGGCACGATCATCGACTCAGAACCGCTCTGGGTCAAGGCAGAGGTCGCGATGCTCGACCGCTACGGCCTCGCATTCCCGGCGGGAACCGAGACGCAGCTCGTCGGGCTTGGCCTTACCGCCGCAGCCGAGCGCTTCCAACAGATTGGCGTACCCCTGAGCGTCGATGAGATCATCAGCGAATGGTCGCGCGCGCTCGTAGCAGGGCTCGCCACGGAGGCGCCCAGGTGGATGCCGGGGGCACTCGAGCTGCTCGCAGGGTTCCGCGAGCTTGGAGTGCCGAACGTGCTCGTCACGATGTCAGTTCGCCCCATCGCAGATGCGGTCGTTGCGCTCCTGCCCGAGGGCACATTTTCGGCAGTCATCGCAGGCGATGAGGTGGAGCACGAAAAGCCCCACCCCGACCCCTACCTGCGCGGCGCGGCGGCAGCCGGCGCGATCGCTCGAGACTGCATTGCGTTTGAGGACTCGCGCCCGGGCGTCACGTCTGCAGTCGCGTCGGGCGCTGTCGTGATCGCGACGCCAGGTCTGGTACCGCTCGAGTCGGGGCTCGCCCACGACACACGGACAACGCTTTCCGGGCTCGACGCTGCCGGGGCGAGCGCCCTATGGGCGCGGCACCGCACCCATCCAACCGAGGAGAAGACAGTGACCACTCACGAACACCACGCCGCCGAGGCGTCAGACGCCGCCGCACCAGCCGCCGGTGCCGCGGCAACCCCAGCGCTGCGTGGCCCGTTCCAGCTCGGCGATAGGGTGCAGCTCACGGGCCCCAAAGGGCGGATGAACACGATCACGCTGGAAACCGGCGGGGAGTTCCACAGTCACAAGGGCATGATCCGGCACGACGACATCGTCGGCGTACCGGACGCCTCGGTGATTTCCAACAGCAACGGTGAGGAGTACCTCGCGCTCAGGCCGCTGCTTTCCGACTTCGTGATGTCGATGCCCCGTGGGGCGGCGATCGTCTACCCCAAGGACGCTGCGCAGATCATCTCGCTCGCCGACATCTTCCCCGGAGCCCGCGTTGTCGAAGCCGGCGTCGGCTCGGGCGCGCTCTCGCTCCACCTGCTGCGCGCTGTCGGACCGGAGGGCGAAGTGCACTCGTTCGAGCGGCGCGAAGAGTTCGCAGACATCGCCCGCGCGAACGCACGCGCCTACGTAGGGGCGGATCCCGCGAACTGGACTGTGCGCGTCGGCGACCTGCAGGAGGCGCTGCCAAGCGCCCTTGAGCCCGGCTCGGTCGATCGTGTCGTGCTCGACATGCTCGCGCCGTGGGAGTGTGTGGGAGTTACCTCCGAGGCGCTCGCACCAGGCGGTGTCGTCATTTGCTACGTCGCGACGGTCACGCAGCTCTCGCGCACCGTCGAAGAGTTTCGTCGTTCTGGGCTATTCACGCACCCGCAGGCGTCAGAGACGATGGTCCGCGGCTGGCACGTCGAGGGCCTCGCGGTTCGGCCAGACCACCGAATGGTCGGGCACACGGGGTTCCTTGTCACCGCGCGCAAACTCGCCCCCGGCACGAACCTGCCGAGCTTGAAGCGCCGTGCATCAAAGAGTGACTTCACCGACGCCGACATGGCGAGTTGGCTGCCAGACATGGGGGAAGGCGGCGACTCCGAAGCTTGGAGCGAGGAGAACGTCGGCCAGCTCGTGAAGAGCGACAAGATTCTGCGAAAGAAAGCGCGTGAGGCGAAGCGGATTGCAGACCATCGAGTTGGCGCCACCGACCCAGCTGCTGACCAGGCTGAAACCGTCGGCACCGCGCCTGACGCCAACGAGAAGTAAGACCAGACCCCCAGCGCGTACCCGGTAGGATGGCCAGGTTCGCATTCGACGCACTCGAGAGGTGTTCCATGCTTCGTCGCATTGCCCCCGTGGTACTCACCGTTGCTGTTTCAGCAGCAGTTCTGACAGGCTGCAGCTCGGCTGACACAGCCGGCGTTGATCGCGCAGACTGCACCCCGACGCTCGGCGCGGGCGCGCTGAGCGACAGCGTCGTCGTGCTCGGTGGATTCGGCACGGCTCCCGAGGTCTCGATCCCAGCTGACACCACGGCGACTGTTTCGCAGCGCTCGATCGTCGACAGCGCATCCGCGAAGGCGGGCGCCCAGCCCGCGGGGAACAACACGATTGCCTCGGTAAACTTCGCGTTCTACGATCAGGGCACCGGCGAGAAGCTCTTCGAGAGCGCAGGTTTCGGCGGTCAGAACTCCACGAATGAGTTCTTCATGGTCTCGGACGAGTCGATGAACCCGCTCACCGCTGCCATCGAGTGCGCGGTTCCCGGCGAGCGCGTCGTGCTCGCGCTCAGCCCCGAGGACGCCCTGCCGCTGCGCCAGCAGATCGGCGGCACCCCAGAAGCCGCGCTCGTGGCTGTAATGGACGTCGAGGGCGTTTCAGAGCTCCAGGCATCAGGCCGTACGAAGGGGCTACCGAACGGATTCCCCGCGGTCGTTACCGACGAGAACGGCGTCCCCGGCGTCGTGCTTCCCCCGCGCGATGCGCCAGTTGGGATCGAATCTGGCGTGCGAATCGCTGGATCGGGCGAAAAGGTTGAAGCCGAGGGGCGCCTGCTTGTTCAGATGCTCGCAGTGAGCTGGGACGGGTCAGTGCTCTCGAACACCTGGACAGCCGGTGGGCCGCAGCTACTCCCCGGTGAAACAGAGTCAGCGGCGCAGGGCCTTGCCTTCCGTGAGGAGCTCACGGGTAAGAACGTCGGTTCGCAGGTCGTCGTCACCGAGGGCGGGGACAGCGCCCGCGTCATGGTGATCGACATTCTCGCGGTGGGATAACACGGGGTCACGAGTGGCCCGGTCTAAGGTTCCGAGCGAAGAACGCGTATTCAGCCTTGTGCTCGCACTCGTTGCGAGCACAAGCGGTCTGACGAAGCACGAGCTGCTCTCTTCCGTCTACGGCTACTCAGACAGGTACCGAGAGGACGCGCAGCGGGCCTCGCTTGAGCGTCAGTTTGAGCGCGACAAAGAGCAGCTGCGCGAGCTCGGAATTCCAGTCGAGGCGGTCGACTCGCCGGGTGAACCGGGCAACAACCAGCTCACGCGCTATCGCATCTCAAAGGCAGCGCTACAGGTCCCGCCCGGGCTGAGCTTCACCGACCGAGAACTCATGATGCTCCGCATGGCGGTGCTCGCGTGGCGGGAGGGCAGCCTCACCGACGAAGCTCGGCGAGCTGCGATGAAACTCGAATCACTCGGCGGTGGGCGCGACGCGCCAAGCATCGGTGTGAACGCGGGTTTTGGCACAGCGGAACCTTCGGCGCCGGCGCTGCTCGCCGCCGTGGAGGCTGGGCAGCTCGTCGAGTTCGACTACCAACTGCCCGACCGCGACGCACCCCTCGCGCGTCGTGTCTATCCATTGCAGTTGCACCGGTTCGAAGGGCGGTGGCACCTGATCGCGTTCGACGCGCACCGGGCCGCGACGCGCGTGTTCCTCCTCGCGAGGATCTCGGGCACTGTGACTGTGTGCGAGCCAACGGCAACCGATCCTGCCCGGCCGGACGAACCTGCCGCGCTTATCCGGCTCGCGGTTGCCGAGATGCAGGCGTTGCAGCGCGAGACCCGCGCAACTGTGCGCGTGCGGACGCACTCGCGCGCCGACGCGCGGTTCTCCCGGGGCGCCGTGGTGTGTTCTGAGGACGCCGGCTCGCGGGTGCTCGAGTTCGGCACTGTTGACATGCACGAACTCGCCGCGATAGTCGCGAGCTACGGCTCGGATGCCGTCGCCCTCGAGCCACCCGAGCTGCGTGCCAGAGTGATCGAACTCTTGCGCGCGGTGGATTCGAAGCACGGTGGGACGCCGCCTTGCTGGGTCGCGGATCAGTCGCCCGCCGAATCTGACGGGAGAGACCGCTGATGGCGAGACCACTGCTCGCAAGCGACAAGGTGCTGCTGCTCCTGTCGCTTGTGCCGTACCTCAGGGAACACGGCCCGACGCCAATTCCCGAACTTGCGCGGACCTTCGAGGTCGAGCCACGGATGCTGCGGAGCCTCATCGCTTTTCTCGGCACCGCAGGCATCCCAGGGGAGACGCTGTCGTACCAGCACAATGACCTGTTTGACATTGACTGGGACGAGTTCGAGGAGCGTGATACTGTCTCGCTCACGCAGACTGTCGCAATTGACGACACGCCGAGGTTCACTGGCGTCGAGACCGCCGCGCTGCTCGCGGGACTCGCGGCGCTTCAGCCGCTTCTGGAGCCAGCCGACGCCCAGGTCGCGGCGGATCTCGGCGCTCGCCTCGGTGCGGCTATGGGATCGGCGCAGGTGCCGTCTGTGGCGGTCTCACAGACTGACCATGACGGCAACCTTTCGCTCATCGTTCGCGCGATCGAGCGGGGAGACCGCGTACGCTTCAGCTACCGCGACGCGGCTGGCGATGAGAGCTCTCGCACCGTTGTTCCCCAGTCGCTTACTGAACGGGAGGGCGTCTGGTACGTGCACGGTTACAACGTTGAACGCGCAGCCGACAGGACGTTTAGCGTTGCGCAGCTCAGCCAGCTCACTGCCCTGGACAGCGACAGTGCGACTCCGGTTTCCGCCGATGCCGCGGAATCAGATACCTCCGGCAGATCACCGCAATTGCCCGGTGGTGACGCGGCCGATACCCGGCCAACTCGCGCCGGAACCGAGATCCTCGCCGTCGTGCCCACGCGACTACTCGGCGCGATCCGCGGATTCGCGCCTGAGGTTGTGACGAAGCACGAACGCCCGCTACCCGAGGGTGCGTGCCTCGTGCGCATTGACGCCTGGCACCCCGGTGCGGCCGTGCGGCTCGCCCAGCACGGGCCGGGTGAGATTGAGATTGTTGCGCCGCATGCAGCACGTGTTGCTGTGAGCGAGTGGGCCGAGTCAGCCCTCTGGGCATACGGCGAGTAGCGCGGCTTTCAAGAGGCAGAAAACGATACACTGACGCCATGGCGAAAGAGGGACGCGGCCCGCGTAACCGAGAAGGACGAATGAGCCTTGGCGAGCATCTCGTCGAACTCAGAAAGCGCCTGATGTACGCCGCGCTCGGGCTCGTGGTTGGGCTCGTCGGTGGCTTTCTCGCTGTCGACTGGGTGTGGGACATGCTGCGCGAACCGATCAACGCGCTCCAGCTACAGGGCCGCAACGCTACCCTCACGTACGGTGCAATCACGGAAGCGTTCGACCTGCGGATTCAGATCGCGCTCTTCATCGCCGTCGTCATCTCCGCTCCGATCTGGCTGTACCAGGTGTGGGCGTTTCTCGCCCCCGGTCTCAACCGCAAGGAGAAACTGTACGGTGTCGGGTTCCTCGCGGCCGCAGTTCCACTCTTTCTCGCTGGTGTCTACGCTGCCTGGTCGGTGCTGCCGAACATCGTGCGCCTCATGGCGACCTTTCAGCCCTCCGAAGACGCGTTTTTCTTGAGCGCCAGGCTCTACATTGACTTCTCAGTAAAGCTCATGCTCGCTGTCGGGGTCGGCTTCGTCATGCCAGTCGTGCTCGTCATGCTGAACTTCGTCGGCATTATTCGCGGAAAGACCATCCTCAAGGGGTGGCGAGTTGCGATCCTCATCATTGTGCTCTTCGCGGCCCTCACCACGCCCGCCGCCGACCTCTGGAGCATGTTCCTGCTCGCGGTGCCGATGGTGCTGCTCTACTTTATTGCCGTCGGTATTGCGATCTTGCACGACCGCCGCGTCGATAAGCGGCGCGCCGCGGAGTTTGCCGAGTACGGCATCGACATGAGTGACCCCGATCTCAGCGAACTCGACAACGACGCCCCAAATGCCCGGCCCGCCAAGCCCCGAGAGGCAAACACAGACACGTGAACGACACGCCAGCTCAGCCAGTAGTGCCGGTTGACCCGGCCGCAAACACCCCAACTGACTCCGCGCTCGCGCACTTCGAGTCGCGCCTCGAATATCCGCTCGACCCGTTCCAGCGAAACGCATGCGAGCGGCTGGAGGCAGGACGCAGCGTGCTGGTGGCGGCCCCCACGGGCTCGGGCAAGACAACCGTCGCCGAGTTTGCCGTCTATCTTGCCCGGCGTGAACGAGATGCGAAGATCTTCTACACAGCGCCGATCAAGGCGCTGTCGAACCAGAAGTTTCACGAGCTGTGCGCAGAGTACGGCGAAGACGAGGTGGGGCTCCTCACTGGCGACGTCAACATCCGCGGCAGCGCGCCGATCGTCGTGATGACGACGGAGGTGCTCCGCAACATGATCTACGCGGACTCAGACACACTTGACGACCTCGCGTTCGTCGTGCTCGATGAAGTGCATTATCTCGGCGACCGCTTCCGTGGGGCGGTGTGGGAGGAGATCATCCTGCATTTGCCAAAGCGTGTCAGGCTGGTGTCGCTCTCGGCGACGGTCTCAAACGCTGAGGAGTTCGGTGACTGGATGCACGCCGTGCGGGGCGAGACCGACGTGGTGTTGTCGGAGGTGCGGCCTGTTCCCCTGTACCAGCACGTGCTCACGAGCAAGGAATTGCTGCCGCTCTTCGTTGACAAGCAGGGCGAACTCGCGCGCGGCGGCAAGGTCAACCCTGAACTGCGGATGCTTGGAAACCGCGGACGTGGGGGCCGTGGCGGCGACAGACGCAGGTCGCGTGGCGGCCCGCCGCAGCGTCGCACCCGCCGCGTCTCGCGCGCAGACATCGCGCGGGCGCTTGACGAGACGAAACTGCTTCCTGCGATCGTCTTTATCTTCAGCCGCAACGGCTGCGATCAGGCAGTCAGGCAGTGCCTATACGACGGCATCGCCCTGACGAATCGTGAGGAACGCGCCGAGATCAGGCGCGTCGCCCAGCAGCTCATCGATGCGCTCAGCGATGAGGATCGCCGCGTGCTTGAGACGCGTGAGTGGCTTGCCGGGCTCGAGCGCGGCATCGCCGCGCACCACGCCGGGCTGCTGCCAGCCTTCAAAGCGGTCGTCGAACAGCTCTTTCAGCGCAGGCTCGTGAAGCTCGTGTTCGCGACGGAAACACTCGCGCTCGGAATCAACATGCCCGCACGCGCTGTTGTTATCGAGCGCCTTGACAAGTTCAACGGGGAGCAGCGAGTGCCGCTCACCTCGGGTGAATTCACTCAGCTCACGGGGCGTGCTGGTCGACGCGGGATTGACGTGGAAGGCCACTCGGTTGTGGTGTGGAGCGATGCCGTCGACGTCGATGAGCTGAGTCAGCTCGCGGGCACGCGATCGTTCCCGGTCAAGTCAACGTTCCGGCCAACCGCAAACATGGCTGTCAACCTGCTGCAGCGCCTGAGCTACGTGCAGGCCCGCGACACGCTCGAACTCTCGTTCGCGCAGTTTCAGGCAGATCGCGCGGTTGTCGATCAGGCACGCGAACTCCAGTCAGCACAGTCCTCACTCAAGGGCTACGAAGCTGCGGCAGCACGCGCTCAGGGTTCTGACAAGAAGCGCTGGGAGGACAGAGCACGCAAGCTCCGCAGGCAGCTCGAGCGAGGTAGACGGCAGGTCGCCAACCGCACCGGCACGATCGCGCGGACGTTTGAGCGTGTCGTCGAGGAACTCCTTGAGCTTGGCTACCTGGAGGGCGATACGCGCACTGGTGAACTCGAGGTTGCACCCTTTGGCGAGCTTCTGCGGCGAATCTACGGTGAACGCGATCTGCTCGTTGCCGAGTGCATCCGTGATGACCTGTGGCGTGGGCTCGACGCGAACGGGCTCGCTGCGATGTGCTGTGCACTGAGCTACGAGCCGCGCCGCGATGACGAGGGTGGCGAGCGGGGACCGGGCGGCAAGTTCGCGCAGTCCTTCGACCGTGTCATCAACCGGTGGGTGGAGCTCGACGATCTCGCCGACAGGTACAGGCTGCCGCGACCAGATATGCCCCACGCGGGACTCGCCGGCGCAATGTACGACTGGTCGAAGGGCGCGACGCTTGAGCGTGTACTCGAATCCAGTGGGGTTGGTGCTGGCGACTTTGTGCGGTGGGCGAAGCAGACGATTGACATGCTCGATCAGGTCGCCCAGGCGTGCGAGGTGGCGCTGACGCTCGAAGCCCTTGAACACGAGGCTGCACGGTTTGGGCTGCTCGCCGCGCTCGCCCGCGACGCGAAGCGCTCGATCCGCCGGGGCATCGTGGAGACCTCGAGTTCGTCGTGACAGACACATCTGTGAATCAGCAGCCCGGCCGGTTGCCCTGGTGGATCGCGCTGCCAGCCGCGGTCGTAGGTGGCCTACTATTTGACGTCGCGAACCCAGGGGCCGCGATCTGGCCCCTCGTGTTTCCAGCCGTCGCGCTCTTGCTCGCCTCGTGGTGGCAACAGCGAGCTGGCGTGGCAGCGCTCGCCGGGTTGGCAGCAGGCGCAGCGTTCTGGCTGACGCACCTCCATTGGCTGACGCTCTACCTCGGCCCGGTGCCGTGGCTTGGACTCGGGCTCGTGATGACCGCGTGGTTCGTGTTGCAGGGAACGGTGACCGGAGCTGTGACCCGGGCGATCTGGAAGCTCTGGCCATGGCGAGGTGCGACGCAGGGGAAGCGGCGACTGGCCCCGCTCGGGCTGATCGCCGGGCAGGCGGTCGCCGCTGCGGGCATCTGGGTGCTCCGGGAGGGGATCCAGGGGACTTGGCCCTATGGCGGGTTCCCGTGGGGGCGGGTCGCGCATGTGTTTGCCGACGCTTCGTTCGGCGCCCTCGTATCGTGGGTCGGCTTCGCAGGTCTCAGCGGCCTGATGGTGTTCGCTGTCGCGCTCGTCGTCGGCGGATGTTTCGGCGCCGGTCACGGTGCGAGACTGTTCGGCGCGAGCTTCTCTCATCGCGCCCGTTCCGTGGCGGCCAGTGGCGGGCTGCTAGCTGGCGGTGTCGTCCTCGTGCTTGGGATGCTCGCGCTTGTGCCGCCTGCGGCGCTCGAGCAGACTGGCAGCCTTCGTGTCGCTGCCGTGCAGGGCAACTCGAAGTCGGGCATCTTTGATGACCGCGAATCCGGTGACGTCTACGCTGACCACGTGCGCGGCACAGAGGAACTGCTTGACGAGCTCGAGGCGACGGATGACCGCGTCGACGTGATCCTCTGGCCAGAGAACTCCGCTGAGTTTGGCCTCACGGACAACCCGCTCCGGGGACGGGAAGTCGCGCTGCTATCGAAACGCGCAGGAGCGCCGATCGTTGTCGGTTCCGTGCTCGCGAACGAGGACGGAACCTACACCAACAGTTCAGTCGTGTGGGGGGCGGAGGGCCAGTCCGAGTCAGACGCTGGGACTCGCTACGACAAGCGGTTCCCCGTACCGTTCGCCGAGTACATGCCGAACCGCAGCTTCTTTCGGGCGCTCGCACCGGACCTCGTTGACCTTGTACAGCTCGAATACGAGGCGGGGGAGTTTGAGCCCGTGCATGGCTTTGAGGCACTCGGACGCGAGGTCGTCGCCGGCGTCGCGATCTGCTTCGACATTATCTTTGACGACCAGGCTGAGCGCATGGTCTCCAACGGTGCCGAGGTCATCTTTGCACCCACGAACAACGCGGACTTCGGGCGCACGGACGAAAGTGTCCAGCAGCTGCAGATCGCGCGCCTGCGCGCAATCGAAACCGGCAGAGCGCTCGTGAACATTTCGACAGTTGGCACAAGCCGGATCATTGCCCCTGACGGGCACGACCTTGACGGTCTCTTGCCGTTCACGCGGGGTGCGATGGTCGCAACTGTTCCGCTTGTGCAGGGTGAGACGCCGGCGCTCGCGTATGGCGCACTCATTGCGGCTGCCTGGATGACTGCGGGTCTCGCAGGTATGGGACTCTCGGTGTACTGCAGGTTGCGTCGGGGGTAACTCGGCGAAGCTACTGGTCGCTCGTGCCGCGGCGCGCTCGTAGGAGTTTCAGCCGCTCGGCGAGCAACTCCTCGAGCTCCTCGCGACTGCGCCGCTCAATGAGCATGTCCCAAGGCGTGCGCTGGGAGTTCTCCTTGGCCTCGAGCTCAGCGCGGGCGGTGCGCCCGGCCTCGTCGTCGAGAAACCCGATCTCGCCGCTGCGCTGGTCAACCCATTCTGGCGGTGGTTCGGCGTCGGCGTCGAAGACGACTGCGAAGACCACACCCTTGTCAGTGACGTACTCGACTTTGCGGCGCGGCGAGAGTTCAACGCCGGTTTCGCCCTGCAAGCTTGTCGAACCGATTCGTGAGCCTTTAAGTGTTCGATCGGCCATGAAGCCTCCCTCGCCATCGGCGGCGATGGGGGTGAGCCGCGGGGGTAGGGCTCTGCCGCCGAGTTCTTCGCAGCGTATCGCGATTTGAGCCCCGAGTACACCCCTTTTTCGCGGTCAGCGTCATCGCGCGCGGTGTGCGGCGTGCGGACAGGTCCGGCCGTGAGGCATACTCCAGCTCGCCCGGTTGTGGACTACGCTTGGACACGATCAAACGTCAACCTACTTGCACGCTGAGGAATTCATACTGTGACTGAGACCGTAGCCACCCCGCCGCTTGAAGCTAAGAGCCTGGAAGGCCGTCGGGCGCTCGTGACGGGCTCCTCTCGAGGGGTGGGCGCAGACACCGTCCGCTATTTCGCTGAGGCAGGCGCAGATGTCGTCGTGAACTTCCGCAATAAGGCGCCGCGTGCTGAGAAGCTCGGCACCCAGCTCCGCGAACTCGGCGTCCGGGCGCTCGTGCAGGGAGCTGACCTCACAGACGAACAGTCTGTCACCGAGATGATGGAAGCCATTCGCGCCGAGTTTGGCGGCCTCGACATCCTTGTGCTGAACGCCTCTGGTGGCATGGAAGGCGGCATGGCCGAGGACTACGCCCTCCAGCTCAACCGCGACGCGCAGTTGCGAGTGCTCGACGCTGCGCTGCCGCTTATGGGGGAGGGGTCGCGTGTCGTCTTCGTGACGAGCCACCAGGCGCACTTTATCCGTACGACTCCAACGATGCCCGAGTACGAGGCTGTCGCACTCTCGAAGCGTGCCGGTGAGGACGCGCTCCGCGAGCGGATCGCTGAGCTCGCTGAGCGCGGCATCGGGTTTGTCGTAGTGTCGGGCGACATGATTGAGGGCACCGTGACGGCGACGTTGCTCAACCGCATGAACCCTGGCGCAATCGAGGCGCGCCGCGAGCAGGCAGGCAAGCTGTACAACGTCGCCGAGTTCGCTGCTGAAGTCGCTCGCGCCGCGGTTGAAGAGGTTCCCGCTGACAACACCCGTCTCGTCGGTGACGTGTCGAGCTTCGGCGCCTAGCCCGACCGCAGCGGCCGCGTAGCTGGCGGCTTGAACTCCTGCGATCTGCCGTAGGTCTGTCCAAAGATCATATTTTGGCCAGAGACCTACGGCAGATCGCTTTTTGTGCCTGCTGAGGACTCGCGGGCGGGGGCGTCGGCCGAGCTCGACGGTGTGATGTTCGACCAAGCGTCAAGATTCTCGAATAATCTGCGGCACCATTGCGCTTTCGTCTGCGTAGAGCGCAGAAAGCGCACTTGTCGATTCGGTTTGCCGAATAAACGAGTGCTAGATTCATAGCCCCGCAGTTTCTGCGTCAGTGCTCGTGCTCTCAAGCTGAGCCCGTCGGCGCAGGTTCTGCTCCGACCGGGTCGCCGACGTCCCGCCGAGAGAGAGGACGTCGATGCGCACATCGATGGACCCCGCACGCATCACTAGCCATCAGCTTCCCCCTGCGATCGGACTCTACGATCCAGCGGAGGAGCATGACGCCTGCGGCCTCGCCTCGGTCATTTCGCTGACGGGCGGTCCATCTCACGAGATCGTCACGCTCGCGCTCTCGGCACTCGAGAACCTCGAGCATCGAGGCGCTGTCGGGTCGGATGCAGGAACAGGCGATGGCGCCGGCATCCTCAGCGAGCTTCCGCACAGGCTGATTCGGGAGCGCTGTGGCGCCGCCGGTGTCACCGAGCCAGAACCGGGGGAGTATGCGGCAGGGCTCGTGTTTCTGCCGAACTCCTCGACAGAGCGTCGCTCGGTGAAATACCGTATTGCGAGTATCGCTGCCGACGAGGGGCTCGGTGTAGTCGCCTGGCTTCCGGTCCCTGTGACTGCGGAGGTGCTGGGGCAGAGCGCGCTCGACGCGGCGCCCCAGATCGAACAGCTCGTGCTCGCCTCGTCAGACGGGCCCGCCGACACTCAGCTCCTCGAGCGCCGCGCGTTTCGAGCGCGCAAGCGCATTCAGCACGAGACCGGCTGCTACCTGCCGTCCTTGTCGGCCCGGACTATCGTCTACAAGGGAATGGTGACCACACTCCAGCTCCCCGGGTTCTACGACGATCTGAGTGACCCGCGGTTTGAGACCCGATTCGCTATCGTGCACTCGCGCTACTCGACGAACACATTTCCATCGTGGCACCTCGCGCAGCCGCTGCGCCTCGTCGCGCACAACGGCGAGATCAACACTGTGCGCGGCAACCGCAACTGGATGCGGGCGCGCGAAGCGCAGCTCGAGTCCGAGGCGCTCGGCAACCTTGGCCCACTCCTTCCTATCTGCACGCCCGGAGGGAGCGACTCTGCAAGCTTTGACGAGGTGCTCGAGCTGCTCGTGATGAGCGGCAGGTCGTTGCCGCACGCGCTTGCAATGATGGTGCCCGAGGCTTGGGAGTCCAACACGGCGCTCGACCCCCAGCTCGAGAACTTCCTCGAGTACCACTCGCTCGTCATGGAGCCGTGGGACGGGCCTGCGGCGATGATCGCCACTGACGGCACCGAGATCGTTGCGCTGCTCGACCGCAACGGCCTCCGGCCAGGGAGATACCTCGTCACGAGTGACGGCCTGCTCGTGATCGCGAGCGAGGCAGGCGTGCTCGACATTGCGCCGGAGCGTGTTGCGCGTCGCGGCAGGCTCCGTCCTGGCCGGATGCTCGCGGTGAACGTGGAGACCGGCGAGGTGCGCGGCGACAGCGCGGTGAAGCGTGAACTTGCGGGGCTCGCACCCTGGGGCGACTGGCTCGACGCTGGGCGCATCAGACTCGCTGACGAGCCCGAGCGCGAGGCTCTCGTGCACCCGCCTGCCTCGATTGTGAGGCGCCAGCGGACGTTCGGGTATACGGAGGAAGAGCTCCGGCTGATCCTCACTCCGATGGCGCTCACCGGTGGCGAACCCCTCTCTGCTATGGGCTCCGACACGCCGATTGCGGTGCTTGCCGAGCGCCCGCGCCATGTGCACGACTACTTCGTGCAACAGTTCGCGCAAGTGACGAATCCTCCGCTCGACGCCCTGCGAGAGGAGCTTGTGACGAGCCTTCGCACGGGCATTGGTCCGCAGCAGAACCTGCTCGGCCAGTCCGCCGAGCACGCACGCCAGGTGATCCTCGACTTCCCTGTCATTGACAATGACGCGCTCGCGCGGATTCAACATTTCGGCACTGACCCCGAGCGTGAGCGATCAGTCACGATTCGCGGACTCTACCCGGTCGACTATGGTGCGCGCGGGCTCGCCGACAGGCTCGACGCGATGTGCCGCGAGGCGAGCGCCGCCATCGCAGCAGGGGCAGAGTTTCTCATTCTGTCCGACCGCGACTCGAACAAGGACCTTGCCCCGGTGCCGAGCCTGCTTGCCGTATCGGCGGTGCATCACCATCTCATTCGTGAGGGGGAACGGATGCGTGTCGCCCTGATCGCCGAGGCAGGCGATGTTCGCGAGGTGCACCACGTGGCGACACTCGTGGGTTACGGGGCCGCGGCCGTGAACCCGTACCTCGCTATGGAGAGCGTGAGCCTCCTGGTGCGTGACGGCTCGATAACAGGGGTGACTGAAGAAGAAGCAACGTCGAAGCTTATCCTCGCGCTCGGAAAAGGGCTGCTGAAGGTCATGAGCAAGATGGGCATCTCGACGGTGTCTTCATACTGCGGCGCGCAGACGTTCGAAGCGATCGGGCTCGCCCCGGACCTCGTGGAGCGCTACTTCACCGGGACCACATCGAAGCTTGGAGGCGTCGGTCTCGACGTGCTCGCGGCAGAAGTCGCCGAGCGGCACCGTGCCGCATACCCCGACGATTCGGCCCCACTCGCGCACGAGCGGCTTGAGACTGGTGGCGAGTACCGCTGGCGCCGCGGCGAGGAACCACACCTGTTCGACCCCGAGACGATCTTCAAGCTGCAGCACGCGACACGCACTGGCAAGCGCGAGATCTTCGCCGAGTACACGTCGCGCGTGAACGAGCAGCAGGAGCGACTCATGACGCTTCGTGGGCTCTTCAAGTTCTCGCCGCAGCGCGAGCCGGTTCCGCTCGAGAGCGTTGAGCCAGTGTCAGAGATTGTGAAGCGCTTCGCGACGGGGGCGATGAGCTACGGTTCAATCTCGCCTGAGGCACATGAGACGCTCGCGATTGCGATGAACAGGCTTGGCGGACGTTCAAACACCGGCGAGGGCGGAGAAGCAGAGGAGCGCCTGCTCGACCCCGAGCGCCGCTCTGCGATCAAGCAGGTTGCGTCAGGGCGGTTCGGCGTGACGAGCATGTATCTGACGCACGCCGACGAGATCCAGATCAAGCTCGCTCAGGGTGCAAAGCCCGGTGAGGGCGGTCAGCTTCCGCCAGGGAAGATGTACCCGTGGATCGCGCGTACGCGGCACGCGACGCCGGGGGTCGGGCTCATCTCGCCGCCGCCGCACCACGATATCTATTCGATTGAGGATCTCAAGCAGCTCATCTTCGACCTCAAGCGTGCGAACCCGGTCGCGCGAATCTCAACCAAGCTTGTGGCCCAGAGCGGGATCGGGCCTGTCGCGGCTGGTGTGGCCAAGGCTCTCTCCGACGTCATCCTCGTGTCTGGCCACGACGGAGGTACTGGGGCGAGCCCAATGAACTCGCTCAAGCACGCTGGATCACCGTGGGAGCTTGGGCTCGCCGAGGTGCAGCAGACACTGATGTTGAACGGGCTGCGAGAGCGGGTCGTCGTGCAGGCTGACGGACAGTTGAAGACTGGGCGCGATGTCGTGATCGCTGCCCTCCTCGGCGCAGAGGAATTCGGCTTTGCGACGGCCCCGCTCGTCGTGTCGGGTTGCATCATGATGCGCGTATGCCACCTCGACACCTGCCCTGTCGGCGTGGCGACGCAAAACCCAGAGCTGCGAGAGCGGTTCACAGGCCAGGCAGAGCACATCGTGAACTTCTTCACGTTCATCGCGGAGGAGGTACGCGAGATACTCGCGAGCCTCGGCTACAGCTCGCTCGACGAGGCTGTCGGTGACACGGCGGCGCTCGACGTCGACGAGGCGGTGCAGCACTGGAAGGCCGAGGGTCTCGACCTGTCGGGCGTGCTTCGCGGCCCGGTATTCTCGGCGGCTGAGCCGCGGCGTAACGGCACGACACAGGATCACGAGCTTGATGCGCACTTTGACGCGCGGCTCATCGAGTTGTCAGATGACGCGCTTGTGCGCAGTGAGCCCGTCGTCATCGACCTGCCAGTTGGCAACGGCGATCGCGCTGTCGGCACAATGCTTGGACACGAGGTGACGCGGCGGTTCGGTGCGCAGGGGCTCGCACCCGAGACGATCGACGTGACCCTCACGGGTTCGGCGGGTCAATCGCTCGGGGCGTTCTTGCCTGCAGGAATCACGCTGCGACTTGTTGGCGAAGCAAACGATTATGTTGGCAAGGGTCTTTCCGGTGGGGAGGTGACAATTCGCCCGCACCTCGCCGGCGCCCGAGCGGTACACACCGACGAGAGCGTGCTCGCCGGGAACGTCATCGGGTACGGGGCGACGAGCGGTTCGATCTGGATCGCCGGCTCCGTGGGAGAACGGTTCCTCGTTCGCGGCTCAGGTGCGACGGCGGTCGTCGAGGGAGTTGGCGACCACGCGCTCGAGTACTTTACCGGCGGCTTCGCCCTGATCCTCGGGGAGACCGGTCGGAACCTCGGTGCAGGAATGTCGGGTGGCGAGGCCGTCATACTCGACCTTGATCCGAGCACTGTGAACTCCGCCGAGCTCGCAGCTGGCGCCCTCCAGCTGCAGCGTTTCAGTGAGCCTGAGCTCGCCGGCGAGGCGGGCGCTGAGCTCGCCGACCGCATCCGAGCGCTCCTCGCTCGACACCTCGAGCAGACAGGGTCGCCCCTTGCCGCCTCGCTGCTCGAACAGTTCGAATCGGACAGCGACGCGACGCTCGCCCGCTTCACCAGGCTCATTCCACGCGGCTACTCCCGCGTTCTCGATATCCGATCCCGCGCCGCTGCGGCAGGCGTCGACCCCGACGGCGGCGCCGTCTGGACCGAAATTCTGGAGGCAACTCATGGCTGATTCACGCGGATTTCTGCAGGTTCGAGAACGCGAGCTTGCCGCAAAGCGCCCGGTCGCGCTCCGGCTGCTCGACTGGAAAGAGGTTGTCGAGCTGGGCGACAAGAACGTCGTCGGCAGACAGGCGTCTCGCTGTATGGACTGCGGCGTCGCGTTCTGCCACCAGGGCTGCCCACTTGGCAACCTCATCCCCGAATGGAACGACCTCGTGCACCGCGATCGTGGGCGCGAGGCGATCGAGCGCCTTCACGCGACAAACAATTTCCCGGAGTTCACCGGCAGGGCATGCCCCGCGCCGTGCGAGTCGGCCTGCGTGCTCGGTATCAACCAACCTGCCGTCACGATCAAACAGATTGAAAACCACATCATCGACGAGGCGTTCGCAGCGGGGTGGGTGACACCTCAGCCGCCGTCGCGCCTCACCGGGAAGACCGTGGCAGTTGTCGGGTCAGGTCCTGCGGGTCTCGCGGCGGCCCAGCAACTCACCCGAGCCGGGCACACCGTCGCCGTATACGAGCGCGACGAAGAGCCTGGCGGACTGCTCAGATTCGGCATTCCGGACTTCAAACTCGAGAAGGCACTGGTGGCGCGCCGCGTCGAGCAGCTGAGAGCTGAGGGCACGAGGTTCAGGTGCGGCATTGAGATCGGAAAGGACATGTCGTGGAGCGAATTGCGCCGCCGTTTCGACGCGGTCGTCATCGCGACTGGGGCTACAGTGCCGCGTGAGCTCGTGCTGCCCGGAAGGCATCACGCGGGGATCCTGCCCGCGATGGAATACTTGGCCGCGGCAAACCGTGCGGTGTCGGCAACCGACGCGGCAGGGGCGCTCGACAGCATCGGCGAAACTGCAGCGGGAAAGCATGTGGTTGTCATCGGCGGCGGCGATACCGGGGCCGACTGCGTTGGCACCGCGCACAGGCAGGGCGCCCTCTCGGTAACGAGCCTCGCGATTGGCAAACGACCCGGCGCGCTCAGGCCGACGGGCCAGCCGTGGCCCATGCATCCGACGGTGTTTGAGGTATCGAGCTCCCACGAGGAGGGTGGCGAGCGGGCCTACCTCGCATCGACAGTCGAGTTCCTCGGGGAGGACGGGCGGCTCACGGGATTGCGGGTCGCCGAGACCGGATTCTCGGAGAGTGGTCGAGGCCCAATCCCGGGAACCGAGCGAGATATTCCGGCGGACCTCGTTCTCATCGCTATGGGGTTCACTGGCCCAGAAGCGATCTCAGATCCTGGTCTCGAACTGGCGCTGGACTCGAGCGGGGCGTTCTCACGTGCCGCCGACTTCTCGACGCCCCAGCCCGGGGTGTTTGTCGCTGGCGACGCGGGGCGCGGCCAGTCGCTTATCGTCTGGGCGATCGCAGAGGGCCGCGCGGCTGCAGCTGCGGTCGACAGCTACCTCACAGGATCGACGGTATTGCCGAGCCCTGTGACAGCCAAAAGCATGGCGTTTGCTTAGAGCGGAAGGTGAGGGCGTAGGGCCGCACGGGGCACGGGGATATCCTTGGGAACAGCAACGCTGTTTCGTGAGGAAGGGATCCGTAGATGACTTCGACCGTAGTGTTTGGTGGCTCTGGGTATGCGGGTTCGCACATTGTCGAGGCTGCCGCAGTGCGCGGGCTGCCCGTCACGAGCGTCACGCGAAGGGAATCGGCGACACAGATCGCCGGAGCGAGCTACAAGCTCGGCTCGCTGCTTGACCCGGCTGACCGGGCGGCAGCGCTCGCCGACGCCGACGTCGTTGTCGTCGCCGTCGCCCCGCGCGGCGACATGGCAGGCAAACTGCGCGCGGCGATCGCTGAGCTCGCGGCTGAGGCTGAGGCCGCAGGCGTTCGTCTTGGCGTCATCGGTGGCGCAGGTTCGTTGCAGCAGACCGCGGGTGGGCCGCGGCTTGCAGAATTGCCTGAGTTCGGGGACGAGTATCGCCCAGAGGCGCTCGAAATGGGCGGAGTGCTCGACGACCTTCTCGCGCGAGGCGGCGAGCTCGACTGGTTCTTTGTGAGCCCGCCAGGGGACTTCGGCCCGTGGGCCGCGGGGGAGTACCGCGGCGAGTACAGAGTCGGAGGCGACGTCGTCTTGACCGACGAGAACGGGGTCTCGGCTATCGGTGGAGCCGACTTTGGCGTAGCGATCGTTGACGAGATTGAAGATCCTGCGCACCGGCGAGAGCGGTTCACTGTCGCCTACTGAGCATGATGGGAGCCGGTACGCTGGGCAGGTGAATATTGCTCTCGTTGTCAAACTCCGCGAAGACCTCGCGGGCGCTCAGTACTCACTCACCGGCCTCACTGCCCTCTGGGGCGCCGCGGCAGAGGGCGCGCGCAGGCGCGGCGTATTCGCCCCTGCACGCAGGGTGCTTGCCGGGCGTGAACGGACTCCGTTAACGACACTCGGCCGACTCTTCCTGCTCGGCGAAGAGGTGAGCGCTGAGGAGCTGGACGCCGCTCTTCCGACCCTCGGATCGGCGGGAGCAGCGGAGCTTGGGCTCGTGGCCCACGGAGCCAACTCGGTGTTTCATGCTGTGTTGTCTGTGAACCCCGTCACCCTCGTCGGCAAGGCCGGGGAACAGACCCTTCAGCGTGGAGGTGCCACCGAGTGGTGGATCATCTCCGACCTCGACGATGAACTACGCGGGGGTCCAGCGGGGCCGGACCATGTGATGGGTGTCGGGGGCGCAACGCGGACGCTCATCTCACAGCTGCCACCGGTCACCGGCGGCGCGGCGCTCGACCTCGGCACAGGGTGTGGCATCGTCGCGATGCACCTCGCCGAGCTCGGGGCGGAACGCGTTGTCGCGACTGACATTTCGGAACGCGCTCTGAAGCTCGCCGCCGCAAACGCGGAGCTGAACGGGTTTGCCGGGCGGATCGAGTTTCGGCTCGGCAGCCTCTTCGAGCCAGTCGCTGGCGAAGACTTCTCGCTCATCGTCTCGAACCCTCCGTTCGTCATCACCCCTCGCTCGGCGAGCGAGGGTGCCCGCTACGAGTACCGAGACGGAGGTATGACTGGGGACGAGCTCGCCGCAACCGTGGTTCGCGAGGCACCCGGCTTTCTGGCGCCAGCGGGCGCATTTGTGTGCCTCGCGAACTGGGAGACCGAATGGGGCGGCAGGGGGCTCGAGCGAGTTCGCGGCTGGATCCTCGACGCCGCCGAACGCAACGGATCTGCCCTCGATGCATGGGTGATTGAGCGCGACAGGGTCGACACCGTGCAGTACGCAGAGACCTGGGCGCGCGATGGTGGGGCCCGGCCAGGCCAGCCCGAATTTGACACGTTACTCGAGGCATGGCTCGAAGATTTCGGCGCTCGTCATGTGGTCACTATCGGGCTCGGCGCGATCCACATTCGGCGCGCCGCGGTCGCGGGTACTCAGGATGGCCGGTCGGCCTCCGTGATCCACGTCGACCAGGCAACGGGCGGGCTCGCTGCGACCGAGCTCGGTGCTGCGCTCAACGCGACGTTCACGGCTGGCGTCGCGGCCGAGCGTGCGTCAGACGCCGAGGTACTCGCCACCAGATGGGTGCGTGCGCGCGATGTTCGCGAGGAACGAATCCACACTCCCGGCGAGGAGTCGCCGAACGCAATTGCACTCATCACTGACCGTCCAATTGAGCGCCGCGTTGCGGCAGACACACTCCTTGCAGCCGCGCTTGGCGCCTGCGATGGGGACCTCACGCTACAGCAAATCGCTGATGCGCTCGCAACGCTACTTGAGGTCGATGCAACGGCAGCGAGAGAGGCCCTCGTCGCGGGAGTTCGCGAACTCGCGTGGCTCGGAATGGTTGCGGCCGAGAGGGCTGGACAGCTCTAGCCGGTACCCGAGCCTAGGAGAGCAGGCCGACGAGTCCACGGACAAGTGTTGCGATCGCTCCGGCGCAGGCGAGCGCGATCACGACTCGCCGGACTTGATTGGGAGTCACGAGACGCAGCAGTCGCTCCCCGATGAAAATGCCGATAAGGATCGCGGCGAGTACGATCAGCCAGAACCACCACATGGTTTCAGGGAAACCACTCGGGTCCAGCGCGAGCTTCGCGAATGCAGACCCGAGGCCGGTGACTGCAAAATAGGGCTGAAGCGTCGCAGCGAACGAGGTTTGTGGCCAGCGGGTGAGCACCGCGTAGGCGCTCACCGCGGGGCCACCAACACCAGCGAGCGCGTTCGTGAGGCCGGAGATGAACCCGGCGACAGCGCGCGGTGAACGAGGCTCGGTCGAGAAACGCTCACTCGTGAGGAGCATTGAGAGCACGAGTGCCAGCAGCACGATTGCGCCGACTGCGACGCCCATGACATCGGGGGAGAGCTCGCCAGCGAGCACGGCTCCGAGACCCGCGCCGATGATCGCGAATGCTGCGAGCCAGCGAAACATAGACCAATCGATCCTGCGCCACACTCGGGGCAGAATCAGCACACTTGAGATCACCCCGAGGATATTCACGAGCAGCACCCCTGCGTGACCGCCGAGGAGAAGCGTCATGATCGGAGAAACCAGGAGCGCGAATCCGAGGCCCGCCATTCGCTGGGCGACAGCTCCGACGGTCGTGACAAGAACGACGAGCAGACCGAGGGTCAGTGTCATTGGACGCGCCCGGCAGTCGCAAGGAGACGCTTCGCGGAAGCGGTCTCCGTTCGGATTCGACAGGGCACCAACATGTTCACCATTCTCACAGAGTGTCGGTGCTGGGAGACGGCCCCGCGCCGGCTTTGGGCTGGCCCGCTGGCTGGGCCGTGCGGCCGCCGCCGACGGGCTCGGTAGGATAGTGGGGTGATGCGTACCACTGATCTCCGCGGCCGCGAGCTCTCCCGTGGCGAACTGCTTGCTCTCGTTCCGCGCGCAGCGCTCGGCGCCGACGTCGCCGTCGAGCGGGTAAGACCGCTCGTCGACGCTGTTGCTCGGAGAGGCGAGGCTGCTCTCCGTGAGCAAGCCCTGCAGTTTGACCGCGTCGAAGGCCATGCGCTGCGAGTGCCTACTGAGGCCGTCGCAGCGTCGCTCGACAACTGCCCGGCCGATGTGCGCGCAGCGCTCACCGAGCTCATCTCGCGCCTTCGGCTCGGATCGGCGGCTCAGGTGCCTCCAAACACAGTGACCCAGATCGGCGAGGGAGCCCGCATCACGCAGCGCTGGCAGCCCGTCTCTCGGGTCGGCCTCTACGCTCCGGGCGGGAAAGCAGCGTACCCATCATCAGTCATCATGAACGCAGTCGCTGCTCAGACGGCGGGCGTTCCAAGCCTCGCGCTCGCCTCGCCTGCGCAGCAGGACAACGCTGGGCTTCCGCACCAGGCGGTGCTGTGGGCGGCAGCGCTCTGCGGTATCGATGAGGTCTACGCGATTGGGGGAGCCGGCGCAATCGCCGCCTTCGCACATGGAGTCCCAACGATCGGTCTTGAGCCCGTCGACGTCGTCACCGGGCCCGGCAACGTGTTCGTCGCCGCGGCCAAGCGGGTCGTGAGCGGCACAGTCGGGATCGACTCTGAGGCTGGAACGACTGAGATTCTCGTCATCGCTGACGCGTCCGCGGATCCGCGCTTCGTTGCAGCAGACCTCATTAGTCAGGCAGAGCACGACGAAGCTGCGGCATCGGTGCTCGTCACTGACTCTGTTGAGTTCGCCGGGCGAGTGAACGAGGAGATCTCCACGCGTGTGTCGCTGACGACGCACGCCGACCGAGTGCGCACGGCGCTCCAGGGGCCGCAGTCCGCGGTGATCCTCGTCGACGACCTGGAAACCGCAGTGCGAGTCTCGAACGCGTACGGCCCCGAGCACCTTGAGATTCAGACACGCGATGACGACGCCGTTCTTGCAGGCATCACGGACGCAGGCGCGATCTTCGTCGGGAGTTACACCCCTGTGAGCCTAGGGGACTACCTCGCAGGCTCAAACCACGTGCTTCCGACTGGTGGCACAGCGCGGTTCGCCGCGGGCCTCGGGGCCCACACATTCCTCAGGCCCCAGCAGATCATCCACTATGGGCGCGACGCGCTCGCGGCGACCGAGGAGCCGCTCCTCGCTCTCGCCGCCGCCGAGGGCTTGCCAGCTCACGGTGAGGCCGTCAGCGCACGCTTCGAACAGGAAGGCATCTGATGCACTGCCCCTTCTGCCGTCACTCAGACAGCCGCGTTATTGACTCGCGCACCGCAGATGACGGCATGTCGATCCGACGCCGCCGACAGTGCCCTGAATGCGGCAAGCGGTTCACGACGACTGAGACCGCGAGCCTGACGGTGATCAAGCGTTCGGGAGTCGTCGAGCCGTTCAGCCGCGAGAAGGTCATGGTCGGTGTGAGGAAAGCGTGCCAGGGCCGTCCGGTAACCGAGGCGGATCTCGCGCTTCTCGCGCAACGAGTAGAGGAGTCCCTCAGGCTCACTGGTGTCGCGCAGTTCGAAACAAACGATATCGGCGTCGCGATCCTGCCACACCTGCGCGAGCTCGATGAGGTCGCCTACCTGCGCTTCGCAAGTGTCTACCAGTCCTTTGATTCCCTCGATGACTTTGAGAACGCCGTGCGCGACCTTCGTCTCAAGCAGGGCCAAACCGCTGCGTCGCGCGAGGCCGCTAGTCCGAGCGTCGCAGCGGGAGAGTGATGACCACATTGACAGAGAACCAGAATCCGCGAACTCTCACCCCGTACAAGTTGCTGTTCGCAACAGTGCTGAAGCGAATGGACCCTGAACAGGCGCACCACCTCGCCTTCAACGTGATCCGCGCGCTGCCGTTCCTCGGTGGCATTGCGCACCGGTTCTGCAAGCCGCACCCCTCGCTCCGTGTGCAGACACTCGGGCTTTCGTTCCCGAGCCCGTTCGGACTCGCCGCAGGTTTCGACAAGAATGCAGCTGGGATCGCGGGTCTCGGCGAGCTCGGTTACGGCCACGTTGAGGTCGGCACGGTTACACGCCACGCCCAAGACGGCAACCCCAAGCCGCGCATGTTTAGGCTTGTCGACGATCGCGGACTCATCAACCGAATGGGGTTCAACAACGGCGGTTCTGCCGCGGCAGTGCCACGCATCGAGCGAGCCCGACTCCGGAAGAACCGGCCAATCATCGGTGCGAATATTGGCAAGAGCCGTGTGACTGCCGTCGAAGACGCGACGGCGGACTACGTCTGGAGCGCCGAGCGGCTCGCGCCCATCTCTGACTACCTCGCGGTGAACGTCAGCTCACCGAACACCCCCGGCCTTCGGGGCCTACAGGAACTCGAGCTACTCGAGCCCCTGCTCGCAGCAGTCAAGACAGCAGCCGGCGCAACACCGCTCCTCGTCAAGATTGCGCCAGATATGGGCGACGAGCAGATCGACGGTATTGTCGAGCTCGCGGTTCGGCTCGGTCTCGACGGAATTATCGCGACCAACACTACGGTGTCACGAACAGGGCTCACGGCGTCCGACGAGCGCGTCGAAGAGATGGGTGCCGGCGGACTGTCGGGCGCCCCTCTGAAGGATCGTTCGCTTGCGGTGCTGAAGCGCATCAGGCAAACTGCGCCCGCAGAGTTTTGCGTGATCTCTGTCGGGGGCGTGACGACAGCGGCAGACGTATTGGAGCGGCTCCGGGCGGGAGCGACCCTCGTGCAGGGGTTTACGGCATTCATCTACGAGGGCCCGCTTTGGGCGCGCGATATTAATCGGGGGCTTCGGCAAGCCGGTTGGCGTCAGGATCTCGCCGAACGGTAGCTCTTCAGAGTCGCGTGATCGCGTGGTCGATAACGATAAAGCTGGGGCCCGGACAGATGTCCGGGCCCCAGCTTTATGTCTGCAGTTGTGTGCAGGTCAGACGATCCTGAATGCTACTTCGGGAATTCGCGGCGCTTGACCTGCGGCTTTGGCATCCGGAGCATGCGGAACTGCATAGCGCGCATTGCGCCGTACCACTTGAAGCCCGGCTGCACGTTGCCCTCGCCAAACTTCTCGGTGAGCTTCTTCTTCAGAATGAAGGTCAGTGCAAATGCATCGACAATCGCGAAGAGCAGGAACGCCCAGACGAAGAAGACACCATAGACCTGCACCCATCCGGGGAACATAGCGACGACCAGGAAGATCACCATGACCGGGATGAGAAGTTCGCCTGCGCTCCAGCGCGCGTCAACATAGTCGCGAACGAAGCGGCGCTGCGGCCCGCGATCGCGCTGCGTGAGGTAGCGCTCGTCGCCGGCCATCATTCCGGCACGGGCACGCTCGCGAGCCTCGTTCTGTTGCTGGCGCTGCTGCTTGCGCAGCTCTTTGTCCTGCGAGCCCACAATCGGGCGGGCGTTCGCGGCCTGGGCGGCCTTACGGGAGGGCGTAGGGCGGCCTTTGCCCTGCAGCTCCTCTGCCGCTTCCCCGTGGCTCGAACCTGCGGAATCGTCTCGCTTGGCAGCGCTCATGATCGCTTGTGTGTTCCTCTCGTCTGACGGTCGAAAGTTGCCGTCTGTCTCTCACTCAAGCGTAGCGCCTCAAACGGGCGTAGACTGATGGCGTCCGGTCTCGTCACCGCTATTTGTTTTGCCTACCGCCAGTTGAGCGGCGGGAAGCAAGCAGTCTTCGGGGCGGCCGGTGGCCCAAGGAGTATCCGGAGAGTGGCCGAGAAAGCGGAGGAGAACGCATGAGTAACGACACTGCAGTACGCGAACACGGGGTCGCGCTGAGCTCAGCAGCACAGGAGAAGGTTCGAAGCCTGCTGAACCAGGAGGGGCGCGACGACCTGCGGCTCCGCATCGCCGTGCAGCCAGGCGGCTGCTCTGGCCTGATTTATCAGCTCTATTTCGACGAGCGCTCGCTCGAGAACGATGCCGTTGTCGACTTAGATGGCGTCGCGGTCGTTGTCGACCAGATGAGCATCCCGTATTTGTCTGGCGCGACCATCGACTTCGAAGACACGATCCAAAAGCAGGGGTTCACGATCGACAACCCCAACGCGCAGGGCTCCTGCGCGTGCGGCGACAGCTTCGCCTAAGTCCAGAATGTTCTGCCCACTTGGTCGCGACACCCCCGTTTGCGTTCGGGGAACGCTCAGGTTCGCGCTAAGCTAACAGGTAGTCATCAGTTTCGCCTGCCTGCGTGGGCAATGACCGGTAAGAATTCGAAAGGTATGCGGTGCGTTCCAATCGTGTAAACAAATGGGTTGCGGCCCCTGTCGCCATCGGTGCGGCTCTTCTGCTCGCTGGCTGCACTCCTGAGCAGCAGCGCGGCTTCCTCCCCGAGGGATCCACTCACGCCACGAATCACACTGAGGGCATCACCGCGCTCTGGGTGAACTCGTGGATCGTGCTGCTGGGTGTGGGTGTCATCACCTGGGGCCTCATTATCTGGGCAACCATCGCGTACCGTCGCCGTAAGGGCCAGACCGGCCTTCCCGTGCAGCTGCGCTACAACATGCCCATTGAGACGTTCTTCACGGTTGTCCCCGTGATCCTCGTGCTCGGCTTCTTCGCGTTCACCGCGCAGGAGCAGGCAAAGATCGAGGCTCGCTACGACAACCCCGAGAACGTCGTCGAGGTGTTCGGCAAGCGCTGGGCGTGGGACTTCAACTACATCAGTGACGACGTCTACTTCCAGGGCGTTCAGGTGAAGACCGACGAGAAGGGTTCAGCTCTTCCCGAGACGATGCCCGTGCTCATGCTGCCCGTGGACAAGACGACGGAGATTCGCCTGGAGACGCGTGACGTCATCCACTCCTTCTGGGTCGTTGAGTACCTGTACAAGAAGGACATGATCCCCGGCCAGACCAACTACATGAGCTTCACGCCGACTGAAACCGGCACGTTCATGGGTAAGTGTGCTGAGCTCTGCGGCCAGGATCACTCGATGATGCTCTTCGAGCTCAAGGTCGTCGAGCAGGACGAGTACGACGCATACGTCGACTCGCTCCGCGCAGAGGGCAACACTGGCCGCGTCGGTGAGGAAGCGAACGCCAATATCGAGTCGTTCCACGGCGATGAGGCTCAGGCCCAGAACGAGAAGAAGTAACGAGGGATAGAGAGATGAAGAAGGGTAACATCATCGTTTCGTGGATGACATCCACGGATCACAAGGTGATTGGGTACATGTACCTGATCAGCTCCTTCGTGTGGTTCTTGGTCGGGGGCCTTATGGCCCTGCTGATCCGCGCGCAGCTGTTCGCACCCGGGCTCGAGGTCATTGCGACCAAGGAACAGTACAACCAGCTGTTCACGATGCACGGCACCATCATGCTGCTCATGTTCGCAACGCCGTTGTTTGCTGGCTTCGCGAACGTCATGATGCCGCTGCAGATCGGCGCACCTGACGTCGCGTTCCCGAGGCTCAACGCGTTCGCGTTCTGGCTCTACACGTTTGGCTCGCTCATCGCGGTCGGTGGCTTCCTCACCCCTCAGGGCGCAGCCTCCTTCGGTTGGTTCGCGTACGCACCGCTCTCTGACGTCACGTACTCTCCCGGCGTAGGCGGAAACCTCTGGGTTCTTGGCCTCGGTATTGCCGGCTTCGGCACCATCATGGGCGGCGTTAACTTCATCACGACGATCATCACGATGCGCGCACCCGGCATGACCATGTGGCGTATGTCGGTGTTCACCTGGAACACGCTCGTCACGTCGCTGCTCGTAATCCTGGTCTTCCCGGTGCTCGCGGCCGCGTTCTTCGGGCTTGCTGCAGACCGTATCTTCGGTGCCCAGATCTACAGCGGTGAGGGCGGAGCAATTCTCTGGCAGCACCTCTTCTGGTTCTTTGGTCACCCCGAGGTGTACATCATCGCGCTGCCGTTCTTCGGCATCGTCTCCGAGATCTTCCCGGTATTCAGCCGCAAGCCGATCTTCGGGTACAAGACACTGATCTACGCGACAATCGCCATCGCCGCGCTCTCGATGACCGTGTGGGCACACCACATGTACGTCACCGGCTCGGTCCTCCTTCCGTTCTTCGCACTCATGACGATGCTGATCGCGGTTCCCACTGGCGTGAAGATCTTCAACTGGCTTGGTACGATGTGGCGTGGCTCGATCACCTTCGAGACCCCGATGCTCTGGTCACTCGGCTTCCTCGTGACCTTCGTGTTCGGCGGCCTCACAGGTGTCATCCTCGCGTCGCCCGCACTCGACTTCCACCTCTCGGACACCTACTTCGTCGTGGCGCACTTCCACTACGTCGTGTTCGGCACTGTCGTCTTCGCGATGTTCGCAGGGTTCTACTTCTGGTGGCCCAAGTGGACAGGCAAGATGCTCAACGAACGCCTCGGTAAGATCCATTTCTGGGTGCTGTTCATCGGGTTCCACACGACCTTCCTCGTGCAGCACTGGCTCGGCGTCATGGCGATGCCTCGCCGGTACTACACCTACTTGCCCGAGGACGGAATCACCTGGGGCAACCAGCTGTCGACCATCGGCGCAGTAATTCTCGGCGCCTCGATGATCCCCTTCCTGCTCAACGTGTACATCACGTCACGTCGCGCACCGAAGGTGACTGTCAACGACCCGTGGGGCTATGGCCGCTCGCTCGAGTGGGCCACGTCGTGCCCGCCGCCGCGCCACAACTTCACCTCGATTCCGCGTATTCGCACCGAGTCGCCGGCGTTCGATCTTAATCACCCTGAGGTGAGCGGTATCGAGCAACCGAAGCCCGCCTCGGTACCCGAGTTCGTCGAGCCGACGAAGTAACCTGAGGAGTCATTCGCTATGAAATCGAACATCGTTATCCTCTGGATCCTCACTGCCTACTTTGCGGTGCTCGGTGTGGTGTACACTCTCTGGAACCTGATTGAGCACGGCTACGTAGAGTGGTCAGGCAGCGCTACGATCATCGGCGCGGCTTTCCTCGGCGGGTTCATCGCGGTGTACCTCATGCTGACCCAGCGAAAGCAGGGTGGCGTGCTCATCGAGGACCGTGAGGACTCGGACATTGACGACGGGGACCCAGAGCTCGGCGAGTTCAGCCCCTGGAGCTGGTGGCCGTTCTTCCTCTCACTCGCGATCTCGCTCGTTGTGCTCGGACTATGCCTGGGATTCAACTTCTGGATCTCGTTCCTGTCGCTGCCGCTCGTGATCGTCGGCATCGTCGGCTGGGTGTACGAGTACTACCGTGGACACTTCGCGAGGTAACTAGGCATCGTGGCAATTTCAATTCGCCGGGGCCAGGCCGAGGACGCGGAAGCGCTCCTCGGCCTGGCCCGTCAGTTCACGACTGGCCGCGAGCCGATTGGGCGTGACGACTTCCAGGTCGCCTACGACAATGTGCTTCGTCGCCGTGACCAAGAGACGAACGTGCTCTTCGTGGCCGAGTCCGATGGCGTCATCGCCGGCTACTCACTGATGACCGTCTCGCGGCTGCTTCATGCTCCGGGACTCACCGCTCACCTGCAAGAGATCGTCGTCGATGCGGCCTCACGAGGCCTTGGTATTGGCGACAGGCTGATGTCAGCAAATGAGCACTACTGCATGGGGCGAGGCGTGCGTCAGCTGTCTGCCTCGACAGCACGCATCGGCTCGTTCTACAACCACCGCGGCTTCGAAGCCGTAGGTGAGCACTACCGCAAGCTTCTCGAGCTGGAATAAGCGTTGAGTGGCGCCTCGCTTCGAGCTGCCACCGGAGCGCGCCGACCCCGTCGGCGTCCGGGGGAGAACCGAGCAGGCTTGATTATCGCCGGAACCATCGAGTTCGGGCTGCACGGGTACGCCGGCGCGCAAACCTCCGCAATCGCGGAGCGCGCCGGCGTTTCTCAACCCAACGTCTACGCGAACTTCAGGTCCAAGCGCGAGCTGTTCCTTGCGTGTGTGGGCGAGCTCCCATTGGCGGTTGAGCAACTGGGGCCGAACGGGCAGTTGGACGAGTCGCAGGCGCTGCTATTGTTTCAGGCGGTCGCCGCCGCACGCGAGCCTGTGCTTTCTCCCCAGCTTTGCGAGCTCCTGAGTAAACTGCACGCACGTCTCGGGGCGGACTCCTTCTCCGCTGCGCTCACAGGGGCGGCAGCGATTCTGCTCCGCTGAGACATGAGAGCCACAGCGCGCTACGCCCTGTGAGACCCGCTCTGGCTCCACCATTTCCGGGGACCGGCCGCGCCCTCCACGATTTTGGCCAGCGCTGTGTCCCAGCTGATTCTCTCGGGCTCGATAGTTCTATTCCACTCAACGCAGCCGGACTACTTGGTGATGAAACGAGAATGGGAGACGCTGTCATCGTGCTGCAGAGTCCAAGTACCTCACCGCAGGCTGGGACGCGACGATAGACGATGCGCGTAGAGCGCCGCGCCGTTGGAGTCGCCAGGGTCGCGCTGCTCGCACCAGTCATGGAATCTGCGCGTGGGGTATGGGGCGTTGAGGACGCCTCCACTGGATGAGAGCCACTTGGGGCACCTGGAGCTCAGAGGGATGTTGCAATGCGCTATGTGGCACCGGAACTCTAGGGGCTTGTCGAACCGTCGAAGGAGTAGGTGATGCGCGCGTCGGGCAGAAGCACCCTTGGCTTTCACATGGTGTGAGCAAACACGACGGCGCCTCTTCTCGGCCGTCCTCGCGGTGCCGGGAGGACGCATACGAATTTCTCGGAAGGAATGGGCATGTTCTGAGATGCCAGCGCGGGTTGATGTGGGCTGGTGCCGCGACACCACACTTGGCTGTAGGTTGGGTCTCATTTGCGATCTCAGTCGCCCAGAACATCAAGTGCAGACATGTAGCCTCGCTGAGTTCACGCTCCCACTCGCCAGACCTCACATAGCCGCCTATGCCTCACCGAGCACAGGGCGGCGCCTACGCCTCTCAGGATATGGGTGTAGCCGGGCACTACACGATGGGCGCGATGTGGGAGCGGCGTTGGACAACGAGGCAGTACTATCCTGCGGGGAACGGGATGTAAGCGGGGTCTCCGGCTCTGCCGGGGAGCAGAGCGCTGTGGGCGAGGGACGCTGGCGAAGACGAGCTGCGTGGCGCTTGGTACATAGCCCACCCTCTTGGTGCGTATGATCTGCGCTCGACGCACGATTGCCTGGCTCCGGGCTGGAGCAATCTGTCATGAATCTCATACACGAGAAAACCCCCATCGAGTGAAAGCTCGGTGGGGGTTTTCTCGGCAGATTGGCGCGCGACCTAGTGGCCGTGGTCCTTGCTGGACTCGATCTCGCCCTGCGTCGGCGGCACGATCCGGTCCTCGAAGAACCAGCGAGTGAAGCCTGCGCGGAGGCGCTTACCGAAGGGGATGCGTCCGTCGTCGTTCGGACGGAGCATGACCGGCGCGTAATCGTGGTAGCTGACAAGCTCCCAGCGCTCGTAGTCGCTGACGGGCTTGTGAACCTCGACGAACTCGCCGCCGGGGAGGCGCACGATGCGACCCGACTCGTACCCGTGAAGGGCGATCGAGCGATCCTTCTTCTGCAGTGCGAGGCAGATGCGCTTCGTCACGATGTAGGCGACGATCGGGCCGAGGATGAGCAGAGCCTGCAGCGCGTGGATGACACCCTCGATGGAGAGCTGGAAGTGCGTCGCCATGAGGTCGGAGCTTGCAGCCGCCCACATGACCGCGTAGAACGTGACACCTGCTGCACCGATTGCGGTACGGGTAGGTGCGTTGCGCGGACGGTCAAGGATGTGGTGCTCACGCTTGTCGCCGGTGACCCACGCCTCAACGAAGGGGTAGATCGCAACGACAACGATGAAGCCGCCCATGATGATCACAGGGATGAGCATGTTCCACGACCAGGTGTAGCCGAACCACTCGGTCTCGAGCCCCGGTGGGATCAGTCGGAGCATGCCGTCAGCGAAGCCGATGTACCAGTCAGGCTGGGTGCCCGCCGAGACAGGGGAGGGGTCGTAGGGGCCATACATCCACACGGCATTGATGCTGAAGAAGGTGGCAATGAGAACGATGACACCGAACACGATGAAGAAGAAGCCGCCTGCCTTCGCCGCGTATGCGGGGAGGACCGGGTATCCGACGACGTTGCCCTGGGTCTTGCCCGGGCCGGGGTACTGCGTGTGCTTGTGGATGACCACGAACATGAGGTGCAGCGCGACGAAGAGGATGACCAAGGCCGGGAGCACCATGATGTGGAGCATGTACAGGCGGCCAACGATGTCGACACCAGGGAACTCGCCACCGAAGAACAGGAACGAGAGCCACGTGCCCACGACGGGGAAGGACTTCAGGAGGCCGTCGATGATGCGGAGGCCGTTGCCCGAGAGAACATCGTCGGGGAGCGAGTAACCGGTGAAGCCCTCAGCCATCGCGAGGATGAAGAGGACGAAGCCGATAACCCAGTTGAGCTCGCGCGGCTTGCGGAATGCGCCCGTGAAGAAGATGCGAAGCATGTGCAGGCCGATCGAGGCGACGAACAGCAGTGCTGCCCAGTGGTGCACCTGACGCATCAGGAGGCCGCCGCGAACCGAGAACGACAGATCGACAGTCGACGCCATTGCGGCCGACATCTCGAGACCCTTCATCGGGACGAAAGGCCCGTCGTACACAACCTCAGCCATAGTGGCTTGGAAGAACAGCGTCAGGAACGTGCCCGAGAGCAGAATCACAACGAAGCTGTACAGTGCGACCTCGCCAAGGAGGAATGACCAGTGATCTGGGAAGATCTTTCGGCCGAATTCCTTGACCGCGACGCCAACCTTGGTGCGCTCGTCAATGTAGTTCGCCGCCTTAGCGGTGAAGGTGCTTGAGCCGCTCTGCTGCGTCGGCTTTTCAGTTACGGTGCTCACTTGAGGCGCTCCCAGTAGCTCGGACCAACAGGTTCAGTGAAGTCGCTGCGCGCGATGAGGTAGCCATCAGCGTCGACAGTGATGGGCAGCTGGGGAAGCGGGCGCTTTGCTGGGCCGAAGATGACCTTGGCCTCATCAGCGACGTCGAACTGCGACTGGTGGCAGGGGCACAGTAGGTGGTGCGTGTGCTGCTCGTTCAGAGCAACAGGGCAACCGACGTGGGTGCAGACCTTCGAATACGCGACGATTCCGTTGTACGACCAGTCCTTGCGCTCTGGACGCTCCTTGAGGTCCTTCTCGTCGAGACGGATGAGCAGGACAATTGCCTTGGCCTTCTCGTTGAGCACGTCCTTCGCAGTGCCGAGGTTCTCGGGCACGACGTGGAACACTGAACCGACAGTGACGTCTGCTGCGCGAATTGCCTCGCCAACCTTGTGGCCGCCGTTGTCGCGGGCAAGGCGAATTCCCTTGTCCCACATCGTGTGCTTGAGCACCTCAACGGGGTCGATGTCCTGCGGAGCCAGGCTGCGCAGGAGCGTGATACCCGGAAGCGGGAACGCGATGAGCGCGCCGAGGAGGCTGTTGCGCACGAGGGTGCGGCGTGAGAAGCCAGACTCTTCGTCAGCGACAGCGAAGATTTCAGCTGCGGCTTCGCGGGTCTCTTCATCGCTCGGCGCGGGGTGGCGGTGGTCGATGCCCTCAACGTCCGACATGAGCGACTTGCCCCAGTGGACGGCGCCGATTCCGAGCGCGAGGAGCGCCAGGGCCATGCCCGAGCCGACGAAGATCGTGTGCAGGCGGATAGCCGCCGGGTCACCAGTCTCGATCGGGAAGAACATGTAGGCGAGCACCGAACCGAGGCTGCCAACGATTGAGAGATAGAAGAGGGAGTAGACGGCGCGTTCTGCGCTCTTCTCCTTCTTAGGATCCAGCTCCGTCACACGCTTGCGGTGCGGGGGAAGGCCCGGGTTCTGCACGGCGTCAGTCGAAATGACCGCGGCACCAGCCGAAGACAAATCCGCGCCGAGGCTCTGGGCGGCAACAACGGCGTTATCGCCGCCGCTGCTCTTCGCTTCCTCTGCCATTATGCTCCTTGATTCCTGAAAAATTGAGATGCTGTGCGATGCCGACTAGTTCGACTTCGCGGTGACCCAAACGGTGAGGGCGACGATCGAACCGAGTCCGATAATCCAGATGAACAGACCCTCAGCAACCGGGCCGATCGAACCGAGCGAGAAACCGCCGATCGAAGGCTTGTCCTCAATGTACTTGAGGTAGGTGATGATGTCGGCCTTCTGCTCAGGCGTGATATTCGCGTCACTGAAGACGGGCATGTTCTGCGGGCCAGTCACCATCGCGTTGTAGATGTGAGTCGGCTCGACACCGGTGAGCGGGGGAGCCCACTTGCCCTGGGTGAGTGCTCCACCCGCGCCGGCCACGTTGTGGCACATCGCGCAGTTGATGCGGAACAGCTCTCCGCCGCGTGCTGCGTCGCTGTCGGCAGTGAGGAACTTCGCATCGGGAAGCTCGGGTCCCGGAGCCAGCGAAGCGACGTAGGCAGCCATCTGGAGCGTCTGCTCCTCGGTGAACTGCTTGGGCTTCACCATGCCCTGCGGGCCCTGGAAAGCGAGCGGCATGCGGCCGGTGCCAACCTGGAAGTGAACTGAAGCCGCACCCACGCCGATGAGCGAGGGGCCATCTTCGCCTGAGCCCTGTGCGCCCATGCCGTGGCACGTTGCACAGTTCGCTGCGAAGAGCTTCTCACCCTCCTTGATGACGGCGGGCGATGAAAGATCTACCTCAGCAGTAGCAGACGTGGTGCTGATGCCAGCGTATGCAGCACCTGTGACAACCAGGCCGACTGCGAGCAGTGCGGCGGTCGCGAGTGGGTGACGACGACCCGACTTTGCTGGGTTCTTCTTGGCGCGAGCCATGATGTCAATTGCTCCTGACTCTACTTGATGACGTAGATGATGTAGAAGAGGATGATCCAGACGATGTCGACGAAGTGCCAGTAGTACGACACGACGACGGCCGTCGTCTCCTCCTTGTGCGTGAAGTTCTTGACTGCGTAGATGCGGCCGATCACGAGGAGGAAGGCGAAGAGACCCAGGGCAACGTGGATGCCGTGGAAGCCCGTTGCCAGGTAGAACGCCGAGCCGTAGGGATCGCTCGCGAGCGTCACGCCCTCGGAAACGAAGACTGCGTACTCGTACGACTGTCCGGCGACGAAGGTGGCGCCCATGAAGAACGTGAGGTAGAACCACTCAACGGTTCCCCACTTGGCCGGGCTCCAACCCGTGCGTCGCGGCTGCATCCGCTCAGCGGCGAACACGCCTGCCTGAGCGGTGAAGGACGAGAGCACCAGGATGGACGTGTTGATAAGCGCAAAGGTGAAGTTGTGCTTCGAGGTCTGTTCCGCCCACAACTCGGGGTTCATTGCCCGGAGTGTGAAGTAAATCGCGAACAGGCCAGCGAAGAACATGACCTCGCTGCCGAGCCACACGATCGTGCCTACGGCGACGCCGTTCGGTCGCTTCACCGCGGGCACGGCTGACTTGGTATTCATAGTGGTCGTTGTCACCCTTCCATTATGGCTGAAAGTTTGGTGTGGATTTTCACTGATCCTCGGCGCGCCGAATAATCTGTGGCAAATACCGTTACAGCCTACCCCGCTTGCTCACGTTGATGGACCACTTCGCCCGGGGCGCGGCGTGTCGTCACTAGGATTGTCTCATGACTGATGATCGGACCTGGCCTGCAATCCTGTCGACCCTTCTCGCTGGAGAAGACCTCAGCGTCTCTCAAGCGGAGTGGGCGATGGCCCGGTTCATGCGGGGAGAAGCGACCGATGCGCAGGTCGGCGGTTTCCTTGTCGCACTGCAGTCAAAGGGTGCCACCGTCGAGGAGGTCATCGGATTCCGAGACGCGATTCTCGATGAAGCGCTCCCGATAAATCTGCCCATTATGTCCCTTGACATTGTGGGAACCGGGGGAGACCGCTTCGGCACGGTCAATATTTCTTCAATGGCTTCGATCGTCGCGGCTGCCGCCGGCACCCCAGTCGTGAAGCACGGCAACAAGGCCTCGAGCAGCCTGTCGGGCTCGTCCGATGTGTTCACTTCGCTCGGGGTCAACCTACAGCTCGACCCCGACCAGCTCACACGTGCGTTCAATGATTCAGGCATTGCCTTTGTGCACGCGGCTCGTTTTCTACAGGGGTTTAAGCACGTCGCAGCGCCTCGAGCCGAGCTCGGCATCCCCACGGTGTTTAATTTCCTGGGGCCGCTGTGCAACCCTGTGCGCCCCGAGGCTTCAGCGCTTGGCGTCGCCGACCTTGATCGCGTGCCGACGTTTGTCGGTGTGTTCCGTCTTCGCGGGGCTTCGGCGCTTGTGTTCCGCGGCGATGATGGACTCGATGAGCTCACGACGACAGGGCATTCACGCATCTGGGAAGTCAGCCGCGGTGGTCTGACTGAGCACGATCTCGAACCGCGTGATCTTGGAATCCCGCGTGCCGAGATTTCTTCGCTCATCGGCGGCACTCCCGAAGAAAATGCGGATGTGGTTCGCCGTGTCCTTGGGGGAGAGAAGGGACCAGTGCGCGATATTGTGCTGCTCAACGCCGCTGCAGGGCTCGTTGCGTTCGACATTGCTTCTCAGCCCGAGTCGATTGAAGTTCCGCTGCTGAAGCGGCTTCGCGAAAAGTTCGAGCTCGCGGAATCTGTCATCGATTCAGGAGCGGCCGAGGCAAAACTTGGTGCTTGGGTCACTGCGACCCAGAAGGCTGCCGCAACAGCGTAGCCACCTGTTGGATCGCCGTCGCCGTGCCTATACAGACCGCGCGGCGGCGATGAAACGTTCGATCAGCTCTGGGCTCTTCTCTCCCGGAGCAATCTCTATGCCGCTTGACACATCGACCCCGCCCGGCCGAGCTGAGCGGATCGCGTCGGCCACGTTGTCGGGATTGAGGCCCCCGGCGAGGAGCCACGACAGGCCGAGTTCAGCCCCATTGATGAGATTCAGGTCCCAGCTTTCGCCCGAGCCAGCGACTGCGCTGTCTACGAGCAGTCGCTCCTCGTCGTAGGTGCCTGCGCGAAGCCCCGGGGTCGTCGCGAGGCTTGCCGCACGCCAAATACGTGGGTGGAGCGCTCTGGCCTTCGCGAACTCGGGGGCAGAATAGCCGCCATGGAGCTGCAACACATCAAACCCGAGGTTGTTCGCCATCGCGGCGGCGTCTACGGCGGCCATTTCGCGGACCACGAGTACCGTGTCGATGGCCGGGTTCTCGGTCCGGGCGGCAGCGATGACCGCCGACGCTTCCTCGGGGGTTGCGTGCCGTGGGCTGGGTTCGCTCATGACAACGCCGATAGCGTCGGCGCCGTGTGAGGCGGCGAGCATCGCATGCTCGGGGGAGCGGAGGCCGCAGATCTTCACGTACATTCGGCAATTCTAGCTGCCGGCCGTGCGAGTGTGCGGGCGGGTCGCAGGGCACCCCGAGGGGAACCCCGCTCGCTCGCGCGAACTTATGTGCGCCCCTAGTCTGCATTTCGAGGCTGTGGCTCGTCAGGCTCAGGCGGGTCCGGCTGCTTCTCGCCAACAACAAGGGATGCATCGCCCGAAGCAGTGTGTGCTGGCCTCTCGGGCCCTTTCGCCTGAATGCGGCCCGGCTCGAGGGTGCGCTGCACGTCCTCAGGAGTCACGCGTTCAATCGGACCTGTGGTCGCATCGACATACCAGTCGGTGAGTGCTGGGTCACTACTATCGAAGCCGGCTCCGGCGCCCTCATCGGCGGGAACCTCGCTCGTGCCGAACACGAAATCGTCTCCATACTCGTCGATCCCGCGGCGCACGCCCTGAGCGATCGCTGCCCGAGCGTACTTGCGGCGAATGATGTACGGATCCGTCTTGAGGTCGCGTGCCCAGGCGACCATGATCCCCATCACGATGAAAGCGAATGGGAGCGCCGACACCACCATGAGCGATTGCAGCCCGGAGAGCGCGTTGCGGCCGCCCGCCAAGAGCAGCGAGATGGCGATCAGGCTGAGCAGGAGGCCCCACAGGATCGTCACCCACTTGGACGGCTCCGGCCGCCCTCCTTGCGACATTGACGCCATGACGATTGATGCCGAGTCTGCCGCCGTGACAAAGAACACGACAACCGCGACCATGGCGATCACGGCGGTGACCATGGCGAAGGGGAGCCGTTCGAGCACCCTGAACAACACCTCCTCGCCCGAGCCGCCGGTCTGCAAATCCTCGCCAGCGAGCGTCATTGAGATTGCAGTGCCGCCGTAGACGACGAACCAGGCGACGACGATCGCTGAAGGCACGAGCACCACCGTCGTCACAAACTCCCTGAGCGTGCGACCGCGCGAAATCTTCGCGATGAACATCCCAACGAACGGAGTCCACGAGACCCACCATGCCCAATAGTAGGTGGTCCAGCTCGCGAGAAATTCTGCTGTCTCCGGGCCCTGGTTCGGGTTGCGCGAGAGCATCGTGGGAAGTTGGCCGAGGAACTCGACGAGCGAAGCGGGAAGAAAATTCAGGATGAAGATTGTCGGGCCGGCGACGAGCACGAACAGTCCGAGCGTGCCGGTGAGGACCATGTTGAGGTTCGAGAGTCGCCGAATGCCCTTCTTCACGCCCGACACCGCCGACGCGATGAAGAGTGAGGTGAGGATCGCGATAGCGCCGACGAGGAAAGCGTTCCCCATCGGGCCGAGCCCAGTGACCATACGGAAACCGCTCTCAATTTGCAGCGCGCCGATACCGAGCGAGACCGCAGTGCCAAACAAGGTCACAATGATCGCGAACACGTCGATCACGCGGCCCAGCGCCCGGTGGCTGCTCCCCGGAAATACGGGCTCGAAGAGGGCTGAGATGAGTGGCGCGCGTCCGCGGCGATACGCCGAGTAGGCAATAGCGCCGCCGACCAGTGCATAGAACGCCCAAGCGATCGGTCCCCAGTGAAGCACGGTCTGGGCTAGTGCGGGAAGCGCCGCGTCGGCCGAACCTGGGGGCGCGTCGATGCCCGGCGCGGGAGTGAGGAAATAGGTGAGTGGCTCGAGGGGACCGTAGAAGAGCAGGCCGATTCCCAGACCTGCTGCGAACAGCATCGACACCCAAGATGCCGTGGAGAACTCCGGCTCTTCATCGTCTGCACCGAGCCGAATCCCGCCGGTGCGCCCGTAGCCAACGACGAGCATGAAGAGTGCGACGGCGACGGCGAGAGCCCCAAACATCCAGCTGAAGTGCTCGGTGACCCACGCGAGTGATGCAGCCCCAACATCAGCGAGGGTCTCCGGCGCTACGAACGCCCAGGCGATCACCGCGACCGTGAGTGTGAATGTCGTGCCGAGGACAACTTTGTTCGTCGGGAACCCGAGGCCAGTCTGTTCGACGCCGATGCCTGGGAGCAGGCCTGGGTGGGGAAGTGGTGGTGGCGTGGGTTCCACAATCTTGCGCGAGCGGGAGCCTGGGTGTTGCGAGTCTGGCATGCTCTGAGTGTCTCCTTTGCTCCGCCGATGTGGCGGCCGTGGGGTTACATCCCTAAAGCTACTGTTCACCGGCCTCGTTGGATAGGGGCAATCAGTGGATCGCTACCTGTGTCACATGTGCTGCAGGGCAGGGGTGAATGTGAACAGCAGATGGCTCGTGCGCGTCGGGGCCAGTGCGCCGCGGCGCCCGTGCGAAACTGTGTGCACGTTGGGTGCAATGTCCTGGAGGCCTGGACAGGCGCTTCGCGTGTGCCCGGGTAGAAAACGGATGGGGAGCTGAGCCATGGCTAAAGCGAGTCGAGCGGTTATCGGTGGACGCCTTCTTTCGTCGGCAGAGGTATTCGCGGTATTCCTTCGGCTCGGCCTCGTCTCGTTTGGTGGCCCCACCGCACACATCGGCTACTTTCACACGGAGTTCGTCGAGCGGAGAAGGTGGCTCTCAGCTCACGCGTTTGGCGAGCTCGTCGCGTTGTGTCAAGCGCTGCCGGGCCCGGCCTCGAGTCAGCTCGGCTTCGCGATCGGACTTCGCAGAGCTGGCGGTGTAGGTGCGTTGGCCGCGTTCGCGGGATTCACGCTGCCCTCGGCCGCGGTGATGATTGTCTTCGCGTATGGTGTGCAAGTCCTGGAAGGGACGATCTCAGGAGGAATCGTCTCGGGGCTCATGGCTGTATCCGTCGCCGTCGTTGCACATGCAGTTTTGGGTATGGGGCGGAGTTTGATTGTTGGGTGGGTGGCCGCGGGACTCGCCAGTGTGGTCGCGCTCGTCGCGCTTGTGTGTGGCGGCCTGCTCGGCGAAGGTGGTGCGCTGATCCAGCCGGCGCTCATTGCCCTAGGCGCGATCGTCGGGACGTTTCTCTTTCGGGGGGTTACGGCGCGGGAAATCGCTCTGTCTGCTGTCGCAGCAGGGCCTGACGAGGAAGTGGCGACGCGTCAAAAACTGGGTTCGAGTCGTCGACCTATTCGCGGTGTGGTTTCAGTGGGGGCGGGGATTACCACGCTTATGCTCCTGCTGGTGTTGCTCCTCGCGGCGCCGGCACTCCATGGAGCCCAGGGGAGCGGGGCGGCGGCCCTCGTCGACACGTTCTCGCGCGCGGGCGCGTTCGTCTTCGGTGGTGGGCACGCCGTACTTCCGCTCCTCGAGGCGGGGACCGTCCAGTCGGGCTGGCTCTCGCCCGAGGACTTCCTCGCAGGCTACAGCTTGGCGCAAGCGGTTCCCGGGCCGATGTTTAGCGTTGCAGCGTACCTGGGGGTACTCGCGGAAGCTGGGCCGGGGGGAGTGGCCGGCGGAGTCATTGCCGTTCTTGCAATTTTCACGCCAGGCTTCCTGCTGCTTGTTGGCGTACTGCCGTTCTGGGAAGCGCTTCAGCGGCGCCAGCACTTCAGCGCCGCGGTGCGGGGCGCGAGTGTCGCTGTGGTCGGGATCCTTGCGGCGGCACTCGTTCATCCAGTCGCGACGGGAGGGCTCACGAGTACCTGGACAGTTCTCCTGGCGGTGTTGGCATTTGTGATGCTGTGTGCCAAGGCTCCGCCATGGAGCGTCGTGCTGCTTGGGGCTGCGGTGGGGCTTGTGACTGCGCTTGGCGGCTTGGTGTGACGGGCGTCAGTTGTGAATGCGCGGGCGTTCGCCCACAGGCACGTTGGAGGGTGGAGATCGACGGAGAGGGCACCCCTCGAATGCATGAGCTGACATAATATAGATTATCGCGGATTATGCGGAGTGGCGTCGACGCAGAGCTTTAAGATCCACATTGTGAATGCCGGATCTGCGTCCTCCAGTGATTGATATTGCAGATCTCAGGCCGTGGGCTCGTAGTTTCGGATCCTCGCTGCACTCAGTCCGCGTACACGAAGTCTCGCGCGCTCACTGTGCCTAGGCTTGCGCGGGCGTGCGTTCGAGCTCACCCATGAGCGCTGTGCGCACACCTCATGCAGGATCTTGAGCCTGCTCTGCATGCCTGTCCAGCCGCGCGGTCCACGAGGGTACGGGTTCACCGGCCCGGCCAGGAATCGCGCCGATCGCCTCGCCCGTCAGCGTGAAGCCGCTCCGCGCTATCGTGCGAAGCGAGCCAAAGTTTCCGACCCTCGCCTCCCACAGCACCGCTTCCACGTCGGTTCTCGCAAAGGTGGCGGCTACGACGAGATCCACACAAGCTGACATAATCCCGCGCCCGCGATGCGGTTCCCCCAGCCAGTAACCGAGCATGCCGCTCGGCAACCGTATCCCGATCACCCCCAAAACCGGGCCCTCAGGCGTCGTGCGAATCGCCCACGTCCACTCCGAGTTGCTCGCCCAGGCCGCTGGCGCGTACTCGGTGATGAACGACTCGGCATCGGCGAGCGTGTACGGCCACGGTGTGGCCATGAACTCTTCAAAGATGGGATCTGCGCAGTACCGCGCGACGTCAGGCGCATCGGCTGGTCTCAGCTCGTTCAGGGTGAGTCCACTCCCCTGCAACACGAAAGGCTCCACGGGTGGCTATCCCCCTTTCGGTGAGTGTGCGAGCACCGCGAGCCGCAGCAGCGAGTGAGCGGCAAGCAGCGACAGGCCAATGCACCCGGACTGGCCGGCGTTGAGCATCATGTCTGTACTGCCAGACTGCCAGGCGAGCAGCGTGAGCACAATGGCGACACCCGCGGCAAGCCAGCCGGCGAGGGCGAGCCCAACAGACGCGGTGCGAAGCAGCCACACCCCCGGTGGGCGTTGCAGCGGAGTGAGCAAGGTGACAGCTGCGAAGCCTGCCCCGGCAAGGGCGAGTGCACCGAGCACGTCGCTTGGGCGGTGCCAGCCGAATGCAAGCAGCTGCCAGCTCACAACGCTGAGTAGCACCGCTCCCCCGACGGCTGCAATCGCCTGGATACGCCGAGGCAGTGCGAAGACCGCCGCCCCAACTACCGTTGCAAACACTGTCATGTGCCCACTTGGGAATGTGTTTTCAGCTGCCAGCGTGAGGAAGTCGGGCCTGCCGAGTACCTCTGATTTCAGGAGCTGCGATGCAACGATCGCGACTGCCGGCACCAGTGTGACCGTGAGGGCACGCGCGATGCCATGGACCCACAGCGCGACAAGCCCAAGGGCCACGAGCGCGACGCCGATCGAGAACGGTGACACGAGGCTCAGGGGTGCCGGCGGATGGGTGTTGAACTCAGAACCGGCGAGCACGTGATCCTCGACCGCTTGACCCGTCGAACTCAGCACGCCGAAGATGTAGGCAGCGGCTCCGACGGTGAGCCAGAACAGCAGGATCCACACGACCCGGAGCCGCCTATGGGCGTTCGACGCAATCGGGATGCTCACGCGGTGGCTCCGTGATGGAGCCTCGCAGGGGTGGCGACCTCGGCCCCTGCGGCCGGCCTGCGTCGGGCACGCTGGTCCCCCGTGCGTACCGCCCACATAGCTAGCGCAGCGGCGGTCGCGACGTTCAGCGAATCGACTCCGTGTTCCATGGGAATGAGAACAGTTCGAGCGGACGACGCGAGCGCACGTCGTGAAAGCCCTGGGCCCTCGGTGCCGAACATGATTGCGAGGCGGTCAGGGAGATCCTCAACGAACTCAGCGAGATCCTCGGCGTCGTCCCGCAGGGCGAATGCAGTCAGGTCGTAGCCGAGCTCGCGAAACAGTGGGCCCGCCTCGCGCCAGTCTGGGAGACGCGCCCACGGAACCTGCAGCACGGCCCCCATGCTCACGCGAACGGCGCGCCTGTAGAGCGGGTCGGCACATCCGGGCGTGAGCAAGACCGCATCTGCGCCGAGTGCAGCTGCCGACCTGAAGACAGCACCAACGTTTGTATGATCGGCGAGGTCTTCGAGCACGACGACCCGGGACGAAGCGCGCAGTAGCTCGGCCGGGTCGAGCGGCGCTGGGCGATGCATTGATGCAATTGCCCCACGGTGCATATTGAAGCCTGTGAGCTGTTCGAGCTGTTCGGGTTTGCCGACGTAGACGGGCACGTCAGGGTAGGCCTCGAGCAGCGGTCCAACCCGCTCGAGCCACTCGGCGACCATGAGAAGCGCGCGGGGTCGATGCCCGACCCGCACCGCTCGCTCGATTACTTTCGGCGACTCGGCAAGGTAGAGGCCTTCAGCAGGTTCGCGGACGCGCCGGAGCGCGACGTCAGTGAGCTGAGTGAAATCGGCGAGTTCGGGGGCAGCAATGTCGTCGATATGAACGATTCTCACGCGGTAGTCTCCGGGGCTGTAGCAGGGGCGGCCTGCAGGAACTGTGCGATTCGCGCGACTGTGTCGGCGACCGCCTCGTAGTGCACGAGATGGCCAGTGCCCGGCAAGATGAGGAGCTCTGCGCCAGGAATCATCCTCTGGAGGTCGAGCTGTTTTGAAAGCGGGGTGATGTCGTCCTTCTCCCCTGCAATGATGAGTGTGGGCATCGCGTACGCTTCGGCGTGTTCAGGCACCGTGTGCGAGACGGAGGCGCGGAACGCCTCGAGAAGCGTGCGCGAGTCTGAGAACGACGAGAAGTACATGTCATGCTGGTTGTGAATCCAGGCGCGTAGCTCACGGTCGCGAGTCTTCGCCATGACCTCGCTCATCCCGCGAACGATCAGTTTGTTGCCGAGCAGACTCTTCGCCGCGCGCTCGGGCAGCGCGCTAGCGGCGCGGTAATACGCGATCGCGAGCTGGGTCAGGGCGGCCTGAGGCCCCTCAAGCGCCGGTGATGAGATCGGATTGATCAGGATCGTGCGGGCTGAGTCAGCGCCCCGAGCGAGCGCTGAACTCACCACGAGCGAACCGAAAGAGTGTCCGAGAATGATCGCGCCTGCCGGTGCGACTTCTTGACTGAACGCGACGAGCCAATCGCCAAACGCGGCGAGGTCGTGTGTGCGACCCGGGAGCGCCGGTGTCTCGCCGAAGCCGGGCAGGTCTGGAACATGGAAGGCGAACTGCGGAGCCAAGGCGGCAAGTCCCTCAGCGATGCCTTGGAGGCCGTGGTGGTCACCGCGAAACCCATGTACGAGGATGACTGGTTGTCCTGCGGGGTCGCCAAATATCCAGTCTCGGGTATCGACGCCGAGAGTAGGTATGAGATGGGGCGGGTGTTCTGGCACAGAGTCGATGCTACCGGGCGCCGGCTGGCACTCTTCTGCACACGCCGAAGGAGCGCGCGCAGCGTCACCCGCCTCTCCCGGGGGCGCGTGCGGCTGTCGCGCACGGGGCAAGCCTCGCTACTATCGGTACACAGGCGAAAGGATCACAGTGAACGACTCACTCCCCCTCTGGGCGGCGCAGCTTGCGGTCTTCGATACCGAGACGACGGGTGTCGAGACCGACACTTCACGTATCGTCAGCGCGACGCTCGCGATCCTCGGCGAGAACGGCGAGATTTCGGAGCGCTATGACTGGCTTTTGAACCCGGGCGTCGAGATTCCGGACTCCGCGGTGCGCGTGCACGGCATCACCACCGACGTTGCGCGATCGAGTGGAATCGACGCGGGTGTTGGGATCGCCCAGATCACTGAGCGCATCGCGCAGTTCATCGAGCGCGGCCTCCCTCTCGTCGTCTACAACGCGCCATACGACCTGTCGTTGCTCGCTGCCGAGCAGCGGCGCTACGGCGTGCCTGGAGCCGTGGTTTCACCCGTGCTCGATCCACTCATCATTGATAAGCAGCTCGACCGCTTTCGAAAGGGCAAGCGCACGCTCGTTGCCGTGGCTGAGCACTACGGCGTTGAGCTCGGTAACGCCCACGACGCTGGCGAAGACGCGATCGCGTCAGGGAAAGTCATGCAGCAGCTCGCTCGCAAGTACGCGACGACGCTTCCTGATGACCTCGAGGCGCTCCATGCCGCCCAGGCAACCTGGGCACGGGCGCAGGCTGAGAACTTTCAGGAGTACATGCGCCGCGTTCGCGATCCGAACTTCGTTGCCGACGGGGCGTGGCCGGTTCGGGGGTAGCTGGTGAGGCGGCGCAGACAATGCCAACGCCGCCTCACGCATAGCGAAAGGGCGGGCGATCCATAAGAGGATCGCCCGCCCTTTCGCGGATTCTGGCTGCTTACGCGCCGAACGCCTTGAAGCGCTGGTTGAACTTCTCGACACGGCCGGCCGAGTCCATGATGCGCTGCTTGCCCGTGTAGAACGGGTGCGAGGCGCTCGAGATTTCAACGTCGAGCACCGGGTAGGTAGCGCCGTCGAGCTCGATGGTCTTGTCGCTCGTGAGGGTCGAACGCGTGAGGAAGGTCTCCCCCGACGCAAGGTCGCGGAACACGATGGCGTTGTACTCGGGGTGAATCTCGGTCTTCATGACTGTCCTTCGATAATGTTGCGTCTCGCTGTTTCGGCGGAATGGCCGAACGCTGAAGTCTTGCGGCGTCACCGCACCAAGGATCAATATTAGCAGATCGAACTGGCTGGTGCCGACCTTGGAGGGTGTTCGTTCCCGCGTGTCGGGAGAAAAAGTGGCTAGCTACCTGCGGCGCGAGCCTTGGCTGAGTACCGGCCTGCGGACTCTGTGAGCTCAAACTCCATGCCAAACGTGGCTTCGAGGTTCGCTGCTGTCAGGGTCTCGCCGATCGGACCGGCTGCCTGTACCTTGCCGTCGTTCACGAGCATGACGTGGGTGAACCCGGGCGGGATCTCCTCGACGTGATGCGTCACCATTACCATTGCCGGAGAGTACGGCGACTGCGCGAAGCCAGAAAGCATCTGCAGCAGGCGCTCGCGGGCGCCGAGGTCGAGGCTCGCGCTCGGCTCGTCGAGCAGCAGCAGTTCAGGATCGGTCATCACGGCGCGCGCAATAAGGGTGCGCTTCCGCTCACCATCAGAGAGCGTCCCGAACGGCTGATCGGCGAGTTCAAGCAGATCCCACTCCGCGAGCACGCGATCCGCCTGGCGCACGTCGATCGCGTCGTACTCTTCGTTCCAGCGCCCCTCGACCGAGTACGCGGCAGTGAGTACGACGTCGCGCACAATCTCGTTCGGGGGGATGCGCCTCGCGGTCGCGCTCGACACGAATCCCAGGCGGGCGCGCAACTCGAAGATGTCGACCTTGCCGAGGCGATGCCCGAGCACGTCGACGGTGCCTGTCGTCGGGAAATCGTTCGCGGTGACGAGCTTCAAGATCGTCGTCTTGCCTGCGCCGTTCGGGCCAAGGATGACCCACCGCTCACTGTCGTCGACCTGCCAGTTCACACTGTCAAGAATCGGTCGGCGATTGCGGATGTAGCTCGCGTCGGTGAGGCTCAGCACGGTCGTCATGACCCCAAGCCTATCTCTAGACTGGTGCCATGAGCGTTACCCCACTCGTCGTTCTCGACTGCGATTCCACGACCATTCAAGACGAGGTCATTGAGCTCCTCGCCGACGCGGCAGGCACACGCGAACTCGTCGCAGAGGTGACTGAGCGCGCGATGCGCGGCGAGCTTGACTTCGCCGAGAGCCTCGCTGAGCGCGTGGCGACACTGAGCGGAACGCCTGAGACAGTGTTTGCTCAGGCGTACGCGCGGGTGCGCCTCTCCCCTGGGATCCGGGAGCTCATCGCGGCGGTGCACGAGCGTGGCGGCAAGGTTGGTGTGGTGTCTGGCGGTTTCCACGAGGTGCTCGACCCGCTTGCTGAGGATCTCGGTCTCGACTTCTGGCGGGCAAACCGGCTTGAGGTCGCAGACGGTAAGCTCACCGGTCGAACTGTTGGGCCCGTCATCGATGCGGAGGCAAAGGCAGTTGCGCTTGCGGAATGGGCGGAGACGAGCGGGATCCCGCTCTCGGCAACAGTCGCGATCGGCGACGGCGCGAATGATTTGCGGATGATGGCTGTCGCCGAGGTCGGTGTCGGCTACAACGCGAAGCCGATTGTTTCGCAGCAGGCCGATGTCTCGATTGAGGGCGACCTGAGTCAGGCGATCCAACTGCTGGACCGCCTGACGTAGGCAACGCGAGCCCGGAGCTAGTGGCCCATTCCGAGGCCGCCGTCGACGGGGATGACCGCACCCGAAATGTAGGCAGCGTCATCGCCGGCGAGGAACGAGGCTGCCCCAGCGATCTCGGCGACCTGGCCGAACCGCGCAGCCGGAATCGACGCGAGGTACTGCTGCTGCTGGGCCTCGGGAAGCACAGCAGTCATGTCGGTGTCAATGAATCCGGGTGCGATGACGTTCGCGGTGATGCCGCGACCACCGAGTTCGCGGGTCAGCGAGCGGGCGAAGCCGACGAGCGCTGCCTTCGACGAGGAGTAATTGATCTGGCCGGCGGAGCCGTAGAGGCCGACGACAGAGGAGATCAGGATCACGCGGCCGAAACGCTGCTTGAGAAGGCCCTTCGAGGCGCGCTTCACCACGCGGAAGGTTCCGGTGAGATTCGTGTCGATGACCTCGGTGAAGTCCTCCTCAGACATGCGCAGGAGCAGCGTGTCACGGGTGATGCCAGCGTTCGCGACGACGACCTCGACGGCACCAAGCTTCTCCTCGACCTCGGTGAATGCCTTGTCGATCGAGGCCGAATCCGTCATCTCTGCGCGCACGGTGAGCGCGCCCTCCGGGCCCTCCCCTGAGCGAGAGGTGACTGCCACGCGATGGCCGTCTGCGATCATCCGCTCAGCGATAGCGAAGCCAATGCCTCGGTTGCCACCGGTGATGAGGACGGTACGTGGAGTGATGCTTGCGTTCATGAGGATCAGCCTAGCGAATTGCGCATTCTCCGCGGTCTCGAGACTCCGGCGATCCTCAGGCAGCACACGCGCCGACGACGTAAACTGAACGATGTCGTGAATGAGGGAGTCGATGCCAAGAAAGAGCGGCGAAACGCCGAGCTACAGGGTGACTTCGGCCGGGGTGAACCCGACCGAGGATCGAGCTCACCGCATGAAGATGTACTTTATTGCGATGACGCTCAGGCTTGCGTGCGTGCTCTCGCTCTTCTGGGTAACAGGCTGGTGGCTCGTCTTTCCTGTCGTCGGTGCGATAGTGCTCCCCTGGTTCGCGGTGATGGTTGGCAACGCGGTCGCGCATGGCGGGGAAGAAACTGTCGCCGCGCCAGACCCGCTCCCACTGTCCTCGCTCAATGTCGAAGAAACCCCACAAGCGCCGACGCAGGCGGCAAGCGAACTCTTGATCGTCGACGTCGACCCCGTTCGGCGGTCGTCACCTCGCCCGGCCAACGCCCAACACCTCTCCGAGGAGGAGACAGCGTGACACTCTCTGGCCTGAGCCTCGGGGCGCCCCTCGAGCACAAACACACGTGCTCTCGGGCGGGTTGCCGCGACGAGGCGACGTGGGCACTCATCTGGCGCAACCCGAAGATTCACACCCAGGATCGCCGGAAGACTTGGCTCGCGTGCGACGAACACCGAGAGGTCCTTGCCGCATTTCTCACTGACCGGAGCTTCCCGCTGCAGGTCTTGACCGTAGGAGAGCTCGATGACTGAGGCCCGCGTTGGCTGGTCCTTCCTGCATTCGAAGCGTTGGATCGGGTACTTTGCGCTGCTCGTTGCCTTCGCCATCGCGTGCGTGTACCTTGGCAACTGGCAGTTTGATCGCCGGGCGCAGGCCCGCGACGAGATCTCGCGGATCGACCGCAACTACGGCGCCGATCCCGTCCCGATCGCCGAAGCCCTGCCCAACCCGTCAGGTTTCGACATCGACGAGCACAAGTGGCTGACCGTCATGCTCGAAGGCAGCTACGAGGACTCGGCGGTGCTTTCACGTAACCGTCCGGGCCCCGAGGGCGTAGGGGCCGACATCATCGTTCCGTTCCGCACGACCGACGGGAAGGTCTTCTTCGTCGATCGCGGCTGGGTCCCCGCAAGCGGTACCGACATCGACGACGCGTTCGCGACGCTGCCGCAGCCCCCGGCTGGCACCGTCGAGGTCGTGACCCGGCTCCGCGCGAGCGAACCCGAAGTTGACGGCCGCAGCTCGGCCGGCCGGACGGTCGCAAGCATCAACGTCCCGGAGATCGCCGAGGTGACCGAAGTGCAGGGTGAGGTGTACTCAGGCGCGTACGGCATGCTCGTGTCCGAGACGCCCGCCGCTGAGCACGGCGTCCTCCCGCCGAAGCCGGAACGCGACGAGGGCCCGCATCTGTCATACGCGCTCCAGTGGTATGTGTTCATCATCATCGCCGCCATCGGTGTCGCCTATGCCGCCCGGCAGGAGTACAAGGGACTCAACGCGGGCAGCGACGAGGTGCGCGAGATGGAAGAGAAGTCGCACGCACGCAAGCGGCGGCGCGGCCCGAGCGACGCGGACGTGGAGGATGCGCTGCTCGATGCCTAGCGAGCACAGGTCTCCGAGCAGTGGCGTCGCCCGTTCGCGTCGTCGCAGAGTTGGCGCCGGCGTCGCCGCAGGCGTCGCGCTCGCCTCCCTCACCCTGCTTGTCGGTTGCGCGCCCGAGCCCGATCCGGCAGCAACGCGCGACGCCCTCACCGAAGTCACTTCGGAGCCCGTCGCCCCCGACGTCGTCGACGAGTACAGCGCGAGCGAACACCCAGACCCGATTGTCGAGCCCCTCGACTGCACGCCTTACCTCATCGTCACGGCCCGCGGCACGGGCGAGCCAAGCCGCAAGCAACTCCTCGGTCCCGTGGCGCGGGCCATTGAGGAGGCGCGCCCCGACGAGACGCTGCGGCTCGATCTCGACTATCCCGCGGATACCGAGATCAACGCCGGGGCGACGCTCGGCGCCCGGACGCTCATTGATACCCTGAATGTGCAGGCGAAGGCGTGTCCGGAGCAGCGAACGATCCTGCTCGGCTACTCGCAGGGAGCGCTCGTGATTGGGGACGCACTCGCGGCCCCCGACGCACGGCTCGTCGGCGCAACCGTGGGCGAGGTGACCGAAGCCGCCGCCGACCGTGTGCTCGCAATTGTGCTTTACGGAAATCCTCGGTTTGTCGGCGCCGACCCAACGGGTTACGGCAGTTTCTCCCCCGACGTGAACGGGCTGCTCCCGCGCCCGCCCGGCAGTTTTTCGCAGTATGAGGGGCGCATGCGTGACTACTGTGTCGACGACGACTTCATCTGTCAGTCGACGCTGTCGGTCGAGGAAGCCGGCCACGTCGCCTACTATGACAACGGCATGCAGGCCGACGGGGCAGCGTACGTTATCACCCGACTCGGGCCGATCCCGAAGGCCGACGCCGAGAAGCGGGGCGATGAGGAGAACCGGGGCGATGCGCCCGGCGAGCCGCGAGAGCGCGCGGCCGCCGACGGCGAAGCTTAAGCGAGCTCGATGAGCTCGAGGTACTCCTTCGACCAGTGATCTTCGGTGCCCTCGGGCATGATGAGCACGCGCTCAGGATTGAGGGCCTCGACAGCGCCAGGGTCGTGCGACACGAGTACGACCGCGCCGGTGAAGTGCGCGAGCGCGTCGAGGATCTCGAGGCGGCTGGCCGGGTCGAGGTTGTTCGTCGGCTCGTCGAGCAGCAGCACGTTCGCGCTCGACACGACGAGCTTCGCGAGCGCGAGGCGGGTCTTCTCGCCACCTGAGAGAACTCCAGCAGGCTTCAGCACATCATCGCCTGTGAACAGGAACGAACCGAGCACCTTGCGGGCCTCCGTCTCGGTGAGATGCTGCGACACGGACACCATGTTCTGCAGCACGCTCGCCTTCACGTCGAGCGTCTCGTGCTCCTGCGCGTAGTACCCGACTTTGAGGCCGTGACCCGCGACGATCGTGCCAGTATCAGGCTCATCGACCTGCGCGAGGATGCGCAACAGCGTCGTCTTGCCCGCGCCGTTGAGGCCGAGGATGACGACCTTCGATCCCCTGTCGATCGCGAGGTCGACGCCTGCGAAGATCTCGAGCGATCCGAACGACTTCGAGAGTCCCTCTGCCATGATCGGTGTCTTGCCGCACGGCGCGGGGTCCGGGAAGCGGAGCTTCGCGACCCGATCAACCTGGCGCTCCTCCTCGAGGCCCGCGAGCATCTTGTCTGCGCGCGCGACCATCTGGTGCGCGGCCGCGGCCTTAGATGCCTTCGCGCCGAAGCGCGCGGCCTGATCCTTCAGGGCGGACGCCTTCTTCTCGACGTTCGCACGCTCCTTGCGGCGGCGCTCCTCGTCTGCTGCGCGCTGCCGCTGGTACAGTTTCCAGCCCATGTTGTAGACGTCGATGACCTGCCGGTTCGCGTCGAGGTAGAAGACGCGGTTGACGGTCTCCCCCACGAGGTCGATATCGTGCGAGATGATGATGAGGCCGCCCTTGTAGTTCTTCAGGAACTCGCGGAGCCACACGATCGAGTCGGCGTCGAGGTGGTTCGTCGGCTCGTCAAGAATCATGGTGTCGGCGTCCGAGAACAGGATCCGCGCGAGCTCGATTCGGCGGCGCTGGCCGCCCGAGAGCGTCTTCAGGGGCTGGTCGAGGATCCGGTCGGGCAGGCCGAGGTTGTGGGAGATCGACGCAGCCTCAGCCTCGGCGGCGTAGCCGCCAAGTGCCTGGAACCTATCAGTGAGGTTGCCAAAGCGCTTCATCGCCTTCTCGGCGATCTTGGGGTCGGCTGACCCCATCTCCTCAGAGGCCTTCGCAATATTCTTGTTCAGCGTGCCGAGGCCGCGAGCATCAAGGATCCGGTGCCGCGCGAGCTGCTCGGGATCGCCGGTGCGCGGATCCTGCGGGAGGAATCCGAGCTCCCCCGTGATCTTCACTGAGCCCTCAGCGGGCTGCAGCTCCCCCGACAGCGTTCGCGTCAGCGTCGTCTTGCCAGCGCCGTTGCGCCCGACGAGGCCGATCTTGTCGCCCGGGTGTACGCGGAATGAGACCTCGCCCATAAGGCGGCGCGCGCCAACGTCGATGGCGAGGTCTTCTACAACAATCACGGGGTACGCTCCTGAACTGAGTCAGCCCGGCGTTCGCAGGGCAACCTATCCAGTCTACCCGAGTCGGTAACGCCGCATCTCTGCGGGCGAAACCCGTGCCGGAGCAGCGCTCCGATATGACGAAAGCGGGTGCCGCCAGAACCGCGAAGGTCTAGCAGCACCCGCTTCACGCACGGAGCATCAGATGTTGAATCCGAGCCGCCGCTCGGCGGGGCGCTCGGAACAACGCCCCACTGGGGCGTTATATGTTGAATCCGAGCGCCCGCATCATCTCACGGCCGTCATCCGTGATACGCGCCGGCGTCCACGGCGGCATCCACACCCAGTTGATGCGGAACGCAGCAACGAGGCCGTCAAGCGACTCGGCGATATCGTTCTCAATCACGTCGGTGAGAGGGCAGCCCGCGCTCGTGAGGGTCATCGAAATGACGAGCGCGTCGTTCTCCTCGTCGTACGCAAGATCGTAGATGAGGCCGAGGTCGACGATGTTGACACCGAGCTCAGGGTCGGAGACGTTCTTCAACGCCTCGACAGCCTGCTCCCGGAAATCAGGATCGATCGATACGGGAGCCGAGGCGACGGCAGTCGCCGCCTCCGTACCCGCGTCTGTAGTGGTCTCTTCACTCATACGAGTAGCCTACGCCCTTTGACTTAGGCGTCAACGAGGAAGCGGTCGTAACCCTCTGCCTCAAGACGGTCTGCGAGCTCGGGGCCACCCTGCTCTGCAACGCGGCCATTGACGAACACGTGAACGAAGTCGGGCTTGATGTAACGAAGGATGCGCGTGTAGTGCGTGATGAGCATGACACCGAGACCGGTGGCATCCTTGGCGCGGTTCACGCCCTCCGAGACGATCTTCAGTGCGTCAACATCGAGACCCGAGTCGGTCTCGTCGAGCACTGCGAACTTCGGCTTCAGGAGCTCGAGCTGCAGGATCTCGTTGCGCTTCTTCTCGCCGCCCGAGAAGCCCTCGTTGACGTTACGCGCCGCGAATGACTCGTCCATGCGCAGGTTCTTCATAGCGTCGCGGACCTCACCCATCCAGCTGCGGATGGCCGGCGCCTCGCCGTCGATCGCGGTCTTCGCTGTGCGGAGGAAGTTCGCGTTGGTCACGCCGGGGATCTCGACGGGGTACTGCATCGCGAGGAACAGACCTGCCTGCGCGCGCTCGTCGACCTCCATCTCGGTGACCTCGACGCCGTCGAGCAGGATCGAGCCGCTGGTGACCTCGTAGCGCGGGTGGCCGGCAATCGCGTAGGCGAGGGTTGACTTGCCCGAGCCGTTGGGGCCCATGATTGCGTGGGTCTCGCCCTGCTTCAGGGTGAGGTTCACACCCTTGAGGATTTCCTTAGCGCCCTGGTCAGTCTCAACGCTGACGTGCAGGTCCTTGATCTCGAGAACGGAGCTCATAGTTCAATCTCTTTCGTAACAGTGGGGTCAATAAAGATGTCGCCGTCTTCAATCTCGACGACGTAAACGGGAACCGGCTCGTACGCCGGAAGGTTCAGTGGCTTGCCTGTGCACAGCGAGAACGCTGAGCCATGCGCCCAGCACTCGAGAGTGTCACCGTCAACGAAGCCCTCGGAGAGGCTGATCTCTCCGTGGGTGCAGGTGTCACCAATTGCGTGCACCTTGCCTTCGCCGTCGAGCACGACCGCCATCGGCACCCCGTCAAGGACGACCCTGGTGGCCTGATCCTGGACGAGGTCCGAGAGCGCAATCGCCTTCTGTCGCGCCATTACGCAAGCACGCTCTGCTCGAGCTCGGACTCGATCGCCGCCTGGAGGCGCTCCTCGATCTGCTCGTTGCCGATGCGCTGGATGACGTCGATAAGGAACCCGCGCACGACAAGCTTGCGAGCCTCGTCCTCGGAGATGCCGCGGCTCTGGAGGTAGAAGATGTGCTCCTCGTCGAATCGGCCGGTCGTCGACGCGTGGCCGGCGCCCTCGATGTCGCCGGTCTCGATCTCGAGGTTCGGGATCGAGTCCGCGCGCGTGCCCTCGGTGAGGGTCAGGTTGCGGTTCTCCTCGTAGCTGTCGGTGCCCGTCGCGACGCGGCGGATCAGCACGTCGCCGATCCAGACTGCGCGCGCGCCCTCGCCCTGCAGCGCACCCTTGTAGGCGACGCGGCTGCGAGTGTGCGGGGCGTTGTGGTCGATGTACACCTGATGCTCGAGGTGCTGGCCCGAGTCGGCGAAGTACGCGCCGTAGGCCTCGCCGTTCGCGCCCTGGCCGTCGAGGTGAATCGACGGGTTCACGCGAACGATCTTTCCGCCGAGCGAGACAACGATGTGCTGTAGGTTGCCGTCGCGCCCGACTGTCGCGTTATGCGTCGCGACGTGGATCGCGTCGTCGTTCCACTCCTGGATCGAGACGACCTTCAGGGTCGCGCCGTCACCGACGACGATCTCGACGGTTTCCGTGAGGTTTGCGTCGCCCGAGTTCTCGAGGATCACCACGGTGTCGGACTGCGGGGCAGCTTCGATGATGGTGTGCGCGGCGGCAGGCTCACTCGTGAGCGCGCTGCGCTTCACGGTGACGGTCTGGTGCTCCTGGCTCGTGAGCAGGATGCGCTGTGCGGTGCCAACCTGACCCCAGGCGTTGGCGGCGGCCTGATCCTCGGGGAGGCCTGCGCGGCCGACGAACTCCGAGTCCATCGCGACGCTCGTGACCTCCACGCCGTCCGCCTTGGCGACCTCGAGCTTCGAGTTTGAGTTCGCGAGATCGCCACCGGTAAGGGCCACGATCTCGGCGACAGGGGTGAACTTCCAGTTGACCTCGCGGCCGGTGATCGCCGGGAAATCGGCAAGGTTTGCGGACTTCAGGCGGTCCGAACGGGTCTGCACAGGCGCGCGGTTGTCCCAGTCACCATCGCTGTGTGCTTTCGCACCGTGCTGTTCAGTTTGCAGCGTAGTCATCGTTAACCGACGGATCCTTCCATGCTCATCTCGATGAGTTTGTTCAGTTCGAGCGCGTACTCCATCGGGAGCTCGCGAGCGATGGGCTCAATGAAGCCGCGGACGATCATCGCCATCGACTCCTCCTCTGACAGGCCACGGCTCATGAGGTAGAACAGCTGTTCTTCGCTCACGCGGGTGACCGTCGCCTCGTGGGCAAGGGTCGCGTCGTCGGTGCGGATGTCGATCGCCGGGTACGTGTCCGAGCGAGAGATCGTGTCGACGAGCAGTGCGTCACACACAACCGAGTTCGCGGCGTGATGTGCATTCGCCTCGATGCGGACCTCGCCGCGGTATCCCGAACGGCCGCCGCCGCGAGCGATCGACTTCGCAAGGATCGATGACTTCGTGTGCGGCGCGAGGTGAATCATCTTCGCGCCGGTGTCCTGGTGCTGGCCGGGGCCAGCGAACGCGACAGACAGCGTCTCGCCCTTTGCGTGCTCGCCCGTGAGGAAGATCGACGGGTACTTCATTGTGTACTTCGAGCCGATGTTGCCGTCGACCCATTCCATCGTCGCGCCCGCCTCAGCGATTGCTCGCTTCGTGACGAGGTTGTATACGTTGCTCGACCAGTTCTGGATCGTCGTGTAGCGAACGCGGGCGTTCTTCTTCACGATGATCTCGACAACGGCCGAGTGCAGCGAGTCCGACTTGTAGATCGGGGCGGTGCAACCCTCGATGTAGTGGACGTAGCTGTCTTCGTCAGCGATGATGAGCGTGCGCTCGAACTGGCCCATGTTCTCCGTGTTGATACGGAAGTAGGCCTGGAGCGGGATCTCGACGTGCACGCCCTTCGGGACGTAGACGAACGACCCGCCCGACCATACGGCGGTGTTCAGCGCGGCGAACTTGTTGTCGCCCGACGGGATGACGGTGCCGAAGTACTCCTTGAAGATCTCCGGGTGCTCCTTGAGCGCGGTGTCCGTGTCAAGGAAGAGCACGCCCTGCTCCTCGAGATCCTCACGGATCTGGTGGTAGACGACCTCCGACTCGTACTGCGCTGCGACGCCCGCGACGAGGCGCTGACGCTCAGCCTCGGGGATGCCGAGACGTTCGTAGGTCTCCTTGATTTCGTCGGGCAGCTCTTCCCAGGTTGTCGCCTGCTTCTCGGTCGAGCGGACGAAGTACTTGATGTTGTCGAAGTCGATCTCAGTGAGGTCTGCACCCCATGTGGGCATCGGCTTGCGATCAAAGATTTGCAGCGCTTTCAGACGGCGTTCGAGCATCCACTCGGGCTCGTTTTTCAGCGCCGAGATGTTGCGAACCACCTCTTCACTCAGTCCACGCTTCGCCGTTTCGCCGGCCTCGTCGCTGTCGTGCCAGCCGAACTCGTATTGGCCAAGGCCTTCGAGCTCGGGGCGGTCGATCAGTACCTCAGGCATGATCTCTCCCTCTCTCATTTCGCGCTACCGAGAACCAAGTCCCCAAGTGCTCTCGGATGGTTCCCTGCGATGGTGCAGTAGTCTGGGCGTCGGACAAACGAGACGAGCTGACGAATCGTCAGACGTTTCACATAGCCGCACTAAACCACAGCTTCTAAGTCTACAGGCTTTCGCATGAAAACGGGCGAGACTGGCGTGTTTCACTGGGAGCTTAAAAGTTAAGGAGACCCCGTGTCAGGCGCAACCAGCGTGACCGTCACCCGTCCCGCTCGCACCCAGCTGCCACGATTCCTGCCCTTCGCTGCTTGGGCTTCATTTGTGCTCAACGTGCTCATCATTGGAACTGGCGGAGCCGTTCGGCTCACCGGCTCCGGTCTGGGCTGTAGCGAGTGGCCCCTCTGCACCCCCGGTTCGCTTGTTCCCACGGAGGAGCTGACCTACCACGCGCTCATTGAGTTCGGGAACCGGACTATCAGCGGCCCCCTCTTGCTTGCGGGGCTTGCCGTCGTGATCCTCACTTGGCGTATCCGCGCGGAACGCAAGGACCTGTTCGTGCTGTCGTGGCTCGTCCTAAGCCTTGTGATCGTGCAGGCTGTGGTTGGCGGCTTCATCGTGTGGGAGGAGCTCGCTGCGGTTCTCGTTGGCTTCCACTACACGGTGTCACTGATCATCGTGTGCATCGCTGCCGCATACCTTGCACGCATGTATGAAGTGGGCGGAACCCGCGAGCGCGCGGTTCCCGCGGGCTTCGCGATCCTCACGCACGTCACCACCCTCGCGATGGCTGTCGTGATCATCATGGGGGTCATCACTACCGCGAATGGCCCGCACTCGGGCGACGAGAACGTGGTGCGAAACGGCTTTGACGCGACATTCCTGAGCCACCTGCACTCGGTGCCTGGCTATGTGACACTGGCGCTCGTGGTCGCGCTTGTCGCCTGGGCGTACTCGAAGAAGCTCCGTCCGCTCAGCTGGACGCTCACGCTGCTTGCAGCGCTTGTCGTGCAGATCCTGGTTGGGGTCTACCAGGCTCGCACTGGGCTTCCGCCAGTCTTCGTTGGGATCCACATGGTGCTCGCGGCGCTCACCGCTGCCACCATGACCGTGACGGTGTTGCGCCTCAAGCGCCCCGTTGCCGAAGGGGCTGTCGCAGAGTAGGCGCCAACCCCGGCACTCTTGCGGTTCCCCGCACGGCAGGCGCCGGCAACAACACATCAACCTCTCGAGCACACATCTTGAAACGTTCACCCAAGATGTGGCCGCGAGAGGTTGATGTGTTCTCGGCCCGCGGGAGCGGGACTAGAGGGGAAACGCGCGGCTAGAACGGGAGCAGCGGGTCGACAGCGATAAGGATCGACAGCACTGACAAGTAGGCGATCGACCCGTGGAACACGCGCATCGGCTTGCCCTCCAGGCCGCGAATTGCGCTTGAGTACAGGCTGTGGGCCTCAACAATGAAGTACCCGCCAACGATAAGCGCTCCAATCGAGTACGTCCACCCCATCTCGGCCGCCGGAATGAGGAGCAGGCTGGACACGACTGTCGCCCAGGCATACAAGATCACCTGCAGGCCGACGGTGGTGCGCCCCCGAACCACCCCAAGCATCGGCACCCCTGCCTCCGCGTAGTCGTCGCGGTAGCGCATTGACAGTGGCCAGTAATGCGCTGGGGTCCAAAGGAAAATGACGAGGAAGAAGATCCACGCCGGCCAGTCGAGCGAGCCAGTCACTGCGGCCCAGCCGATGAGCACCGGGAAACACCCCGCGATGCCGCCCCAGATGATGTTCTGCTCGCTGTGCCGCTTGAGCACCAGCGTGTAGATCACGACGTAGAAGAAGATCGCCGCGACCGAGAGCGCTGCAGCAAGCCAGTTCGTCGTGAGATAGAGCCACCCGACAGACAACACGCCGAGCACCCACGCGAACACGAGCGCCCCACGGTCTGAGATCTCGCCGGTCACGAGGGGCCGTCCCTGGGTGCGTTTCATCTTGCGATCCATGTCGCGGTCGATGTAGCAGTTAAAGGCCCCGGCTGAGCCTGCGCTCATCGCACCACCCACGAGCGTCGCGATGACGAGCCACAGATTGGGAAGGCCGCGCTCGGCGAGGATCATCGCCGGAACTGTCACGACGAGCAGGAGTTCCATCACACGCGGCTTTGTCAGCGACACGTACGCCTTCACCGTGCGAGAGAACGAGCGCCCCTGGCGCTGGTCCGAAGCCTGAGCAGGAGGAGAAATCTTCGTAGACATCGGGGCCATAGTACCTGGGCTATCGGTAGGATTGATGAGAGTGCGCGCTTGGCGCATGTGCGGCGCCACGAGGCGCACAGGATTGGTTGCGGGAAAGGCAGGCCATTGGCTAACGGACTTGAGTGGACAGAGCTCGACGATCGCGCAGTAGACACCGCGCGGGTGCTCGCGGCGGACGCCGTTGAGAAGGTTGGGAACGGCCACCCGGGGACGGCGATCAGCCTCGCCCCCGTCGCGTACCTCCTGCACCAGAAGGTCATGCGGCACGACCCGAGCGACGCGAAGTGGATCGGTCGCGATCGGTTCATCCTCTCGGTCGGACACTCGTCGCTCACTCAGTACGTGCAGCTCTACCTCGGTGGCTACGGACTCGAGCTTGACGACCTCAAGGCACTCCGCACGTGGGGCTCAAAGACTCCCGGCCACCCCGAGTACGGGCACACCGACGGCGTCGAGATCACCACCGGTCCCCTCGGGCAGGGCCTCGCGTCTGCCGTCGGCTTTGCGTACGCAGCGCGCTACGAGCGGGGCCTGTTCGACCCCGAGGCCGCGCCCGGGACGAGCCCGTTCGACCACAACATCTACGTCATCGCCGGCGACGGTGATCTCCAGGAGGGCGTCACCGCCGAAGCCTCCTCGCTCGCGGGCCACCAGGAGCTCGGCAATCTCATTGCGATCTATGACTCGAACCAGATCTCGATCGAGGACGACACCGACATCTCCTTCTCCGAGGACGTCGCGATGCGCTACGAGTCCTACGGCTGGCAGGTCATCGAGGTCGACTGGAAGAAGACAGGCAACTACGTCGAGGACGTCGCTGAACTGAACGATGCTCTCGAGGCCGCGAAGGCAGAGACGACGAAGCCGTCGCTCATCATCCTGAAAACCATCATTGGCTGGCCCTCCCCCGGTAAGCAGAACACCGGTGGCATCCACGGCGCCAAGCTTGGGGCGGAGGAACTCGCCGGTTTGAAGACCGCGCTCGGCTTCGATCCTGCGGAGCACTTCGCCGTCGCGCCCGAGGTCATCGAGCATTCTCGGAAGGCAGTCGAGCGCGGCGCCGCCGGACGCAACACCTGGCAGGAGTCGTTCGACGCCTGGGCCGCGAAAAACCCTGAGCGCAAGGCGCTGTTCGACCGCATTGAGGCTCAGGAGCTGCCCGAGGGCGCGCTCGAGGCCCTCCCGACTTTCGAGCCCGGCGAGTCCGTCGCGACCCGCTCGGCGAGCGGCAAGGTTCTCGCGGCCCTCGGCCCGATTATGCCCGAGCTGTGGGGCGGTTCGGCAGACCTCGCTGGTTCGAACAACACGACGATCCCGGGTGTGCCGTCCTTCGTCCCCGCGAGCCACTCGACGAGCACCTGGTCCGGTGACAAGTACGGGCGCGTCCTGCACTTCGGTATCCGTGAGCACGCGATGGGCTCGATCCTCAACGGCATCCAGCTACACGGCAAGACCCGCAGCTACGGCGGCACCTTCCTCATCTTCAGCGACTACATGCGCCCGGCCGTTCGCCTGGCGGCGCTGATGAACGTGCCGAGCATCTTCGTCTGGACGCACGACTCGATCGCCCTTGGCGAGGACGGTCCCACGCACCAGCCGATCGAGCAGCTCGCGACGCTCCGCGCGATCCCGAACCTCACGATGGTTCGCCCTGCGGATGCGAATGAGGTCTCGATCGCGTGGCACGAGATCCTCACCCGCCATGCCGGCCCGACAGGCATCGCTCTCACTCGGCAGAACGTCCCCGTGCTCCCCCGCGGCGGCGAGTTCGCGTCGCACGAGGATGCGGCGGCAGGAGTTCGCCGCGGCGCGTACGTGCTTGCTGACAGCGCGACGGGATCGCTCGACGTGATCCTCATCGCGACTGGCTCCGAGGTGCAGCTCGCCGTCGAGGCGCGCGAGCAGCTTGCGGCCGAAGGTATCGGCGCGCGCGTCGTCTCCGCGCCGTCGCTGGAGTGGTTCGCCGAGCAGACCGACGAGTACCGCGAGAGCGTGCTGCCCGCAGCAGTGACCGCCAGGGTGAGTGTCGAGGCAGGGCTCTCGCTCGGCTGGGAGCGCTACGTCGGCGACCGCGGCCGCTCGGTCTCGATCGAGCACTTTGGCGCTTCGGCGGACTACGTCACGCTGTTCGAGAAGTTCGGAATCACGACGGATGCAGTCGTGGCAGCCGCGCGCGAGTCACTCGCGAACTAGCCCCACAGACAGCATCGAAGGAGCACCCATGAGCAACGAGCGCACTCAGGCACTCAGCAACGTCGGCGTGAGCATTTGGCTCGACGACCTGTCCCGCACACGCATCGAGAGCGGCCAGCTGGCCGAACTCGCCGAGACAGTAAACGTAGTCGGCGTAACAACGAACCCGACGATCTTTCAGAACGCGATTGGTTCGGGCGTCGGCTACGCCGACCGCATTTCTGAGAGCGCGAAGAGTGGACTCGACGCCGCCGCAACGATCACCGAGCTGACGACCGCCGACGTTCGCGACGCCTGCGACATCTTCGCTGGCGTGTTCGCAGCGACTGGCGGCCGGGATGGGCGCGTGTCGATCGAGGTTGAGCCCGGTCTTGCCCGAGACACCGCAGGCACGGTCGCGCAGGCCAAAGAACTGTGGGCGAAGGTCGACCGCGAGAACGCGATGATCAAGATCCCCGCGACCGTCGAGGGACTCGAAGCGATCTCCGAGGTCATCGGAATGGGCATCAGCGTCAACGTGACGCTCATCTTCAGCCTCGAGCGCTACCGCCAGGTTATCAACGCGTACCTCGTCGGCCTCGAGCGTGCGCGCGCTGCAGGCATCGATATCTCGAAGATCCACTCGGTCGCATCGTTCTTCGTTTCTCGAGTCGACTCAGAGGTTGACGCGCGTCTCGAGGCCGTCGGCACCGATGAAGCTCGCGCGCTCAAGGGCCAGGCTGGCGTTGCGAACGCTCGCCTCGCGTACGAAGTGTTCGAGCAGTCGTTTGCGAGCGATCGCGCGAAAATGCTCCTCGAGCTCGGCGCGAACGCGCAGCGTCCGCTGTGGGCATCGACGGGTGTGAAGGATCCGAACCTCCCCGACACGCTCTACGTCACCGAGCTTGCAGCGCCGAATACGGTGAACACGATGCCCGAGGCGACGCTGAACGCCCTCGCAGACCACGGCGAGGTGCAGGGTGACCGCGTGAGCGGCACCTATGGCGAAGCCAACCAGGTGCTGAACCTCATCGACGGCCAGGGCGTCGACTATGTCGATGTCACTGACAAGCTCGAGGTCGAGGGCCTCTCGAAGTTTGACGCCTCTTGGGATGATCTTGTCGAGACAGTGACGGGCGCTCTGAGGGCGGCTCAGTGACACTTTCGCTCACCGGAGTGAGTCGGGACGACGCATTTTCGCGAAGCCTCGACTCGCTCCTCGACGCACGCTTCGCCACTCGTCTCTTCGCGCAGGACGCGACGCTCTGGGGTGACGCCGCCGCCGCGGAGGCCGCGACGAGGCTTGGCTGGACGGACTTTGAAGCGAACGCCGCCCAAGTGATCGAACAGACACAGAAGATCGCCGGGCAGTTTGCTGCAGAAGGCGTCGATACCTTCCTGTTGTGCGGCATGGGCGGGTCGAGCCTAGCCCCGCTCATGATCGCCCCCGATCTCGCCGTGCTCGATTCGACGCACCCAGATGCGGTCAGGCGCGCGCTCGAGAGTGACCTTTCGCGCACGGCGGTGATCGTGAGCTCGAAGTCAGGCGGAACAGTTGAGACTGTCAGCCAGATGCACGCCTTTGAAGCCGCGTTCGCGGGAGCGGGGATCGACCCGAACGACAGGATCGTGATCGTCACCGATCCTGGTTCTACGCTTGCTACTGACGCCGCCGAAACAGGCAAGCGCATTGTGTTCGCCGACCCAAACGTCGGCGGTCGATTCTCGGTGTTTACCGCGTTCGGCATTGTGCCCTCGATGCTTGCCGGCGCTGATATGGCAGAGCTCGTCGCCGCAGGCGCCCACTCGCGCGACGTGCTCAGTGCTGACAGTTCGGGAAACCCCGCCCTCGTGCTTGCTGCGGCGCTCGCCTCGGGCGTGCCACAACGCTTTGTTGCTGAGTTGCAGTCTGACGACTCACTCCCTGCCGAGTTCGGATTGTGGATCGAGCAGCTTGTCGCGGAGTCGACAGGTAAACAGGGCACGGGGGTCTTCCCCATCGCACTGCCGGCAGGCGCGACAGCGAGCGGCGCAGCAACTGCAACACTCGTGCGACTGTCAGCGATTCAGGGAGCCGAAACTCCTGGAATCGGCATCCAAGGCTCGCTTGGCGAGCAGCTGCTGCTCTGGCAGGTCGCGACTGCCGCGATGGGTTTCCTGCTTGGCGTCGACCCATTTAATCAGCCTGACGTCGAAGCCGCGAAGATTGCGACGCGGGAGTCGCTTGGTGAGCCTCCCGAACCAGTCGCTGAAGAGCCCTCTCCAGCCGAAACTCACGCTCGGCTGCGTTCGCTCGTTCGTCGTGACGGCTACGTTGGCCTCCAGGCGTACGTCGACCCGAGCGATTCGGCGGTTGCTGAACTTCTCGTGACTCTTCGCCAGGCGCTTGTCGGCGAATTGGGTGTGCCAGTCGCGCTTGGGTACGGGCCTCGCTACCTACACTCCACTGGTCAGTTCCACAAGGGTGGTCCAGGCTGCGGCGCGTTCTTGCAGATCATTCAGACTGGAGCCCGAGAGGTCGCGATCCCCGGCGAAGATTCGGGGTTCGGTGCGCTGTTTGGCGCGCAAGCCCGTGGAGACGCCTCGGTGCTTCGGGCCCGTGGTCGCGGCGTGCTCTCCGTCGAGACGAGCGACCCGGCAGGGTTCCTCCGCGATTTCATCGCGTCGATCTAGTAACTCGGCTCTGCGCAGTGTGAGGTTGTGGTCGGCCGGTCTCGGCGGCCACAACCTCACACTGCGTTATGTATCGAGGGTTCGTTCGGCCGCGTAGGCCTGGAACCAGCGAAGCGCCTCCGGCTGGTCGGTTGAATCAATCGATCCGATCGCTGCTGGGTCTGCGCCGAGCAGAATCCGTTTAATCGGCACCTCCATCTTCTTCCCCGTCCGTGTGCGTGGCACCGTCGGGGTGAGAATGACCTCATCTGGGACGTGCTGCTTCGACGCGCGGCTTGCGACGGCGTCTCTGATTCGCTGCTGCGAGTCGCCATCCTGCCACGACTCAGACGGGACGACGAAGATCGGCATCCAGTACCCGCCGTCCGCTGTATCGATACCGATGACGAGTGAGTCCAACACGTCTGGAAGCTCTTCAACGGCCGCGTAGATCTCGGCGCTTCCCAACCTGATCCCTCGCCGGTTGAGCGTTGCGTCGGACCTGCCGTGCATAACGACCGTGCCGCGCGACGTGACTGTTGCCCAGTCCCCCTGCCTCCACACTCCAGGGTACGTTGAGAAGTAGGCGTCGTGGTACCTGCTGCCGTCTGGGTCACCCCAGAATCGCAATGGCATTGAAGGGAGCGGGCGCGTGATGACCATTTCACCCTCCTCATCAATGAGCGGACTGCCTGCGTCGTCCCACACCTCCAGGGCGACTCCGAGCGTGCGAGCCGAGATCTCGCCGTCCCAGACGGGGGTGATTGGGGACCCTCCAACAAACCCCCCGACAATGTCGGTGCCGCCGCTCACGGAGTTCACCGGCACGCGGTCTCCGAACACGCTGCGAACCCACTGGTTCGCGGCAGCTGGAAGCGGCGAGCCCGTGCTCGAGATGAGGCGAAGTTCAGCGCACTCGGGAACATCGATGCCCGCAGCCGCCGACGCGAGAATCTGGCCGGGGCTCGTGCCGAAGACGTTCACGCCGTGCCTGTCGACGACCTGCCAGAGCTTCTCAGGGCCGGGGTAGATCGGGTCGCCAACGTAGAGTACCGCCGTCGCCCCGAAGAGCAGACTGCTCACCTGGATGTTCCACATCATCCAATTCGGCGTCGTGTACCAGAAGAATGTCTCGCCTGCTGTGAGGTCTGACTGGAGCGCGAGCGACTTGAGCTGCTCAAGGAGTACTCCCCCGTGCCCGTGCACGATGCCCTTGGGCTTGCCCGTTGTGCCCGAGGTGAACAGCACCCAGAGCGGGTGTGCGAACGGGACGGGGTCAGGCGAGAATTCCGGCTGGCCGCCCGCGGCGATCGCGTCGGCCCATGTCGTTGCGCCATCGACCCCTGCCGCACCCGAGAGGGTCGGCACTGAGACCGTATGCTCAACAGAGGGCATGAGGCGCAGCAGTCCGGTCGCCTCAGCCGAGCGGTCGAACTCTGCGCCGCGAAACACGTAACCGGTGCCACTCACGAGCACCTTCGCGTCGAGCTGCCCGAGGCGATCCGCCGCCGCAGGCGCGTTGTAGTCAATACCAGTCTGTGACCAGATCGCTCCGATGCTCGCGGTCGCGTAGAAGGCGACGACGCCCTCATAGCAGTTCGGGAGATAGCCGACGACGCGGTCTTCGCGGCCGACCCCAACGCTCCGAAGATATGCAGCAAATGCGGCAACGTCGCCTCGGAGGGCTTCGTATGTATGCGACTCAATCCGGCCGTCCTCGTACTCGACGATGATGGCCGGCTGGGATGGCTCGCCAATCCGCAGACGATCCGCGAAGTTCAGGGTCGCTCCCGGAAACCACACCGCGTCGCGGATCCCAGTCCCGGCGAGGACAGCGCGCGGCTGGTCGACGAAGCCGGCGCCGAGGAACTCGGCGACCCCGCCCCAGAACGCTGCTGGCTCTGCAACTGACCAGGCCTGAAGCATGCCGTAGTCACCCACAGCCGCGGGATCCAAGCCCCGGTTCTCGACGAACCATCTCGTGATCTCAGTGATTGTTGCAGTTTCGATTGCTTCGGCGGTTGGGCTCCATTGGGGGTGCGTCATTGCTACCTTTTCATTCGCGAACTACTGTGTCCCCTCATCCTAGGACACGTTCGGTGATGAGGCTCCGAACGCGAAAACGCGTGACCCCCGATCCATGTGGATCGGGGGTCACGCGTCACAGTATGCTGCGGAGGCTAGGCGGTGAGCTTCGCAGTACCGCGGCGCTGGCGGAGCTTCAGCAGGGCGGCCTCAAGCAACTCCTCTGCTTCCTCAGGCGTCCGGCGCTCCTTCACGTATGCGAGGTGCGTCTTGTATGGCTCGTTCTTTGCGAGCTCAGGTGGGTTGCTCTGATCCTGTCCAGCGGGGAGCCCCGTTGACGGCGAGTCAATCTGCTCAGGAATGTCCTCGTCGGACACGTCTGCCGCGAAGTAGCGGACAGTCTCGTTGCCGAGCGCGTCCCAATACGAGACCTTCTTACGTTCTGCGCGCACGCCGTGATCCATCTCGCCCATTGGGCCGGATCCGACGCGCGCACCGCGAATGGCGTTACTGCCTGCCACGGGTGACCTGCTTTCGAAAAATGCTAGATAAGCGTGAACCGATCGACGAGGCCGAGCCCGACGATCGAGAAAAACCACACGAGTGACACGATCACTGTGAGGCGGTTGAGGTTGCGCTCTGCGACACCCGACGACCCAAGACTTGAAGTCACGCCGCCACCGAACATGTCGGAGAGCCCGCCGCCGCGCCCCTTATGGAGCAGCACGAACAGGATGAGCAGCAGGCTCGTGAGGACGAGCAGCGAGATCAGAGCGATCTTCAGTACGAGCAAAATAGGTGCCTTTCGCAGCGAGGCGCAATAAGTCAGCCTCCAGTATACCCCGCGCCCGAGAAATGGGCGGAAGCGGGAAGGAAGTGTCTGTCGTGCGGTGTTAGACGGTGACGTGCTTCGTGAACTGCGCGATCCGGCTGAACTCGTCAACCTTCAGGCTCGCGCCTCCAACAAGTGCACCGTCAAGGTTTGGCTGCTTGAGGTACGAGGCCACGTTCTGACTTGCGACAGACCCACCGTAGAGCACGCGTGTGGAGTCAGCCACTGCATCCCCACGCTCGGCGCGCAGAACATCGCGGAGGGCCTTGCCAACCTCTTCAGCCTGTGCGGGAGTCGCCGGGTCACCGCTGCCGATGGCCCAAACGGGCTCGTACGCGACAACGATCTCTGCGCCTGCGGGAAGCTGGGCGAGCGCCGCCTGGAGCTGCTGCACGGGGATCGCCGCGGCGCCGTGCGCCTCGAGATCCTCCGCAGTCTCACCGACGCAAATGACTGGAACCATTCCCGCTTCAACGGCGGCGCGGGCCTTCAAACCGACTGTCTCGTCGGACTCGCCGTGGCCACCGCGACGCTCGGAGTGTCCGACGATGATGTAGCGCACGTCGAGCTTTGAGAGCATTGCAGCGGAGACGTCACCCGTGTAAGCACCGGCTGCGTGGGGCGAGACATCTTGCGCGCCGAGCGCAACCGCAAGCTTGTCGGCCGTCAGGAGCGTCTGCACAGATCGGAGGTCGGTGAACGGCGGGAACACAGCGACCTCAACCTCGCCGTAGTTGTGCTGCGCATCCTTCAGGCTCCACGCGAGCTTCTGAACGAACGCGATCGCCTGCAGGTGATCAAAGTTCATCTTCCAGTTGCCGGCGATAAGCGGCGTGCGCTTCACGGGCGGCGCAGGCTGCACGGGCGCGTCTGTCGCGGGTGCGTCGTTCATGCGAGGACCTCCAGTCCGGGCAAAGCTTTGCCCTCGAGAAATTCGAGGCTCGCACCGCCACCAGTCGAAATGTGACCGAAGGCATCGTCGGCGAAGCCGAGCGCGCGAACCGCGGCGGCGGAATCGCCACCGCCAACTACAGTAAAGCCAGAGGTTTCAGTGAGCGCACGCGCAACCGTCCGGGTACCTTCGGCGAATGCTTCCATCTCGAAGACGCCCATAGGCCCATTCCAGAACACAGTTGCCGACGCCTCGATAACCTCAGCGAACGCTGCAGCGGACTCCGGGCCGATATCGAGTCCGAGGCCGGAAGCACCGAACGAACTCGATTCGATCGCGTCTGCGGGAACCACTTCGTGAGCCGCGTCAGCGGCGAACCGCTCCGCGACAACGATGTCAGTGGGAAGCACGATCTTGACGCCCCGTGCGGCTGCCTGGTCAAGGTATCCGCGGACGGTGTCGAGTTGATCCTCCTCAAGCAGGCTCGCGCCAACGGGGTGCCCCTGCGCAGCGAGGAACGTGAAGACCATCCCGCCGCCGATGAGGAGCGTATCGACACGTTCGATGAGGTGTGCGATCACGCCAAGCTTGTCGGACACCTTCGAACCGCCGAGCACGACGGCGTAAGGTCGCTCTGCCTTGCCCGTGAGACGCTCAAGCACCTCGAGTTCGGCCGCCACGAGGCGGCCAGCGGCGCTCGGCAGCAGCTTCGCGAGGTCGTAGACGCTCGCCTGCTTGCGGTGCACAACACCGAAGCCGTCTGACACGAAGGCATCACCGAGTTCCGCGAGCTGGGCCGCGAATGCTCCGCGGGCCTCGTCGTCCTTGCTCGTCTCCCCGGGATTGAAGCGGAGGTTTTCGAGGAGCACAACGTCGCCGTCGGAGAGCGCGGCGACGGCGGCGCTGGCGGCTTCGCCGACGGTCTCGTCGACGAAGCCGACCTCTGTGCCGAGCAATTCAGTCATGCGCTCGGCCACCGGCCGCAGCGAGTAGCGCTCATCGGGAGCGCCCTCGGGGCGGCCAAGGTGGCTAATCAGCACGATTCGCGCTCCGGCCTCTCGCAGTTCACGAATCGTGCTGAGCGAGGCGCGGATCCGCCCGTCGTCGGTGATGCTCTTCGCGCCGTGCTCGTCAGTGGCGAGCGGCACGTTGAGGTCACAGCGGACAATTACTGTTTTCGAGCCCAACGGGCCGAGCGAATCGAGGGTGCGCATGGTTCCTTCGTGGTGAGCTGAACTAGATCAGGCCGGGCGTCTGGCTGCGCGCGGTCTCAAAGCGCTTCGCGACGTCCTGCCAGTTTGCGATGTTCCAGAACGCCTTCACGTAGTCAGCGCGGACGTTCAGGTAATCAAGGTAGTACGCGTGCTCCCAGCAGTCGAGCATCAAGAGCGGCACCGTGCCGGCGGGCAGGTTACCCTGCTGGTCGAACATCTGCACAATGTTCGCGCGCTGGCCGAGGGTATCCCAGGCGAGCACTGCCCAGCCCGAGCCCTGCACGCCCATGGCTGTCGCGGTGAAGTGTGCCTGGAACTTCTCGAAGTCACCGAAGAACTCGTCGATCGCCGACGCGAGTTCGCCCTCGGGACGGCCGCCGCCCTCGGGCGACATGTTGTTCCAGAAGATCGTGTGGTTCACGTGGCCGCCCACGTTGAATGCGAGATCCTTCTCGAGCTTGTTCACCGGCGCGAGATTTCCAGACTCGCGGGCCTCGGCCAGCTGCTCGAGCGCCGTATTTGCGCCGGTGACGTACGCCTGGTGGTGCTTGTCGTGGTGCAACTGCATGATCTTGCCGCTGATGTGCGGCTCGAGGGCAGCGTAATCGTAAGGAAGTTCAGGGAGTGAGTATGCGGTCATGGCAGCTCCTTTTCTGTTGAGTGCTTCTGATAGGCAGTCTATTGCGGGAACACACGTCGAAACGAGTGTTCGCTGCGAGCTAGATCAGACGAGTTCCTCAGGAACGCTCGCCTCGGTCCCCGGGATTCCCTGGTCCTCGGCAGCCTTGTCGGCCATCGCGAGCAGGCGCCGGATCCGACCAGCAATAGCGTCTTTTGTGAGGGGCGGATCGGCACGGGCTCCGAGCTCATCGAGGCTCGCTTCGCGGTGAGTGAGGCGCAGCTGACCCGCGTACCTGAGATGATCGGGAACATCGGAGCCAAGGATCTCGAGCGCACGCTCAACGCGAGCGCACGCGGCGACGGACGCCTCAGCAGAGCGGCGCAGGTTTGCATCGTCGAAGTTCACAAGCCGGTTGGCTGTCGCACGGGTCTCACGAGCTTTTCGGAGGTTGTCCCATGCCTCACGGCACTGCTCGGCTCCCATCACTCCGAGGAGTGTGCCGATCGCTTCTCCGTCCCTGACAAGCAGCTTCGATACGCCGCGGATGTCGCGACTCTTCGCGTCCACACCGATCCTGCTCGCGGCACCAACGAGCGCCATGGCCGTCTCGCTGCTCGGGCACACAACCTCAAGGCTGACTGTGCGGCCGGGAGGGGTGATCTTTCCGCGAGCAAGGAATGCTCCACGCAGGGCGGCGGCGAGTTCTTTCGAGTCGCCGGTTGTCACGCGGTTCGGGAGGCCGCGGATCGGCCTGCGTCGCTGATCGAGCAGTCCCAGCTGGCGGGCGAGGGTCTCGCCGTCGATAACGCGGACAAGGAACTGCGGTGCGCCTGGGCGCACACTTGTGGGGGGCAACTGTCGGGCTTCGGCGCGCACGCCGTAGAGCTCCGCAAGGTCTTTTCGCACGCGCTGAACTGTCTGCGGAGTGTGCAGTTCAGCTTCAAGGGCAATACGCCCGTTGATCGTGTGTAGGCCGCCAGACAAGCGCAGGATCGTGGCGAGTTCCGCCATTCTCTCCCCAGTCCGTTGCACGGGGAGCTTCACCAGCTCGCTCATGACATCGGCGGTACTCGGCACAGATATTCCTTTCGAAACAGGTGAATAGCAAACTAAATGACGGCGAAGCGCGCCGGCATTTACTCGCGACCGAGGTCGCGGTGGCGGAGCTGAACGCTCACGCCGGGCAGGCCGGCAAGCCGGTCTGCGAGCTCGCGGGCGACAGCCACGGAGCGGTGTTTACCGCCAGTGCACCCAATGGCGAGCGATGCGTGTCGCTTGTTTTCGCGCTGAAAGCCGGCAAAAACCGGGGTCAGCGCTGCGACGTATGCATCAATGAACTCGGTGGCACCCTCACGGCTCAGGACGTAGTCCTTCACAGCCGGATCAACACCGGTGAGTGAGCGAAGATCGGTCTCCCAGAACGGGTTCGGAATGAACCGCATGTCTGCCATGAGGTCGACGTCAGTCGGGGCCCCATACTTGAAGCCGAAGCTCATCACGGTGAGCTGCAGGCCCGCGACGTCCTCTGACGAGAACATTTCACGAGTCGCAGTGGTGAGCTGGTGCACGTTGTATCCGGAGGTATCGACAACGACGTCACTCGTCGCACGAAGCTCCTGGGAACGTTCGCGCTCAAGGCGAATGCCCTCAAGCAACCCCCCTGCCTCAACCTGGAGCGGGTGCGGCCGCCTGACGCTCTCGTAACGGCGCACGAGAATATCGTCGGCAGCATCGAGGAAGACGACGCGAACTGTCGCTGTGTGGCGCAGCTCGTTCACCGTCTCTTGGATATCGGCGAAAAGATCCCGACCGCGAACATCGACAACAGCCGCGATGCGCGGAAGCGCCCCGCCTGACTTGTCAGCCATGTCTGCGAGGGTCTTGACCATCGACAGCGGCAGGTTGTCAACGACATACCAGCCGAGGTCCTCGAGGGTGTTCGCGACGGTGCTTCGGCCAGCTCCGGACATGCCGGTGACGATCAGGATCTCCTGACCTGTTGAGACCTCATTCATCCGCACCCTCCTCAAGCTCCGTGTCTGTCTGCGCATCGTCAATCTTAGCGTCAGGCGCGCCCTTGCGGAGTCGGGTAAGGTGGCTGAGAATCTGTTCGGCCGTGCGTTCCCCAATGCCAGGCACTGCCGCGAGCTCCTCGATCGAGGCGGCCCTCAGGCGCGTCGCAGAACCGAAGTGCCGAAGGAGCTGTTGCACACGCTTCGGCCCGAGTCCAGGTACGTCCGCGAGCTGCGAAGCAATGGCCTCGCTGCGACGTTGTCGTTGGAATGTGATCGCAAACCTGTGCGCCTCATCGCGGGCGCGTTGTACGAGAAATAGGGCTTCGCTCGTGCGCGGAAGCACCACAGGAAAGGGATCCTCTGGCAACCACAGCTCTTCAAGCCGCTTTGCGATGCCGCACAGCGCGACGTCGGTGATGCCTGCCTCCATCAACGCCCGGTGCGCGGCCTTCACCTGCGGTTCGCCGCCATCGACGATGAGGAGTTGCGGGCGGGCGCGATACGCACCGGATGGAAGCTCACCTGACTCACGAGCAAGGTTCAACTGAGCCGCCCTGCGTGACACGACCTGGTAGATCGAATCAGTATCGTCAGTCGTCTCTTCGATCCTGTATTTTCGGTACTCGCTCTTTGCGGGAAGCCCGTCTTCGAACACCACGAGTGACGCGACAACGCCGGTCCCCTGCAAATGGGAGACGTCGATGCACTCGATTCTGAGTGGAGCCTCGCTGAGGCCCAAGGCCTGCTGCAGTTCGGCAAGTGCGTCGGTGCGTGACGTGATGTCAGCGGCACGCTTGAGCTTGTAACGCATGAGATTCTCGCCTGCATTCAACGTCGCCCGGTCCATGAGCTGGGCTTTGTCGCCGCGCTCGGGAGTGCGAATGTGCACCTTTCCCTTGCGCGGGCGGAGCTTGGCGAGGGTCTCTTCGAGCGAGGCGAGCCCGTCTGGCAGCTGCGGTACGAGGATCTCCGGGGGTGGCTCATGCCCGCCCTCGTACGCAGTCTGCAGCACTTGCTCGAGCAGCCGCCCGGGCGAGTCGTCGAGCTCCACGTCAACAATCCAGCTGCGCTCGCCACGCACGCGACCTCCCCGGATGATGAACTGGTGAAGCGCGGCTGAGAGCTCATCGGTGCGGAGACCGAACGCGTCGACATCTACCTCGTGACCGAGCACAATGGCGTTCTTCTCCATCACGTGCTCGACCGCCGCGACCTGATCGCGAAGCCTCGCCGCGTCTTCGTAACGTTGCTCGGCGGCCGCGTCTTTCATGCCGCGCTGCAGCTTTCTGAACTGCGACTGATAATTGCCTCCGAGGAACGACACCAGCGCGCCCACGCGCTCGCGATGCTCGTCAACTGTCACAGTGAAGGAGCACGGACCCGCGCACCGCCCGATCTGGCCCGCGAGGCACGGCTTGCCGCTCGCCATCGCACGCTTGTAATCGGCGTCGTTGCACGTACGAATTGGAAAGGCCTGCTGCAGCAGAGCAGCGGTCTCCCTGATTGCCCACACCTTCGGGTAGGGCCCGAAATATCTCGCACCCTTGATGCGTTCGTTTCGGGTAATAATCAGCCGTGGGGCTTCCTCCCCCAGCGTCACAGCAAGGTAGGGGTACGTTTTGTCGTCCTTGAACTGCACGTTGAACGGAGGCTTGTACTCCGTGATCCAGGTGTGCTCGAGGACGAGCGACTCGGTGTCACTTGCAACGACAGTCCAGTCGACGTTTGCGGCCAGCGACAGCATGCGGCGGGTGCGCGGCATGAGCGAATGCATCGGCTGAAAGTAGTTCGCAAGCCGAGCCCTGAGGTTCTTCGCCTTGCCGATGTACAGTACGCGGCCCTGGCGGTCTGAAAAGCGGTACACCCCAGGGCTCGTAGGGATCTCTCCCGACGCGGGCTTGAACGCGTCGCGGGGGTCAGCAGGTTCACCTGCTAAATTGCCCCCGCGACGCGGGTCAGTTGTCACGCCGCCGCCCTCACGAGACGACCGTAGCCGCGGCGGCCTTCTGTGCTGGCGACTTCTTCGCCGGGGCCTTCTGTACTGAAGACTTCTTTGCCGAAGACTTCTTTGCTTTGGTAGCTACGGGTGCCCCAGGCGCCACCGCGAGCGCCTTCCGTGCCGTCCGCGCGACGGGAGCCTTCTCAAGCGCCTCGGCAAGGAACACGCCCGTGTGGCTCTCTGAGTGCTGCGCGACCTGCTCCGGGGTGCCTGTGGTGAGGATCGTTCCACCGCCGGATCCGCCCTCTGGGCCGAGGTCAATCACCCAGTCCGCACTGCGGATCACATCGAGATTGTGCTCAATCGTGATGACGGTGTTGCCCTTGTCGACAAGCCCGTTCAGTACGAGCAGGAGCTTACGCACGTCTTCGAAGTGCAGACCAGTTGTTGGCTCATCGAGCACGTAAATGCTGCGGCCGTTCGAGCGCTTCTGTAGCTCGGTTGCGAGCTTTACGCGCTGCGCCTCACCACCCGAAAGGGTTGTGGCGCTTTGGCCGAGTCGAACGTAGCCGAGGCCGACGTCGACGAGGGTCTTCATAAACCTGTGGATCGACGAGATCGGCTCAAAGAACTGTTCCGCCTCTGCGATTGGCATCTCGAGGACCTCGGCGATGTTCTTGCCCTTGTAACGAACCTGCAGCGTCTCTCGGTTGTATCGGTTGCCGCCGCACACCTCACAGGCGACGTAGACATCGGGGAGGAAGTTCATCTCGATCTTCAGCGTTCCATCGCCCGAGCATGCCTCGCACCGGCCGCCCTTGACGTTGAAGCTGAAGCGGCCAGGCAGGTAGCCGCGAGTCTTCGCTTCGGGGGTGTCTGCAAACAGGTTACGGATCTTGTCAAAGACGCCAGTGTACGTCGCGGGGTTCGAGCGCGGCGTGCGACCGATCGGTGCCTGGTCGACATGAACCACTTTGTCGAGGTGCTCAAGACCAGTGACACGAGTGTGCTTGCCCGGGACCATGCGGGCGCCGTTCAGCTGATTTGCGAGCACTCGGTAGAGGACGTCGTTCACGAGCGTCGACTTACCGCTGCCTGAGACGCCGGTGACCGCCGTCATGACGCCAAGCGGGAATGTTGCGTCGACATTCTGGAGGTTGTTCGAACGGGCGCCGACGACCTTGAGCTCGCGATTCTTGTCGAGTGGCCTGCGCGTCAGTGGCGTCTCTATGGCGCGGCGGCCAGCGAGATAGTCGCCCGTGACTGAGTTGGTGTTCGCGCGCAACTCGGGAAGCAGCCCCGAGTGGACCACGGTGCCACCCTCGACGCCGGCGCCGGGGCCAATGTCGACAAGCCAATCCGCTGCCTCAATCGTCTCCTCATCGTGCTCAACGACGATGAGCGTGTTGCCAAGGTCACGGAGCTTCACGAGCGTTTCGATAAGGCGCCTGTTGTCGCGCTGGTGCAGGCCGATTGACGGCTCATCAAGCACGTACAGCACTCCCGTAAGTCCCGAGCCAATCTGGGTCGCGAGCCGGATGCGCTGGGCCTCGCCGCCTGACAGGGTGCCTGCGGCGCGAGCGAGCGTCAAGTACCCAAGCCCAACCTCGATGAGGAAGTCGAAGCGGAGCCTGATCTCGCGAAGCACCTGAGCGGCGATCTTCGCGTCTCGTTCGCTGAGTTCGACGCTGTCAAAGAAGTGCTTGGCGTCGAGCAGACTGAACTCGCCAACACTCGCGATCGACTCGTCATCGACGGTCACCGCGAGCACTTCAGGCTTCAGTCGCTGGCCGTTGCAGACGTGGCAGGGAACTTCACGCAGAAACTCGGACCATCGCTCGCGGCGGTTGTCGCTTTCGGCCTCAGCGTACTGCCGCTCGATGAACGGGATGACACCCTCAAACCCGCTTGTGTACTTTACCTCTCTGCCGAACCGGTTCTTCCAGCGCACGTTGACCTTGAAGTCGTTGCCTCGAAGTACAGCCTCCTGCACGTCTTCGTCGAGCTCGCCCCAGGGGGTCTTCAGTGAGAAGTCGAGGTCTTTTGAGAGGCCAACGAGAAGCTTCTCGTAGTACTGGTAGAGGCTCTTGCCCTGACTCGTCCACGGAATGATCACGCCCTCGCTGATTGACAGCTCAGGGTCGCCAAGCACAAGGTCTTCGTCGACAGACATGCTGGTACCGAGCCCGGAGCACGTTGGGCACGCGCCGAAGGGGGCGTTGAACGAGAATGTCCGTGGCTCAATCTCCGTGAGTTGAACTGGGTGCTGATTCGGGCATGAGAGTTGCTCCGAGAACAGCTGCATGCGGTCATCTGCGTCTTGGTCGCGGTCAACATAGTCGATCTGCACCGTGCCGTCTGCGAGCCGAAGTGCGGTCTCCAGTGAGTCGGTGAGCCTGCCCAGCCCATCCGGAGAGGCGACGAGTCTGTCGATAACGACCGAGATATCGTGCTTGATCTGCTTCTTCAGTTTCGGTGGGTCGCTGAGCTGGATGAGCTCGCCATCCACTATCGCGCGGGAGTATCCAGTCGCCGCGAGCTCCTGGAACAGGTCGACGAACTCGCCCTTCTTCTTTGAGACGACGGGTGCAAGCACCTGAAAGCGGGTGCGCTCCTCGAGCTGCATGAGGCGGTCGGCAATCTGCTGCACGGTCTGAGACTCGATGCGTTCGCCGCATACCGCACAGTGCGGGATACCGACCCTGGCCCAGAGCAGACGCATGTAGTCATAGATCTCAGTAATCGTGCCCACTGTCGAGCGCGGGTTGCGGTTCGTTGATTTCTGGTCAATCGACACGGCGGGGCTCAGCCCCTCGATAAAGTCGACGTCGGGCCTGTCGACCTGGCCAAGAAACTGCCTGGCGTAGGCGCTCAATGACTCGACGTAGCGACGTTGCCCTTCCGCGAAGATCGTGTCGAACGCGAGGCTCGACTTACCGCTGCCCGATAGGCCAGTAAAGACAACGAGCGAGTCCCGCGGAATCGAAAGGTCAACGTTCTTGAGGTTGTGCACCCGAGCGCCCTGGACACTGATGTGCGCGTGCGCTGCCGAGGAACGAATAGGTGTTTTGCTCTGAGAAGTCACTCCCCTAGCTTAGCGTCTCCCCGCCCACGATTCGAACATGTGTTCTAAAAAACTTCCGTGTTCGCCGCTGGCGTCAGCCTAGAGAACAAGCTCGGAGTATGCCAGTCTTGACAGTCGAGACAAAATCATCTGATGAATGAGGTAGTGATCATGGCAGCTTCCGCATCTGGAGCACCCCCGCGCCCGGCGCGACCCCAGATAGTGCTTTCCGTCAAGGAGCGTGTGCAGCTCAGCCCGCACCTCGTGCGTATCGTCGCGCACGGGCCGGGCATGGCGCAAATCGATGCGGGACCGTATACAGACGCCTACAGCAAGATGCTCTTCAGGCAACCAGGCAGCGGCATCGAGCCGCCCTACGACCTCGACGCGCTGCGCGACGAGGTGCCACCCGAGGAGATGCCATCGACCCGCACCTACACGGTGAGGCGCGTGGATCACGGGGCAGGCGAGCTCTGGATCGACTTCGTCGTGCACGGCACCGAAGGCATCGCGGGGCCGTGGGCGGCTGCGGCCGAGCCAGGCGATCCCGTGGTGCTTCGGGGAATTGGAGGTGGGTACGCCCCCGATCCGAGCGCCGACTGGCACCTACTTGCGGGCGACGAGTCTGCGATTCCCGCGATCGCCTCGGCGCTCGAGGCGATGCCCGAAGACGCGGTAGGCGTCTGCTTCATCGAGGTCGCGGGCGAGGCCGACGTGCTCCAGCTCCGTAGCCCAGCTGGCATCACGGTGAACTGGCTGTTCCGTGGCACTGCTGCGGCGGGGACGTCGACTGTGCTTGTCGACGCCGTGCGCGAAGCCGAGTGGCTGCCCGGCCGCGTGCATGTCTTCGTGCACGGCGAACGCGGCGCGATGAAGGCGCTGCGTCCATACTTCACGGACGAGCGTGGAATTGATCGCGCAAGCCTGTCGCTCTCTCCCTATTGGGCGTATGGCCGCCGTGAGGATCGCTTCCAAGCAGAAAAGCGCGAGGCGATCGGGCAAATCTAGCGAGCTGCGGCCGTGAGCACGCAGTACTGGTGAGTGAGCTGCATTGCCTGCTCCAGGTGCGACGTCACGAAGCAGCGCGCTCCGGGGCTGAATCAGCGTGTCGAAACGCCCATCGCATGTGGTCGCTTGTCAGGAAGTCGCCTATTCCGATCATGAGCAGGCTAAAAACGATCTGCTCGGTGATCATCCAACCTGGGTACAGCCCTGGGATTGCGGCAATCACGAGTGTCACGACTGGGAATATCTGGGTGAAGAGTCTGAGTCGCTTATAGGCCCACCGCCAGCCGAGTGATGCCCGCCAAGCGAAATAGCCGAGCGTGAGCGTCATGCCAAGCACGACTACCGTTCGCATCCACACGGCAACTGGCACTGATGAGCCGGAGCCCACGAGGATGGCAGCAGTAGCGACCGCTCCAACACCGAGCAGCAGTTCGGCGCCAAGCAGCCACCGAATCCAGCTGAACGCTCTGCGCGTCTTCGCGTGGGCGAGTTCTGCCGCAGCGATTCGTTCCCCGGCCCCGCGGCCACCGGCCAGCCTATCGATCTTCCGTAGGAGGGATTCCCAAGTCATGGCCTCAGGCTACGCGCGTTTCCCCGGGCGTCGGGTCGCAGCTAGTGAAAATCATTCAAAGGGATGACGGGGGTGCGAGCTATGCTGCGTCCATGACACTTGCATTCAACTTCATTGGTATCGTCACTAACGACCTCTCGGCGTCACTCGCGTTCTACCGCACTCTCGGCCTCGATATTCCGGAGGGGGCCGAAACGGAGGCGCATGTCGAGGTCCTGCTTGACGGAGGGATGCGTATCGGCTGGGACACACTGGAGACAATTCGAGGCTTCGACCCAGCCTACGAGCTGCCGTCAGGCAGTCACCGCGTCGCATTTGCCTTTGAGGCTGTGTCACCGGCAGAAGTCGACGAGGTGTTTGCCAAGCTCGTGGCGGGCGGGGCTCGTTCCCGAGTTGAGCCGTGGGATGCGTTTTGGGGCCAGCGCTACGCGACAGTCATGGATCCTGACGGGAACGCGATCGACCTCTATGCGCCGCTTTCAGTGAGCTAGCGGGGTTGGCGGCGTATGCACGCGCCGCCAACCCCGGCGGCTGCCTAGATGTGACCTGCAGCGTCCATGCTGCGCAACTCGCGCTTCATCTCGGAGACCTCGTCGCGAAGCCGCGCCGCGAGCTCAAACTTGAGCTCCTCTGCGGCGAGCAACATCTGCGAGGTGAGGTCGGCGATGATCTCCTCGAGCTTGTCTGCGCCCTCCGCACCGATCGCTCCCGCCCGCGACGCGGCCTTGCCCTTCGTTCGCTGCGGTGAGCCCTTCTGCGCGTGCCTGGACGTTCGGTTCGCGAGCACCTCGTCCGTATCTGCGGCCTCCCGGTTGAGTACCTCCGTGATGTCGCCGATCTTCTTGCGCAGCGGCTTCGGATCGATCCCATGCTTGGTGTTGTACTCGATCTGGATCTCGCGGCGCCGGTTCGTTTCCTCGATAGCAAGCTGCATCGACGGCGTGATTCGGTCGGCGTACATGTGTACCTCGCCCGAGACATTTCGCGCCGCGCGGCCGATCGTCTGGATGAGTGAGGTCGATGACCGGAGGAACCCCTCCTTGTCGGCATCGAGGATGGCGACAAGCGACACCTCAGGAAGGTCGAGACCCTCACGCAGCAGGTTGATGCCAACGAGCACGTCGAACACGCCGGCGCGCAACTCCGTGAGCAGCTCTACCCGTCGAAGTGTGTCGACGTCGGAGTGCAGGTAGCGCACCTGGACGCCGGCCTCTTCCATGAAGGTGGTGAGCTGCTCAGCCATTTTCTTTGTGAGCGTCGTGACGAGCACACGCTCGTCGCGCTCGACCCTGCGGCGTACCTCCTCGAGGAGATCGTCGATCTGCCCCTCCGAGGGCTTCACGACGATTTCTGGATCGACGAGCCCAGTCGGTCGGATGATCTGCTCGACCACGCCGTCGGCGAGTTCCATCTCGTACTTCCCTGGGGTCGCCGAGAGGTAAACGGTCTGGCCGACGCGTTCCTTGAACTCGCCAAACTTCAGCGGGCGGTTATCCAGCGCACTCGGGAGTCGGAACCCGTGGTCGACAAGCGTGCGCTTTCGCGACGAGTCGCCCTCATACATCGCACCAATCTGCGGCACTGTCACGTGCGACTCGTCAATGACGACAAGAAAGTCGTCAGGGAAGTAGTCAAGCAGACAGTGCGGGGCCTCCCCAGGGACGCGCCCATCCATGTGCATTGAGTAGTTCTCAATGCCAGAGCAGAAGCCGATTTGCTCCATCATCTCGAGGTCAAACGTCGTCCGCATGCGCAGACGTTGCTCCTCGACAAGCTTGTTCTGCGATTTCAGCTCCGCTGAGCGCGCTTCGAGCTCGGTCGAGATGTCAGCCATCGCACGGTTCATGACCTCGCGGCTCGCGACGTAGTGTGACCCGGGGAAGACTGACACGCTCTCGACCTGTTTCACCACGTCGCCTGTGAGTGGATGCAAATAGTACAGCGCCTCGATCTCGTCGCCGAAGAACTCGATCCTGATGGCGAGTTCCTCGTACATCGGAATGATCTCGACAGTGTCGCCCCGCACCCTGAAATTTCCGCGAACGAACTCGATATCGTTGCGCTGGTACTGCATTTGGACGAAGCGCCTGAGCAGCACATCGCGGTCGAGGCGATCCCCAACCTGCAGCGGCACCATTGCCTCGTAATACTCCTCGGGCTTGCCGAGGCCGTAGATGCACGACACTGTCGAGATGACGACGACGTCGCGACGGCTCAGCAATGAGTTTGTTGTCGAGTGGCGAAGACGTTCCACCTCGGCGTTCACCGAGGAGTCTTTCTCAATGAACGTGTCTGTTTGCGGGACGTACGCCTCGGGCTGGTAGTAGTCGTAGTAAGAAACGAAGTATTCAACAGCGTTGTTGGGCATGAGCTCACGAAACTCGTTCGCGAGCTGGGCGGCAAGTGTCTTGTTGTGGGCAAGAATGAGCGTGGGCCGTTGCACCTGTTCAATGAGCCACGCGGTGGTCGCAGACTTCCCTGTTCCGGTCGCGCCGAGGAGCACAATGTCGGTCTCACCGGCATTGATGCGGCTTGCGAGCTGCTCGATTGCTTGCGGCTGATCTCCGCTCGGCTCGTACTCACTGACGACCTCGAACGGGCGAACGCTGCGGGTTGTTTCCATGCAATCAAGCATAATCCTCAGATCGCCCTATTCGAAACTTTGTTCGCATAGGGCGATCTGAGAGTGTTGCTACGGGACGAGGACTGCGCGACCGGCGATGCGTCCGTGGTGGAGGTCGTCGAAGGCCTCGCGCGCGTTGTCGAGTGAGTACGGCACGACCTCTACCGCGATCTTGCCCGCGGCGGCGAGGGCAATGACCTCGCGCATGTCGCTTCGGGTGCCGCCGTAGGCACGCTCGATGTTCACGCCCCACGGCAGCCCGGCACCAGCTCCGGCGCGGTACTCGAATGCGCCCCCGCCGAGGCCGACGAAGCGGATTGCGCCGCCACCGCGGACGACTGACACCGCGAGGTTCACCGTGGGCTGCACCCCGACGAAGTCGAAGACGACGTCGGCGCCTACTCCCCCGGTCTCCGCAAGGATTCGAGTTGCGGCCTCGCCATCGCTCGGAATCGCAAGGTCAGCTCCATGCTGTTCAGCGAAGGCGAGCTTTTCTGTATCGGTGTCGAGCGCAATGACCCTGGCGCCCGTCGTGGCTGCGAGAATCTGCAGTGCCATATGGCCAAGGCCGCCGAGACCGATGAGAACGACTGTCGAGTCACCTGTCATGCGGTCGCGAACCGTGTTGATTGCGTGCATAGGGGTGAGTGCGGCGTCGGCGAGCGGGGCAGCTGCCACTGGATCCAGATCACCGAGAGGATCGAGGTGGCGGGCTTTCACCGCAATGAAATCGGCCATGCCGCCTGGGCTGCCGATACCGGGTGACAGCGGCGCGAGGCTGCCTCGGGGTGCGACGACCTCGCACTGGTTGTCTCGCCCTGCGAGACACTCGCGGCACCGGCCGCAAGACAGGATCAGCGAGACAATCGCCCGATCCCCGACCGTCCAGCCAGAGACGTCGGCCCCCAACTGCTCGACGATGCCCGCCACTTCGTGGCCGAGGGTACTGCCAATGAGTGGGCTCTCATCACCCCCCAGCGATAATGCTGATGTCAGAGTGGCAGACGCCCGCGCCGCCGACGCGCAGGAGTACCTCATCTGGCGCGATCTCGGGGGTTGGCTTCTCTTGTACCTCGACTGTGTTGTTCCGAACGAAGGTGACAGCGCGCATGAAACGGTTCCTCTCCTCAACTGACGACCGGCTCGGTTCAGGGCGTTCGGTGCGTGGTCCAACGGCCCCTCCCCTCACTCCGGCTATTCGTTCCCTTAGGCTACGCCTGTGGCCTCTTCTCTGCTGCACGATCGTTCACAGTTATCAAGTTTCACCAGAATTGGGCGTGATAATCTAGGCCCTCCTAGCCGGAGCATCGACAGAGAGTGGGACTACTTGTGAAACTCGCAGAGGCGCTTGCGCTCCGCGGCGACACGCAGAAACGAATCGCCCAGCTGCGCTCGCGCATCGTTGCGAACGCTCACTATCAAGAGAGCGATACTCCGGTCGAAGATGCAGCTGCACTGCTTGCGGAGGTTGAGCTCGCGGTTGGTGAACTCGAGGTGCTCGTGCGGAGCATTAACGCAACAAACTCAGCGATCCAGCTTGAAATCGCGCCGAAGTCACCGAGCGGCGGCCGCCGCCGCCAACAGAGCGGTGCTGCGACAGCGTCCGAGGTCACGATGACCGACGCGTTAGCGCGTCGCGATAGTCTTCGACTGCGTCACTCGATTCTTGTCGAAGCGGCTGACGCCGCACAGGACCAGGGCATGTTCCGCCAAATGCGATCAGAGCTTCGCCAAATCTCTGCCCTGCAGGTCCCTGACCTGCGCGCCCAGGCCGATACACTCGCCCGAGAACTGCGCGAGCTCGACGCTCAGATTCAGCAGGCGAACTGGCTGAACGACCTCGTCGAGGGCTAGCGATCCAGTAGTAAACCACAACTTCATATGCGCGAGTCGGTACCGATTCGACCAGCGGGCACACCCCGAGCCAGACGGGAAACTCTGGCTTCTAGGAGGGTGGCGGGCAACCCACACACTGACAGTGCAGCCCAGCACTTGGCACATGTGACTGCTTACCCAGCACACTGCACTACCGCGTGCCGGGGTCGAGTCGGGAGGGTGGGGTCGGGGACATTTCGCGAACGTTCGAATCAGTGGTGACCGCAGCGTGGGGTGTTGCCTCCAAGAACTAGTTCCTGAGCCTCAGGTCCAGATTGCCCACGCCTGTGCTTCGAATGTCACTCAGCCCCTGCCAGTCAGCCGCGGCACGCAGTAGCTCTGCCGCAACATCGCTTGTATGCTGAGGCGCCCCAGGCTCCTGCCAGGCCGCCTGCACAAGCAGCGCGTCCCCCGGCCTGTCGGCTTTGAGGTCGATACGCCCTGCGAGCCGCCCTCCCACGAGAAGGGGAAGGCAGTAGTAACCGAACTGTCGTTTCTCTTTCGGAGTGTAGATCTCGATGCGGTAGTGGAAGTCGTGGATTCGCTCGGCGCGCGGGCGGAACCATACGATCGGATCGAACGGAGTCAGCAGTGCGTTCGGCGCGAGTCGCGATGGGATGGCCGCGTCACGGTGCAGCCACGCGATCTCCGGCGTGCCGTTCTTGCCGAGCCAACCCTCGACCTCAACTTGGGTAAGCTCGCCCGACTCGACGAGATCTGCAACCGCGGCCTTCGCCTCCGGGGTCTTCAGCCTGTGGTAGTCGGCGATGTCGGCGAGCGTTCCGACGCCAAGCGAGCGGGCGGCTCGTGCCACAAGTTCGCGCTGCGCGGTCGTGCGGTCGACAGCGCGAAGGTGGGGTTCGGCAATGACCTGTTCCGCAAGCGCGTAGCGACGCTGAAAAGACTCGCGCCCGGCGGACACGACCTCGCCTGCAGCAAACAGTACTTCGACGGCGTGTTTCGTGTCGCTCCAGTCCCACCACGGGCCGCGCTTTTGTCGGGGGCCGTCTTCAAGCTCTCGCACGAGCTGTGGGCCGTCACTGCGTAACCGCTCCCTGACAGCCTCGATGCTGGGAGCGAGGCGCTCCCAGCGGCCGTCGCGCGTGTGGCGTGCGCGAAAGTCATCCATGCGCCACCCGAAGAGAGGCCTGTCCGAGACGGGAATGAACGCGGCCTCGTGGGCCCAGTACTCGGTGAACTCGCCGCTTCTCCAGAGGTGGTCGTCGAGATTGTCTTGCGCGTAGCAGCCGTGACGAGAGAAGACAGGCATGTAGTGACTGCGGGAAAACACGTTCACCGAATCGATCTGCAGCACATGCAGTTTAGAGAGCGCCTTGTCGAACGGGCGGCGCTTCGCAATCTTCGGAGAGTTCGCGAAGCCTTGCGCCGCAAGCGAAACACGGCGCGCCTCGGCGGCGCTCAGTGTGGCGGTGGATCCTGCTGGGGTCATGATGCCACGCTACAGTGTGCCACCGACAGCGGCGCGGGCTGCTCCGTGCAGGCCCGGTGGTGCTGGGGCATAGATCACGACGTGCATGTCGGCAGCGTCTGAGGGGACGAGCCTGTGGTGCTCGAACACGAGCTCGCCATCGGTCGGATGCGTGAAGGTTCGAAGCCGCGAGGTGAACCGGCTCACAGTTTGCTCAGCCCACTGTTCGCGAAACTCCGGACTGAGTTCCGTGAGCGACTCGATGAGCGCGCGGTGGCGCTCTGAGCTCAACCTGACGCCAGACTCTGCTCTGAATTCCGCGAGGAAGCTCCTGCTGTCGCGCTCCCAGTTCGGAAGGAGCTCGCGGTTGCGCGGATCTGTGTAGATGATGCGCAGCAGGTTTCGCTCCGCTGCAGGCGTATCTACGATCGGTCCGTAGAGCCACTCGTAGCCAGCGTTCCAGCCGACGATTGTCCAATCGCTCGTAAGAATGAACGCTGGAAATTCGAAGGCTCTGATGAGGTTCAAGAGATGTGCCGGCGCCTCGTCGGGTGGAGCCGGCTGCTGCGCACGGCCAGGCGTGGCTAGGGCGTGCACGTACTCGGCCTCAGGCTCAGTGAGTTGAAGTACTCGCGCCACCGCATGTAACACCTGGTCGGATGCGTTGATGTCTCGCCCCTGCTCGAGCCAGGTGTACCAGCTCACACTGATGCCTGACAGTGTGGCTACTTCCTCGCGGCTCAGTCCTGTCTCGCTGCGGCGGTTTCCCGGTGGCAGGCCGAGCGCAGCGCGTGATTGCGCGCGCCGTTTGCTGGCGAGGAACTCCCCGAGCTGTTGGCCGCGGGCGGTGCGAGGACGAATCATCAGATCATAGTACTCCTAGTACTAGTACTTCTGCTCACTTCCCGTGCACACAGCCTCGTGGCCTACTGGAACAATGCCCACGTATCGCTCATTCACAGTCACCCATGGCCGCAACATGGCCGGCGCTCGCGCGTTGCTGCGTGCAGCCGGAGTCAACGGCGCCGATCTTGGCCGCAAGCCGATCATCGCCGTCGCGAACTCCTTCACAGAGTTCGTGCCGGGCCACACGCATCTTGCCCCGGTCGGGCGCATCGTCTCCGACGCGATCATTGAGGCTGGCGGTATCCCGCGCGAGTTCAACACGATTGCGGTCGACGACGGGATCGCGATGGGTCACGGAGGCATGCTGTACTCGCTGCCGTCCCGAGACCTCATCGCAGACTCGGTCGAGTACATGGTTGAGGCGCACTGCGCCGATGCGCTCATCTGCATCTCAAACTGCGACAAGATCACCCCGGGAATGCTGCTCGCAGCCTTGCGCCTCAACATTCCGACAGTGTTCGTGTCGGGTGGGCCTATGGAGTCCGGCCGGGCCGTGCTCGCGAACGGAATGGTGCGCACGCTTGACCTCGTCGACGCGATCTCAGACGCGGTCAACGACAGCATCTCGGACGAGGACATGCTGAAGATCGAGGAGTCCGCCTGCCCGACATGTGGATCATGCTCGGGCATGTTCACTGCGAACTCGATGAACTGTCTCACCGAGGCGATCGGGTTGTCGCTGCCTGGCAACGGTTCGACGCTCGCGACTCACACAGCGCGCAAGGCACTCTATGAGAATGCCGGCAGAACGATCGTGGACATCACGAGGCGCCACTACGATGACGACGACTACAGTGTGCTCCCCCGTAGCATCGCGACGCCCGAGGCGTTCGGCAATGCGATGGCCCTCGACATTGCGATGGGCGGCTCGACGAACACGATCCTCCACCTCCTTGCTGCGGCCCACGAGGCCGGGGTGGACTTCGGGCTCGACGAGATCGACGCCGTGTCGCGTCGGGTGCCCTGCCTCGCGAAGGTCGCGCCCAATGTTGCAAACGGGAAGACGTATTACATGGAGGACGTGCATCGGGCAGGCGGCATTCCGGCGCTCCTCGGCGAGCTGCGCCGCGGCGGTCTACTCGACGACACAGTGCACACAGTGCACTCGAAGAACCTTGGAGACTGGCTCGACGAGTGGGACGTACGCGGCGGAAAGGCGTCAGACGAGGCGTTTGAGCTGTGGCACGCCGCCCCTGGCGGGGTGCGCTCGTCGACAGCTTTCTCGCAGTCCGAGCGGTGGCGCGACCTCGACCTCGACCAGGAGAACGGCTGCATTCACTCTGTCGAACACGCGTACTCCAAGGACGGGGGCCTCGCCGTCCTCCGCGGCAACATCGCCGTGGACGGTGCGGTTGTGAAGACCGCGGGCGTCGACGAGTCGATCTGGACGTTCTCGGGCCCCGCGGTGGTCTGCGAGTCGCAGGACGAGGCTGTCGAGAAGATCCTCAACAAGCAGGTGAACGAGGGCGACGTCGTTGTGATCCGGTACGAGGGGCCGAAGGGCGGACCCGGCATGCAGGAGATGCTCTACCCGACATCGTTCCTGAAGGGTCGTGGACTCGGTAAGAAGTGCGCGCTGATCACTGACGGCCGCTTCTCGGGTGGCACGTCAGGTCTCTCGATTGGGCACATCTCCCCCGAGGCGGCGAGTGGTGGCATCATCGCCCTCGTTGAGGACGGCGATACGATCTCGATTGACATCCCGACGCGGGCGCTCACGCTTGACGTCCCGGAGGCCGAGCTTGAGCGCCGCCGAGCTGCACTCGAAGCAAGTGGCGGCTATCGTCCTAAGAATCGGGTCCGCCACGTCTCGGACGCGCTGCGAGCGTACGCAGCGTTCGCGCAGTCGGCCGACAAGGGCGCCGTGCGGGTCATCCCCGAGGCGTTCTAGGCGCGGCCGCCGGCACCCAAAACGCATTATCCCTCCGAGACCACGCCCTAACAACGGTTAGGAACGGGCGGTCTCGGAGGGATAATGCGTTTTCGAGGCAGGCTGCTCCCAAGGCTGGCTGGCAGGCTCGGGAGCAGCGGCGTGCTTAGGCGAACCAGAGGCCGAGCTCGCGCTCAGCCGAGAGAGTCGAATCCGAGCCGTGCACGAGATTCTGCTGAACTGCGAGGCCCCAGTCGCGACCGAGATCGCCGCGGATGGTGCCCGGGGCGGCGACGGTGGGGTCCGTCGCGCCAGCGATCGAGCGGAACCCCTCAATGACGCGCTCGCCCTCTGCGCGCACCGCAACGACGGGCCCGGAGCTCATGAACTCGATAAGCGGCTCGTAGAACGGCTTGCCCTCGTGCTCTTCGTAGTGTGCAGCAAGCAGCTCGCGGCTCGGTGTTAGCATACGCAGGCCACTGAAGGTGTAGCCCTTCGCCTCGATGCGGCGCAGGATCTCGCCTGTCAGCCCGCGGGCGACTCCGTCAGGCTTGACGAGGATGAGTGTTTGCTCGGTGGACATGAAGCTCCTGTTCGAGTTGTGTGTTCAGCAATATTCAGTCTAGTGAGAGGTGAGATGACGGGTCGCCCCGACTACTCCCCCTGCTCAGCGCGTAGCGCGGCGTTTTGCGCGTCGATCTTCCCGCCGCGCACGATGCAGTAGACCCACAGCGCGGTGAAGATGCCCCCGACGAAGAGTGCAGCCGGCAGGATCACCGCCGTGGCGAGCATAAGGGCGTGCGTGACCCAGCCCAGACGGATGCCAACCTCTCCGAACCGGATCGTCGCAAGCGAGACGATACACAGGAGCGCGAGCACGCCCCCGATCACGAGGCCGAGCCACCGAGGATCAGTGATTCCGAGCCCGAAGATCGTCAACCCAATCAGCACAACGATGATGAGCTCGAACCCGAGCACGATCGAGGCAAGCGCCTTGCGCGTGGACCGTTCGCCGGTTGTTGCGCCGGAGATGCGCATCGCGGAATTATGGGCTGCTGCTTCTGACGGTGAGAGGACGAGCTCGTCGTCGTCGGATCCAGCGGCGGGTGTGTCGGGCGCGGAAGTCATGCGGTTCCCCATTTTTCTGAGCGTGAGTGGGTGAGAGCCTCGCCCGCCAGCAGCACGGAGCCGACGACGAGCACAGCGCGGGTGTTGGACTCCCCCGCCCAGCTGCGCGCGCGCTCGAGCGCGAGTGGGAGCGATGCGAGCTCCTCGACAGGAGTGTCTGGGATCGCCGACTCCGCGATCGAGGCGAGCTCGTCAACGGGGAGAGACCTCGGTGAGTCGACAGCGGTCACAAACACTTGGCTCGCGATCGGCGCGAGCGTTTGCAGCAGCCCATGCGCGTCCTTCTCCTCAAGCACACCCGTGACGATCGCGAGTTCGTCGAATGAGAATGACTCGGTGACGGCGCGTACGAGTGCCTCTGCGCCATGAGGATTGTGGGCTGCGTCGATGTAGACGATCGGATCGGTGCCGATAAGCTGCAGCCTGCCGGGCGATGTGAGCTGCCCGAAACCCTCGTCGAGGACCTCTTCAGGGATCGGCCGCTCGCCGCCGAAGAACGCCTCCACGGCCGCAATTGCCAGTGTGGCGTTCTCGGCTTGGTGCTGACCGTAGAGTGGGACGAATGCTGGGTCGTAGGCATGCCCAGAGATCCCGACGACGTCGACCTGACGACCGCCGACTGCAAGGCGATCCTCGACGAGCCTGAAATCCCGGCCCTGCGCATAGAGCCGAATGCCGAGGTTCGCTGCTGTGTCGGCGAGCTCGCCGAGCGCGTCGATGTCCTGCTCGGCAGACACCGCGGTGCTGCCCGGCTTCATGATGAGCGACTTTGTGTGCGCAATCGCCTGCGTGTCCGGCCCGAGGTGCTCGGTGTGGTCGAGACCGATCGGAGTGAAAACAGCGACCTGCGCGTCGGCGATGTTCGTCGCATCCCACTCGCCACCCATGCCGACCTCGATCACGGCAACTTCGACAGGCGCGTCTGCAAACGCGACGAATGCGAGCACCGCAAGTGCCTCGAAGAACGTAATACGCCCATGGCCCGCTTCGGCGAGCTCCGCATCGACGAGTTCGAGCGGCAGTCGAAGCTCGTCCCAGGCATCGGCGAGCGCAGCCTCGGCAATCGGCTGGCCATCGACCTGGAAACGCTCACTGAAGTCGACTAGGTGGGGGCTTGTGAATAGCCCGGTCCGGAGCCCGTGAGCTCGCAGCAGTGACTCGATCGCTCGGCTCGTTGACGTCTTGCCGTTCGTACCGGCGATCTGAATCACCGGATAGGAGAGCTGTGGCGAGCCAGCGAGCTCTGCGAGCCTGCGCACGGGCTCAATGCGTGGGCGGGGGTTCGCTTCGCCCACGCGCGTGAGTAGCTCTTCGTATACCCGAGCTGAAGTGCCGCTCATCGTGCGTTCTCCTCCCCTGGTGCGTCGAGCCCGGTGACGTCAATCGTGATTATGACCGGGGCTTTCTCGACGCCAAGTGCCTTCGCGCCCGTGACGAACACGCCACCGCCGGGAGACTGGATGTCGTCGACGATCGCGTCGATCCCGATCGCTTCCTGCACCGCGATGCCCTCGGCGAGCGTTTCCGCCGCGATGAGCGCCGCATGCGTCTGCAGCGCGGCCGCATGCGCGGGTTCGGCGTTCAGCGCAAGCACGATGCGGTCGCTCACGTCGAGCCCAGCGGCCTTGCGCGCCTCCTGGATCGCTCGGATCGCGTCGCGCGCGATGCCCTCGGCCTCGAGCTCCGGCGTGGTCGTCGTCTCGAGGATCGCGAACCCGCCGCCCTGAATGAGCGTGATGGCCGGGCCGCCGTCATCGGCGCCCGAGCCCGCCTGCAGCGTGAGCTCGTACTCGTGCGGTTCGAGGGCGATGCCGCCGGCGACGACGACGCCGTTCTCCTCGCTCCAGTCACCCGCCTTCGCGCCCTTGATCGCGACCTGTACCTGCTTGCCGAGGCGGGGGCCCGCGGCGCGCGCGTTGACGGCAAGGGTCTGCACGATGCCGTTCTCGGCCGCGCTCGACTCGGTCTCTTGCACAAGCCGCACCTGCTTGACGTTGAGCTCATCGCGAAGGATGTCGGCGAAGGGCTCGAGCGCGGCCGGTCGCGAGGTCACGACGGTGAGCTCTGCGAGCGGCAGACGGACGCGGAGCTTGTGCGCCTTGCGGAGGGCGAGTGCCTGCGACGTGATCTGGCGAACCTCGTCCATCGCCGCGACGAGCTCGTCGTCGACCGGGAACTCGGAGGCGTCGGGCCAGTCGGTGAGGTGCACCGAGCGCCCGCCGGTGAGGCCGCGCCACACCTCTTCGGTGACGAGGGGGGCCATCGGCGCGGAGACGCGCGCGAGCGTCTCGAGCACGGTGAAGAGCGTGTCGAACGCCTGCTTGTTTGCGGGCTTGCCGTTCGCGCCGGTAGTGCCCTCCCAGAACCTGTCGCGCGAGCGGCGCACGTACCAGTTGGTCAAGACCTCTGCGAACGCGCGCAGTGTCTCTGCCGCGGAGGTCGTGTCGAGCCCATCAAGATGCGCCTGAACCTCGCGGATGAGCGTGCCAGTCTTCGCGAGGATGTACCGGTCAAGCGGGTCGGTCGAGTCGACGCGGCGCTCTGCCTCGACGCCATCGGCGTTAGCGTACAGGCTGAAGAAGTACCAGCTGTTCCACAGCGGCAGGATAAACTGGCGCACGCCCTCGCGGATGCCCTCCTCAGTCACGATGAGGTTGCCGCCGCGCACGACCGGCGAGGCCATGAGGAACCAGCGCATCGCGTCGGAGCCGTCGCGGTCGAAGACCTCGTTCACGTCTGGGTAGTTCTGCAGGCTCTTCGACATCTTGTTGCCGTCAGAGCCGAGCACGATGCCGTGGCTGATGACGCTCTTGAACGCCGGGCGGTCGAAGAGGGCCGTCGCGAGCACGTGCTGGACGTAGAACCAGCCGCGGGTCTGACCGATGTACTCGACGATGAAGTCGGCGGGCTGGCTCTTCTCGAACCACTCAACGTTCTCGAACGGGTAGTGCGCCTGGGCGAACGGCATCGAGCCCGAATCGAACCAGACGTCGAGCACGTCCTCGATGCGGCGCATCGTCGACTTGCCGCTCGGATCGTCCGGGTTCGGCCGGGTGAGCGAATCGATGTACGGGCGGTGCAGGTCGATCTCACCTGCCTCGTTGCGCGGGAGCTCGCCGAAGTCGGCCTCGAGCTCTGCCACGGACCCGTAGACGTCTTCGCGCGGGAACTCCGGGTTGTCGCTCTTCCACACCGGGATCGGGCTGCCCCAGTACCGGTTGCGGCTGATCGACCAGTCGCGCGCGCCCTCAAGCCACTTGCCGAACTGGCCGTGCTTGACGTTCGCGGGGACCCACTCGATCTCCTCGTTCACCTCGAGCATGCGGTCCTTGATGTCCGTGACGCGCACGAACCAGCTCGAGACCGCGCGGTAGATCAGCGGGTTGCGGCAGCGCCAGCAGTGCGGGTACGAGTGCAGGTAGCTCTGCTCGCGCAGCAGGCGGCCCGAGGCCTTCAGCATGCGGATAAGCGGGCGGTTCGCGTCCATCCAGAGCTCGCCGGCAACGTCGGTGACAGCGCCAATGAATCGGCCGCCCTCGTCAAGGCTCACGATTGTCGGCATGCCCGCGGCGGTAGTGAGGCGGTGGTCATCCTCGCCGTACGCTGGCGACTGGTGGACGATACCGGTACCGTCAGTGACGGTGACGTAGCCGTCAACGAGCACCCGCCAGTACTTTTCGGTGCCCCAGATCTCGGTGTCGGCGAAGTAGTCGAAGAGCGGTGCATACTCCACGTTGAGCAGATCGACACCCTGCAGCGTGCGCGTGACGGCGTCGCGAACCTCGTCGGCCGACTCGTAGCCGAGGTCCGATGCGTAGTTGCCCGCCAGATCCTGCGCGACGAGGTAGTTCGCCTCCCCCGCAGCGGCGCCATCCGAGCCACCGGCGGGACCGGCGGGCACGACGACGTAGGCGATGTCGGGGCCGACAGCGAGCGCGGCGTTCGTCGGCAGCGTCCACGGCGTCGTCGTCCAGGCGAGGGCACGCACTCCCGTGAGGCCGAGCTCGGCAGCGCGGTCGCCACGGAACGGGAAGGTGACAGTCACCGAGGGATCCTGACGCTCCTGGTACACGTCGTCGTCCATCCGCAGCTCATGGTTCGAGAGCGGCGTCTCGTCGCGCCAGCAGTACGGCAGAATGCGCTGGCCTTCGTAGGCGAGGCCCTTGTCGTACAGCTGCTTGAACGCCCAGATGACGCTCTCCATGAAAGAGACGTTCAGCGTCTTGTAGTCGTTTTCGAAGTCGACCCAGCGCGCCTGGCGGGTGACGTACTCCTCCCACTCCTTGGTGTACTGGAGGACGGACTCGCGGGCCTTCGCGTTGAAGGCGGCGACGCCCATCTCCTCGATCTCGCTCTTCTCGGTGATGCCGAGCTGCTTCATCGCCTCGAGCTCGGCGGGGAGTCCGTGAGTGTCCCAGCCGAAGCGTCGCTCAACCTTCTTGCCGCGCATGGTCTGGAAGCGAGGGAACACGTCTTTCGCGTAGCCCGTGAGTAGGTGGCCGTAGTGAGGCAGGCCGTTGGCGAACGGCGGGCCGTCGTTGAAGACCCATTCGTCGCAGCCTTCGCGCTGGGCAATAGAGGCGCGGAACGTGTCGTCCGCGTCCCAGTAGGAGAGCACTCGCTGCTCGACCTCGGGAAGTCGCGGAGATGGATTCACGCCGAACGAGGCGCCTGTGGCTACAGTCTCGCCTGTCGTTTGCTTGGGATAGCTCATGGGTGGGTACCTTCTCGTCACGCGATTCTCACGCTGGGGCGAGTGTACGAATCGATTCGTATCCCGCGGTACCACCCGGCTTGCGCTCGTGGAGCGCCACTTCATTGAGCTGTAACGGGCCACCCGTCTGGTTCTACTGGGCCGCCCGTGGGTGGCTGTTCTTCCAGAGACTCCCCGGTGATTGCCGGTTCGCAGTCGATGCCTCCACTCTACCCGAGAATCCCCGCCTCTCGCGGCCTGGATATTGCCATGTGCGCGGACAGCGGAACAGTATGAACCTGATTTCCCCGCCTTTGGGTAACGAATGGGTAACAACCGTAAATTGAAGTTATGCCTGATCCCAGCAGTATTCGAGGAGTTATCTGTGAATCAGGTGTTAACGCTCGATGGTCGAACCGGGATAGCGTCGAAGGAGGGTTCTCGGTTCAACCGCCGCTTCACCGAAGCGGCATTTGGAGCGCCGAAAATCCGCGGAATCACCGCACAGGAGGAAAATGTCTCACCAAAATGTCGACGCGAAAGTCAACTCGGAGGTCGACGAAATCGCCATTTCGGTTGACCACGCATACAAAGTCTTTGGCCGGCGAGCAAAGGAGGCCGCAAAGCGGCTCCGTGCCGGCGCGAGCCGCGAGGACGTGAAGCCGTTTGGCACCGCGGCAGTAATTGACGCAAGCTTTGACGTTCGCGTCGGCGAGATCTTCGTCGTTATGGGGCTCTCGGGCTCCGGGAAATCGACACTCATTCGCCTGCTTAATGGGCTTGGCGACACAACAGACGGCTCGATCAGCGTTTTCGGTAGCGAGATCGTTGGCATGGGGGCCGCAGACCTGCGCAAGGTGCGGCGCGAGCAGATGTCGATGGTGTTCCAACACTTCGCGCTTTTCCCACACCGCACGGTGCTTGAGAACGCCGCCTACGGCCTCGAGATTCAGGGAGTGCCGGTTGATGAGCGCAGCGAGCGAGCGCGCGAGTGGCTCAGCCGCGTCGGACTTGACGGCTGGGCTGACGCGCTGCCGTCCGAGCTCTCAGGTGGCATGCAGCAGCGCGTCGGGCTCGCCCGCGCGTTCGCTGCTGGCACCCGGATCCTGCTCATGGACGAGGCGTTCTCTGCGCTGGACCCGCTCATTCGGCGGGAGATGCAGGAACTGCTCGTCGAGCTTCAGCAGGAACTTGGCATGACGATCGTGTTCATCACCCACGACCTCAATGAGGCGATGTTCCTTGGCGACAGGATCGCGGTGATGCGCGACGGGCGCATCGTGCAGCTTGGCACGCCCAACGACATCCTGACCGACCCCGCAAACGACTACGTGGCCCAGTTCGTCCAGGACGTCGACCGCGCGCGGGTTCTGACGGCCGGCGACGTCATGGAGCCGCCGCGCGCGGTGGTCCCGGCGTCGGCCGGGCCGCGCGCGGCCCTGAAGGCCATGCGCGACCTGCAGACGTCTGCTTGCTTCGTGACGTCCGCGGGCCGCAAACTCATCGGCGTTGTCCGCGACAAAGACATGCTCCGCCTCGTCCGAGACGGCGGCACCAACATCGGCGACGCGCTGAAGCCGACGCCGTCGATCGTCTCCCCCGACCAGCTGATCGCCGAGCTCTTCGAGCTTGCAGTGGAGAGCCCGCTGCCAGTGGCTGTCGTCGACGATCAGGATCGCCTCATCGGCGTCGTCCCGCGTGTGACACTGCTCGCGTCACTCACGAGCCTGCCGACGATGACGACTGAGATTCCAGTCATCGAGCCCACCCCGGACGTGCCGCGGGCGATCATCACAGCGACACTCGAGGCGACTGACGAAGGTACGACAGCGCCCGAAGAGCTCGCCTCTGCCGAAGGGAGCGCACTGTGAACGACTTCTTCCGTATTCCGATCGGTAGTTGGGTCGCGGCCGCGTTTGACTGGATCAAGTCGAGCTTTGATGGCGCTCTCGACCTCATCTCCCTCGTGGTGAAGACGCTCGTGCAGGGCGTCGCAGACGGACTTCTCGCTGTCCCCGCCCCCGCGCTCATCATCCTGCTCGCGCTGCTGGGATGGATCATCCGCTCCTGGCAGTTCGGAGCCGGAACGCTCGTCACGCTCACACTGATCATCGGAATGTCGCAGTGGGAGAACGCGATGTTCACGCTCGCCCTGGTGGTGATCGCGACGCTCATTGCAGTGATCATCGGCGTGCCACTCGGTATCCTCGCCGCGAAATCCGACGGCTTTAGCGCGGTCATCCGGCCGATTCTCGACTTCATGCAGACCATGCCGTCGCTTGTATACCTCATCCCAGCCGTGACGTTCTTCGCGGTCGGGTTCGTCCCCGGTGTATTCGCGACCGTGCTGTTCGCGCTTCCGCCCGGGGTGAGATTCACCGAGCTTGGCATTCGTGGCGTCGACGCTGAGACAGTCGAAGCCGGCCATGCGTTCGGCTCAACGCCAGGCAAAATTCTGCGCGGTATTCAGCTGCCGCTCGCAATGCCGACGATCCTCGCCGGTATCAACCAGGTGATTATGCTTGCGCTCTCGATGGCCGTAATCGCCGGCATGGCAGGTGCGAATGGGCTTGGCAAGGAGGTCGTCTCGGCGCTCGCAACCCTGAACATCGCGAAGGGAGTCGAGGCGGGACTCGCTGTCGTGATCCTCGCCGTCTTCCTCGACAGGCTCACGGCTGCCCTCGGGACCCCGGGCGAGTACACCCGGTCCCTCCGCAGCTCCCTCACTCGCAGACGAAGCCTCAAGCACAGTGCGACGCGCGCGGCGCAACGTGAGGCGGCTCCAGCCAACGCACGAGTCGCCGCTCACTAAGACCTCACTGACCCACACCCCAACCCCGCACGTGTGTGCGGACGAAAGGAAACTATGAAGAAGCGTCACCTACTGACAACCATTGCACTCGCTGCAGCAGGGAGCATCGCGCTCGCCGGCTGCTCGAACGGCGCGGGAGATACCGAAGGTGGCACGGGGGATGGTGGCTCGAAGGGCACGATCACCCTGAGCTTCATGCCGGGTTGGACTGACGGCATGAGCACTGCTTACCTTCTTGAGGACCAGCTTGGCAAGCTCGGCTACACCGTGGAGATGGAAGAGCTCACCGACGCCGCGGTCATCTACGCAGGGCTTGCGAACGGCGACTTCGACATGTACCCGTCCGCTTGGTCGGAAGCGACCCACTCGCAGTACATGGATACCTACGGCGACAAGATTGAGGATCTCGGCTCCTACTACGAGGGAGCCTCTCTCACGATCGCCGTTCCTGAGTACATGGACGACATCAACTCGATCGAAGATCTCAAGGGCAAGGCCGACAGGTTCGGCGGTGAGATTATTGGCATCGAGCCGGGCGCCGGCCTCACCGCGCAGACACAGGACGTCATGATGCCCGAGTATGGGCTCGACAGCGAGTTCGAACTTGTCACGTCCTCGACGGGCGCGATGCTTGCGACGCTCCAGTCAAAGATCGACGCCGAGGAAGATGTTGTCGTGACCCTCTGGCGCCCATTCTGGGCGAATGCGGCGTTCCCCGTAAAGGATCTCGCCGACCCTAAGGGCGCGATGGGTGGTACCGAGGGACTGCACTTCCTCGGCAAGCTCGGCTTTGCCGAGGAGTTCCCGGAAGCGGCCGACTACATCGAAGGCATCAAGCTCGACGACGACGCGTACGGCGCGCTCGAGAGTCTGATCACCGGTGACGAGTTCAAGGGTGACCCCGAGGGCGCCGTCCAGGAGTGGCTGAAGGACAACGCTGACGCCTACCCAGGCATCATCGCTTAGCGCCAGGCGTCGCATGACGGCGGGCTGCGTCAAACCGAAAGGTTCGACGCAGCCCGCCGTCATGTTTATTCGAGCTACAGCAGCTCGGCGCGGAGCTGCGCAGGCGACTTCGGTGAGAGGAGGCCAGGCGCGATATCAAATGGTGTGAACGCGCCGGTCGCCCCGGTCGCGGCGAGTCGAGCGGCCGCACGGGCATATGCAACGAGCACGCTCGACGTGAACTCGGGGTTTGAGTCGAGCGCGAGGCGGTACTCGACCGTCTGGTTGACGCCCTGCGACGTCTCCCCAGAGCGGATCACGAATCCGCCGTGAGGCATGCCGGCGTGGTCGCGGGCGAGCTCATCGGCGGTGATGAAGTGCACCGTCGTATCGTAGGGCTCAAAGTAGTCGGGCATCGTGACGATCGTCTCTCGGATCGACTCTGCGTCTGCGCCGTCCTCCAGCACAACGAAGCACTCGCGGTCGTGCTGCTCGCGCGTTGTCAGCTCGGGGTTCTCCCCCGCCCTCACCCGCTCGATCGCGCTCTCAGATGGCAGCGTGTACTGCACGGCTCCCGCAACACCTGGAATGCGGCGGAGCGCATCAGAGTGCCCCTGGCTGAGGCCGCGGCCCCAGAACGTGTACGTCTTGCCCTGGGGCAGGACCGCCTCTCCGAACAGGCGGTTGAGCGAGAACAAGCCCGGATCCCAGCCCGTGGAGATCACCGCGACTGTGCCGGCGTTCGAAGCTGCGGCATCCACTGCCGCGAAGTGCTCGGGCACCTTCGCGTGCGTGTCGAAGCTGTCGACGACGGTGAACGACGAAGCGAGCTCAGGGGTCTGCTCAGGGAGATCGCTCTTTGAACCACCGCAGAGGATGAGCACGTCGATCTTGTCTGCGAAGTCCGCGAGTGAATCGATCGCGAACACCTGGGTGCTTGCGCCAACTGTTTTCACTGTGACGGGATCGCGACGGCTGAAGACTCCGACAAGATCAAGGTCGGGGTTCAGGCCGATTGAGGTCTCTACGCCGCGGCCAAGGTTGCCGTAGCCAACAATGCCGACGCGAATGCGTTCTGTCATAGTCTCTTCCTCCTGCCGCGGGAGATGGATACCGCGACCTCATTATCGTAGAGGGCTGCAGCCGCTCTCTGGAGCAGTGTTACAACGATGACGACTATCGCGCTACAGGCGGAAGGACTATCGGGGCTGGCCCACCAAGGCCCTGAACGAACCTTTCGAGAAAGCCGCCGACTATGCGCAGCTCCTCACCAGTCATGTCGACCTTCGCGTCGTGAATCAGGCGAACACCCACGTCAACGAGCCGTTCATACGCGTCTCGCCCCTGGTCCGTCAGCGTGATGTACACCGATCGGCGATCTTGCTCGGTTACCGTACTCTCGATGAGTTGCGCGTTTCGCAGTCGCGTCAAAGACTTCGACAGGGTCGGGCGTGTGACGCCGAGCATCTCCGCGACGTCTGCAGGGCGCAACTCGGTTGTACGGGCGCCAAGAATGTAAATCACCCGAATTTCACTATCTTCTATGTCCAGGCCGACACGCTCGGCTACCTGGCCGTCTGAGGGCACTGCGCCCCACTGGCGGGCAACCGTCGCGAGTGCGCCCAGCATCTGCCGTTCGATCTCTCGCATGCACACAGTCTATATAGGTTGCGCACAACACAACTACTTTCTTGTGCAGGACGACGATAGACTTGGGCGAAACCCCTTCAGGCACCAGAGTCGATCAGAGATCAGCTCGCTTACGCGGTGCCGTCCACATCGAACCCGACACGCGCGCTTACGTCGCGCGATCTGTCGAGAAAACGGAGCCCAGGTACATGAGCGCGATCCCTGACAAGCCGGCACTCGAGGGACTCGAAGCAAAGTGGGGGGCGATTTGGGAAGAATCCGGCACCTACGCTTTCGATCGCGAAGGCGCTGCCCGCGGTGATGTCTACAGCATCGACACTCCCCCTCCGACCGCGTCGGGCTCGCTGCACGTCGGGCACGTGTTCTCGTACACACACACTGACACGGTCGCGCGCTACAAGCGCATGAATGGCAAGCGCGTCTTCTACCCGATGGGCTGGGACGACAACGGCCTGCCCACCGAGCGTCGCGTGCAGAACTACTACGGCGTGCGCTGCGATCCCTCGCTGCCCTATGTCGAGGACTTCGTGCCGCCGCATGATGGCGGCGACGGCAAGAGCATCAAGGCTGCCGACCAGCAGCCGATCTCACGCCGTAACTTCATCGAGCTCTGCGAGCGACTCACGATCGAGGATGAAAAGCAGTTCGAGGCGCTGTGGCGCACTCTTGGCCTGTCAGTCGATTGGAAGCAGACCTATCGCACGATTGGCGCCGACTCGCTCCGCGCTTCCCAGCTCGCATTCCTGCGCAACATTGAGCGCGGTGAGGCGTACCAAGCGCAGGCTCCGACGCTGTGGGATATCACCTTCCGCACCGCAGTAGCCCAGGCAGAGCTTGAGGATCGTGAGCAGCCGAGTGCGTACCACACGCTCGCATTCCACAAGTCGGACGGATCCGGCGACATTCTTATTGACACGACGCGCCCCGAGATGCTCGCGGCCTGCGTCGCGCTCGTCGCCCACCCTGACGACGAGCGCTTCAAGCCGCTCTTCGGTACGACGGTTCGCACGCCGATCTTTGACGTTGAGGTGCCGATCGTCGCCCACCACCTCGCGAAGCAGGACAAGGGCACCGGCATTGCGATGATCTGCACCTTCGGCGACGTCACCGACGTGATCTGGTGGCGAGAGCTCGACCTTCCGAACCGCGCGATCCTCGGTTTCGACGGCCGCGTCATCAGCGAAGCGCCGACGGCGATCACCTCAGAGTCAGGCCGCGAGGCGTACGCCCAGATCGCAGGCAAGACTGTGTTCAGCGCGAAGCAGACCATGGTTGAACTGCTGCAGGCATCAGGTGAGCTCACCGGCGAGATTCGCAAGATCACGCACCCCGTGAAGTTCTTCGAGAAGGGCGATAAGCCCCTCGAGATCGTGTCGACCCGTCAGTGGTACATCAAGAACGGCGCCCGCGACGAGGCGCTGCGCGAGCGGCTGCTCGCGCACGGCAAGGAACTCGAGTGGCACCCCGACTTCATGCGTGTGCGCTACGAGAACTGGGTCGAGGGGCTCTCCGGCGACTGGCTGATTTCACGCCAGCGGTTCTTCGGCGTGCCGATCCCCGTCTGGTACCCGCTGGACGCGGACGGCAACCCAGTCTTCGACGAGCCGATCGTGCCGGCAGCGGACACACTACCCGTTGACCCCTCGAGCGATGTTCCGGCAGGCTACACCGCCGAGCAGCGTGGTGTTCCAGGCGGCTTCCAAGGTGAGGTCGACGTCATGGACACCTGGGCCACCTCGTCGCTCACGCCGCAGCTCGCGGGCGGCTGGGAGCGCGACGAGGAACTCTACGACCTGGTCTACCCGTTTGACCTTCGCCCGCAGGGCCAAGACATCATCCGCACCTGGCTGTTCTCGACGTTGCTGCGTTCCGAGCTCGAGTCCGGCACTCTTCCCTGGCGTCACGCGGGCATCTCGGGCTGGATCCTCGATCCCGACCGCAAGAAGATGTCGAAGTCGAAGGGCAACGTCGTCACTCCGGCAGGCATGCTCGACCAGCACGGTTCAGATGCCGTCCGCTACTGGGCAGCCTCGGCGAAGCTCGGCACCGATGCATCATTCGACCCGCAGAACCCGACGCAGATCAAGATCGGCCGCAGGCTCGCAATCAAGCTGCTGAACGCCGCAAAGTTCACGCTGTCGTTCGACGCGAGCTCGGCTGGCACTGTGTCGGAGCCGCTCGACAGGTCGATGCTCGCTGGCCTCGCCAGCGTCATCGCAGATGCGACTCGCGCGTTCGAATCTTACGATCACGCCCGTGCGCTCGAGCTCACCGAGTCTTCGTTCTGGACCTTCTGTGACGACTACCTCGAACTCGTCAAAGAGCGTGCACACGGTGGCACCGGCCAGGCGCAGGCCTCAGCAGTAACCACCCTGCGCGCGGCACTGTCGGTGTACGTGCGTCTGCTCGCGCCGTTCCTTCCCTACGCGACCGAGGAGGTGTGGTCGTGGTTTGAGCAGGGCTCGGTCCACACCGCGAACTGGCCCCTCGCAACGGAGCTCGACGAGTTCATCGGAGCCGATGCGGACGCGGGGCTCTTGGCTCTCGTTGGCGGTGCGCTCATCGGTGTCCGCGGAGCGAAGACAGACGCAAAGGTGTCGCAGCGCACCGCTGTCACTCTCGCAGTGATTCACGCGCCAGCAGCCGACGCCGCGCGACTTGAGCTCGCCGCAAGCGATCTCGCGGACGTAGGGCGGATCGCCGAGCTCCGCATCGAGGCTGCCGATGTCGCTGAGGCACAGGTGGCCGAGATCACCGTCGAGTCCGCAGAGTAACGCCGACTCACACCAGAGAACGAGGGATCGCATGCAGCTCGGGTCACGCTGGCAGGTGGGGCAGCCACCGCACCCCGGAGTGCCCGAGCTGCTGCATGCGGCCGTCGCTGCAGCTGAGCGCCAGCTTAAAGGTGGCCCCCAGGTGGGTCACCACGGGGGTTCCTGGACGCTTACATGGCTTGAGGGGCGCCCTCGTGTTGAGCTCTTCGACACATCAGGTCGAGTGAGAGCCGACATCGGCATCGATGCTGACGGTACTGTGATCGAGCGTGCCTTTCCGGCCCACGACGCAGAACTGGCAGCACCGGCCACCGGGACAGCTATCGGTGAGAACGACGATGACGACGACGATTGGTTGAGCTGATATGACGAAGACGAATCGCCTCGGAGCCGGGGCCGCAGCACTCGGGCTCGCTGCCGTGCTCCTCGCGGGGTGCGCGCCCGAGCCAGGAACGGTGGCCCCGGACGGTAGGGACCTCACGGAAAAGGTCGAGCCCGAAGGCGGGAGCTGGACTGAACCGAACCCAGAGGAGGCCTACGAGAAGTCGGCGGAGCTCCCAGATGGCTTCCCCGAGGGCTTCGTGGTTCCCGAGGGCGCGGTCGTCGACGACGCAGGCAACCGCGACTTTGGAAGCTGGTACGTCGTGCTTAGTGCAGCCGACAAGGCTGCAGCTGACACGCTTTGGGACTCCGTGGTTTCGGGCTCAGGCTTTTCAGCCTCGGACGAGGCCTCGACAGGTGACGGCGGCCGCACAGCAACGCTTGTCTCGCCAGCGCTCGAAGTCACCGCGGTGACGATGGCGGGCGACGACGGCGCGATCCTGCTGAGCTACGACATCACTGAGGTCGTGGGCTAGGCGCTCTCTCGCCCACTCTCGGCCATCACGAGCAGGGGCGGAGCCTCCTCGAGCACTGCCTCGCGCGTAACAACAACCTTCGCCACGTCGTCGTTCGACGGCACCTCGAACATTACCGGCCCAAGTACGGTCTCGAGAATGGATCTCAGTCCGCGGGCACCAGTCTTTCGAGCTACAGCGAGGTTCGCGATCTCGGCGAGGGCCGCATCCTCGAATTCGAGTTCGACATCGTCGAGCTCGAACATTCGCTGGAACTGTTTCACGAGCGCATTCTTCGGCTCGGTGAGGATTCGCTGGAGGGCAACTGTGTCGAGCGGGTCAACTGTTGCGATGACTGGGAGCCGGCCAATGAATTCGGGAATCAGGCCGAACCTATGGAGATCTTCAGGCTGCACCTCGGCGAAGAGCTCAGACTCGTCTCGTTTGCTTCCCATCGGCGTGCCAAACCCGATACCGCCCTTTCCGAGGCGCTGGGCGATGATCTCTTCGAGCCCGGAGAAAGCGCCGGCGACAATAAAGAGCACATTCGTTGTATCGAGCTGGATGAACTCTTGGTTCGGGTGCTTGCGGCCACCCTGGGGCGGGATTGAGGCGACAGTACCCTCAAGGATCTTCAGCAGAGCCTGCTGTACTCCTTCGCCTGAGACGTCACGGGTGATCGATGGGTTCTCTGCCTTGCGCGTGATCTTGTCGATCTCGTCGATGTAGATGATGCCAGTCTCGGCGCGCTGGACGTCGAAGTCGGCTGCCTGAAGTAGCTTCAGGAGGATATTCTCGACGTCCTCGCCGACGTAGCCAGCCTCTGTGAGCGCCGTCGCGTCTGCGACTGCAAAAGGAACGCCGAGTTGACGCGCGAGCGACTGCGCGAGGTATGTCTTGCCACACCCCGTCGGCCCGATCATCATGATGTTCGACTTCGCGATCTCAACCTGTTCGTTGGCGAACTCGGCGCTGGTGATTGCGCTCGCGGCGCGAACACGCTTGTAATGGTTGTAGACCGCCACTGCGAGCGACTGCTTCGCGCGCTCTTGCCCGATCACGTACTGATCGAGAAAGCCCGCGATCTCACGGGGCTTGTGAAGCGTGAAGTCAGACGACTCCGCGGGCTGGTGCTCGGAGAGTCGTTCTTCGATGATCTCGTTGCACAGCGCGACGCACTCGTCGCAGATGTAGATCTGCGGGCCAGCGATGAGCTGGGCGACCTGCTTCTGAGACTTACCGCAGAAAGAGCACTTCAGCACTTCGCTGCTTTCGCCAATACGCGCCATATTCCGAAACCTCCTCGCGCCGCATGTACGCTTCGAGCCTAGTAGTGACCCCCGACAATGACTGACGGCGCGCCGCCGTTGTGGGCCGCGCGCCGTCAGCTTGTAATCACACTGTTATCGTTGCTCTCGCTACTGAGCGATGACGGGCTGCGGATTCTTCCGGCTCGTCAGCACCTGGTCGACAAGGCCATACTCGAACGCCTCCTGGGCGCTCAGGATCTTGTCACGGTCGATGTCATTGTGAACTTCCTCGATCGAACGCTTCGAGTGCTTGGACAGTGTCTCCTCAAGCCACTCACGCATCCGCTGGATCTCGCGTGCCTGGATCTCGATGTCTGATGCCTGGCCGTGACCACCCTGCCCGCTTGACGGCTGGTGGATGAGTACACGAGCGTTTGGAAGCGCCAGGCGCTTGCCAGGGGTGCCGCCGGCGAGCAGAACGGCGGCTGCCGATGCAGCCTGGCCCAGGCAGACAGTCTGAATGTGCGGCCGGACATACTGCATCGTGTCGTAGATCGCGGTCATCGCAGTGAACGATCCGCCCGGTGAGTTGATGTACATCGTGATGTCGCGTTCAGGGTCCTGGCTCTCGAGCACGAGCAGCTGGGCCATCACGTCGTCGGCGGAGGCGTCGTCAACCTGGACACCCAGGAAGATGATGCGGTCTTCGAAAAGCTTTGCGTACGGGTCCTGGCGCTTGAAACCGTACGCCGTGCGCTCCTCGAACGTGGGCAGTACGTAACGCGAGTCGGGCATCATGCGATCGGCAGAGCCACCCTGCGGCATGTAGAGATTCGTCATAATTTCTGTTTTCCTATCGGACTACTTGCTCGTACCGCCGCCGCCGACAACCTCGGAGGCGGAATCCCTAATGAAGTCGACGAAGCCGTACTCGAGGGCTTCCTCGGCGGTAAACCAGCGGTCGCGATCGCCGTCTTCGTTGATCTGCTCGACGGTCTTACCCGTCTGCTTCGCGGTGATCTCGGCGAGGCGATTCTTCATCGAGACGATGAGCTGCGCTTGCGTCTGAATGTCGCTCGCGGTGCCACCGAAGCCGCCGTGGGGCTGGTGCAGCAGCACGCGGGCGTTTGGCGTGATGTAGCGCTTGCCTCGTGTGCCCGCGGTCAGCAGGAACTGGCCCATCGACGCGGCCATACCGATGCCGACGGTCACGATGTCGTTCGGCACGAAGCTCATGGTGTCGTAGATAGCCATGCCTGCGGTGATCGAACCGCCTGGCGAATTGATGTACAGATAGATGTCGGCTTCCGGATCCTCCGCTGCAAGGAGCAGGATCTTTGCGCAGATCTCATTTGCGTTGTCGTCGCGCACCTCAGACCCGAGCCAGATGATTCGGTCTTTCAGCAGGCGGTCGAACACGCTGTTCACGGGCGACTGTTCAGCCATTCGGCGCTCCATTCGTAAGTTGCTTGATTCGAGAGTATCGACTGCGAAAGGCGCGCGCTCGCGTGTTCGCCGTGGGCGTTGTTCGGGGGGGGGGGGGGGGGGGGCGCCGTGTTCGCTGCAAACGAAGAAGTCCCCGGCCAATCTGGCCGAGGACTTCCCCAATCTCTGCTGAGCGAAGAGTTACTTCTCTTCCGCTGCTGCCTTCTTCGCAGCGCGGGTTGCTGCAGCCTTCTTCGCAGCTGCCGAGCGGGCGGCCTTCTTGGCCTCCTCATCGGCGTCAGCTGCGGGAGCCTCGTCCTTCGAAGCCGCCTTCTTGGCTGGCGTCTTCTTGGCCGGCTTCTCGGCCTCGTCTGCCGGTGCGGCAGCCTTCTTTGCCGGAGCCTTCTTCGCGGGCTTCTCTGCAGCAGGTGCCTCGGGGGCCTCTTCAGCCTCGTCCTCGGTATCGACTGCGACGAACGCGCCAAGGTCTACAGCCTTGCCAGCCTTGTCGGTGACAGTTGCCTTGCCGAGCGCCACAGCGAGAGCCTTGTTGCGGGTGACCTCAGCGAGGATCACCTGCAGCTGGTTGCCCTGGCTGATCGCCTGCAGGAACTGCGTGGGCTCCATGCCGTACTGCTGCGCCGACTGGTAGATGTAGTCGGAGAGCTCTGCCTGTGTCGGGGTCACGTCTTCGCGCTCGGCGATCGCGTCGAGCAGAAGCTCCATCTGGATCTGCTTCTCGCTCGCCACGCGAACCTCTGCACGGTGCTCGTCGTCTTCGAGGCGGCCTTCACCCTCGAGGTGGCGGTGCACCTCCTCCTCGACGAGCTCCTCCGAAATCGGGATATCGGCCTGCTCGATGAGCGTCTCAGTGAAGATGTCGCGTGCCTGACGGCCCTGCGCGAAGACCGACGCCTGTGAGACCTGATCCTTGAGGCTCTCGCGCAGCTCTGCGATGGTGTCGAACTCGCTCGCAAGCTGTGCGAACTCGTCGTCAGCCTCGGGAAGCTCGCGCTCCTTCACTGCGGTGAGCGTGAGCTCAACCTCAGCGTCCTGGCCTTCGTACTCGCCGCCAAGCAGCTGCGAGGTGAAGTTCGTTGTCTCCCCCGCGGTGAGCGTCTCGACAGCCTCGTCGGTACCTGCGAGGAGGTTACCTGCGCCGACCTCGTACGATACTCCGCTTGCCTTGTCTACTTCCTTGCCGTCGACCTTCGCGGTGAGGTCGAGTTCAACGAAGTCGCCGGTCTTGGCCGGACGATCGACAGTAACAAGGGTTCCGAACCGCTCACGGAGGCTTGTGAGCTCTGCCTCGACAGCAGCTTCGTCGATCTCCGCCTCGTCGACGGTGATTGCGAGACCGTCGTAGTCGGGGAGGGTGAACTCGGGGCGAACCTCAACCTCGAAGAGGAGAACGAGTTCACTCGAAGCATCGGCTGCTGCCGGCATCGATTCGATGTCTGCTGAGGGGCGACCCATCGGGCGCACGCCTGCCTCGGCAACTGCAGCCTGGTAGAAATCGTCGAGCGAGTGGTTCACTGCCTCGGAGATGACTGAATCGCGGCCGAAGCGCTGGTCGATGATCTGTGCCGGTGCCTTGCCCTTGCGGAAGCCTGGGATCGAAACCTGCTCGGCGATCGACTTGTACGCGTTCTTCAGGTACGGAGCGAGCTCATCCTGCGTGACGGTAACGGTCAGCTTCGTGCGGGTCGGTGTGAGCTTTTCAGCTTTCGTCTTCGGCAATTTGGCCTCTCATCGTCGGATCATGCTGCTATCAGCCAGTATCGGGCCAATAGACCCTTGTCGGGGCGACAGGATTCGAACCTGCGACCTCCCGCTCCCAAAGCGGGCGCTCTAGCCAAGCTGAGCTACGCCCCGAGACTCTCGTCTCTCGGTTGCGCTCACAGCGCGCAACCTGACCAATCCTAGTCCAAACCAGAGCAAATCAGCACACTGGGCGGCGTTTGCGGAGCAAATGCGTAGAAAAATGGCGGAAACACGCGGCAGAGCGGGTCCTCCGGGAGTGTCATCGCCTGCCTCGAAATCGAACTCCCCGGGTTCCTCACAGCATCAGCCGGCCCAGAATCCAGTTCCCCGAACAGCAGAAAGCCCCTCACTGAAGTGAGGGGCTTATTGGAGGGGATGACGGGAATCGAACCCGCGTAATCAGTTTGGAAGACTGAGGCTCTACCATTGAGCTACATCCCCACACCGCGAAATCGGTGCGACGCTTGCGCGACTCATCGAGCATACTGCATGTTCGCTCCCTCGCGCGAACGCGCCTGCATCCCGGCGCGTCACGCCCCGGAAGTGCTCCTCGGATCACCTGTCGGATCGCTCGTCGCTGCTCGGTGGTTGTCGGTGTACTTGAGGTACACCTCTGAGTTGAGGCGCACTGATTCGCGATCCGTGTCATTCAGCTCGCGCACGACTCGGGCTGGCACTCCAGCGACGAGGGAGTGCGGCGGGATGACCATCCCCTGAGGTACGACCGCCCCAGCGGCCACAAGGCTGCCCTCCCCCACGACTGCGTCGTTGAGCACGGTCGCGTTCATGCCGATGAGACACCCGTTCTCGACAGTGGCGCCGTGAACGACCGCGTTATGCCCAATTGAGACATCATCGCCGATGACAGTTGCCCGGCCGCGAAACGTGTGAATCACCACACCATCCTGGGCGTTTGTTCGCTCGCCAATGCGCACCGCGTCTGAGTCGCCCCGCACGACCGCGTTGTACCAGATGCTCGAATCGCGCCCGATGGCGACATTGCCAACAACGATTGCTCCTGGGGCGAGCCAGACGCTCTCGTGCACATCCGGCGAGCCGTAAGGCTCGACTTGAATCATGTGTCCGTGGTGTTGACTCACTGCACGCTCCTTTGGGTAGACAAAAAGGCCCTTACTCAAGAGTAAGGGCCTTCGTTGCTCCCCCGGCTGGGCTCGAACCAGCGACATCCTGATTAACAGTCAAGCGCTCTGCCAACTGAGCTACAGGGGAATATTGCCGCAGCAACTCGACTAGCGTACCAAGCGTTTCGCGGGGCGTGCAAATCGCTGCGCCCCGGGCGCGTCTACTCCTCGGCGATCTCGTCGTACGCCGTCGATCGGAGGGCCTCCGCGAGCTTGCGAACATACTCGTGCTCAGTGCGCCTGAAGATTGAGTTGATCTCACCGCGGCCGACAATTCGGCCTTGCTGCAGCACAATAACTTCTTCCGCGAGCGCCTCGAGCATGCCGATATCGTGACTGACGAGCACCATCGAGGCGCCTGTGCGCTTTCGGTACCACTTCAACAGGTCAACGATCTTAGGCCTATTGTTCGCATCGACCCCGAGGGTTGGCTCGTCAACGACGAGTACAGTCGGGTCGAGCATCAGTGAGCGCATCACCGCTACGCGCTGACGTTGACCCTTTGAAAGCTCGTAGGGGTACTCCTGGAGCTTCGCGAGTGGCAGCGCAACGATGTCCATCATCTCAGCGACGACTTCCCCGAGCGGTTCACGGTCGAAGCTTCGAACACGTTCCTGAATCGGCTCGAACAACACGTCGCCTACGTTGAGCTCGGGAGTGAGGGTCGCTCCCGCGTCCTGCGACAGGTGACCGACATACGCTGTCAGCCGGGAGCGTGAACGCCGCGACAGGCGCTCCAACGGCATGCCAAGGGCGGTGCCGACGCCGCCAGCTGACTTAATTCGCGCATTCTTGTCGCCCTCGGTGCCTCGCCCTGCGAGGTAGCGGGTAAGTGTCGACTTTCCCGAACCGCTTTCTCCGAGCACGGCTAGCACTCCCCCACGTGGCAACTCGACGCTGACGCCTTCAACAGCTTGGAAGGCGCGCCCGCCAGCGTGTGCTGGATACCTCAGTGAGAGATCCGAAGCGAACAGGACTGGGTCTGCATCGAGGTTTGGATGTGCCACACGCTCACCTTACTAGTCGTGGCGCAGGCCACGCCGCGCATTCTCCAGCGCGGCGAGTTGTTCCTGCACGCGACGGGAGGCTTCGCTCGAGGAGTCGCCGATACGTTGCAGGCGCGCGAGCAACTCCTGCTTCAACGAGACGAGGTCGCGGTCGAGCAGTGAGATGACGACCTCACGTGCGTACTCAGGCAGGAGCGCTGGATCACGCTGTGGCATCGAGGCGACCGCGAGTTCGCGCACGAGGCCCTGATGTGTCGGTGGTGCCGCAGCGAGCACCGCCTCTACCCAGGCCCCGCCGTTGAGGCTCGGCAGCGCCGCGCTGAGCGCGTCTCTGACGACGCGCAGTTGCGGCTCGGTGACCTGCGCGGTGACAGCCTGCGAGAGCAGCTCAGATCCGACCGCAGGGCCCTGCTGGATCATCGCCATAAGCGCATCGCGCTCGAGCCACACGGCTGGTGTCGAACGCAACGTGTTGAGCGAGATCGCCGGGCGGGCCGGCCCGGGTTCAGCGGCGTGGTTTGGACCCGCGTACTCAGGCTCGGTGGGTGCCTGCCGGTGCGCGTTCTTCACCGCATGCTGCACCTCGGTGAGATCGAGGCCGAGCATTCGCGCAAGCTCGCGGGTATATCCAGGTCGCATTCCCGGATCCTTAATGCCGGCGACGATCGGGGCGGCCTGCCGGAGCGCGGACACCCTGCCCTCGACTGAGTTCAAGTCGTACCGACTGATCGCCTGCTTGAGCGCGAACTCGAACAGCGGTACCTTCTTGCTGAAAAGCTCCCGGACGGCGTCGTCGCCGCGGTGGAGCCTGAGGTCGGCCGGGTCGTAGCCGTCCGGCGCGACCGCGGCGTACGTCTGCGCGGTGAAGCGCTGCTCCTCGCCGAACGCGCGCAGCGCGGCCTTCTGGCCTGCCTCGTCTGGGTCGAAGGTGAAGATCACCTCGGCCGCGGAGTCGTCACCCATCACGCGGCGGAGCATCGAAATGTGCTCCTTACCGAAGGCGGTGCCGCAGGTGGCGACGGCGTCGTCGACGCCCGCGAGGTGGCATGCCATGACATCCGTGTAGCCCTCGACGATCACGGCGCGCCCGCCGCGGGAGATCGCCTTTTTCGCCAGGTCGAGCCCGTAGAGAACCCGCGACTTGTGGTAAACCGGTGTCTCTGGGGTGTTCAGGTACTTTGGCCCGTTGTCGTCCTCGTAGAGCTTCCTGGCGCCGAATCCGAGCGTCTGCCCACTCGTGTCACGAATCGGCCAGACGATGCGGCCGCGGAAGCGATCGTAGACCCCGCGTTGCCCCTCGGAGACGAGACCGGCCTGCACGAGTTCCTGCGGCGTGTAGCCAAGCTGCCGGAGGTGGCCCGTGAGGGCGTCCCACCCCCGCGGGGCGTAGCCGACGGCGAACTGCTCCCATGACGCCGAAGCAAAACCGCGCTGTTCGAGGAAGCCGCGGGCGGTCTGGGCCTCCTCCCCCATAAGCTGATCGCGGTAGAAGTCGCTCGCCGCCTGGTTAGCAGCGAGCAGCCGCGCCTTGTTCGGCCCGTCTTCGCGACGCTCGTAGCCCTCCTCATAGGTGAGCACATAGTTCGTGCGGGCCGCAAGCCGTTCGACTGCCTCCGCGAACGAGAGGTGGTCCATCTTCTGCACGAAGCTGATCGAGTCGCCCGACTCGCCGCAGCCGAAACAATGGAAGTAACCGAGGGCCGGGCGCACGTGGAAGCTCGGACTGCGCTCGTCGTGGAACGGACAGAGCCCCTTCATCGAGTCGATGCCAGCGTTCTTCAGTGCGACGTAATCCCCAACGAGGTCGGCGATGTTTGTGCGGCGCTTCACTTCCTCAACATCGCTTGCTTTGATCCGACCCGCCATAGGGGCCATTCTAGTCTTTGCGGGGCGCCGGCGACGGCAGCTCGCTCAGGGCGCACCGGCCTCAGCGGTCGTAGCGATGCCGTGGGTGCAGCGCTGCACGCGCGCAGGGTCTGGGATCGACGATGTGTATGCCGCAGCGCGGCGGAAGCTGCATTAGCTCGGCAGATCACAGGCGGTGCGAGCGAGCACCCGCAGCTCTACCAGCCGGCACGGTGGCGCCGGAGCCGCTGGCGGACACACGCGATGCGTGTGTCTCTATACCAGCGGCACCTCACACAGCCGGCGGTGCCAGGCGATTGCAGACTGGTCAGTGAGCGACGCCACCTGGTCCACGATCACGCGCTTTGCTGCTGCCTCGTCGGCGGCCGCCGCGAAGTCTGCCTGGAACGCGGGTTCGAGATCGCGATCCTGACCCTCCCACAGGGTTTCGAGGAGCTCGGCGAGGAGCGCGCGCTGCCTCCGGTAAGTTGGCTGCCTGCGGCCACTCGCCATCACGAACGCCGCGACGATGCCCTTGAGCACCGCGATCTCGGCATGGATCTCCTTCGGCACCACGAGGGATGCGCCATAGCGGGCAAGCGGAGCCCCGCCGGCCGACTCCCGTGTCGCTGCGATGGCGGAGCGCGCGAAGTGCCCGATCATGTCGCTCGTGAAGTTCTTGAGCTGCGCCTGGTGCCTGCGCGATCCGTCCCACCGCGTTAGCCAGGTCGGCGTCGCCGAGATCCTGTCGTAGGCCGCCGAGAGCTCGTCGTGCGTGAACGAGCCGTCGGCCCAACTCGCGACGTCGGCAATGAGCGAGTCATGCCCCGAACGCGAGGTAAGGATCAGCGGATCAATGTGGTCGCTCACGATCGCGTCTTCAAAGTCGTGCACGGAATACGCGATGTCGTCTGACAGGTCCATCGTCTGAGCTTCTGCGCACTTGACCCTGTCGGGCGCGCCCTCGCGCATCCAGTGGAACACCGGGGCATCGTCGGGGTAGTACCCGAACTTGCCGCTGCCCGAGGGAGCCTCCGAGAGTGCCCACGGGTACTTGCAGCTCGCGTCGAGCGTCGCCCGCGTGAGGTTCAGGCCGGCGCTCTCACCCGAGTCGTCGAAACGCTTCGCTTCGAGCCGCGTCAGGATCCTGAGCGTTTGCGCATTGCCCTCAAACCCGCCGGCATCGCTCGCCCACTCGGCGAGCGCCCGTTCTCCGTTGTGACCGAACGGCGGATGGCCGAGGTCGTGGGTGAGGCATGCCGCGTCGACGACGTCGCGGTCGAGACCAAGCGACGCGGCGAGCTCGCGACCAATCTGCGCGACCTCGAGCGAGTGCGTGAGGCGGTTTCTCGCGAAGTCGATGCCCGCGGTCGGGCTGAGCACCTGGGTTTTCGCGGCAAGCTTGCGCAGGCCAGAGGAATGAATGACGCGTGCCCGATCGCGTTCGAAATCGCTGCGCGCGCCGCTGTGCGTCTCGGGCACGAACCGCTCGATGTCGGCCGCACCGTACTCCCCGCGCGCGGGCTCCAGGCTAGCCACCCGAGTCGTCCCGCTCCGCTTCGGCGAGCTCCGCGAAGTCAATGTGCGCGCTGTCGCGTGAATCGAGCCAGCCGTCGGGGAGCTTGGGCTGCTTCGGGCTCCCAGCCCGCCCGCGCTGTCCCTCCGCGCCAACGCCGGGGTACGGCAGGGAGCGGTCCATCGTCTCGTAAATCTCGTCGAGGTGCTCGAGCGACTCGACCATTGCGAGCGCTCGGCGGGTGTCGCCGCCGACACCGTAGCCCTTGAAATACCAGGCGACGTGCTTGCGGATGTCGCGGCAGGCGCGCGCCTCCTCCCCGTCGAAAAACTCGATGAGCAGCTCGGTGTGGCGGCGCATCGCGTCCATCACGAATCCGAGGCCCGGCCTTGCGATGGCGGCGTTCGCCTCATCCCATGTGAGCTCGCCCTGTTCCGCCTTGAACGCGGCGGCCAGGTCGCCGAACAGCCACGGACGCCCCAGGCACCCGCGCCCGACGACGACGCCGTCACAGCCAGTCTCCCGAACCATACGGATCGCATCGTCAGCCGCCCAAATGTCCCCGTTGCCGAGGATCGGCACGCTCGTGATGGCCTGCTTGAGCTCAGCGATCGCCGCCCAGTCTGCCGTCCCCGAGTAGAACTCGTTCGCGGTGCGCCCGTGGAGGGCAATGGCAGCGACGCCGGCGGCCTCGGCTGAGCGCGCGGCGTCGAGAAAGGTGAGGTGATCCGCATCGATCCCTTTGCGCATCTTCACCGTGAGCGGAATATCGCCGGCGGCCTTCACGGCGCCGTCGACGATCGCGCTAAACAGGTCGGCCTTCCACGGCAGGGCGGCCCCGCCGCCCTTGCGCGTGACCTTCGGCACCGGGCAGCCAAAATTCAGGTCGATGTGGTCCGCGAGATCCTGATCAACGAGGAACCGGACGGCCTCGGACACAGTCTTCGGGTCGACGCCGTACAGCTGGATGGAGCGGGGAGTTTCGCTCTCGTGGTGCTTGATGAGCCGGAGTGATCCCGGGGTGCGTTCGACGAGCGCGCGGCTCGTGATCATCTCGCTGACATAGAGCCCCGCGCCGTACTCTCGGCAGAGCCTGCGAAACGCGGTGTTGGTGATTCCGGCCATCGGCGCGAGGATGACTGGGACGTCGAGCTCGAGGGGGCCGATACGCAGGCGGGAGCCTGGAAGCGTTGAGATAGTCATGACTGCTCTATTGTCGCAGATCACGCCGACTCTCGGCGCTAGCGCGACTTTGGCTTGTCGACCGCGCCGCCGAAGCGCCTATCGCGGTCATGGAAGATCTCGATAGCCTCCCACAGGTCCCGCCGTGAGAAGTCTGGCCACAGCTGGTCGAGAAACACCATCTCGGCGTAGGCCGACTGCCAGAGCATGAAGTTACTCGTGCGCTGCTCCCCCGAGCTGCGAACAAAAAGGTCGACGTTCGGCAACTCTGGCACGTAGAGGTGCTTCTCGATGACGCGCTCTGAGATTCCGTTCGGGGAGAGCCTGCCGTCGGCAACTTCCGTGGCGATGCGCTTCACGGCGTCGGTGATCTCGGTGCGTCCGCCGTAGTTCACGCACATCGTCAGCGTGAGGCCGGTGTTGTGCGCTGTGTAGGTCTCGGCGAGCTTGAGCTCCTTAATCACCGACCCCCAGAGCCGCGGCCGACGTCCGGCCCAGCGCATGCGCACGTTCCAAGCGCTGAGCTGCTCGCGCCGTCGCCGCAGCACGTCGCGGTTGAAGCCCATGAGGAACCGAACCTCGTCGGGCGAGCGTCGCCAGTTCTCGGTCGAGAACGCGTACACGCTGAGGTGCGTCACCCCGGCCTGGATCGCCCCGGCGACGACGTCGAGCAGCACCTGTTCGCCCATCCGGTGGCCCTCGACGCGCGGCAGGCCACGTTGGTTCGCCCACCGCCCGTTGCCGTCCATTACTATCGCGACGTGTTTGGGGGCCGGGCCCCGAAACTTCGGTGGCTGTTCCCCGGTCCAGTCAACGGGAACCAGGGTCTCGGGAGCAATAGCCATGCACCGATTCTAGGCGCGTGGCACTGAGAACGAACGTAGGCCACGCTCAAGATGCCACTGGGTGTATGCCGCCGCAATCCCGGCGGCCTGCCCGCGCTCACGCTCTCCGCTCGCGACGGCCGTGTCCCAGTCGCCCGCGAGTAGCGCGCGGAGCAGATCGATACTCACCTGGTCAAGGCGCGGCGAGCCTGCCGGCCGGCAGTTCTCGCAGGCGACACCGCCGAGCTGTACCGCGACTGCGGTGTGAGGGCCGGGTGCGCCGCAGCGCACGCACTCATCAAAGCCGGGCGTCCAGCCCGCGGCGGCCATGGCGCGCAGCAGGTAGCCGTCACGGACGAGTTCCGGGGGAATCTTGCCCGCGGCGAGGGTGCGCAGAGCGCCAACGAGGAGCCTAAACAGCTCGGGCGAGGGCCCGCCCTCAGCGAGCCGCTCGGCGGTCTCGGCCATCACGCTACCGGCCCGATACCTGTCGTAGTCCGCGGTGATCGCGGGCCCGTACGAGCCGAGGGTGACTGCCTGAGTGATCGTGTCGAGTGTACGACCCTCGTAGCACTGAACGTCGGCGACCATGAACGGCTCAAGTCTGGCGCCGAACTTTGACGAAGTCCTGCGCACGCCCTTCGCGACAGCCCTGAGTACGCCACGCTTGCTCGTGAGGAGGGTGACGATGCGGTCAGCCTCCCCGAGCTTGTGCGTGCGGAGCACGACACCCTGTTCGCGATAGAGGGGCACCCCACCATTATGGCGCGTCGGGCTTGGGATCGTCTCTTTCCCCGCAGTGGCTCCGCCATCCAACCCCGTCAATAGATCTGGGATCTGCGCGAGCAATCCCGGGCCGGTCAGGAACCGGCATACGAATTGCCGATCTGCAGTTCTGCGGAAGGTGCGTAGCGCTGCGGGCTGGACGCCGGGGCGCGGCAAGCTAGGCGCGCGGGCCGCTCCTGCGCCGGCCGCCCTTCGCCTCAGCTTCGCGCCAGGCTCGCTGCGCTGGGGTCTCTCCCATCGGTGCAGCACTTGCCCGTTGCCGGTCTGGTGCTCCCCCTCGACCAAGGTGCCAGGCATGGACGATTGCGAGGGCGAGCGCGTCGGCAGCGTCGGCGGGCTTGGGTGGAGCGGCGAGCCCAAGCAGCCGTGTCACCATATTCGTCACCTGCGCCTTGTCGGCGGCGCCGTAACCGGTCACCGAGGCCTTCACCTCGTTTGGGGTGTACATCGCGACAGGGATGCCGCGCTGCTGCGCGAGAAACATCACGATGCCCGAGATCTGGGCGACGCCCATCACGCTCGGTAGGTTCTGCTGAGCGAACACCCGCTCGATAGCTATGGCATCGGGGCGGTCGCCGTCGAGCAGTCGTTCGAGGGCTGAGCCCAGCTGGTGGAGCCGCACAGGCAGCTCGGCCCCAGCTGGGCTCGTCAATACCTCGACGTGTTCGAACGTCAGTTTCCGGGATCCTTCGGAGCTCACGACGCCCACGCCGAGCCTCGTGAGCCCCGGGTCAATCCCGATGACGCGCACGGTTACTCGTCGTTGGCGAGTTCCGCCTGGACCTCGTCGGTCAGGTCGAAGTTCGCGTAGACGTTCTGCACGTCGTCGCTGTCTTCGAGGGCGTCGATGATGCGGAACACCTTGCGGGCGGTTTCAGCATCAATCTCAACCTTGAGGTTCGGCACGAACTCTGCCTCGGCGGAATCGTAGTCAATGCCAGCGTCGACGAGTGCACCGCGGGCGGCGGTGAGATCAGTCGCCTCAGTAATCACCTCGAACGCCTCGCCGTTCGGAGTCGGCTTGACCTCCTCGGCACCTGCCTCGAGTACTGCCATGAGCACGTCATCTTCAGTGGTGCCCTCGGCGGGCACCGTGATGACGCCCTTGCGCTCGAAGTTGTAGGCAACCGAGCCTGGATCGGCGAGCGTCGCGCCATTGCGGCTCAGGGCTGTGCGAACCTCGGCTGCGGCGCGGTTCTTGTTATCGGTGAGGCACTCGACCATCAGAGCAACGCCGTTCGGGCCATAGGCTTCGTACATCGTCGTGAAGTACTCCACGGATTCGCCAGTGAGTCCGGCGCCGCGCTTGATCGCACGGTCGATGTTATCGCCGGGAACAGAATTCTTCTTCGCCTTGTGCACCGCCTCAGAGAGGGCTGGGTTTCCGGCGAGGTCGGGCCCGCCGATGCGCGCGGCGACCTCGATCACCTTGATGTACTTGGCAAACGCCTTCGCGCGCCGCGAGTCGAGAATTGCCTTCTTGTGCTTAGTGGTTGCCCACTTGGAGTGTCCGGCCACGGGTGCTCCTGCTTTCTTACGTGTGTGTCTGCTGCGATCCGAATGTTGGGGCGACGAGGCCCCACGCTAGGCGTCGGGTGGGTCTGCCCAGGCTGCCGCGATCAGGTCGCGGACCTCGCCGAGTAGCTGTGGCATCGCTTTCGTCTGCCCAATGATTGGGAAGAAGTTCGCGTCAGATGCCCACCGCGGCACGATGTGCTGATGGAGGTGGGCGGCAACACCGGCGCCAGCGATCTCGCCCTGGTTCATGCCGAGGTTGAACCCAGCACAGTTCAGCGCGCGGCGCGCTGCGCGCATTCCGGCCTGGGTCAGTGCACCGATCTCAGCGACCTCTTCTGCGGTCGCGTCGTCGTACCCAGCCACGTGGCGGTACGGGCACACAAGCATGTGCCCGCTGTTGTACGGGAATAGGTTGAGCAGCACGTACGCTGTCTTCCCGCGGTGCACGATGAGCGATGAAGCGTCGTCGTGTCGCGGAGCCTCGCAGAACGGGCAGTCTGTGTGATCTGCCTGGTGGTGATCTGCGACATACGCCATGCGGTGAGGCACCCAGAGGCGCTGCAGCGGGTTCGGCGTGCCGACCGTGCCGCGCTCCCCTGGGCCCTCAGCTTGGGTTTCCTCAGTTCCACTCATGGTTCTCGCGCCTACCAGCTACTCCGACCAGGCCGTCGAGACCTGCTCGTGACTCTCGATCGCTGCGAGAATGCGAGCGATAGCGTCGTCGACAGGGACGCCATTGAGCTGCGTGCCGTCGCGGAACCGGAAGCTGACTGCGCCCGCCGCGCGATCCTCCTCGCCAGCGATGAGCTGGAACGGTACCTTCATCTTCGTGTGGGTTCGGATCTTCTTCGGCATGCGGTCGTCTGAGTGATCGACGTGGGCGCGAACGCCCTCGGCCCGGAGCCGCGCGAAGATCTCCTCGAGGTAGTCGCCGTATTCGGCGGCGACGGGAATGCCGACGACCTGTTCGGGGGCGAGCCACACTGGGAACGCGCCCGCGTAGTGCTCGAGCAGGATCGCGAAGAACCGCTCGATCGATCCGAGAAGTGCGCGGTGGATCATGACCGGCTGCTTGCGCGTGCCGTCTGCAGCGGCGTATTCGAGTTCGAAAAGCTCGGGCTGGTTGAAGTCGAGCTGCACCGTCGACAGCTGCCATGTGCGGCCGATCGCGTCGCGGGCCTGCACAGAGATTTTCGGCCCGTAGAAGGCGGCGCCGCCTGGATCCGCTACAAGCTCGAGACCAGACTCCTCGCCAACCTCGCGCAGCGTCTGCTCGGCGTCTGCCCACTGCTCGTCGGTGCCGACTGACTTCTCGGGATCACGCGTCGACAGCTCGAGGTAGAAGTCGTCGAGACCGTACGCGCGGAGCGTCGCGAACACGAACTCGAGCTGGCGCTTGAGCTCGTCCTTGACCTGCTCGTCAGTGACATAGATGTGCGCGTCGTCCTGAGTGAGGCCGCGCACGCGGGTGAGACCCGAGAGGGTGCCCGACTTCTCATACCGGTACACCGTGCCGAACTCAGCGAGCCGAAGCGGAAGCTCACGGTAGCTGCGAGCCCGAGCCCGGAAAATGAGGTTGTGGAACGGGCAGTTCATGGGCTTCAGGTAGTAGTCCTGGCCCTGCTTGGTGACGTTGCCCTCGTCGTCGACGACCTCGTCGAGGTGCATCGCCGGGAACATGCCCTCTTTGTACCAGTTGAGGTGCTGGCTCGTCTCGAACAGCGTGCCCTTTGTGATGTGGGGGCTGTTGACGACCTCGTAGCCGTTCTTCACGAGCTCGGAGCTCATGAACTTCTCGATCTCGTGGCGAATAATGCCGCCCTTGGGGTGGAACACCGCAAGGCCTGAGCCGATCTCGTCGGGGAAGGAGAAGAGGTCGAGTTCGACACCGAGCTTGCGGTGGTCGCGCTTCGCTGCCTCTTCAAGGCGAGTCTGGTAGGCCCGCAGCTCGTCTTTCGTCGGCCACGCGGTCCCGTAGACACGCTGCAGCATCGGGTTCGCCTCGCTGCCACGCCAGTACGCACCACTCGAACGCATGAGCGCCCAACCGTTTCCGATCATCTTCGTGTTCGGCAGGTGCGGCCCGCGGCAGAGGTCCTTCCACTGCGTCTCGCCAGTCTTTGGGTCAACATTGTCGTAGATGGTGAGCTCGGCGCCCCCGACCTCGACGCTTTCGTTGTCGGAACCCGCGTCGGCGCCACCCTTGAGCCCGATGAGCTCAAGCTTGTACGGCTCGTTCGCAAGCTCCGCTCGTGCCTCGTCCTCGCTCACGACCCGACGCACGAAGCGCTGGCCTTGCTTCACGATCTTCTGCATCTCTTTCTCGAGAGCCTTGAGATCCTCAGGGGTGAACGCCTCGGCTGAGTCGAAGTCGTAGTAGAAGCCGTCGGTGATTGGCGGCCCGATCCCGAGCTTCGTCTCTGGGTTCACGCGCTGCACAGCCTGCGCGAGCACGTGAGCGGCCGAATGTCGGAGAATGCTCAGCCCGTCTTCGGAGTCGATCGTGACGGGTTCCACTGTGTCGGTATCTGTGACCTCCGCCGCGAGATCGCGAAGTTCGCCATTGACGCGCATAGCGACAATAGACCGGTCGGTGAACAGTGAAAAGCCGTCGGCCACTGCGATTCCCTTCGGAGACAAGATAAATACTCCGTAATTCTATCGGGTCGCAGCGGCCGACGGCTCACTCGAACGGCGGGTTGCCCCGCACAGTGCAGACTATGCGCCGGCGTTGCCCTGCTTCAGCGCCTGCAGTCGCTCGTCAACCTCGCTCAGTGCGCCGAGATCGTCGAGCTCGTTGAACTGCGCGTCGAGTGTCGACGCAGCGAGCTCAGCCTGTCCACGCACCATTGCCTCCTGGCGCTTCACCTTTTCTTCGAAGCGGCCAAGCTCGCTCGTCGGATCCAGAACGTCGAGGTTCTTCACAGCGTCCTGCACTTGCGACTGCGCCTCTGCAACCTTGCCGCGCGAGACGAGCTCGTCGCGCTTCGCCTGCAGCTGCACGAGCTTCTCACGCATGGTCTGGAGGCCGGCTTTCAGCTGGTCGACAACCTGCTGCTGAGCGGCGACGCTCGGCTCTGATGTCGAGATCTCCTTCTCGAATGAGATCTGCTTCGACAGCGCGACGCGTGCGAGGTTGTCAAACTTGTCAGCGCCTGCGGTGTCGCCCGACGCGCGGAGCGTCTCTGCCTGGTTCGACGCGGCCGCCGCCTTCGTACCCCACTCTGCAACGGCCTTGCGGTCCTCCTCAAGGTCTGATTCCATGAGGCGCAGATTGCCAATCGTCTGAGCGACAGAGCTTTCAGCATCGGCAATGCTGTTCTTGTAGTCGCGCTCCATCTGGTTGAGCATCTTCTCTGGGTCTTCGGCGGAGTCGAGAAGTGCGTTGATGTTTGCCTTGGCGAGCTGTGCAATACGGCCAAGGATGGATTGCTTTGCCATGTTGGCTTCCTTTCCTGTGTTCCACCGAATCAGCTCGGAGGAGGTCTGTCAGCGGCGCCGGGCGGAGCCGCAAATCTTTGAGCTTGTGTGCGTGTGAACTTCCGGCGGCTAGAACCGGCCTCCACCGCCGCGTCGACCGCCGCCACCGCCGCCGATCGACCCGCCGCCGTTCCACCCTCCGGTGAACCCGCCGTTCGAGCCGCTCCAGCCCCCACTCGAATGGCCTCCTCCTCCGCCTCCGCTCAGGAGACCGCCGAGGATGCCGCCGAGCACGGCTCCGCCGAAGCTGCCGTTCGATCCGCCTCCGCCGTAGCCGCCCCCAGACCCACCGCCCCACCCGGAGACGTCGTTCACCGCGAGCTGATACGCAGCGCGAGCGTATTGTGTCGCTTGTTGCGCCGCCTGGTACGACTTCATCGGATCCTGCTCCGCGTACTGTTCGGCGAGTTGCAACTGGCGCTTGGCCTCCGCGAGCCTGGTCCGTGCCTGCGAACCGATCGCGCCGCGACGGGTTTCAATGAACTGCTCGGCTGCGAGCACCTCGGCTCGCGCGGGGACGAGTGCTTCGTCTCGGGCTGCTACGGCTCGGCGCAGCCGCTCCGAGTTTTCCCTGGCTGCACCGATAGCCGCGTCGATTTCAACGTTGGCTGCCGCGGCGGCTGCCAGAGCTGCGACGGGGTCGCCCTGCGTACCGCGCGCCAGGAGTTGACTCACCCGTTCAGCGGCCTGGGTAAGCGCCAGCCTGTCGGCCTCGCTCGCGGAGCTGACAAGCTGCGAAACTACTTGCAGGTCACCCTGCAGGTCAGCTGCAGCAGCCTCAAACTGGCTCGCGCTCTCGGCGAGCTCGCCCGCGAGCACGTCGGGGGACTCAGCAAGGGTGCGTGCTTGATCAAGCGCAGCCTCACCCGCGCGGAGCGAGACAGCGGCCGCCGAACGTTCGCCAGAGTTCAGCTCGTTCGTTGCGGCAGCAATGACTTCGCTCACGAACTGAAGCCGTGCATCGGCCTCGTTCAGGTTCGCCTCGAGTTGGCCAGCGATTGTCGGCGCGTAGCTTGCCGCAAGCGCAGCGGCCCGCTCCCGCCCGCCGGTGAGTGCCGCCCTCACGGCGGGAAGCTCTGCAGTGAGCTGCTCAAGCACCTCTGGTGCGCGCTGCTCGACCTCGCGAAGACGCGAGAAGGAGTCCGTGTGTGAATCGAGCGACTCCTTCGCTCCAGAGCACCTCTCGATGATCTCGGTAAGCCAGGCCCGTCGATCTTCGTCGGAATCAGGGATGTTGTCGTCGAGGAGCTGCCTGCGTGCAAACGCTGCCCGGAGCTGCTCTTTCGCCTCGGCGATCGCTGCTGCGAACGGCTTCGCAGCCTCAGCCCCGAACTGCGCCTCCGCGAAGCCGAGCTCCTGTTCACTGCTTCGGAGGTCGTCATCGACTCGAATCAAAAGCGCGCTCGCTTGTGAATCTAGCTCCTCAAGTGTGAGCTCTACTTCGCCCGCTGCGGACTCCCGCTCACGCTCCCGTTTGCGCTTGCGTGACAACGCGACACCGGCCGCGACGCCACCCGCAACGACAACGCCTCCAATCACGGCAACGGCAATGCCGGTGCCGTTTGAGGTCGGGTTGAGTACAGCTTCTTCGATTCCGGTGAGCGTCGCTCCGACAACCCCCGTCCAATCGCTGCTCTTGAGCGCCGGGCGCACGTAATCGTTTGAAAGCTTCTCGTACTGTGCGTCAGTCATGAGCGCCTGCGGGGCGTTCAGGTCGTACAGGCGATCCTCGACAGCGATGCTCAGCAATACAGCGTCGTCGCCGAGAAAGTTCTTCTCAGCGGTCGCCGCACCCCATGCTTCTGGGTCGGCGGGCGAATCAAACGTGTCGACGTAGACGACAAACAGCTGCACGCCGTGCTCAGTCGCAAACTCTCGCACGTCATCTTCGAGTGCCGACACGCTCGAACCGAGCACTCCGTCGCTCGTTCCGTCGATGATGTACTTTCCACCAAACGAAGGCGGCGGGGTAGCTGAGGCAGCTGCCGGGGCGAACAGCGCCAGACCCGCTAGGGCAGCAAGGCCAAGCATCGTTACGATCCGCTTCATTCACGATCCTCCGTCTGCAACGGCTGCGCGGGTACTCCAACGCGTGCCCGATACGCACAGTTTAGAAGTGCGGGACACCTGGCGCTAGTAGCAGCTATGAGTTCGACATGAAGCCGAGGCGAGGGCTGCCCGGCACTGTATCCACAGTGGCGACAGACGGGAATGGAACTCCTTCGCCTGGAGCGTTCGCGGCATGCCTTCTGCCTGAAGAGGCCGGCAGTGATGCGGGGCTGCGATGTAGGCCGTTAGGCGGGAACGGTTTGCAGGTGAAGCATCGCCCACCCCTCCGGAACCAGTGCGGTGAGTTCCTCCACCGAGGCAGCGGTGATCTCCTGGTGAGTGTCGCGGCGGTGATATGTGCCGAGTGCAGAGATCTGCCCGCCCGTTTTGCCCATGCGCACGGGCGCCTTTACGAGGTCGAACCCGGGTGGGCATCTGTCTGTCAGCTGTGCGTGTACTTCTTCAAGTGACGTTCCTGCCACTTCAAGTTCAATCGTCTCAATGAGTCTGATCGTGGCGCGAAGCATGTAGTTAGCGTAGCGAGTTCTCCGAGCGAAGTGCTTGCGCTCCGCCGGCACCGCTGCAGATCAGCATCACGCAAAACAAAAACCCCCGGCAGGAACCGGGGGTCTTATCTGTGCGCGATACTGGGATCGAACCAGTGACCTCTTCCGTGTCAGGGAAGCGCGCTACCGCTGCGCCAATCGCGCCTTCTGTAAGGCTATTCAATTGTGGTGGAGGTGGCGACGGGATTCGAACCCGTGTATACGGCTTTGCAGGCCGCTGCCTCGCCTCTCGGCCACGCCACCGTAAGTGTTTTGCCACCAAAAGCGGCCGAGATTGCTCTCGGCCACCAGAGCGGATGACGAGATTCGAACTCGCGACCCCAACCTTGGCAAGGTTGTGCGCTACCAGCTGCGCCACATCCGCATTTTCGCCGCCGTGCTTGGCGACGTGTATAACTTTATACAGCTCGGGGTCCGCACGCAAATTCGGCCCTGCTCGCCGGGCGCGTCGCGCTTTCGTTACCCGTTGGAAACGTTGTTATCAGGCGGTTTTCCGACTTCTCTAGCTACGATTGCCCCTATGGCAGGAACTGTTGGAAAGCGCGTCGCGCAGGGGGTTGCGGTCGCACTTGTTGTCGCTGTTGCTGCTGGCGGACTCGTTGCGTACTCATATCGCGGTGAGATTCGCGACCACTTCCTCGCGGCATCTTTCGAGCCGACGCCGCGCATTGACCAAATACGCGGTGAGATTGAGCTCAGTGGCACCGGCGAACGTGTCTTTCTTGCATCGCAGCCGACAATCGGGGGCCGCGACGAGTTCAACGAGTGGTGTGCGGGAGTCGACCACACCGAGGAGGGTCACGTCCTCGGCTGTTTTGCGGAGCGGCGAATCCGCCTCTTTGAGGTCACCGACAACCGCCTCACTGGGGTCGTCGAAACGACAGCCGCTCACGAACTTCTGCACGCGGCGTGGTCGCGCATGAGCCAGGACGAGCGTGCTGCCCTCACCGAGACCCTCATCGCTGAGTACGATGAGCGGGCAGCGACGGACACGGACTTCGAGCAGCGAATGAGTGTCTACGAGAGCCTCTCACGCTCAGCGTTTGCGAATGAGCTCCATTCAGTGTTTGGCACGGAGGTTCGTGATCTTTCCCCTACCCTCGAAGAGCACTACGCGAGGTGGTTTGAGGATCGGTCGGTGATTGTCGACTGGTACGACGGTTACCACAGCGTGTTCGTCGAGTTGAAAGCCGAGGCTGAGCGGTTGAGCGCCGAGCTTGAGTCACTTCGCTCGGACATCGAAGACCGCAGTGCAACGTACGACATTGCCGTTCAGCAGTTCAATGCTGACGCGGCTGAGTTCCGAGAGCGGAATGAACGCTACGAGTTTTCTGGCAACAAGGAGCTTTTCGACTCTCTCCGCGGCGAGCTTCTTGCCCGCCAGGAGGGCCTTGACGCAGTGCGCCGGGAGATCCAGGCCGATACCGATCGGTTTAACGCGCTTCGTGAGGAGCTCGTAAAACTCAACGACGTGAGCGTTGAGCTCAATGATGTGCTTGACAGCACGTTCACTCCCCCAGCGAGCCCCGTGGAGCAGGCGTAGACCGCGGCTCGCTGGCCACTGCTCACCGCGGCTCGCCCCGTGAGCAACGCAATGTGCATCGAGGGCGGCAAATGTGTATGCTTGACGAGTTGCCGCAGGAGATGCGGTGAGGGCGTTTGGCGCAGTTGGTAGCGCGCTTCCTTCACACGGAAGAGGTCGTCAGTTCGAGTCTGGCATCGCCCACAAGTGAAAGCCTCCGGTACGCCGGAGGCTTTTTGCGTGCGCCCCTGAAGCGGCGACTTTGTAGACTGGGTCGCGACGAATCACGCCGCGCTGCACGCAAAGGAGCACAATGATCACTCGAGCCGATGTTGAGGCCGCTCAGGCGCGGATCGCCGGGCTCACGCGGCGCACTCCCCTTGTCGCAGCTGAGCCCGTTGGCGGCGAGAAACTGTGGATCAAGGCCGAGTATATGCAGCACTGCGGAGTCTTCAAGACTCGTGGCGCGTTCAACCGTCAGCTTGCCGCCAGAGAGCGAGGGGAGCTCGACCCGGCAGTTGGCATCGTCGCGGCGTCAGGCGGCAACGCCGGCCTCGCGAACGCGTTCGCCGCGACACGGCTCGGGGTGCCTGCCACGGTTTTTGTACCCGAAAATGCGCCAAGCGTGAAGGTTGAGAGGCTGCGCTCATACGGCGCCACTGTCGTGCAAGCGGGAACCGAGTACGCGGAAGCGTACGAGGCCGCGCAGGATCGCGTAGAGAATACTGGCGCGCTGTTCTGTCACGCCTACGACCAGCCAGACATTGTGGCGGGTGCCGGCGTCATCGGTCTTGAGGTGCTCTCCGAGTTGCCGGACGTTGACACAATTGTCGTCGCCGTTGGCGGTGGTGGGCTATACGCAGGCATTGAGGCGGCTGTCGCCGAGGCTGACGTTCGCATCGTTGCGGTTGAACCCGTCGCGGTTCCGACCCTCCATGCAGCGCTCGCCGCCGGCGGGCCCGTCGATGTTTCCGTGTCTGGCGTCGCGGCTGACTCCCTTGGCGCGCGCAGGATCGGCGAACACGGTTGGGCGGCTGCCACTTCGAGGCGCCCACGCAGCGTACTTGTCGAGGAGGAAGCGATTCTGGAGGCCCGACAGCATCTCTGGTCTGAGTACAGGATGCCTACTGAGCCGGGGGCTGCGGCAGCGTACGCAGCGCTCTTGGCGGGTGCATACATTCCAGCCGCTGACGAGCGCGTTGTCGTGATTGCGTGCGGCGCGAACACTGACCTCGCGACGCTGGCTCAGTAGCCTACGCAACAACGACCTCGCCGCTCCCGCAGCAGGGAACGGCGAGGCCGTGTGGTTCGCTTGGAAGGACCGAGTTACCGGTCCCCCATCAGTGCGTGTTACTTCTCGTTACCGAATGAGTCGTCGAGCTTCTGCTTGATCTCGTCAACCTTGTCGGCGTGCTGGCCTCCGGTGACCTTGTTCGCGAAGTCGGCGAGCGAGCCGAGCACCTTGTCACTCACTTCCTCTGCCTTGTCGCTCTGGAGCGCTTCCTTCACCTTGTCGGCGTTCTCACCAATGAACTCCTTGGCTTTGCCAGCGCCCTCGGTGACGAAGTCCTTTGCTTTTGCCGCTGCGTCGGCTGCCTGCTTGCCCAAATCTTCATTCGCCATGAGTGAATAGTCCTTCCCAAATGAGGCGTCGAGCACCCCGACGCGTTGATTGCATTATGCACTGCGACATTGCCCTTCAACAAGGATCAATATGTGACCGCCGAGTGAAGAGTTTGTGCGACCGCCGATCGTATGCGGATGCGGATCCGTGGTCGCGCCCGGAACGAGGCGCTCTGATAGCGTTAAGGCGCTCGATCGCGCCGCCTGTGGCGCCGGAGCCACGACCGCCCCCTGGGGCGAAAGGGGCAGGACAGTGCATCAGACGGCCGACCAGCGAGAGCTCGAAACCCGCATCATTAGGCTCCTCGCTGAGGAAGACTTGAAACAGCTCGGCCACGAGCTTGAAGGTGTGTCTTCAGACGACGCTGTGCTGATCCTCGAACGCCTTGGCGCAAAGCAGCGCGCCGTGGTGTTCAGGCTGCTCCACAAGGACGAGGCACTCGATGTGTTCGAAGCGCTCGACCCGAGCGTCCAAAGCGATCTCATGCGAGGTCTACGTGATGCCGAGGTCGCTGAGATTTTCGAGGGACTTGACCCAGACGACCGTGTCTGGCTTCTCGACGAGCTTCCTGCAACACTCGCCCCCAAACTTCTCCACGGACTGTCGGAGCGTGAGCGGCGCCTGACCTCCGTCGTCCTCGGTTACCCGCAAGACTCGGTCGGGCGGCGCATGACTCCCGAGTACGTCACGACACGCATGGACTACACAGTCGACGAGACGCTCACGCGCCTCCGAGACCGGATAGCCGACGCTGAGACAATCTATTTGCTGCCAGTCCTCGATGACGCAAGGCACATCGCCGGGGTCGTCAGCTTGCGCGATCTCATCGCAGCTAGGCCCGATGAGATCATCGCTTCGATCATGAGTGAGGCGCAGAGCATCGAAGCGACCGAAGACGCCGAGCGGGCTGCTCGAAAGCTCACCGAGGCGGGCTTCGTTGCGCTCCCTGTCGTAGATCGCGAGCGACGCCTCGTCGGCCTTTTGACTTTCGATGATGCAATGCGAATCATCGAGCACGAGGAAAGTGAGGACGCTGCGCGACAGGGTGGCGTTGAACCACTTCGGCGTCCGTACTTCACCACGCCGATCATGCAACTCGTGCGGTCGCGCGTGGTCTGGCTACTAGTGCTCGCCGTTGGGGCGACACTCACCGTCCAGGTGCTCGACGTGTTCGAAGACACACTCGCCGAGGTGACAGTGCTCGCGCTGTTCGTTCCACTCCTCATCGGCACCGGCGGAAACACTGGAAACCAGGCGGCGACGACAGTGACCCGCGCACTCGCGCTTGGCGACGTGCGAGCGCGGGACCTCGCGAAGGTGCTCGGGCGCGAGGCTCGCGTTGGCCTCATGCTCGGCCTGCTTCTCGGTTCGCTTGGGTTCGTCCTTGCGGGGCTCGTCTACAGCTGGCAGATCGGTGCGGTTATCGGACTCACACTCATCGCGATTTGCACTGTCGCAGCGACAATTGGCGGGATCATGCCGCTCATAGCTCGGTGGGTGAAGGTTGACCCAGCAGTCTTCTCGAACCCGTTTATCTCGACATTCGTTGATGCGAGCGGACTCATCATCTACTTCCTCATCGCGCGGGCTATTCTCGGGCTCTAGCCGTCTCGAGGCCCTTTCGCGCTGGCAGCGTCAGCTGGAAGTGCAGCGATGGCGATGTCGCGAAACAGTGCTCGCACCGCTGCATGGCTCTGGGCAGGAGTCTCGGTTGCGTCGGTGCCTGCTTGGCTACTCCACCGGATCCACCCATTTCGCCAGATCGTGACGCCGATGTCTGCAACCAGTTCAATCGCCGCGGGATTCTCCCCCGGAAGCTGGAGCCCGATCCTGTCTCGAAGCATGTCGGCGATCACGCGGTCCTGAGAGACTGCGTACGCCCTGATCGCAGGGTCGTTCGCGATCAGGAGCGCGACGCGGCGATGCTCCGCGAGATCAGGCTCCCCCTCCCCCACGAGCACGACGTCGCCGAGGGCATCGATAGCGGCAAGAGCATCGCCAAGGCTTGTGACTGTGAGCGGGTGTGTCGCCACCGCCGCGAGGTAGCGACTATGCCCGGAAAGCACGGCCTCCTCTTTGCAGCCGAAGTGTCGGAAGAAGCTGCGCCTTGAGATTTCTGCGGCAGCGCTGATCTGTGCAACAGTGACCGCACCCATCCCGTACCGCTCTGCGAGGTCGAGAGCTGCGAGGTGTACGCGGGTGCGAAGCTCACGCGCGCGGCGCTGCCGCACACCCTCGTCCGGCTCTGGCTCGGGTTCGGCTGCGTGCACACTGGCTCCTCGAAATTCTTCATGTGTGGGCGTGTGAGCCCCGCAAAATCTATCGTGCAACACACGGACTCGCAAAATTGTGGCACTGTGTGCCACAATCTACTGTCGGCCGAACGTCGCCGGCCAGAAAGCGATTCCCGCACACGTGCCTCCTCAGAACACCGCCAGCGTCCCGCTGCCGCCAACTCCGACCCCCGCCCGCACTGTCACCGCCGTCATTGCAATGCTTGCAGCCTCGGCCTTCGTTATGATCCTCAATGAGACAGTGCTGAGCGTCGCACTGCCGCCCCTCATGACTGAATTCGGCGTCGGCGCGACGACAATCCAGTGGCTCACCACTGGGTTTCTCCTCACCATGGCCGTCGTCATTCCGACCACAGGCTACCTGCTCAGCAGGTTCACAATTCGGACGCTTTTCATCGTCGCGCTCACACTGTTTCTTCTCGGCACGAGCCTCGCCGCCATCGCGCCAAGCTTTGGCGTGATGCTTGCCGCTCGCGTCGTGCAGGCCGGCGGTACCGCAATCGTGATGCCACTACTTATGACGACGACGCTCACGCTCGTGCCGCCCCAGCACCGCGGGTCAGTCATGGGACTGAACTCAATTGTCATCTCAGTCGGCCCCGCCATTGGCCCCACACTGTCGGGAGTCGTTATCGAGGCGCTTGGATGGCGCTGGGTGTTCGGGCTCATGGTGCCGATCGCACTTGTCGCGCTGATCGTCGGGGCGATTCTCGTGCCACGGCTCGGTGGTGGCGGGCGCGCTCCACTCGACGCGCTATCAGTGCTCCTGTCGCTCCTGGGCTTTGGCGGCATCGTGACCGCTGTGTCGTCAGCGTCCGATCTCGCACACGGCTCCCTCGTGCCGCCAATGGCGCTCGCGGTCGGAGTCATTTCACTCGTCGTGTTCACGATCAGGCAAAAGCGTCTGCAATCTACAGGCAAGGGGCCGCTACTCGATCTTCGTCCGTTCAAGGAGCGCAACTTTAGGCTCTCGGTGACGGTGCTGACAGTTTCATTCGGAGTGATGCTCGGTACCGTTGTTGTCCTGCCGATCTATGCACAGTCGGGCCTCGGCCTCACCGTGCTCGCGACTGGTCTGATCATGCTTCCCGGCGGGATCACACAAGGCGTTCTCGCGCCTGTGGTTGGCAGACTCTACGACATGCTCGGGCCGAAGCCGCTCGTCATTCCGGGTGTGCTCATCATCTGTGGATCGCAATGGTGGCTGAGTACGATCGGGCCTGGCACAGCGACGAGCAAGCTTGTTGCGATGCATATGACGTTCTCGGCAGGCATGGCACTTGTGCAAACGCCGATGATGACCCACGCGATGAGTTCGCTCCCATTGCCGCTCTATGGGCACGGAAGCGCGATCCTCAACACGCTGCAGCAGCTCGCTGGCGCGGCGGGAACCGCCGCGCTGATCGGCGCGCTCGCGATCGGAGCCTCGCTGTCAGACCAAGACGGCCCAGCCGCCCAGGTAGCTGGCGCCAAGATCGCGTTCGCGGTCGGCGGATCACTCGTGCTCATAGCTGTGATCTGTGCGCCGTTCGTCACCCGGCACGCACGGCCGGCCGAAGCGTCGACTCTGAGCTAAAGCCGCTAACTGAGGCCGTGAAAATCAAGCACGCCACGCACGGCGGCAGTGAAGCGATCCTTTGGGATCGTGGCGCCCTCGCGGCGCATGCCGTCGTGCGTGACACGCAGGATGCGTTCAGGTGAGACGAAGCTCTCACGCCCCTGCGAGTCCCATGCGCCGCTGCCGATGGAGATGAAGTCCCGGTGGTACTTCGAGCTGACGTAACAACCGAAGACCGTCGTGGCATCGATCCGGCCGATGATGAGCACAGGCCTATCCTTGCCGCGGCCGTCATTCTCAACGTATGGAACCCATGTCCATACGATCTCGCCGGGATCAGGATCGCCGTCCATACTCGGCGAGTACTCAAGCCTCGCACCGGCGAGTTCGCCAGGCGCAACATCGCGAGTCGCGCCCGGACCGAACTGGCCCGGACTTTCTGCGTACTCGCCGGCTGAGCCTTGCTTCTGCTGAGGCCTGTGTTGTGGTTGCTGCTTGGCCTCTTGCCGGGGCTGCTGCTGCGACTTTGGCTTCAGTGTCGCCTGTGGCCTCGTACCCTGTTTGTCCAGCCCGAGGATGCGTCGGAGCGCAACTCCGATCTGGTACCAAATGTTGTCGCTCGCCATGGCTAGTCGAGTTCGTGGGAGGTAAGGGCGTTGAGGCGGGACTGGCAGCGCTGGTACTTCTTCCGGTAGCCGCCATCAATCATGCCGCCGCCGAAGATCTCGGTGAGTGGCAGCCCGGTTGCACGGATAGGAATCTGTGCATCGTAGACGCGGTCGATGAACGCGACGAACCTGAGCGCCGCGGACTGATCGGTGAGCTCGTGGACTCCACGAAGCCCAATGGTCTGAACGCCCTCAATGAGGCCAATGTAGCTCGACGGGTGGACAGTCGCGAGGTGAGCGATGAGCTCGTCAAACCCGTCGTCGGTCATGCGGACGCCAGAGGCTGCGACGTCAGCGAGAGCAAACTTGTACGCCTCGTCGGTGAGGGCGACCGCTGCCCCCTCGAGGTCGCGCTGGCGGTAGTCCACGCCGTCGATCCTGATCGTCGTGAAGCGATCGGACATCGCCTGAATCTCGCGCATGAAGTCAGCAGCTGCGAAGCGCCCTTCGCCGAGCGCGTTTGGCGGCGTATTGGAGGTCGCGATGAACTTCGAACCGGTCTTCGTCAGGTCGCCGATGAGGCGGGTCATCAGCATGGTGTCGCCCGGGTCGTCAAGCTCGAACTCATCAATGCAGATCAGCTGGGCGCCCTGCAGCACACTGACCGCGCCGGCGTAGCCCAGCGCGCCGACAAGCGCGGTGTACTCGATGAACGTGCCGAAATACTTTCGGCCCTGTTGCGCGTGCCAGCTCGCCGCGAGCAAGTGGGTCTTGCCGACACCGAAGCCGCCATCAAGGTATACGCCGGGCTTTGCTGCCGCCGTTGGCGCGGGTTCAGTTCTCTTTTTCCCGAATCCAAAGAAGCCGCCCTTTGCGGAGGCGCCACTTCCACGCGGAGAAACGAATGCACGCAACAGGTCGCGTGCCTCTGCCTGAGACGCATAATTCTCATCGGGCACGTACGAGTCGAAACTCGCGGTCGCAAACTGCGGAGGGGGCGTAAGTGTGGCGACAAGTTCAGTCCCCGAGATCCGTGGGTTCCGGTCAACGAGGCTTGCGAAACTGTGCGAGTGCGTAGCAGACATCCGCAATAGTCTACTGCCCTCGCCACCCCGGTTTGGGTAGCCCAGCAACGAAGCGCAGAACGGTGCCCTCCCAGAGCTCGGGGTCGACGTTCCAGAGACGAACGTGACCAGCGCCGGGAATGCTGACGAGCTCCACAAGATCCGGGCGGGCGTCTGCGATTGCACGGGCACCGTGCCACGGCACGAACCGATCGTCGGGGCTTGCGAGGATCAGCGTTGGGACGTCAAGCGACCTCGCGAGTTCCTCCGGAGCAAGCGCAGCGAAGTCGATCCCGTCTTCCTCACCTGACGAAACAGTGCCGCGTGCGAGCAGCATCATGCCCGCTGTCGCGATCCAGCCAGGCAGCCCTGCCTCGCTTGCTTTGTCTCGGAGAATGCCTGCCCAGTCAGCGCCCGGAGACTCAAGCACGAGTCCGTCGATGACCGCGCGGTGCGAGCCGTTGGCAACTGAGACTAGCGACGCGGTTCCGCCCATCGACCATCCCATAAGCGTCACACGTTCGGCGCCGCGTGAGCGCGCCTCAGCAATTGCCGCGTCGACGTCGCGGCTCTCACTGAGCCCCATGCCGTATCGACCGTTAAGCCCTGCGGGCTGGCCCAGGTCGTTCCGGTAGGTCACGATGAGGCTCGTGATTCCCGCGCGTGCAAATGGCTCTATCCCTCTGAAGGCCTCGGCCGGGGACGCCCCGCGCCCGTGCACGTGCACTGCCCACCGCTTCTTCCGTGGGCGCCGCGGGTGCACAATCCACGCATCCATCGGCCCAAGCTCCGTGTCGTATCTGATGGGTTCGACGCGGTATCCAAGTTCGGCCGGGTCGGTGTACCACCAGCCGACCATCCTGCCAGTGCACCCGGCGACAAGGGCTCCGTTGTCCACAGCAACCACGGGCCGAAGCACGTCGGCGCCGTTTCGAGCAAGCACGGGGCCGAGCCGCGCGTGGCCTGTCGGTGCGGCGCCGATCCCCTCTCCAGGCACAGTTCCGGGCGCATCGAAAAGCAGCGAGTGCTGACCGCGGGCGCCAGCCCCCTCGCCACTGATCCACACTCGCGGCTCGTCGCCGGTCAGCACTGTGCGAACTGTGACGGGGCGCTCAAGCCCGCGATCGACTAGTACCGAGCGCCTCCCGAGATAGGCTGCCAATCCAGCCGCCGTGCCGACGACGCCTCCGGCGAGTCCAACGGCGGCGGCTCCGGCAAGGGCAATTGACTGCGACGTCTTCATGTCGACTCCATCCCTGAGTGGGCGTGTATTTGGGCGGCCCCGGCGTGGCAGCCAGGCGGGGCCCACGGAGAACTCTAGTCTTCGGGTGTGTCAACACCCTCAACGGCAGCGCCAGCCGTCTTTGTGAACGCAGCGAGCGTGCTGCGTGGCGCAACGCTGCGTCAGGATCTTGTCGTGCGCGAGATACCACCGCCTGAACGCATCGCCCCGCATTCGGTCGCGTTCGCCGCAGGCGTGCGTGAAGGAGTTGGCCCAGACCCAGAATCAGTGCTCGACTCGCCCGCCGGAGCAGGCCGATTCGTGCTGATGCACGATCCGAGCTCGGCCGCGGAATGGGGCGGTGAATTTCGGATTGTCTGTTACGCACAAGCTCCCCTCGAGCTTGAGATAGGCGTCGACCCGTTCATCTCAGACGTCGCGTGGTCGTGGCTCAGCGATGCGCTTGACTCCCGCTCGGCTCGATACACTTATATTTCGGGCACCGCCACGAAAGTGCTCTCGAGTAGCTTCGGAGCGCTCGAGTCCCGTGGAGACGGCGCCCAGATCGAGTTGCGCGCCTCCTGGACCCTGCTCGGTGACGACTTCGCTTCGCACCTCGAAGCATGGTCTGAATTACTTTGCCTCCTCGCGGGGCTTCCGAACGAAGAAGGGGTCGCGTCGCTCACGCAGCACCGCGTTAGAGCGCAACGCTCGGCAAACAACATATGACATCTGCAGCATGGTCAATGGTCACCGACGATGCGGAACTTCGGCGCGCGAGCGCCCTGATCGCTGAGGGGACCGGACCGTTTGGTGTCGATACCGAGCGCGCCTCGGGCTTCAAGTACAGCAATCGGGCATACCTCGTCCAAGTATTTCGGCGCGGCGCGGGGACTTTTCTCTTCGACCCTGTCGCCATCACCGACTTTGCCCCGCTCGCCGCGGCGTTAACTGGCGACGAGTGGGTGCTGCACGCCGCAGATCAGGATCTCCCGAGCCTCGCGGAGATCGGCCTTGTGCCTGAGCGGCTGTTCGACACCGAACTCTCGTCCCGTCTCCTTGGGCTTCAGCGTGTTGGGCTCGGCGCGGTCACTCAGGAGCTATTGGGCATTGAGCTAGCGAAGGCACACTCCGCCGCCGACTGGTCGACGCGCCCGCTCCCCGAGCCGTGGCTCGAGTACGCGGCCCTCGACGTGGCGCTGCTCCCCGATCTTCGCGACGCCGTGCTCGCTCGGCTCGTGGACGCGGGGAAGGTCGAGTTCGCCGAACAAGAGTTCGAGGCAGTCCGCACGCGCCCGCCCAAGCCGAAGGCCGCGGAGCCCTGGCGCAAGCTGTCCGGCGGCAACCGCCTCCGCTCCCCGAGACAGCTCGCGATGGCGCGCGAGCTGTGGACTGCGCGCGATGACTTCGCGCGGAGCACAGACGTCGCACCCGGACGGCTGCTCCCCGACGCCTCGATCATTGCCGCAGTATCAGCGAATCCACGCTCTGCTGGCGAGCTCGCCTCGCTCAAGACCTTCCGTGGCCGGGCGAGCCGCTCCGAGCTCGATCGGTGGTGGAAGGCGATCCTCCGCGGCAAGACGACCGAGAACCTGCCAGGCCCGAAGACACGGGAGCCAGGGTCGATCCCGAGCCATCGCGGTTGGGCGCAGCGCCATCCGGAGGCCGCTGACCGCCTGACCGAGTTGCGGGCAGTGGTGACAGCGGAGGCGGAGCGGCAGCACATGCCGCCGGAGAACCTCATCTCCCCCGCTCTCGTGCGCGAGCTCGCCTGGCAGCCGCCCGCTGATCCATCGCCCGAGGGCGTCGCGAACCGCCTCGCTGACCTCGGCGCGCGTCCGTGGCAGCTTGCACTTGTGGCACCAATTCTCTCAACCGTTTTTGTAGACTAGCGATAGTTTTTTGGCTCGAGTGTCGGCGACGCTCGGGCGATCCACGCACCAGGCCTGCAGCTTTCGGCGCACCTTCGTAGGATGAGAGCATCCAACACACCACATGATGGAGGCGAAGTGGCCACAATGAGAGAAGTCGTGTTCGTAGATGGGGTTCGCACCCCGTTCGGGCGCGCCGGAGACAAAGGCATGTACGCGGGCACCCGCGCCGATGATCTCGCCGTAAAGGCGCTCCAGGGACTCATGGAGCGAAACCCTGAGGTTCCGCTCGACAGAATCGATGATGTTGGCATCGCCGCGACGACCCAACAGGGTGATCAGGGACTCACCCTCGGGCGCTCGGTTGCGATCCTCGCAGGCCTCCCGCAAACGGTCCCAGGGTTCGCCCTCGACCGCATGTGTGCAGGCGCGATGACAACCGCATCGTTTATGGGCGCTGCTATCGGTGCGGGTCAATACGACCTCGCCGTCGCCGGCGGCGTCGAACATATGGGCCGCCACCCGATCGGCGAGGGGGCAGACCCGAACCCGCGCTTCGTCGCAGAGAAGATGGTCAGCCCCGACGCCCTCAACATGGGCATGACCGCCGAACGCCTGCACGACAGGTTCCCGGAGCTCACCAAGGAGCGCGCGGATCGATTCGGCATGCTCAGCCAGCAGAAAGTGCAGGCGGCATACGATCGCGGCGACATCCAGCCCGACCTCGTCCCTGTTGCGTTCCAGTCGAGTGAGGGCTGGGGCGTCGCGACTGAGGACGAGGGGCGCCGTCCGGAGACGACAATGGAGGGGCTCGCGCAGCTGAAGACTCCGTTCCGCCCGCATGGCAGGATTACCGCCGGTACCGCATCACCGCTCACTGACGGCGCGACCATGTCGCTGCTCGCCGGTGGCGACACGGCCAAGGAGCTCGGCTTGAAGCCGAAGATGCGGCTCGTTTCGTTCGCATTTGCTGGCGTGGAGCCCGAGGTCATGGGCCTCGGCCCGGTGCCGTCGACCGAGAAGGCGTTGAAGAAGGCAGGGCTGTCGATCAGCGACATCGGACTCTTCGAGTTGAACGAGGCGTTTGCTGTGCAGGTGCTCTCGCTGCTCGATCACTTCGACATCGCGGACGACGACCCGCGAGTCAACATGTGGGGCGGCGCGATTGCGCTCGGCCACCCGCTCGCCGCGACCGGTGTGCGCCTCATGATCCAGCTCGCGCGGCAGTTCGAGCAGCGCCCCGACGTACGCTACGGTGTCACCGCGATGTGCGTTGGCCTGGGCCAGGGCGGCACCCAGATCTGGGAGAACCCACACTTCAACGGCAAGAAGGGCAAGTAACGCCATGACCGACTACAGCAAGATCGACTTCTCCCCCATCATCGAGGCGTCTGCCGACGAGGTCGTCACCGCGTCGTACGTGCGCGACGTGAAGCTCCCCTCGGGCGGGACGCTCGCCCTCATCACCCTCGACAACGGGCGCGACTACACCCGCCCGAACACGCTGGGCCCTCGGACACTGCAGGGCCTCGAGCGCGTGCTCGACGAGCTCAGGACGCGGGCAGCGGCCGGCGAGATCCAGGCCGTCGCAGTCACGGGCAAGCAGTTCATCTTCGCCGCGGGCGCCGACCTTTCGAAGGTCTCGACGCTCGCGACGAAAGAGAACGCGCGGCTCATGGGCCAGTACGGCCACCGCGTGCTCGGCAAGTTCAGCACGATCGGCGTGCCCTCGTTCGCATTCGTCAACGGGCTCGCGCTCGGCGGCGCGCTCGAGATCGCGCTGAACTGTACCTACCGCACCGTCGACTCGTCGGCGGCCGCGATCGCGTTCCCTGAGGTCTTCCTCGGCATCATCCCAGGTTGGGGCGGCGCGACGCTCCTCCCCAACCTCATCGGCATCGAGAACGCGCTCAAGGTGATCGTCTCGAACCCGCTGCAGAACAACCGGATGCTGAAGCCGCAGCAGGCCCTCGAGCTTGGCATCTTCGACGAGATGTTCGGCGCAGCGAGCTTCCTCGAGCAGTCGGTTGCGTGGGCTGACGGGGTACTCACCGGAAAAACCAAGGTGGAGCGCCCGAACGAGCCGGGCAAGATCGAGCGCATGACCAAGTGGCCGATCGCGATCAAGGTCGCGCGGGACACCGTGAAGGGTCGGCTCGGCACGGCAGCGAAGTCGCCGTACGCCGCGATCGAGCTCCTCGCAGCAGCGAAGGATAACGACGTGGCCGCTGGCTTCGCTCGAGAGGACGAGGCGCTCGCCGAGCTCATCTCGGGAGACCAATTCGCCGCGTCGATCTACGCCTTCGACCTCGTGCAAAAGCGCGCGAAGCGGCCCGCCGGCGCGCCCGACAAGGAACTCGCGAAGAAGGTGCAGAAGGTCGGTATTATTGGCGCTGGCCTGATGGCGAGCCAGTTTGCACTGCTCTTCGCGCGCAAGCTCCGCGTTCCCGTTGTCATCACCGACCTCGATCAGGGCCGCGTTGACAAGGGAGTCGCCTACATTCACGGCGAGATCGACAAGATGCACGGCAAGGGCAGGCTCTCAAACGACGATGCCAACCAGGTGAAGGCGCTCGTCACCGGCACCACCGACAAGTCTTTGTTCGCGGACTGCGACTGGGTCATCGAGGCCGTATTCGAGGAGCTGTCGGTGAAGCAGCAGGTCTTCGCGGAGATCGAACCGATCATTGCGGAGGACGCGATCCTCGCGACGAACACCTCGTCGCTGTCGGTCGAGCAGATCGGCGCGAACCTGAAGCACCCGGAGCGCCTCGTCGGCTTCCACTTCTTCAACCCTGTCGCGGTCATGCCCCTCATCGAGGTCGTGAAGAGCCCCGCCACCGGCGAGGGCGCGCTCTCGACCGCAATGGTCATCGCGAAGAAGCTCGGCAAGAGCGCTATCATCACCGCGGACCGTCCAGGCTTCGTCGTGAACCGCCTCCTCGCGAAGGTCATGGGCGAGGCGGCACGCGCGCTCGACGAGGGCACGCCGCTGCCCGTCGTCGAGCAGTCGCTCGCGCCGATTGGCCTGCCGATGGGCCCGTTCGAGCTCATCGACCTGGTCGGCTGGAAGGTCGCCGCGCACGTGCAGGACACGATGGTTGGCGCGTTCCCGGATCGCTTCTACGCATCGCCGAACATGCACGCGATCGCTGAGCTCGACGAACCGCTCGTGAAGAACAAGCTCGGCAAGGTCGAGGACCTCTCCAAGGCTGCCAAGAAGGCGCTGAAGTTCGGCAAGACCGCCGTAGCGCCCGAGGAGATCCTACGCCGCGTCGAGGACGAGCTCGCGAACGAGATCAAGATCATGCTCGACGAGGGCGTGGTCCATGCAGCCGAGGACATCGACCTCGGCCTGATCCTGGGCGCCGGCTGGCCGTTCCAGGCGGGCGGCGCAACCCCGTATCTTGACAGGGTCGGGGCCTCCGAACGCGCGTTCGGTGGCGCGTTCCACGACCCACGGATCGCTGCAGTGTCCTAGACCGGTTCGCTGCTCCCGCAGGTTCGCCTCGCGCCCCACTCACGAGTGGCGCGCGGGGCGAACTGCGTTCTCACGGGATGCCTGTGCAAGCCGCAACGTCCAGTGTATGCCTCGCGGGGAGCCTCCAGAACGGTGAAACCGGCCCGAACCTCCGAGCGCGTACCGCAGCGCCCGATAGTTGACGCGTGTTCGGCGGTTCGGCACGTTCTCACCTTGGCCGGCTCACGCTTGCCGCATGCTGGCCGGGGCACCTTAACCGTGTCGTGCTGGTCCTCGGGCGTGCTATTCGGGGCGGGCGGCCGGCAGCCGGGTCCCGCGCACCTGCTCCACGATTTCTGCGGCGATCTGCGGGGCGGTGAGCCCGGCATCTGCAAGCAGCTCGTCTCGGCTCGCGTGCTCGAGGTACTCGTAGGGCGTGCCAAGCTCGGAAACGGCCGTGTCCACGCCAGCCTCACGGAGCTCTTGGCGGATCGTCGTGCCAACACCGCCGACCCGCAGGCCGTCTTCAATACTGACCACGAGACGATGTGTTGCTGCAAGATCGACGACGGAGCGCATGACCGGGATGACCCACCTGGGGTCGACGACAGTCGCCGTGATGCCCTGCTCTGCAAGAACGGCTGCTGCGTCGAGCGCGGTGCGTGTCATCGGCCCGACTGCGACGAAGAGCACGTCAGCCGACACCGCGAGCGGCCCCGCGGCTGGTTCGGCCGTCTGCCCGGCGGCGTACAGGATGTCGACGCCGTCCGAGGTCCGCCACAGGCCGGGCAGCGGCTCGCCCACCGAGCCCTTCGGGTAGCGGACAACAGTCGGCGCGTCCTCCACCGCGACTGCCTCTCGGAGTGTCTCCCTGAGCGTTGCTTCGTCGCGCGGCGCAGCGATCCGAATTCCGGGTACGATCTGCAGCATCGCGAGATCCCACACGCCGTTATGACTTGCGCCATCAGGGCCAGTGATTCCGGCCCGATCAAGCACGAACGTCACGCCAGCTCGATGCAGGCCGACGTCCATGAGCACCTGGTCGAACGCGCGGTTCATGAATGTTGCGTAGATCGCGACAACCGGGTGCAGGCCCCCATAGGCGAGGCCAGCCGCCGTCGTCACCGCGTGCTGTTCAGCGATTCCGACGTCGTACACCCGCTGCGGGAAGGCCTGCGCGAACCCATCGAGCCCCGTGGGCCTGAGCATCGCGCCGGTGATCCCGACGAGCTTCGGGTTTTGGTGCGCGAGCGAAACAATCTCCTCGCGGAAGACCGACGTCCAACCACGCTCGGACGAGGCGGAAAGCGGGGCGCCGTTATCTGGATTGATCTGACCGATCGCGTGGAACTGGTCTGCCTCGTCGTTCACCGCTGGCGCGTAGCCCCGCCCCTTCTCGGTGATGACGTGCACGAGCGCGGGACGACCGTACCCCTTCGCCTGCTTGAGGGCGACCTCGACTGCTTCGAGGTCATGCCCGTCGACGGGGCCGACATACTTGATGTCGAGGTTCGCGTAGAGATCCTGATTGCCAGATGCGCGCGAAACAAACCCGCGCAACGCCCCACGCGCGGCCCGGTATACGGTGCGTCCCGCCGCACCGAAGTTATTGAAGAGCCGCTCGCTCCCCTCCTGCAGGTCGCGGTACCCACCGGTGACGCGCACGCCATTCAAGAACCGGGCCATGCCGCCGATCGTTGGGGCGTACGAGCGGCCGTTGTCGTTTACCACGATGATGAGGTTGCGGTCGTTGTCGTCGGTGATGTTGTTGAGGGCTTCCCAGGTCATACCACCCGTGAGCGCGCCGTCGCCGACGACGGCCACGACGTGGCGATCCTGCTTCCCGGTACTTGCGAACGCTCGAGAGATGCCATCAGCCCAGCTCAAAGAGCTCGACGCGTGAGAACTCTCGACAACATCGTGGACGCTCTCAGCGCGCTGCGGGTAGCCCGCGAGACCGCCCCGCTTGCGCAGACTGGAGAAGTCCTTGCGCCCCGTGAGTAGCTTGTGCACGTAGCTCTGGTGTCCCGTATCCCAAACGATCGGGTCGTTCGGCGAGTCGAATACACGATGCAGCGCGATCGTCAGTTCGACGACACCAAGATTTGGGCCCAAGTGCCCGCCAGTCTTTGAGACCTCGGAAATCAGAAACTCACGAATGTCAGCGGCGAGCTCGACGCACTCCTCTGGAGTCAACGCGTCGAGATCTCGGGGTCCACTAATTCGCTCAAGCACCCAGCCAGTCTACTGAACAATGCCGAGCGCACTCCGACCGGCGGCGGCGCTGCCTGAACTGGGTGCCTTACAGTCCTGGGTTGTTATCCTCCTCGACGTCGGGAAGAGCCCTCAGGCGCCGCACCACTACATCGATGAAGTCGTCAACGTCATCAACGAGATAGCCCTCGCGAAACCAGGGAACTACCCGAAATGTCGATTTGATTGCGGACCGAGCGAGTTCACTTCCATTGCCACCCGCCACCACCTGGCTCGCGAGGGCGTCAAGAAGGCGGTCTACGTCGTCGAGGTTGTATCGGCCACCATACCTCGAAAGTCGAAATCTCTGATCGATGATGTTCTGCGCGAGAGTGGCTCGTGCATTCATTGCGGCCCTCCTGTGTAGTGGTGCATTCCATCTTGATCGTACTCAGCCGTGTTGGCAGCGTGCCCGAGTCTGGTCAGGAGGCATCAAGCAATGCCTCGCCTGAAGGCCACCCGACGCGATTCCAGGTAGCCTCCAGACGAAATGCAGAGAACCCCGTGCCTAGTGGCACGGGGTTCTCAGACAGCGAGCGGGCTCGAAGAGCCCAGTCGTTTGCGTTTAGACGAGCGAACGCAGCACGTACTGCAGGATGCCGCCGTTGCGGTAGTAGTCCGCCTCACCCGGGGTGTCGATGCGAACGACCGCGTCGAACTCGACGACCGAGCCGTCTTCCTTCGTCGCCTTGACGCTCACGGTCTTCGGGGTGACGCCCTCGTTGAGCTGCGCGACACCGGTGATGTCGAACGTCTCGGTGCCGTCGAGGCCGAGCGAATCAGCGCTCTTGCCTGCGGGGAACTGCAGCGGCAGCACACCCATGCCGATGAGGTTCGAGCGGTGAATACGCTCGAAGCTCTCGGTGATGACAGCCTTGACGCCGAGCAGGCTCGTGCCCTTTGCCGCCCAGTCGCGTGACGAGCCCGAGCCGTACTCCTTGCCGCCGAGGACGACGAGCGGGGTACCGGCTGCCTGGTAGTTCTGCGATGCGTCGTAGATGTACGACTGCGGGCCGCCCTCCTGCGTGAAGTCACGAGTGAAGCCACCCTCGACGTTGTCGAGGAGCTGGTTGCGCAGGCGGATGTTCGCGAACGTACCGCGGATCATGACCTCGTGGTTACCGCGACGTGAGCCGTAGGTGTTGAAGTCGCGAACCGCGATGCCGTTCTCGACGAGGTACTTGCCTGCCGGGGTCTCGGCGCGGAAGCTACCTGCGGGGCTGATGTGGTCCGTCGTGACCGAGTCGCCGAGCTTCGCGAGGACGCGGGCGCCGGTGATGTCGGTGACGGGCGCTGGGGTGAGCTCCATGCCGTCGAAGTACGGTGCCTTACGAACGTAGGTCGACTTGTCGTCCCACGCGAACGTGTTGCCCTCGGGGGTGGGAAGCGCGGTCCAGTGCTCGTCACCGTCGAAAACGGTGGCGTACTTCTCGCGGAACATGTCGGAGTCAATGGACGCGTCAGCGATCTTCTGCACCTCGGTCGGGTCAGGCCAGATGTCGCGCAGGTACACGTCGTTACCCTCGGAGTCCTGCCCGAGCGACTCGTTCTCGAAGTCGAAGTCCATCGTGCCGGCAAGCGAGTACGCGACGACGAGCGGCGGGCTCGCGAGGTAGTTCATCTTGATATCCGGGTTGATGCGACCCTCGAAGTTACGGTTACCCGAGAGCACCGCAGTGACGGCGAGGTCGTTGTCGTTGACAGCCTGCGAGATCTCGTCGTTCAGCGGGCCGGAGTTACCGATACAGGTCATGCAGCCGTAGCCGACGAGGTAGAACCCGAGCGCCTCGAGATCCGAGCGCAGGCCCGACTTCTCGTAGTAGTCGGTGACGACCTTCGAGCCCGGCGCGAGCGTGGTCTTCACCCACGGCTTCGCCTGGAGGCCCTTCGCGACGGCGTTGCGTGCGAGCACGCCGGCCGCGAGCATCACCGACGGGTTCGAGGTGTTCGTGCACGACGTGATCGACGCGAGCGTCACTGCGCCGTGGTCGAGCTCGAACTCACGGCCCTTGTCGTCCTTCACCTTGGCGGGGTTCGATGCCTCGGTGTAGTTCTTGAGATCGGTCTCGAACTGAGTCTTGGCGCTCGTGAGCTCGATGCGGTCCTGGGGACGCTTCGGGCCGGCGATCGACGACACGACGGTGCTGAGGTCGAGCTCAAGGTACTCGGAGAACTCTGGCTCGTTCGCAGGGTCATGCCAGAGGCCCTGTGCCTGCGAGTAGGCCTTGACGAGCTCTACCTGCTCTTCCGAGCGCCCGGTGAGGCGCATGTAGTCGAGGGTGACCTCGTCGACGGGGAACATTGCAGCGGTCGAACCGAACTCGGGGCTCATGTTGCCGATGGTCGCGCGGTTTGCGAGCGGTACGGAGCCGACGCCCTCACCGTAGAACTCCACGAACTTGCCGACGACGCCGTGCTGTCGGAGCTGCTGGGTGATCGTGAGGACCACGTCCGTTGCGGTCACGCCCGCGGGGATCTTGCCCGAGAGCTTAAAACCGACGACACGCGGAATGAGCATCGAGATGGGCTGGCCGAGCATTGCGGCTTCCGCCTCAATACCGCCAACGCCCCAACCGAGCACGCCCAGACCGTTCTGCATCGTGGTGTGCGAATCGGTGCCGACAGCGGTGTCGGGGTACGCCTGCGTCACGCCGTCTACGTCGCGGGTGAAGGTCACCCGAGCGAGGTGCTCGATGTTCACCTGGTGAACAATGCCAGTCCCCGGCGGGACGACCTTGAAGTCATCAAACGCACCCTGGCCCCAGCGGAGGAACTGGTAGCGCTCGCCGTTGCGCTCGTACTCCATGGCCACGTTCTTCGCGAACGCTTCCTTGTTGCCGTACGAGTCGGAGATGACCGAGTGGTCGATCACGAGCTCCGCGGGAGCGAGCGGGTTGATCTTGTCGGGGTTGCCGCCGAGATCGGTGACTGCCTCGCGCATGGTTGCGAGGTCGACGATGCAGGGAACGCCGGTGAAGTCCTGCATGATGACGCGTGCTGGGGTGAACTGGATCTCAGTGTCAGGCTCTGCCGACGGATCCCAGTTCCCGAGCGCCTCGATGTGCTTCGAGGTCACGTTCGCGCCGTCCTCAGTGCGGAGCAGGTTCTCGAGGAGAACCTTCAAGCTATAGGGAAGCCGCGCGCTACCGGCGACCTCAGAAATCTTGAAGATTTCGTAGTTCTTGTCTCCGACGGCAAGCGTGTCGCGTGCGCCGAAGCTGTTGATCGATGCCATGAGGTTCCTCCAAAGTCTCTCGATGTCAAGATAAATCCTACACCCAAACGGAGGCCTCCGCTGCCACTACGACGGGGTGTTCTCCCCCGAGATTACGCCTTTTTCGCCGCCGGAATCATCTGATGAAGATCGGAGGCGCTGAACCACAAACCACGTGACGACGATGATCGCGGCGAACATCGGCACGCCCATCACGATTCTCGCGACCCCGAGCGCCTCAACGCGCTCCGACATGTACATCGGCAGCTGCACGGCGAGACGCGCAACGAACAGCCCGAGCCACATGACCGTCAGCCAGAGCGCTGTGCGCCTGACCCGCACGTTCCCCCGCCAACTTCGCATATCACCGTCGAGCATCCCGATGAGCAGCCCGATCGCGGGCCACCCGACAAGGATCGAAATGAGCAGTCCTAGACCCCACGCGATGTTCACAACGAAGCCCGAGAGGAAATAGTCGACTCCGCGCCCAGTGATGAGGGTGATGATCACCGCTACGCCGACACCAAGCATTCCCGAGAGCGCGGACACGATGGTTTCCCGCCGCACAAGCCTCACGAGCACGAGGGCAAGCGCGAGCACCCCTGGGACGAGCGCAGAAAGTCGAGCATCTTTGGTGAATACAAATAGCACCACGAAGATCAGGCTTGGAACGACGGCTTCAAGTACCCCACGCACGCCACCGATCGCTTCGAAGACGCCCTGGGCAGTGAGGTCCTCCCCCTCGGCCCCAGCCCGAACCGCGCGCGCGATCCCACCATTGAGCCCAGGGATGCGAGCACCTGCGGGCGCCACCGCGTCCTGCGCCGCCTCCGGAAAGTCATTCGGATCGGGGCGTACGTCACTCACGCGTCGACAGCCCCAGCGCCGGGGGCTCCCGGCTGCACGCCAGCGGGTACCTTCAGCGGCAGCAGGTCACCTGGAGGCATCGGGAGATCGCCACGAACAACGACGATTTCACGGAAGAGCTCGACTACGCTCGCGCGTGCCTCAGTGTCTACTGCCGCCTTGCCCATGAGGATGCCGCGAAGGACCCACCGTGGGCCATCGACGCCGATGAAACGCGCCGCCCGCGTTCCGCCGCCCTGATCGGCAGGCACAGGTGTCGCGGTAACGAGCTCAGCGCCGAGCGCGCCCTCTTCCTCGGTGACCTTGGCACCTTGCGCCGTGAGCTGCGAGGTGAGGTCACGACGAATTTGATTCCACATGCCGCTTGTCTTCGGGGCCGAGAACGCCTGCACCTGCAGCAGGGAGTCGGCGTACTCAAGCGAGACGGCCACGACGCGCTTCGCTCGCTCATCCACCTCGAGGCGCATCTGCAGCCCCTCGCGCGGGGCAATCTTAATGCCGCCAAGGTCGACGTATGGGCGCATCGTAGGCACCTCGGAGAAGTCAAAGGGCCCTGCAGTTTCGCGATCCGCGGGCGCAGACTTCGTAGTATCGACGACGTCAGCCTCAGCCGACTCTGTTACTTCGCTCGTGTCGTTTTCGTTCATTGTTGTGTCTCCTCAATCCTTATGCGGTCGCGGTATGTGCGGCGCCGCTCACACCGGTTGACCCAAATCCATTTGCCCCGCGAGCCGAATCGTCGGGAAGGTCGTCGACCGGCACGAACACCGCGCGGCTGACAGGCATGACGATGATCTGGGCGATCCTGTCTCCGGTGGCCACCTCGAACGGCGTTCGCGCGTCAGTGTTCAAGAGGGTCACCTTGATCTCGCCGCGGTAGCCTGCATCGACTGTTCCAGGTGAATTGACGACGGTGATTCCGTGCTTGGCGGCAAGGCCGCTCCTTGGCACAACGAAGGCCGCATACCCAGCGGGTAACGCGATCGACACGCCAGTCCCGATGAGGGCG